>JAJPHV010000076.1 GCA_021325095.1 Chloroflexota bacterium | reverse complement strand
ATGTGCTTGCATTATAGAGGAATTGGCACAACGATGGTATCTGTCGCCCGCTTTAGTACCCTTATAGTTCCGATAGAATTCGGTTAACGTTCCCCTTTTTGCCCATCTTCATGGGAAAAAGTGGGTTATCATGTGCGATTCATGCGATCACAGCTTAGAATCTCAAACGTAAGTCACCCGTCCTTGCGCTGCGCGAATCAGGCGATCCTGGATAGCCATGCCGATTCCCGCAGGTGGGTACGCACGCGCCAGGATCACGTCGACGCCGCGCGCGTCAAGGTCACGCAGCCCGGCAAAGAGCCGCTGTGCGACCTGGGATAGATCGCCCAGGGAACCCAGCGAAACCAGCGAGACGCCCGGCAAAGACAGGGCCGCCCGGTCTTCGTCGGCGACCAGCAGCCCGACGTGAAAGCCTTGTCGAGTGAGTTCGGCAGCCGCCTGTGACAGCGCAACCCGCACGGCTTCATCAGGGCCGTCAAAGAGCCGTAGTTCGGCGCGGGGCGAGTAATGCTTGAGCAGCATCCCTGGCGCAGGAACTGCACCCTCATCAGCACGCACGTAGCGCGTCACGACTTCTACTTCCGGCACGATTCGCCTGAGTGTATCAAGCGAAACACCGCCGGGGCGCAGCAGCCGGGGATGATTGGCGCTGATGTCCAGGATGGTTGATTCGACGCCCACCTGAGTCGGGCCTGCATCCAGGATCAGTGCGATCTTGCCGTCCAGGTCGTGGAGGACGTGCTGCGCTGTGGTGGGGCTGGGGTGCGCGAACAGATTGGCGCTGGGCGCAGCCACCGGCACACCTGCCGCCGTGATCAAGGCCAGTGCAACAGGGTGAGCAGGCATCCGGATCGCCACCGTCGGCAATCCGGCGCTGACGTTGGGCGGCACTCGTGGGCCGCGCGAAAGTACGAGCGTGAGCGGGCCGGGCCAGAAGGCGTCGATCAACGCCCGGGCCACATCCGGGATGTGGGTGGTTAGTTCAGCCACTTGCTGTGCTGCCTGGACGTGGACGATCACCGGGTCGGTGGCGGGGCGACCCTTCGCTTGATAAATGCGATCTACGGCCAGCGCATCCAGCGCATTTGCGCCCAGGCCATAGACCGTTTCCGTCGGGAAGGCGACAAGCTGACCGGCACGGATCAGCGCGGCGGCCTCGTGAATGACCGCCGGATCGGGGGAGGTAGGATCGATCTTGAGAACGCGGGTCGGCAAGGTGTTCATAGCGCGGCAAGTATAGCACTGCCGATAGTTCGCCACTTATAGACCCACCCGTTCAGCGCCGGAGTTCAATTGCCGAGGTTCACCATCATGATTTTACACTTTTTTTACACCACTGCGTGATAATGAGCGTGAGGTGTAGCGTAGTCGTCTTTAGATTCGCTGGTCTCCCCACATTCCCGGAGCTGTTCCCTGAATAGCGCTACACCTGATCGTAAGGTCCTTCAGTAGGCTCAAGGAGGGACATATGTATCGCCGTTTGATACTTCTGGTAAGCGTTGTCGTAGTGGTGATCGGTTTGTTCGTAGTTCATTCACCCGCTCAGGCTCAAGGCAATGCAGCCACCACAGCACAGGTGAGAGCCTTTTTCCTCAATGTCCGCAATGGCCCCAGCGTCAGCGCTGCCAGGCTCTCGGTTCTACCGTTGGGAACCCCGCTGACCGTGCTTGGCAGGAACAGCGCGGGAACCTGGCTGCAAATCCGAACCGGGCAAGGACTGGTCGGGTGGGTATCAGCCTTGTGGGTCAGACTGTCATCCGGCAAAGTGATGGCATTGCCGCTCGTTTCTTCAGCAGTGACGACCCCACCGCCCGCTACCGTGACCGGGGTGACTGCCTCAGTACGAGCCTTTGCACTAAACGTGCGCAATGGCCCGACGACAAGTGCAGGCAGGATCGGGATGCTGCGCATTGGACAAGTGGTCACTCCGCTCGGCAAGAACAGCGCTGGAACATGGCTCAAAGTCCAGACCAATACCGGGCTGATTGGGTGGGTGTCTGCACGTTGGGTTGCCCTGTCAGGGGCTACACTCACGAGCCTGCCAGTTGTGTCATAGCTGGTCATAGCTGGTCGTAGTCGGCGGTGACAACCATTTCAAAAGAGATAGGACAGCCGCCAGCCCTCCGCGTAGAGCAGAGGACTGGCTGGCCCAACAGGCGCATGCGCCTCTCTATTTGGGCAGCCATACTTGAGCCAGTATTCAGCCATTTCCGCCTTGACACGCCGCACTTCATCTGCTTCAGGACATCCGAGTTCGGTCTGCTCCGCAGGTCTGGAAAGCGCAAGCGTATCGCCCTTGACTTCTCTCCTTTCCTGGCTTATCGTTTCCCGCATGGCTAACACCTCTCAACACATTGTGATCAAGCTCGGCACCAGCGTCCTGACGGCGGGCACAAAGCGTCTTTCGCGGCGGCGCATGTTGGAGATCGTGCGGCAGGCGGCACAACTTCACGAAACCGGGCATCGCATCGTCATCGTCTCGTCGGGCGCTATCGCCGCCGGGCGCGAGACGCTCAATTACCCGGAACTGGATCGCTCTGTGCCCGCCAAACAGATGCTTTCGGCGGTGGGCCAGGGCCGGTTGATCCAGATGTACACCGAACTATTCAGCTTCTTTGACATTACCGTCGGGCAGGTGCTTCTGACGCGCGGCGACCTCTCCAACCGCACGGGCTACCTGAACGCGCGGGATACGCTCCTGACGCTGCTTGCCCACCGGATCGTGCCGATCATCAACGAGAACGACACGATTGCCACCGAAGAAATCCGGGTTGGCGACAACGACAATCTCTCGGCGCTGGTCGCCAATCTGGTGGACGCCGATCTGCTGATCCTGCTGACCGACCAACTGGGCCTGTACAGCGCCGACCCGCGCACCAATCCCGATGCTGAACTGATCCCGGTGGTCGAACAGATCGACGACACGGTGTGGGCGCGGGCGGGCGGCACATCGACGGGCCTGGGTACGGGCGGCATGATCACCAAGTTGCAGGCGGCGCAGCTTGCCGGGCGCAGCGGAACCGTGACTGTCATCGCGTCGGGCGCGCTGCCGGACGTACTGCTTGATCTGGCAGCGGGCAAGCGCATCGGTACAACGTTCCTGGCCCCGACGACACACCGGGAGAGCCATAAGCGCTGGCTGCTCTCGGATAAACCGCAGGGCGACATCAGCGTGGACGCGGGCGCGGCGCGCAAGCTGCGCAATAATGGTGCAAGCCTGCTGCCTGTCGGCGTGACCGGGTTGAGCGGCGATTTCGAGCGCGGCACTGTCGTGCGCATCCTCTCGCCGGAGGGTAAGGCGCTGGCCGTGGGCCTGACCAACTACGCCAGCCACGAGATTCGGCAGATTGTCGGCGTCAAATCTGCACAGATCGCCAGTATCCTGGGATATACTTATGGGGAAGAAGTGATCCACCGCAACAATCTGGTGCTGCTCTGACGGGCGCTTACCGTGCCCGCAGCCATGCTATGCCGTTCTGAGGGACGACCATGACCGAACCAATTGACCTGAACCAGATAGGCCAGCGCGCGAAGGCCGCCGCACGCATCCTGGCCCGCGCCACCACCGAGCAGAAGAACGCCGCGCTGTACGCCATTGCCGACGGGCTGGATGCCAACGCCGAGCGCATCCTGGCCGCCAACCGCCAGGATTTGGAGGAGGGACGCGCCAACGGCCTGACGGACGCCCTGCTGGATCGGCTGTCGCTGCAAAACCGGTTGGCGGGCATAGCGAAGGACGTGCGGCAGGTCGCCAGGCTGCCCGACCCGGTGGGTGAGACGTTCGACGAAACCGTTCGGCCCAACGGCCTGCGCGTCAGCAAGCGCCGGACGCCGCTCGGCGTGTTGGGCATTATCTACGAGGCGCGGCCTAACGTGACGGTGGACGTGGCAGCGCTGGCCCTCAAGACGAGCAACGCAGCCATTCTGCGCGGCGGCTCCGAGACGCTGCGCAGCAACACGGCGCTGGTCAGCGTGATCCGCGAGGCGCTGGCAAGCTGCGGCCTGCCTGCCGACTCAATCCAGTTCATCGAATCGACGGATCGGCGCTACGTGGGCGAACTGCTCCGGCTGCACCAGTACGTGGACATGATCATCCCGCGCGGCGGGCAGAGCCTTCACCAGTTCTGCCGCGAAAACAGCACGATCCCGGTCATCACGGGCGGGATCGGCATCTGCCACCTGTTCGTGGATCAGAGCGCCGACCTGGATGCCGCCATCGAGGTCATTCACAACGCCAAGACACAGCGCCCCAGCGTCTGCAATGCCCTGGATACTCTGCTCGTCCACGAGGCGGTGGCGGCGGGCTTCATCCCGCGCGTCATCGAGCGGCTGGGCGCAAGTGGTGTGACCTTCCGGCTCGATCCGCACGCCTGGGCCGTGACGCCCAATCCGTCCGGCGACACCCGGTTAGCGCCCGCTGGCCCGGACGATTTCGACACCGAATGGTTGAGTCTGATCCTGGGCATCAAGGTCGTCAGCGGGTTGGACGAGGCGATAGAGCATATTTACCGGCACAGTACTGCACACAGCGACGGAATCCTGACCCGTGACGAGGCCAACGCGGCACGCTTCGTGGACGAGATCGACTCGGCGGCGGTGTTCGTCAACGCCTCGACACGCTTCAATGACGGCGGCGAGTTCGGGCTGGGCGCGGAGATCGCCGTCAGCACGCAGAAGCTCCACGCGCGCGGCCCGATGGGATTGCGGGAACTGACGACCTACAAGTGGGTCGTCTATGGGGAGAACCACGTCCGCGCGTGAAGCAGCACATTGGAATCCACCTCTACATATTCAACGAGGCAACCTATGATCAGGAAGTTTCTGCTCGCCGTTTTCGCTGTCGCCTGCCTGAGTGCCACCCGCTCTGGCGTCGTGCAGGCTGCGCCGATCCATGTCCCCATTCTGCTGTATCACCACATTGCTGATCACCAGGGACGGTGGTACGTCAGCCCACAGAAACTGGAGGCCGAACTACGCTATTTATCCGGGAACGGTTATCACACCCTCTCGATGGCGGCTTACCTGGATGCGGAAACGCACGGCGTACCGCTGCCCGAAAAGTCCGTCGTGCTGACGTTCGACGATGGCTACCGGGACAACTACGATATTGCCTTCCCGCTGCTGAAGAAATACGGCATGACCGGGACGTTCTTCATCGTCACAGGGCTGGTGGGCTACCCGGCTTACATGACCTGGGATCAGATTGCAGAAATGCAGCGGGCCGGGATGGAGATCGGCGCGCATACAGTGCATCACCCCTTCCTGACGCGCCTCTCGACACCCGCCGCCTTTCTGGAGATTTTCCTGTCCCGTCTTGTGCTGGCACAACACCTGCACACGCCGATCAACGTCTTTGCCTATCCGTACAACGACCACAACCCACGCATCGTCATGCTGGCTCGCCTGGCCGGATTTGAGGGCGCAGTTACCGTTGCACAGCATAAGGGCGACATCGCTGGCGACCCATTCGAGATTCCGCGCATCACGGTGCTGTCTGGCGAACACCTCAAGGTCTTTGAGCAGGTGATCGCAAAAGGTTGACAACCGTCATGAGTGACGATGAGCTTGACGACTACATACCCGGCGAGGATCAGGCCGAGGATTTCGCCAATTTCGACCCGGCTACCTATTTGCGGCGGCGAGGCCATGCGCTGGATGGATCCCTGGATCAGGATGAGCCGTCTGAGCGCAACGACAACGATTTTGCCAACTTCGATCCCAGCGCCTACGTGCGCAAGCACCGCGCCGAACGGGGACGTTCGCAGCTTGGCGACCCCAATGCGATACAGGCCAGCTACGGCGAGCGCAGCCGTCGGCGACGCCGGCGGGCCGGCATGTCCGACGAGGATTTTGGCGACGTTGGCGAGGGTGCAGGATTGCTGGCCTCGCTCGGCCACGCCGAGAATGTGGGCCTGCTTTCCGAACTGATCCGGGAGGGTGGGCCACTGCTGCGCCCGGTCATTGTGGCGGTGGGCTGTTTTCTGGTTCTGGCACTGGTCGGGGTTTGCGCCGTGGCGCTGCTGATCTTCAATGCCCTGAGCCGTCGGTAAACTGCGCCTGGGCCGAATCAAAATCAATTACGGCCTCCGCAGGGTTGTGATGCAGAGCCTGGCTCCCCTCTCTGCAAAGCGGAGGCCCGAAACTCCGTTTTGGCGTGGCCGGGGCAAATTGTCACCGCTTCACTTGGGCGGCGGTGGCGGCAACGTCGGTGCACTGGCTGGTGCACTGGTTGGCGCTGCTTTCTGCGTCGGAACGGCTGTCGGCGGGACAGGTTGCCCCGGCGTTGGCTGTGCCGGTGCGGCATCTGAGGCCGTAAAGCACTGCTTGTTGTCCGGGTAGTTCTCGCAGGCATCGGGCAGAATGTGGCCGTTGGCGTCGAAACGCCCGTTGTTGATGTTGGTCAGGTCCAGCCGCTCCGGGTGGTTCGGATTAGGCATGACACAATCCACTGCCGTCAGCTTGTTCTGCGGAACCCGGCTGACCAGCAGCGGGTTATCCGGGTTGAAAAAGTTGTAGACGATGCGCGAAACCCCTTCGACGGCCTCCCACGACTCGATGCTGCCGATGCCGTCCTGGTTGGCTTTGGCCTCCCACATGTAGATCGACAGGATGTACGTCGTGCCGGGCGAATAGACAATGGCCGCGTCGCTCACGTTTGCACCGCTGGCCTGCGTGCCCCCCCAGCCGTTTTTGTGCGCCACGCGCGTCCCCGGCGGCACGCCCAGTTCGATCAGGCGGCCCGTAATGTTGCCGCTCATCAGCTCGATCATCTGCTTGCATTCGTTCTGGGTGAACCCTTCGGGGAAAACGGCCATCAGTCCGCTGCCGTACTCACTGCAATCGTAGAGTTCTTGTAGCAGTGCTGCCATATCCTCAGCGGTGGTCTGGCTGTAGGGGTCGGGTTTGGCGTTGAAAGCCGGGTTGGGCATGGTCTTGGGGCGCTGGATCGAGAACTCGTAGTTCTTGTCGCCCACATACAGCGGCGCGCTGATGAAGGTATTCTTCGCGCCCAGGGTCTGGGCCGTCGATGTGACCTGGCTCAGGCCGTTGGCAAGCTGTTCGCCCGCCGTATTGCCCACGCCCGAAAGCTGGATCAGGTAGTTGGAGGCAGAATTGCTGCTGCATAGGATGGATGCGCCCATCAGCCACTTCGTATTGACGTCCGGCGCGAAATCCAGCTTGCGGAAAATGTTGATCAGGATCGGGATTTTGATCGTGCTCATCGCCGAGTAGGCGATGTCCGGGTTGATCGCCATCTCCTGCCCGGTTTGCAGGTCGATGACGAGTACCGAGCCGAGCGTGGCCGGGCCGTTGGGCGGGAAGCCCTTGGCGGTCAGGTAATCGATGATGGCCTGCTTGAGCGTTTGCATGTTGGCGTTGCGGGCGTTTTCACCCTTCATCGGCAGCTTGACCTTACGATCCGTCGGGCGGCGCAGTGCCGAATCGATGGCCTGTATAGCCCCTTCGATGTCGAGACGCATCCCTGCTGCGCCCGCGCCGAAGGTCATCGAGTTCACGTCGAAATTGGCGCCACTGGCAGGCAACTCATAGCGCGCCGCGATGTCTTCCAGGTAGGCCCGCAGTTTCGCCTCCTGGTAATCCGCGATCAGACTGACGGTGATCGGGCTGGTAGGCCGCCGCCAGAGGTAGTTCCAGAAGTCGAGCCAGTAGTTGTTCGTGCTGGACAGCTTCGACTGGATTTCGGCACGCATGCGTTCGCTGTTGGGGCGAAAGCCGATCTCGGAGGGCTTGAGCAAAATAGGGCTGCCCTGGTAATCCAGTTCGACGGGCTGGTCGTACACGCGCTCCCAGGTCGTGGCCGCCTCGGCCAGCTTGAGGCCCGTGACGGGGACGCCTCCTACAGTGATGTCCGTTTGCAGCGTGTCACGGCCCTGCGCAAAGTGCACCATTTCGTTCACGAACAGGATCAGCGCGGCCAGCAGCAACGCCGACGAGAACAGCGCCAGCACAGGCAAGCGGACGCGCTTACGAGTTGTGCCCAATCCGGTGACAGTCATCACGCCTCCACAACCATTTCAACTCACGGTTAGCATCACGAACGCCGCTCTGCCAGCGCCGCCTTCAAGACGTGCTGGTGGAAAACGGCCATTGGCGGTGTCCGCAGCGGGTCAACCCAGTCGTAGGCAAGCAGTTCGCTGCTCAGGCGAATATCCCCACCCTGCGCACGACACAGATAGGCCATATCCAGGTGGCGCGACAAATATGGCGTTCGTGCAATCAACAGCGGCTTCAGCACGTCGATGCGCAGGCCCGTTTCCTCGTAGACTTCGCGGCGCACAGTTTCGTCCGGGTTCTCGTTGCGAAGCATCCACCCGCCGGGCAGGCCCCAGGGGAAGAGCGGGTGAAAGACGTGTTCGACCAGCAAGATGCGCCCCTCGTCATCGAAAATCGCGCCGACCACCCCCACCGTGACCCAGGGTTGCCACAGGCGCCACACCACCTGCGCGATGTGACCCGTCCAGGGCATGCGCCGGATGAATGCGGCCACACGACGCTTATCCAATCGATCCACTATCGCCAGCATGAGCCGGGTCGCGCCATCTGAGTATTGCTTGCCCTCATGCAAAAGAGGGCAGTTGCAGACCTTAGCCCGCCACATGCCCCCGAAAGTTTATTGACGAGGACTATACCCAATCGGTTGCAGTTCGTCAAACCTGGCGGAGCTTTGGCCCTACCTGGCCCCTCAACTATCAATTGCCAATCGTCCACCCGGCATACCATTGGCTGCCGCTGACCGTCGCGCCCTTGAGGTGCGCCTGCCGTCCAACCATCTCATAACTGAAGAACAGGGGCACAACAGGAAACGAGCCTTCCGGGCCAAACCAGAGCGTTTCAGCTTCCTGATAGAGTGCGGCGCGCTTGACCGGATCAGATTCCAGGGCAGCGGCGTCGACGCGCTTGTCAGCCTCGCCACAGGGCAGGCCGGGTCGCAAGAATCCGAACTGGCAGTGCAGGCCATCGCCGAGCCAGGCATTCGCATCGGTGTAATCGGGGCGCCACGTCACCAGCCACAACTGAGCGCGCGGCGGATCGGTCTTCTCCGAGGCGCTGATGGCGGCATGGGCCACTGCCTCGACGTAATTGAGCGGCGCTGTGCGTATGACAAACGAGTCGGCGCGGCAGCCAAGTACCATTTGCCACTGCTCGATCAGCGTCTTCGACAGTGCGGCCATTGCGGGGCGATCCTCGACCACCAGCATCATCTTTTCCGGCAGCTTGCAGTTGGCGAACCCGGCAGCACTTAGCGCGGCCTGCGCAATGTCCGGCTGGTAGCCGCTGTTGTCGGGTGGATCGGTGGGGCCGCCCATCACGCCGGGAGGCATAAAGCGCGAGGACGGTACGGCTGCGCCGGGCAAGACCTCGCTCACCAGCGCTTCCCGGTTGATGGACTGCGCCAGCGCCCGCCGAAAGGCCTCGCTGCTCACCACCTTCCGCTCGCCGGAAAAGCCCAAAACCACCACCGACTGTTCAGGACTCATCAGCACGCTGTCCGGGTTCGCCTGTTTGATCGCCAATGCAGAAGCGCTATCCAGGTGGGCAAAGTCCGCGCGACCAGTGCTGAACTGCTGCGTGACGGCTTCTGGCGTCTGGACAAAAGTGACCTCGATCTGCTCGACATTGCCCGGCACGGGATCGGGCCACAACGGGTTGCGAACCAGTGTCATTTGTTGGTCGGGCGTCCAATCGGCAATGACCCAGGGGCCATTGGTCAGGATCGTGCCCAACTGCGTCCAGTCCTGGTTGGTGGCAACAGCTTCACGGGGAACCGGACGGAACTCTGGCAGCGCCAGCAGGCTGGCGAAATACGGCGCAGGAAAGGCGATCTTGACTTCGAGTTTGAAATCGTTGACAGCGTGCACCCACAGTTCACGCGCGATGAACAGATCGGTCACAAGCGAGGGATTGGCTGTCGCCACGCGCAGACAGCCCACGACGATGTACACCGAATGCGTGGCCGGGTTGGGCGGCGGCGGATCGCAGGCACGGCGCAGGGCGTAGACAAAATCGTCTGCAACAACGGTGCGCAGCGCTTCCACCTGTCCTGTCGCCGCGTTGAAGCGAACCCATTTCACATCCTCACGCAGGCTGAACGTCCAGGTGAGGCCGTCGTCGCTTACTGTCCAGTCGCGGGCCAGCGCGGGCACGATGCGGCGGCTGGCGGCATCGTACCGCGTCAGGCCGAGAAACAGGTTCTCCACCAGGTCGCGGGCATTAAAGTCGTCGCGTGGGAGACTGACCGGATCGAGGTTCGCCACCGGCAGCATCACGACGTGTGCCGTGACCGGGCTGGCAGCGCGCGCCAACCCCGCCGGGAGCGCGAGCAAGATCAGACCGATCCAGGCGAATCGTTTCAGGCGCAACGTCCTGACCTCGGAAGCGTGGAGAAGGAGGCTTTCAGCGCGAAGTCCGGGTCACGAATCGATGGGCTTCACGTTGATCACTTTCGGTGACGGTTCCTCGACCTTCGGCAGCGTGATGGTCAGCATCCCATCCTTGAAGCTGGCCGCTGCCTGATCGGCCTTGACCGGGCGCGGAATGGTGACGGTACGTGAGAACGCGCCGACTTTGCGCTCGCGCCGCAGGTAAGTCCCTTCGGGTGTGTCCGGGTCTGGCCGGATTTCGCCCTTGATGGTCAGCTTATCGCCGACGATAGACACGTCAATGTCCTGGGGTTGGATGCCCAGCACCGGCCCGGCCTTTACGACAAGCGCCGTATCCGTCTCCACCACGTCTACGGGGAGTGCCTGCACGCCGCTCAGTGTGGCTGCCAATCCCTCCTCGATCAGTTTATTCACTGAATCGCGGAGCGTATTCAGGCTTTTCTTCATGGGATCGAAGTTCGAGTTCGACATATTCACATCCTCAGCCCTTAAGCATGTATAGACATCTATTCAGCTATACGCACAGCACTGGCTTGAGTTGCATTCTAGCAGAAGTGGTGAATCTTTGCCGCATAGATGTACCCCGCCAGATTTTGCCCACTTGACTCGCCGCGCGAATCGGCTTAGGATGAATCTACACGTGTAGATTCCCTTAATCGAGCCTGACGTTGATCCCAAACAGGCCGCTTGCGGCGCTGAACACTTTGTTCTTTGGTAAAGCACTGAAAAATGCCCGTTACACGCAAAGCTGTCGCCAGGCGCGCAGCGGTTTCCGAAGCTACCGTCTCTTACGTCGTCAATAACGGCCCGCGCCCCGTTGCGCCGGAAACGCGCGCCCGTGTCCTGCAAGCCATCGAAGAACTTGGCTACCATCCAAGCGACGTGGCGCGCAGTCTGCGCAAGCAGCGCACGTCTACTATTGGCCTCATCGTGCCCGACACGGCTAACCCCTTCTATGGCGAGATCGCACGCATCATCGAGAACGTCGGTTATGCCAACGGATACACGGTGATCCTGTGCAACTCCAACCTGGACGCCGAGCGCGAGGCCAGCTATGTCAACCTGCTACGTACTCGTCGAGTCGAGGGGGCGGTCATCATCCCGACCACTGCCGAGAGCGTGGCAGCACTGCGAGCGGCTGAAATCTGTACGATTGTCCTGGAATACGAAATCGAAGGCGCGTACTGTCTGGTGGCGGACGATTACGAAGGCGGGCGGCTGGTGACGCGCTACCTGCTGGACCTCGGACACCGCCGCATCGCCTGCATCACGCGGGCGGGCGACAAAACCAGCAGCCAGAAGCGCGTCGAAGGCTATCGAGACGTCCTGCGTGCCGCCGGCGTGGCCCTCGAGACCGATCTCATTCTCGAAACCGAGCCGGAGATCGCCGCCGGGGAAGCTGCCGCCTTCCGGCTGTTAGAGCACGCCGAGCCGCCGACGGCCATCTTTGCACACAACGACACGATGGCAATCGGCGTTATGAGTGCCCTCCGCAAGCGCGGGCTGCGTGTGCCAGAGGACGTGTCAGTGGTCGGTTTTGACGACATTGTACAGGCGGCCTACGTCAACCCATCGTTGACGACGGTGGCGCACCCCAAACAGCGTATGGGTGAGCAGGCCGCCTACCTGCTGATCGATCTGTTGCGGGGCCAGCACGTGCCGCTGCCCTACACCGCCGTGCTGGACGTGAGCCTGATCGAGCGCGAATCAAGTGGGCCACCGCCTGCGGCGGCCCGTCACCGAAAGGCATAACGATATGGGCGCGATTCACCTGGCCTCAGCGCCGGTCAGTTGGGGCATCATGGAAGAGACCGACAACACGCACTGGCCGACCTGGCAAAAGGTGCTGGACGACATCAGCGCGTTGGGCTTCGAGGGTACAGAACTCGGCCCTTACGGGTTCTACCCCACCGACCCGGCCCAACTGCGCGACGAACTGGCCCGCCGCAACCTGATCCTGACCTCGGCCTTTGTGCCGATAGGCTGGTTTGAGCCGGGGCGTCAGGCCAATGACATCAAGCTGGCGCGAAGCGTGGCCGGGCTGCTGCGTGCCCTCAATTGTCCGTACATCGTGGTGGCGGACGCGGTGCGCGCGCCCGGCGACACGCTGGAGCCGGATCGAACCGCGTGGCAGGCCGCCGCCAAACTGATGGAATCGCTGGCGCGCGAGTTCAAACAGATCGGTCTGGATACGGTCTTTCATCTGGAAGCAGGCAGCCACCTGGAAACGCCCGCCCACATGGACCTGCTGGCCGACCTGACCGACCCGGCGCTGGTCGGCATCTGCCTGGACACCGGCCATCATGCCTACAGCCTGGGTGATCCCCGACAGGCCATCGCCAGGCACGGCAAACGAATCCGCTACGTCCACCTGAAAGACTTGAACCCGGAGGTGGGCCGCCGCGTCCGCGAAGAAGGGCTGGATTTCTACACGGCGGTGCGGCAGGGCATCTTCCCGCCCATCGGGTCGGGTGCGGTGGATGTCGTCGGCGTCGTCAACGATCTGAAGGCGATGGGCTACGAAGGCTGGATCGTGGTCGAGCAGGATACGCTCGACCCGCGCGATGCCCAGGGCCGCACACCGCTTGAGGCAGTGGGCATCAGCCGTCGGTACTTAAGGGAGAAGTTGGGACTATAGGATTTTGCCTCACCCCCTGGCCTCCTCTCCACCCTGTGGAGAGGGGGAATCAAAGGGGACGCAGCAAAGGGGATTATTTATGGCTGCTTCAAGACGTTTACGAGTGGGGGTCATTGGCTGCGGGACAGTGGCCCAGATCATGCACCTGCCGTACCTGGATAGCCTGCCTGAACTATATGAGATCGCGGCCCTCAGCGATCTGTCGCCGAACCTGCTGCGCTTCCTGGGCGAGAAATACAACGTCCCGGCGGTGCGGCGCTCCACCGACTACCGGGACTTGCTGGCCTCCAACCAGATCGATGCGGTGCTGGTGCTGAACAGCGGCACGCACGCGCCGCAGATTCTGGCGGCAGTCCAGGCGGGCAAACACGTCCTGGTGGAAAAGCCGCTGTGCTTCACACTGCGCGAAGCCGACGAGATCGTCAGCGCCGTGAAGAAGGCGGGCGTCAAGGTGATGGTCGCCTACATGAAACGCTACGATCCCGGCTACCATTATGCGCAGAACGTGGTCAAAGATATGCGCGGCCTGCGCTACGTCCAGATCAACACGCTGCATCCGTCCGAAGACCAGTATCACAATATCTTCGGCGTGACGCGCTTCAACGACGTGCCGCAGGGCGTGATGCAGCCGCTGATGGAGGCCCAGGATGCGCTGATCCGCGAGGCAATCGGCGATGTGTCGGAAACGCTCAGGTTCGTGTATTTCGACGTGATCCTGGGTTCGCTCGTCCACGACATCAACGCGCTGCGCGGGCTGATCGGGGAGCCGACGGGCGTTTTGTACACCGGTATATGGCCGGAGGATGAGAAAGCGCCGTCCATCACGACCATCCTGAGCTACCCGAATGACGTGCGTGTCGTCTACACCTGGACGTACCTGGCGGAACTGCGCGACTACTTTGAGGAGATCGCGCTCATGTCTTCCGCCAGCCGGGTGCGTATTCAGTTCCCGTCGCCGTTCCTGAAGCACTTCCCGACGCCAATCGTCGTGCAGCACATGGAAAACGGCGCAGCCATCGAAAAGCGCGTGCAAGCCTCCTACAACGAGGCGTTCCGGGAAGAATTGCGGGCCTTTCATGACTGCGTGGTGAACGACAAAGAGCCGATCACCAATGTGGCAGACGGGCGGGCCGATATTGCCATTTTGCAACAGGTAGTTGCGGCGTTGCATCCGGCGGGCTTGGGCGGGGAGGCAGCCAAAACTGCCAGCCAGATGGCGAGGGCATGACCATGAAACTCGGCATTTTCACAGATGGGCTGCTGCACCTGGGCTTTGAGGCAGCACTGGACAAGATCGCGGAACTGGGCATCCAAGCGGTGGAGATCGGCACGGGCAACTTCTCGCCCGCGCCACATTGTCACATGGACATGCTGCTGCGTGACGACGCGGCTCTGGGCAAGTTCAAGGATGCGATCATCAGCCGCGATCTGGAAATCAGTGCCTTGAATTGCAGCGGCAACCCGCTGCACCCACGCGCGGAGAAGGGCGTCCACGACGCGCAGGTGATCCGCGACACCATCTTGCTGGCGGAGCGGCTCGGCATCGGGCGGATCGTGCTGATGTCTGGCTGTCCCGGCACGCCGACCAGCACGGACTATCCGAACTGGGTCACGGCGCAGTGGCCGGAGGACTTCATCGAACTGCTGAACTGGCAGTGGGACAACCGGGCGATCCCGTTCTGGACGGAGACGGCGGCCTTTGCCGAGCAGCACGGCGTGACGCGGCTGTGCTTCGAGTTGCATCCAGGGATGCTCGTCTACAACGTTTCGAGCCTGGAACGGCTGCGGGCGGCTGTGGGGCCAATCGTCGGCGCGAACCTCGATCCGAGCCACTTCTTCTACCAGCGCATGGACGCCATCGAGATCGTCAAGGCGCTTGGCGATGCCATCTATTACGTCCACGCCAAGGATGCGCGGGTCGATGCGCGCAACACGGCCATCTACGGGGCGCTGGACATGCGCTTCCCTGTGCCCGTGCGCGACCAGACCTGGCGCTACGTGACGCTTGGCTTCGGACACGGGGCAGAGTATTGGGCGAACTTCACCAGCGCCCTGAAAAGCGTGGGCTACGACGACGTGCTGTCGATAGAACACGAGGACGTCCTGATGGAGCCGGAGCTGGCGGTTGAGCGCTCCGTGAATCTGCTAAAAAGCGTGATCTTTTAGGGTAACGCTGAATATTCGGGATGGAGCGGGAAGGGAGGTGTCGGACAGGACATCACGTGGGTCAATGGTCGTCAACTATTGAAGCTTTTTGAAGGAGAGAAGACGATGAACGTTAGCCGATCACTCTTTAGACGCTTAGTTATCTGCCTGACGTTGTGCGCGCTGGCCCTGGGCGCGATCATGACCGGGCGCGTGGCGCAGGCCCAACCCGTGAAAGTCGTGATCCTGGCGGGGCAAGATGCCAGTACTGCGCCGCTGAAGGACATGATTAATGAAAAACTTGCCGACAAAGCCACTGGCTTCCAGGTTGAATGGGTGGAATTCCCCTACGACGGTCTATACGAAAAGGCGACCCAGTGCGGAAATTCCAAGTGCGCCGACTATGACTTGATTATGGGTGACGATCCCTGGGTCCCGCAGTTTGCAGCGAGTGGCTACCTGGAAAACCTGACGGCGATGGGCTACACACCTGACCCCGATCTGGTCAAGGCAACCGTAGACATCGGCTGGTGGCCGCCGCAGAGTGGGCCCCGTGTTCCAGGCATCAGCCCCGATGAAAAGCCGCAGTTGTACGCGCTGTCCGTCATTGGCGATGTCCAGATCTTCTTCTACCGCAAAGACCTGGTAAAAGAAGCGCCCAAGACCTGGGACGACATCAACAAGATCGGCGAAACGATGGCCGACAAGTCCAAGAACATCTATGCGTTGGCGATGCGCGGCGTGAAGGGCAATCCCATCGTGACCGAGTGGTTCCCGTATCTGTATTCCTACGGTGGCGAAATCTTCGATGACAAATGGAACGTCAAATTCAACAGCCCCGAAGGCGTGGCAGCGCTCGAAGAGTTCGTCGGGCTGATGAAATACCAGCCAGACGGCGTGGCGGCGTTCGACTCGGCGGAACAGGGCGCGTGTTACCTGCAAGGCCAGTGCATCACCAACATCGAGTGGACAGGCTGGATTCTAGCTGCGGAAGACCCCACACAGTCGAAGGTAGTGGGCAAGACAGGCTGGACGACCACACCGGGCAAGGTACGCTCCGCCTCCGAGCTTGGCACGTGGATCATGGGCATCAATGCCAACGCGCCGCACAAGGCTGAAGCATTGAAGGTGTTGCAGTGGATTCTGGGCGAGGATGCACAGCGTGAACTGGCTAACCGTAAGGGTGTCCCGGTGCGCACCTCGGTGTACACCGATAAAGACCTGGATGCCAAGTACCCCTGGCTGCCTGTCATTCTGAACGCACTCAATGGCTCGGTAGCGCGCCCGCGTACTCCGGACTGGGCGCAGGTCGAGGCGACGCTCGGATTGCACCTGAACAACGCGGTCACAGGCAAAGAAAAGCCCCAGGAAGCGTTGGATAATGCGGCCAAAGAAGTGACCAAAATTTTGACCGACGCAGGGTATTACAAGTAAGAGGCCTCACCTCCGCCCTCCTCTCCAAATGGTGAGGGGGGAATCGGTAGCCTGACAAGTCGTGGAATTGGCTCCCCTCTCCACAGGGTGGAGAGGGGTTGGGGGTGAGGTCAATGAGGAGGGGTTGCCATGTCCTCGATCACGTTGCCACGTCCAGCCGCCGGGCCGCCCGGCTCCGGCGAATCGCTGTGGGCAAAGCTGGGTCAGGATCGCTGGCTGCGTTTCACACTGCTGCTGCCCGCCGTGATCGTGCTGGTGGTGTTTTCGGTTTATCCACTGCTCTATTCGCTGTACACAAGCCTGTGGAATTACCGCTTCGGCAAATTCACCACCTTTGCCGGGCTGGACAACTACCAGCACATGTTCAGCGATGGCGCGTTCTGGAACTCGATTGGCACAACGCTGATTTTTACGGGTGTCGTCGTACCTACCGAGTTAGTCCTGGGGCTGTTGCTGGCGCTGATCCTGGTCGAGGACGTGCGTTTCAGAACGTTGTACCGAACGGCGTATATCATCCCGATGGTGCTGGCGCCTGTCGTGGTCGGCATCATCTTCCGGCTGCTGTATAACACCGAGTTCGGCCTGCCGAATTACATCCTGGGCGAATTGCTGCACCTGCCGCGCCCCGATTGGTTCGGCAATCCTCAACTGGCGCTGCCCTCGGTCATGGTCATGGATATCTGGCAGTGGACGCCGTTCATGTTCCTGGTCCTGCTGGCGGGCCTGCAAACGATCCCGCTGGATTTGCTGGAAGCGGCCCGTGTGGATGGCGCAAGCTATTGGACATCGCTGCGCTACATCACGCTGCCCTTGCTGCGCCCGACGATCCTGGTGGCTCTGCTCGTGCGAACCATGGACGCCTTGCGCCTTTTCGATCAGGTTTATGTCACGACGCTGGGCGGCCCTGGCACGGCGACGGAAGTCGTCAGTTTTTTCGTCTATAAAGTTGCCTTCAAATTCTCGCAAATGAGCTATGCCGCCGCACTGCTGATTGTCTTGCTGGTCATCACGCTGATCATTTCGACGCTTTACATCCGGGTCTTGAATGTCAGTCACGTGGCCGAGTAGGGGTTTAAAGTATGGCTGAGACGACACCCAATACACTAAAGTCGGATATGGCGGTTTCCTCAATGCCGGCTGCGCAAAGCGCGGCACGCCGCGTCTCCCCATCTGTTTACGCGGCAAGAGTCGGGCGGCACGTGATCTTGATCGCCGCGATTCTCTTTTTTCTGTTCCCGATCTTCTACATGGTGTCGTCGTCACTGAAAACGCACGTTGAACTATTTTCGCAGCCGCCTACGCTTTTGCCGCAGGCCCCCACGCTGGCAGGCTATTTCGACCTGTTCAACAACCGTCAGTTCGGTCTGGCGCTGCGCAACAGCCTGATTGTCGTCAGCGGCAGTGTCGCGCTCTCGATCCTGCTCGGCACGCTGGCGGCCTACAGCCTGTCGCGCTTCCGCCTTCCAGGAAAACTGAACGGAATCCTGGCCTTCTGGATTCTTTCGACGCGGATGCTGCCGCCCATTGTCACCATTGTGCCGGTTTACCAGATCATCAACGGGCTGCGTCTCGTGAACCAGTTCAGCGGGCTGATCATCGTCTACGTGACGTTCAGCCTGCCCTTTGCCGTGTGGATGATGCGCAGCTTTATCTCGGAAATCCCGGTTGACCTTGAAGAAGCGGCCATGGTCGATGGGGCGTCACGCTGGCAAGCCATGTGGCGTGTCACCATGCCGCTCATCCGGCCCGGCCTGGTGGCAACGGCCATTTTCATTGTCATCGACTCGTACAACGAATTCCTTTTCGCGTTGATCCTGACCAA
The DNA here is from genome assembly GCA_021325095.1 of Chloroflexota bacterium. GTDB lineage: Bacteria > Chloroflexota > Anaerolineae > Aggregatilineales > UBA2796 > JAJPHV01. The sequence goes on along the minus strand of JAJPHV010000076.1, from coordinate 138,965 downwards.
CACGCCGGATCGGATGCCCATGTCGGTGGCAACTGCCGCGCTAATTGGCAAAATCCAGGTGCAGTGGGAAAGCATGAATGCGGGCGGCACAGTGGCGATCATCCCCATCGTGGTCTTTGCCATCCTGTTGCAGCGCCACCTGGTTCGCGGCCTGACGCTTGGGGCGGTAAAGTAGAGAAGGCAATCGAGACAACCTCACCCCCAACCCCTCTCCGCAAGCAGAGAGGGGAGTAGGCCCGGAGATAGCGTGCCCCCGGTTCCCAGATTCGGAGAGGGGGCAGAGCGTGAGATCAACCCTATCCAAAAGGATTGCTACATGGCCGACCCACACCCCATCACGCCGCAGGACGTTGTAGATCACGTTGTGCTGCGCGATGCCCAGATTTCGCCCGATGGCCGCTATGTGGCGTTCACGCGGCGCAGCGCTTCCAAGCCCGGCACGCCCGAACTGCCCGGCGAAATCTGGCTGGCTGATGTCACCACAGGCCAGTCGCGCCGCTTCACCTTCGGCGGCGGCACAGAGCAGTACCTACGCTGGTCGCCGGACGGCAGGCGGCTGCTCTTCCTGTCTGACCGTCTCCATCCGGGCCAGCGCCAACTGTACGTGATCGACGTGGACGGCGGTGAGGCGCGTGCGCTGACCGATCTGCGCGGCACGATGGACTGGCCTGCCTGGTCGCCCAGTGGCCGGGAAATCGCTTTCGTCCACGTTCAAGAGGAACCGCACTCGCTCATCCCAGGCGCAGATGCGCGGCTCGCCAGCCATGAGCATTACCGCCGCCTGTACGCCGTCGATGTCGAGACGAAGGCCATCCGGCCCCTGTCGCCCGATGGCTATCAGATACACGAGTTTGCCTGGTCGCCGCGTGGGGATCGGCTGGCGATCATTGCCAAACAGGGCGACGCCACGCCCTCTGGCTGGTACACGGCGCAGTTATACGTGCTGGATGCGGACGGTGAGCACGCCGAGATGCAGCAGATCGCGCACGTCGATAAACAAATCTGCGCCGTGACCTGGTCGCCGGACGGCACGCAGATCGCCTACCTGACGAGCATTATCAGCGACCAACCCCTGTGGCAGGGCGACGTGTGCGTCGTTGGGGCGTCGGGCGGGCAGCCCCGTCAGATCACGCCAGGCGATACGCCCCTGTCCTTCACCAAACTGGACTGGATCGCACCAGACGAGATCATTTACAGCGCCCGCCAGCTTGACGGCACATCCTTCGGGCGATTGACCGTCAGCACCGGGAAAATCCAGCCGCTGTGGTCAGACTATGCGATGATCGGCGATTGGACAGTACCCCGTATCAGCGTGAGCAAAGATGGCGGCGCTTTCGCCGCCATCCTCGAACGGCCCGACATGCCGCCGCAGGTTTATGCCGGAAGGCTCGATGCCGCCGTGCAGCCCTGGCGACAAATCAGCCAGTTCGCGTACCCGCTGCTGCGCCTGGGCAAAATGGAGCGCACATCCTGGCGGGCCGCCGACGGGCTGGAAATCGTGGGGCACGTCGTCTACCCGGTGGGCTACCAGCCGGGCCAGCGCTACCCGACCTTCGTGCAGATTCACGGTGGCCCGGCCTGGTCGTGGCTGCCGCACTACGCCGTCTGGTGGGAGTGGTGGTATCAATACCTGGCCGGGCAGGGCTATCTCGTCCTTTTGCCCAACATTCGCGGCAGCAGCGGACGCGGCACGGCCTACACCGAGGCCAACGTGCCAGACATGGGCGGTGCTGACTTCCAGGATGTACTGTCGGGCGTTGACCACCTGATCGCGTTGGGGCTGGCCGATCCAGAACGATTGGGCATCGGCGGGTGGAGCTACGGCGGCTTCATGACTGCGTGGGCAGTGACGCAGACCACGCGCTTCAAAGTGGCGATCATGGGGGCAGGTATCGCCAGTTGGGAGAGCTACTACGGCCAGAACAACATCCGCGACTGGCAGCGCGTGTACTTTGGCTCCACGCCCTACGCAGACCCGGTAGCTCACCGGGCAAAGTCGCCCATCGCATTCATTCACCAGGCGCGCACGCCGACGCTGATCCTGCAAGGCGAGGAAGACCAGGACGTGAGTCCAACGCAGGCCCGCGAAATGTACACAGCGCTGCGGGAAATGGGCGTCGAGACGGAATTAGTCACATACCCGCGTGAGCATCATCCGATCCTGGAACGACAGCACCAGCTTGACTTGCTGGCGCGCGTACTGGAATGGTGCGACAGGTATTTGAAGGGGTGAGCACTGCCCCCACCCTTCGACAATCGGTGTTCCGCTGCTATAATCTCCCTCCGTGCCGGATGTCGAAGGGGAATATGTTCAGTTTCGAGCTAGAAGCGACGTGCGGTGCGGCCCGCGCCGGGATATTCATGACACCTCATGGCCCACTGCCGACTCCGGTCTTTGCGCCCGTTGGGACGCAGGCTACAGTCAAGGCAGTGGAACCGCGCGAACTCCGGGAACTGGGCGCAACGCTCGTGCTCTCCAACACCTATCATCTGTATATGCGCCCCGGCGACGAACTGGTTCGAGACATGGGCGGTCTGCATCGTTTCATGGCCTGGGATCGACCCATGCTGACCGATTCGGGCGGCTTTCAGGTGTTCAGCCTGGGGGAACTGCGACAGATCGACGCACACGGCGTAACGTTTCGCAGCCATCTCGACGGTTCGGTGCACCGTTTCACCCCCGAAAAATCCATCCAGATACAACACAACCTGGGTGCGGACATCATCATGTGTTTCGACGAATGCCCGCCGCCGCTGGAGCGTGAAGTGGTTCGCGCCGCGTGTGAGCGTACCCACGCCTGGGCGCGGGCCTGCCTGGACGAGCACGTCCGATCCGGCGACCCCCACCGCCAGGCCCTGTTCGGGATCGTGCAGGGGGGCATCTTTGAAGACCTGCGCGCCGAGTCGGTGGAAACGCTGGTGGCGCTGGATTTTCCTGGCTACGCTATCGGCGGCCTGGCCGTCGGCGAAACCAAACCCCAGATGCTGCTGACGCTCGAACAAACCGTGCCTGTGCTGCCTGCCGACAAACCCCGCTATTTGATGGGTGTCGGCAGCCCGGAAGACCTGGTGAACGGCGTGGCGCGCGGCATTGACATCTTCGACTGCGTGCTGCCCACGCGCGTGGCGCGCAACGGTTCCGCGCTAACCCGCCGGGGCCGCATCAATATGCGTAACCTTCAATATGCAACGGACAGCGCACCCATCGAAGAAGGCTGCACGTGCTATGCCTGTGCCAACTTCTCGCGCGCCTACGTCCGCCACCTCGTCAAAGCGGGTGAAATCCTGGCCCACCAACTCCTCAGTCTGCATAACCTCCATCTGCTGCTGACACTCATGCGTGAAATGCGCGCCGCCATCATGGACGGCACGTTTCCGGATTATGCTCAGGAATTCCTGGCGAACTACCAGCCAACCGGGAAGAAGGCAAAAGCGCCTCCGGTTGCGTGAATGCGCGTTTCAGAACCGCACATGACGGGCAATTGCCCCCATCGACAGGTCGCTTGACCGATTAGCGCGATGGGGCGCGAGACCTGTCACCGTGAAAGGACGCCGAATTTGGAGGATGGCAGCCTGCCACCCCGCGCGATGATTGTCCCGGAACGCTCGTATTCAAGGCTGCTCTTGAGGCCGTTCCGAGGCGCAAAGCGCACCATCGTCATACTTTCTCTGGCGCTGGCAAGCTGCCGTGGGCCGCTTCCCCCGGCCAGTCCGACACCGGAGGTGGTATCGTTGCGCCTGCTGGCCGACAGCGCCACCAGCCCTTTGCTGCGCGACCTCGTCAGCAATTACAATCCACCTGGTCTGGTGATCACCTGGAACGTGCAGACGGGTGATAGCCGTGCGCTGCTGGACTGGATCACGCAGGGACAGGCGGCCTATGCCCTCCTGGATTACGTGCCATCCACAGGTTTGGACAGCCGCTGGTGGACGACACCCATCGGGCAGGATGGTATTGCAGTAGTCGTTCACCCGTCGAACCCCATTGCCAGCCTGACGGCGGCCCAGTTCCGCGCCATTTTGCAGGGCCGCGTGCTGAACTGGAATACACTCGGCGGGCCGGATTTGCCGCTGACCATCGTTGCGCGGAACGATACGAGCAGCACCGCCGCGATCATCCAGGCGATGGCGCTTGGAGATCGGCGCGTGGCACGAACGGCGCGCCTCGCCACCACCAGCCAGGCAGTGATCGACATCGTGAGTGCCGACCCCGGCGCGATTGGCTACGTCTCGATGGGCTATCTGAACGGCGGTGTCCGCGCTGTTCCGCTGGATGGTGTGCTGCCCACGCCGCAGACTGTCACGGCCAACCAGTACCCGTTGCGCGCCCCGATTGTCTTCGTTGGCCTGCACGAGCCGGGCAACGACGCTTACCGTGCTTTTTTCGTCTGGGCGCAGAGTCCCGAGGGGCAGGTCATCGTGCGGCGGCACTACGGCGGGCTGGCGGGGCAGTAGTCGTTCTCTCTGGTCACTCCGATCTCGAACAGTGCTGGGCGGCGCACCGCGCTTTCCCAGGTAAGCCCGCCAGGTTGTATACTTTCGCCTGGGCAGGGTGCCTGTTCGGAGCGGGTCGCTGCAAAGCTACTGTCGGCAGCTTCCTCTCTCAGTTGGAGAGAGGTCGGGAATGAGATCATCATACGGAGAACACCCTCATGAAACGTGTCGGATTTCTGCTCAAGGTCAAGCAGGACAAAATCGCGGAGTACAAGAAGCATCACGAAGCTGTCTGGCCGGAAATGCTCGATGCATTACGGCGTACAGGCTGGCGTAACTACTCGCTGTTCATGCGCGATGACGGCCTGCTGTTCGGCTATTTTGAGGCGGAAGAGAGCTTTGCCGCCTCGCTGGCCGGTATGGAAAAAGAACCGATCAACCTGAAGTGGCAGGAATTGATGGCTCCGTACTTCGAGTCACTGAGCGGTGCGCGCCCCGACGAGAGCATGCTCGAACTGACCGAAGTTTTCCACACAGACTGACGGCCCATGCCATGACCAGTTCCTACCGGGTACGGCGGGCGCAGCTTTACATCCCCGGCGACGATCCCAAAAAGATCGAGAAGGGTGCGGGTCTCGGTGTTGATTCGCTCATCCTCGACCTGGAGGATGGCGTCGCCCTCAGCCGCAAAGTCGAGGCGCGCCAGGTCGTCGTGCAGTCGCTCGCCGCGCTGGACTTCGGGCGTTCCGAGCGGCTGGTACGCATTAACGCTATCGGTTCCGGCTTCGAGGCTGATGATCTGGCCGCAGCGCTGTCTGCACACCCGGACGGGATCGTGATCCCCAAAATCGAGGAGGCCGCGCACGTCCAGTGGGCCAGCCAACGCATTGCCGAGGCGGAAGAAGCCAACGGCTGGACGCCCGGCGCGATCCGGCTGCTGATCCTGATCGAAACAGCGAAGGGCATCGTTAACTTGAAGGAGATCGCCGGGAGCGATGACCGCCTGGATGCCCTGATTTTCGGGGCCTACGATATGTCCAGCAGCATCGGGGCGACGCTTTCTCGCCAGGAAACCGAGATGTTGTACATGCGCGGGGCTATCGTCACCCATGCGGCGGCTTTCGGCTTGCAGGCCATCGACAGTGTATTTATCGACCTGCACGATCTGGAAGCGCTGTCCGAGGCTGCCGCGCGCGCGCTGCACATGGGCTTTTCGGGCAAGCAGGCCATTCACCCTCGGCAGATCGAGCCGATTGAGGCCGTCTTCACCCCCGACTCAGCCGCTATCGAGTCGGCGCGGCGTCTGGTCGATGCTTACCGCGAGCACCAGCAGCAGGGCCAGGGCGTGTTCGCTTACGAAGGCAAGATGATCGACATGCCGCTGCTACGGGCTGCGGAGAACGTGCTGGCACGTGCGAGGGCGGCGGGTAAGCTGGCCTGATCCTCATGGATAGCGGCACAATGCGTTGTACTGAATATCGACCAGCGACACGCGAACGTAGCTGTAGGAACCTTCCGCAAGATGCCACACCGCCTCTCCGCTCGTAGGGATGCGCACGCCGTTTATCTCCTGGTGGTCTCGAAAAGGCGTCGTCCACTTCGTCATGACGGCGGTTTTGCCCATGATGCGATAGCGTTCCGCTTCAAAATCCACGACATCGTTGCGCTCGTTGAAGTAGAACACGCCCGACACGGTCGTGTTCGGTGTGGTGAGGGTGGCGCGGGCCGAGCGGTCATCGAGCGCTTCCCACCGAACGCTCTCGCTCAGGAAAGCCGACGGGAAAAACACCATGTCGTTGAGCGCAACCAGCAACTCGCCCTGCGCATACTCTGGGCCACGTTCGTCGAACATCTTGTACCAGGGCGTCAGCCTGGCATACATGGTGCCTTCGCCGTTGTGGTAGGCATCGCGCACGTAAAAGTTCACGAAAGGCATGAATTTCATGGCGGCATACCACAGGCGGGCGGGCTTATCGACACGGTTATACTGCTCGCAGACTAACGGCATCCATCTTTGCTCAGGCCCCCGGCGGAACTCGCCCCGCCAGCGTGCGCGGGCGAACACCGTGCGCGGCTTGCCAACAATGTTAGTTGCTTTCAGGTAGCGCTGCACCGGAGCAGGCAGCCCTTGCAGGTCGGCTTCCCTGACAAGGGGTGTGGCTAGTGTGTTCATGTCGCTCACGAGTGTATCCACATCCTGCCGCAGCATTCCATCCAGCGGATAGCCTGGCATAAAGATCGAATGTAGTACCGGCTTGTTGGCCGCATTCGTAATCATCCCCGATTCTCCTCATTCGCCTCGACTGCAATGCCCATTCACTTTCAGCAGTTGTTTCACTGCCGCGCTGTGCGCTTCCATTGTTTCTCATACCACCAGCGCTCGACAGTGACATTGCTCCTGACTGTGGGGTGTTGAGAGTGAGCTTTTTCAAGACGGCACTATGGTGAACCGATACTGGTGAGCGCCCGAACAGGTTGGACGATACGTTGGCAACTGGACTCGCTTGTTAGAGTTGTCCCAACAACTCTGTCGTGGCAGCGACGGTGTATGCTACACTTGGCATAGCTCATCCCGGAAAGGCATCGTCGATGGCTACCGAAGTCTCTGAATCTGATTCGCCCCCTTCGTATCTCGGCGCATATCGAATCACGAAGGTCGTTGGGACCGGCGGCTTTGGTGTGGTGTATGAGGCTTATCAGCCTTTCCTGGAACGGCGAGCAGCCATCAAGGTCCTTCGGACGGACTTATCGACAGTGCGCGCCACAGAAGAACAATTTATGCACGAGGCGCGCACTATTGCCCGGCTGCGCCACCCCAATATCGTAACCGTCTACGAATTTGGCATTGCGGAACTCCACAACAAGCCTGTCACGTACATGGTCATGGAATATTTGCCAGGCAAGAGTCTGCGCACCGTGATGAGGCAACAAGCGTTGAACGTAGTGCAGATCGTCGAAATTGTGGAGCAACTGGCCCGCGCCCTGGACTATGCCCATAGCAATAACGTGATTCACCGCGACCTGAAACCAGCCAATATCATGTTCTCCGATCAACACCAGCCGGTCATCGTCGATTTCGGGCTTGCCAAACTGGCCGAAATCTCGACGAGTTATGACCACCTGGCCGGCGATCCGATCTCGATGGCAGGTGGCACGCCGGCCTATATGTCCCCGGAACAGTGTGCTGGCGCGCCTGTCGGCCCGGCTTCAGATCAATATTCGCTGGCGCTGATCGTCTACGAAATGCTGGCGGGCCAGGCGCCCTTCGCCAACGTCAACGCGTCCGATCTGGTGGCTGCCAGGCTGAACAGCGTCCCAGCGCCGTTGAGCGCAATCGCTCCGCAATATCCTCCGCGTGCAGATCGCGTATTGCAGCGCGCCCTCCGCACCGACCCCGGCCTGCGCTACCCAACCGCAGCCGATTTTGCGCGTGACCTGAGCGAAGCGCTCGTGCCGGATCGAGTTGCAAGTACAACGATCACCATCAGCGATCCGCTCCAGGCTGCTGAACTGCGCAAAGCGCAGCAAACTGTGCTCGGCTTCCTGTGGGGGGTGATTCTGGTGACATTCGTCGTCGTGCTCTTCTGCTCCGTGCTGTATCTACGCGGCTACCTCAACGGTGACTCGCCTTTTATCTGGGATGGCATCGTCGCCTCGAACAGCATTCGAGATGGCTACCGCGATGTGCTGGCACTCTGGCCGGGCAGTCCCGCCCAAATGGCGGGTGTCCAGCCGGGCGATCAAATCAAGACCGACATCTTTTATGACAATACTGAGCAGGATGGCGACTTCAGCGTGAATGGACAGCCGCGCTCGCGCTATCCGGTCCACTGGCACCCACAGGAAGGCGATGTCGTGGCGCGCACCGTCGTGCGCAACGGGCAGCCGGTCAGGGTGAGCTACCCACTCGTCCGCTCGGCCTTCAACCTGATTGTGCTGGCTGTTCAGCTCCCCCCGGCAGTTCTGGCCTTTGCGTGTGCATGGTGGTTGCTGCGGCGCTGGCGAACCGAACCCGGTGGGCAAATTGGCACAATGCTGCTGATGGCTGCGAGTTTTGCGCTGGTTGCTTCGGGCGTAACAGACGTGATTACGAATATCGACAGCCTTGCCATGTATATTCTTTTGCCACTGCTGCTCCATCTGACCCTTGTCTTCCCTGAACCGATCCGCTACTTGCGAGACCATCCAAAAATGATCTGGTGGCTGTACCTGCCACTCCCCTTGGGCCTGGTCGAATTTCTGCTAGGCGTGCCAGGTTTCGATAGACTGAATCTGGTGGTCTACTCTGTCTATTCATTGCTCAACCTGGGGGCAGTGATCGTGAAGTGGGGACGCCATGACCTGAAGCGTTTCCGGCCAATGTGGCTACTGCTGGCCGCCTGGCTGGTGGCAAGCGTCACTTCGCTCCTGGGCGAGGCGCTTGCCACCTTTGATGACTATACAATTGTCCGGGCGCTTTGGGGAGGAAACGGGTTGCTACTGCTGGCGGTCAACTACGGCGTGATCACGCTAGGCTCGTTCCTGGCTATCTTGCTCGGTACGCTTGGGCTGCACCGCGTACAGATGCGCCTCGGCCATGCGGTGAAAACCGAAGTGTTCCAGCCTGAAGTCTTCGAAACTATCATCATGAACCTGTGAGGCGCCAGATTGCCGAGCGGGCCAAGCCGGCCAACTCAGCGCACATTGGCACTCTGCGGTACAATTCTGCGCAGGCGCAACCCTTTACTACGCAGGCAGACTGTGGAGACGTCCTTATGCACCTGCCACCCATGCGGAAATTTCTGCTCGTCGCTGGCCTGATCGGGACCATCGCGGCCTGTCAGTCGCAGACACCGCCGCCCCCACCGACCCCAACCCCGGCTCCACCCACACTGACGCCTAACCCGACGCCTATCATTCAGCAGGCTGTCGAGGTGCTTGACCCGGAGACGCAGGCCATCGTGCGTTTCGTCGTCGCCGTGCCCAATGCGCCGCGCGTGGATGTGTATGTGGGAAATTCCCTGGCTGTCGCCCAGCTTGGCTACGGCGTGCTGACCAGTGCTATTGCCAGGGCAGCCGGGCAGTACATGGTGCGGGTCGTGCGGGCCGGAGACGTGCCCGGTACAGATAACCTGCTGCTGCAAGAACCACTATCCCTGGATGCGCGCGAAACTGTGCTGGGTGTACTGGGCGGCGCAGCCGATAAGTTTTCCCTGATTCGCATCACTGAGAACGTTGAGGCCCTGGAAGCCGGGCAGACACGGGTACAAGCCTTATATGCCCTTTCCGGCGATGAGTCGTTGGAAGTGACGGTGGGCGGGCAAAAGATCGGCACGCTGCAACACGGCGGCCAACTCTCTGACCCCTTCGTGTTGAAAGCGGGCAGAACCGACGTGCAGGTAACGCGCGACGGCCAGCCCGTCCTGTCGCAGTCGATCACGCTGATTGAGCGGCAGGCATATACGCTGGTATTGACCGGGGCGGCCAAAGCCACGCTCGGCCTGACGGCGGCCAACTCAGCCACCATCCGCAACGCGAGGCTGCGCGTCATCAATGTGAGTGAGGATGCCGGGCCATTGGACGTGAACCTGAACGGCAAGCCTGTCGTTCAGGGACTTGACCGCCGCCAGGTTTCTGACTGGCAGACCGTTCCGGCCTATGCCAGAACACTGGAAATCTTCAAAGCAGGCACACAATCCTCGCCGCTGATTAAAACCGATCTGATCTTGCGGCCCGATCAGTCTGGCGATCTGGTTATCTACGAACCAGTGGCAGCGCTGAAGGCCAACCTCTACTGGGAAAACCTGCGCCTGACCGCCGCCAAAACGGCCCGTCTGAGCGTGTTGAATATGGCGCGCGGCACGGCCTCCCTTCAGATGACAGCTGGTTCCAAACCACTGCCCGGTTTCCCGGCGCTTCGCTATGCCGAAATAAGCCTGGGCGGGCCGATTCCGGCGGGTTCGACCCAGTTGGCCTTCAATGCCCTGAATGAGGACAAGCCGCGCGTGGTGGAACAGCCTGCCAAACCCATCGACTTCGCCGAGGGGGTCGCTTACCTGTATATCGTCACGGGCGAGAAGGCTGATCCGCTCTTGTTGTCCACCAAAGTGGGAGTCGAACCTCCGGTTGCGCTGCCGACGCCGACGCCGACCTTTATTCCGCCGGATGTCATGCAGGTTCGAGTGATCAATGCCACGCAGGACATCGATAGCTTTGACGTGTGGGGCGGTAAAGTACCGCTCTTCAGGATGGTCAAGCGTGGTCAGTGGTCGGAGACATCTAGCTCTGTAGACGAACTCAACAGCGCTATCAAGCTAAACTGGCCGTCCACAGACCGGACGTTTACACAAACGCAGCTCAGATTTATGCCCGGAAAATCCTCGACGTTGATCGCAGTCGGGCGGGCCAACGCGGATGTTCAACTGTTGCAACCGCGCTTCGACGAAGTTCCCTTGCAGCCAGACACGGCACAGGTGCAGGTCGCGCACATTTCCGCCGTGACTCCGCCTGTCACCGTCGAGGCGGCCAGTGCGTCCGGGCCGCAGCCAACGCAGAAGGCCACTCAGGCCGCCACCAAGCCCGCTACGCCCGCGCGCATCATCCCGTCAGTTACGAACAAGGTGATTGCCAGCCAGCTTGCGCGCAGCGACCTTTCCAGAGTGATGGCCCTTGACCCAGGCAATTACACTTTCCTGGCCCACGACGACAAAGGCACTCCGATAGGCGCAACCAGTGAGGTCAAGGTAGAGGCGGGCAAACGTTACGTGATCGTGATCATGGGCGAAAAAGACACGACCCTGGTGGGCGTGGTGGTCGTCGAGGCCGCTACACAGGCCAAATAGCGGATCGTCTGGGCCAGGCAACTGGCCGGTGATCGTCTGACCGAATGCTCGGCCACGATTGCGTCCAGGGGCCGGGCATTCTGTTTTGTTAGATGTACGCTATAATGACCGCCGCTCGGAGGATTGGGGTTGTGAAGGTACTGATTACAGGCGCAGGCGGCTTTGTCGGTGGACATCTGCTAACCTATCTGAATAAAACGGCAGGCATGACATTGCATGGCACACTTGCCAGTGAGGCCGAGCGTCGCCCGGCGTTGGAGGCGCTGTGTCCGAACCTGTGGGTTGTGGACGTCCGCGACCCGGCAGCGGTGCAGGCAGCGCTGGACGCCATTCGCCCAGATCGCATTTACCACCTGGCCGGGCAGGCTTACGTGCCTCGCTCCTTTGAAGACCCCTGGGATACACTCGAAACCAACATTCGCGGCACATTGAACATTCTGGAAGCGGTGCGTGTGTTGAAGCTGCCCGCGCGGGTGCTGGTGGTTGGTTCGGCGGAGGTGTACGGAGCCGTGCGCCCCGAACAACTCCCGCTCACGGAGGATACGCCCTTTGCGCCGTCCAGCCCGTACAGCGTCAGCAAAGTCGGGCAGGATATGCTGGCTCTGCAATATGCGCTGGCACACCGCGTTTTCACCGTCCGTGTCAGGCCATTCAACCACATCGGGCCAGGCCAGAACAACCGCTTTGCCGTTTCTAACTGGGCACTGCAAATTGCCGAAGCGGAGCGCGGCCAGCGCGAGCCGGTGGTCTACGTTGGCGAGCTGGAAGCCGCGCGCGATTTCACCGACGTGCGTGACGTGGTGCGCGCTTACGTGCTGGCGATCAACCAGGGTGAACCCGGCGCGGTCTACAACGTGTGCACCGGGCAGGCTTACTCGATGAAAGTCATCCTGAACAAGCTAATAGCCCTGAGCAAAATCCCCATCGAGGTTCGTGTGGACACCGGGCGGCTGCGTCCAACGGAAATTCCGGTGCTGGTCGGTGATTGCCGCCGCCTACGCGAACGGACGGGCTGGCAACCTCAGATTTCCATCGATCAGTCCCTGCGCGATGCCCTGGACGATTGGCGGCAGCACGTCAGCGCCCAGGCTGCCAAAGCCCCCTGATTTCTTCCCGGCTCAATGAAGGAGCGACTCACATGACCAAACGTGCCTTGATCACGGGTATAACCGGGCAAGACGGCTCGTACCTGGCCGAACTGCTGCTGGATCACGGCTACGAAGTTTATGGGCTGGTTCGACGCACCAGCACCGTCAATTTTACACGCATCAGACATATCCAGGACCGGATCAAGCTCATCTCCGGCGACATGCTTGATCAGACTTCGCTGCAAGAATGTCTGATCGAAGCGCAGCCCGACGAAGTGTACAATCTGGCTGCGCAGAGTTTTGTGCAAACGTCGTGGCGGCAGCCTGTCTTCACCGGGGACGTGACGGCCCTGGGCGTCACGCGCATACTCGATGCCATCCGGCACGTCAACAAAGACATTCGTTTTTACCAGGCATCGTCGTCGGAAATCTTCGGGAAAGTCCAGGAAGTGCCACAGCGGGAAACCACCCCTTTCTACCCACGCAGCCCGTATGGAGTCGCCAAGGTCTACGGCCACTGGATCACCGTGAACTATCGTGAAAGCTACGGCCTCCACGCTACCAGCGGCATCCTCTTCAACCACGAAAGTCCCCGGCGCGGCATTGAATTTGTCACCCGGAAAGTCACTTACGGCGTGGCACGTATCAAGTTGGGGCTTGCCAATGAACTGCGGCTTGGCAACCTGGATGCCCAGCGGGACTGGGGATTCGCGGGCGATTACGTCAAGGCGATGTGGCTCATGCTCCAACAGGACACCCCCGGCGATTACGTGGTGGCAACTGGCGAAACGCACACCGTTCAAAAACTGGTTGAGACAGCATTCGGCTACGTCGATCTGGATTGGAGAAAGTACGTGGTGCAGGACCCGGCTTTCATGCGCCCTGCCGAAGTTGATCTACTGGTTGGCGATGCATCGAAAGCGGGTCGTGTGCTGGGCTGGGAGCCGCGTGTCGGCTTCACCGAATTGGTGCATATGATGGTCGACTCCGATCTGAAGTTGCTCCAAAGCGAGATGGGCGAATAGTGCGCCGGGCAGCCTGACAGTGCTGATCGATACCCACTGCCATCTCGATTTTGACGCTTACGACACAGATCGGGCAGACGTGATCGCGCGGGCGGCGGCGCAAGGTGTCACGCGGATCGTCAACCCGGCCACCGATGCAGCGTCGGGCGCGGCGGCGCTGGCCCTGGCCGACGTTTACCCCGGCATTTTCGTCGCGGTGGGCATCCATCCCAACAGCACTGCCGAATTTACGCCCGCTGATCTGGACGGGATCGCACAGCAGGCCCAGCACACCCATGTCGTAGCCATCGGGGAGATCGGGCTGGACTACTACCGCGACTGGAGTCCCAGAGCGCAGCAGCGACTTGCCTTCGAGCAGCAGTTGGAACTGGCGGCTCGCCTGGAACTCCCCGTGATCATCCACAACCGGGAGGCCAGCGACGACGTGCTGGCCGTATTGGCCGCATGGGTTCCGACGCTGCCGGACAGTTTGCGCGAGCGCCCCGGCGTGCTGCATTCGTTCTCTGCACCGCGCGCCGCCGCCGAGCAAGCACTGGCGCTCGGCTTTTACCTGGGCTTCACCGGGCCGATCACGTACAAGAACGCCGACGCTCTCAGGTCGGTGGCCGCCGCAGCGCCGCTGGATCGCCTGCTGGTGGAAACCGACGGCCCTTTCCTGACCCCGCACCCGCATCGCGGCAAGCGCAACGAACCAGCTTATGTTGCTTACGTCGCCGAGCGGCTGGCGGCGCTGCACAACGTCTCCAACGAAGCGCTGGCTGCCGCTACGACGCAAAACGCCGAGCGGCTGTTCGGGCTGGAACGCGCCTGATCGTTGGATGCTCAGTTTGGGCGTGCGCGACCAGGCACATCATCCCTGTTTTTGATCATCCCGCGCTGGACGTACCAGTCATACGTATCTGCCAACGTCTGGCGGAGGTCGATAGCCGGCTCGCCCAGTTCGCGCCATGCCTTGTGGCAGTCGAAATAAATGTTGCGCCCGCTTAACCTGATCTGGTCGGCGTCCAGTGGCAGCGCCAGCCCGGCCCGCCGTGCCAGCCCGGCCAGTGCCGCCAGGATGGGCGTGACAGCGCCGGGCACGGGCAGGAACGGAGCCGGAACGCCCACTACGTCTGCCATCAACTTCATCAGGGCGTGGTAACTGATGTCCAGCGTGCCGAGCAAATAGCGCTCACCGGTACGGCCATGCTCCGCCGCCGCCAGGTGCGCCGCCGCCACGTCGCGCACGTCGATCACCGTCACACCGCCTGTCGGGTAGATAAAGATGTTACCGCGCGCCATCTCCACGATGCCGCTGCCGGAGATCAGATTCACATCGCCGGGGCCGAGGACAACCGCCGGGTTGAGTGTGACGACATCCTGCCCCGTTTCGACGGCACGCCGGACTTCGGCCTCGGCCAAGAATTTGCTATGGCCGTAAGGGAACCGCCCCGGAGGCAGGTTAAATACGTCACGCTCATCGGCAGGTCGGCCATCGCTGCGCATTCCGACTGCGGCGCCGCTGCTGGTGAAAATCACGCGGCGCACCCCGGCCCGTCGTGCGGCGTTCAGCACGTTGACCGTCCCGTTGACGTTGACCAGATACATCTTGATGGGGTTCGCTCGCCAGTAATCGGCTACTGCTGCCGCGTGGAAGACCCATTCACAGCCTTGCAAGGCCCCTTCCAGCGAAGGCACATTCATCACATCCCCGATGGCATGTTCGATGGGCAAGCCTTCCAGCAGCGTCAGCGACGACCTGGCGCGGCGCAGGACGCGCACGGTATGCCCCGCCTCGATCAATGTGCGCACGATGTGAGAGCCGAGGAAGCCTGTTCCTCCCGTTACCAGCGCTTTAGCCATGTCACGCCTTTGCCGACTGGAGTTCATTCGCCGAACATGTCACTATTATTCAGCCCCGACTTGCATAATGCAACCAATGCCGCGCGGCGTAGCTACCCCACATTCGAGAATTAAGCCCCCCTCCCTGGTGGCTGCTCTACACAGCATACTTGTCCGTCGCAGGTGAGGTAAAATCCGGGAGGGGACAAAGTTAAAACCTTTCGCCTCACTCCCGATTTCTCTGCGCTGCGCAAAGAGGGAGGGAACCAGAGAAGGAAGCTCTACCCGTTCCTCCTCGCAATATAGAGAAGCACGGCGGTGAGGTAAAGATTACACATTGGCTCAACTGGTTTTTGACGTTCCAAAGTGATTTGAGATAAACTGAACAAGCCTCACCATTTTCTAAGGTTCCAGGACGATCCGATATGACGCTCGAACTGGCGATATTCATCATCGTGGCGGCTGTAGCCATCTTTTCGGCGGCGTTTATGCTGGTCAGCCGCAACGCGGTACACAGCGCCCTTTTCCTCGTCACCAATTTCCTTTGTGTCGCCTTCTTCTATCTGATGCTCAATGCGCCCTTCCTGGGCATGATCCAGGTAACGGTCTACGCTGGCGCGATCATGGTGCTATTCATGTTCGTAATCATGCTGTTGGGTGCAGAGCGCCTCCGTGACGAAGAGCCACGCTACCCCTGGCTGGCGCCGGGGGCTGTGGCGCTGACGACGATCTTCCAGGTGGTGGCCTTTGTGTCCATCGTGCGCGGCAATGTTGGATTGCTGAAGCCCATACCGCACCAGCCCCAGGTCAGGTTCGTACACGCTGCGCCGGGCGCGCCCGCTGTAGACGTGTACCTGAACAACGAGAAGATGGGCAGCGACCTGGCGTACCGAGAACCCACCGAGTTCACGGCAGTGCGCGCGGGCGATTACAATGCGCTGGTCTTCCCGGCCTGCACTGAGGCCGACCAGAGCAAATGTCCCGACCCGATCAAATCCGGCACGGCGCCGGTGGTGGTGAACTCGATCAGGCTTGAACCGGACACCACGACGACGGTTCTCATTACCAGCACCGCCGATCAAAAGCTGTTCTTGATGACCGTTCCCACCGACATGGGGCCGCTGGACAGCGAGGACACCCTCCGGCTGACGGCGGTGAACGCGCTGCCGAGCGGCGCGCCGGTGAGCCTGATCCAGCTTGATCCGGCCAAAGAGTACCGCGCTGACCTGACTCCGGAACAGCGCGGTAGAGTTGTTCTGGTTGCCGATCTGGGAGCGACGACGAGCAGCGGCGTTTCGTCGGCCAAAACGATCACGCTCAACAAGGGGGATTACCTGCTGGCCTGGCAACGCGGCGACGAGCGTCTGATGACGCTGGATACGCTGACCATGAAGCCCAAAACTCACGAACTACTGATCCTCGCGCCGGAGATGGTGGCCGGGCAGACCACACCGCGCCTCACCTCGATCCGGCTGAAACCGGTACGCACCGAGGAAGCGTTTGGCAGCCCACAGCAGATCGGCCAGTCGCTCCTGAGCGCGTTTTTGTTACCCTTTGAACTGGTGTCGCTGCTGCTGCTGGTGGCGATGGTCGGCGCGATCATCCTGACCCGCGAGGAAGTGGTCAAGCGCGCGCGGCAGCGGCTGGTCGTCAGCCCGGTGGTACGGCGCATCAATCGCGCCGTCCGGAATCCGAGTGCCGAGTCGTCAGCAGACTAACGCGAGCAGACTAACGCGAGGAGGAACACCCGTAATGCCTGCACCATCCAGTATACCCGTCGAATACTTTGTGATCCTCAGCGCCGTGTTGTTTATCATGGGCGTGCTTGGCGTGCTTGTCCGGCGCAACGCCATTATGATTTTTATGTCGATTGAGTTGATGCTGAACGCCGCGAACCTGGCCCTGGTCGGCTTCGCCCGGCAGTGGGGCGAAGTGGGCGGGCAGTTGATCGTGTTCTTCGTCATCACGGTGGCTGCCGCCGAGGTCGCCGTTGGCCTGGCGCTGATCGTGGCGATTTATAAGTCGAAGAAGACCATCGACATCGACGAACTGCACGCATTGGAAGGCTAGTTATGGAAAATTTTGCGTCACTCGTCCCCCTGGTCATTTTGTTCCCGCTGGCAGGGATGCTCTTCAACCTGTTCCTGGGCAAAAACCTGGGTGAAAAGGGCGTCGGCTTCGTTGCCTCCACCGCAGCGGGGCTGGCCTTCGCCGTCGCCGTCATCATGACGATTGCCATGTCGAGCTTTGGCTTTCAGGCTGTCGTCGTCAACCCGCCGATCCTGACGGGCTGGATCAGCATTCCGTCGGGCGGTGTGGAAATCCCCTGGCAGTTCCGCGTCGATACCCTGAGCCTGACCATGATGCTGGTCGTGACAGGGGTCGGTACGCTGATCCATGTGTATGCCATCGGCTACATGCATGGCGACCCACTTTTCCCGCGCTTTTTCGTCTATCTGAACATGTTCCTGGTCTTCATGCTGATCCTGGTCACGGGCAACAACTTCCTGGTGACGTTCGTCGGCTGGGAAGGGGTGGGCCTATGCTCATTCCTGCTGATCGGCTTCTGGTTCGACAAGGCACACGGCGTAGGCTGGCGGAACAGCAATGCGGCGCGGAAGGCGTTCATCGTCAACCGCGTGGGCGACTTCGGCTTTCTGATCGCCATCTTTCTGACGTTCTGGACGTTTGGCACGCTGGACTATTACGCGCCGAGCGAGATTCCTGCGCGGGCGGCGGAAGGCGAAAGCGCAGTCGTCCAGGCTGCACCTGCCGAATCGAATGGCGGAGCCGTCGTCGCTCCGGCGGAAGGCCAGACCGCCGCCCAGGGTGAACAGCAGCCAGCTACCCCGGCTGGCCCGATCCGCAAGGGAGTGTTCGGGCAGACAGAAGATTGGCTGAAAGAAGGCAACCATATCGTCCATTTCGGCACGGTGACCTTGCCGCTACAGACCGTCATCACGCTGATCACCCTGTTCATGCTGCTCGGTGTGACCGGCAAGAGCGCGCAAATCCCGCTGTTTGTCTGGCTGCCGGACGCAATGGCCGGCCCGACGCCCGTCAGTGCGCTCATCCACGCGGCCACGATGGTTACGGCGGGCATTTTCCTGCTGGTACGCAGCAACGTGTTCCTGAACGCCGCGCCCCTGACGGCAGCCCTGGTGGCGATCATCGGCTCCGTTACGGCACTGATGGCGGGCTTCATCGCCATGGGCCAGTGGGACATCAAGCGCGTGCTGGCCTACAGCACCGTTAGCCAGCTTGGGTTCATGGTGGCGGCGGTAGGACTGGGCGGCTACGCGGCGGGCATGTTCCATCTGGTGACACACGCTTTCTTCAAGGCGCTGTTATTCCTCGGCTCCGGTTCGGTCATTCACGGCGTCGAACACGGCTACCACCTGGCGCACGGCCATCATGAAGGGCACGGCGACGAACACGGCCATGAAGAGCATGAGGAAACGCCCTTCGATGCCCAGGATATGCGCAACATGGGTGGCCTGCGCAAGCGGATGCCGGTCACCTTCTGGACGTATCTGATCGGGACGCTGGCGCTGTCGGGCATCTTCCCGCTGGCCGGGTTCTGGTCGAAGGACGAAATCCTGGGTCGGGCCTTCGACGTGGGCTTTAACCAGGGCAAGGTCGAGGGCTTCATCGCGCTCGGTCTGCTGCTGCTGGCGGCGGGTTTCACGGCTTTCTATATGTGGCGGCAGATGTGCCTGGTCTTCTTCGGGCAGCCGCGCACCGAAGCCGCCGCGTCCGCCCCGGAGAGCACAAGTTTGATGACTGTGCCACTGATTATCCTGGCCGGGCTGTCCGTCATCGGCGGGCTGCTCAACCTGCCGGAAGCGTTCGCCTGGCTGCGGCTGCGCGTCGATGTGCTGACGGGCTGGCTGGAGCATCACGTCACCTACGCCAGCGCAGGTCAGTTCAACGCGCTGCTGGCGATCACGGCGCTGGTCATTGCCGTCGCCGCCATCGCGCTGGCGCAGCAGGTGTACGGCAAAGCGCCGCTCACCAAGAAGGGCCGCGACCAGTTGCAGAAGTACGCCGAAACCCGCGAACTGTTCCGGCTGGCAAACGCCAAGCTGTACTGGGACGAGTTTTACGGGCGCTTTGTCGAGCAGCCGTATAATCGGGCTGCGAACTGGCTTGCCAACACGCTCGATTGGGCGTTCTGGCACGACTACGTCCACAATACCCTGATCGTCGGCGGTTTCAACGGCATGGCCGCCTTCTTGAGTTCGCCTGTGGATCGGGGCGCGATTGACGCAGGCTTCATGAACATCGGGCGCGGCATTGAGTGGTTCTCCTCACGGCTGCGCCGCATGCAGACGGGCTACGTGCGGACTTATGCGTTCACCGTACTGGTGGGCGTGCTGTTTATTCTCTTAATTGTTCTCTGGCCGTTGATCCGTCAGGCGTTGGGGCAGTAGGCTAGCAGGCCGTCGGCCAAACACGGAGGTAAAACACTCAATGAATGACTGGTTAGTGACTACGGTGCTATTCCTGCCGCTGATCGGCATGATCCCGGCGGTGTTCTGGCCCAGAGCGCGCGAAAACCAGATCAAGTGGATCGCGCTGATCTTTTCGCTGTTGACCTTCGGCGCATCGCTGATCTTGCTGTTCTCGTTCGACACGACCACCGCCGCCTTGCAGCACGAACACCTGATGGAGTGGCTGTCCTTCGGCAACTTCAAGATCAGCTACTACGTGGCTGTTGATGGCCTGAGCATCCTGCTGGTGCTGCTGACGGCGTTCATCATGCCGCTGGCGATCCTGTTCTCGCTGTACCATGTCAAAGAGCGCGTCCGGCTGTATTATGCCTTCATGCTGCTGCTCGAGTTCGCCATGATCGGCGTGTTCGTCGCCCAGGATTTGTTCCTATTTTACGTCTTCTGGGAAGTCAGCCTGGTGCCGATGTATTTCATCGTGGGCATCTGGGGATCGGAAGAGCGCATCTACGCCGCCGTCAAGTTCTTCCTGTACACGATGGCGGGCAGTATCCTGATGCTGCTGGCGATCCTGTGGATGGGCAACCACTTCGGCACGTTCAACGTCCACGAGATCATCCTGAAGGTACAGGCGGCTGCGGCTTCTCCTAGTAACATTTATGGCAGTGCCACCGTCGAGGCGCTGCTGTTCCTGGGCTTCTTCGCCGCCTTCGCCGTCAAGGTTCCGATCTGGCCGCTGCACTCCTGGCTGCCCGACGCGCACGTGCAGGCTCCGACGGCTGGCTCGGTCATCCTGGCGGGCGTTCTGCTGAAGCTCGGCACTTACGGTCTGGTACGCTTCTGCCTGGGCCTGTTCCCGCAGGCGTCGGTCACGTTCGCGCCGATCATCGGCGTGCTGGCCGTGATCGGCATCATCTATGGTGCGTGGGTCAGCTATGCCCAGACGGACGTGAAGAAGCTGGTCGCCTACTCTTCGATCAGCCACCTGGGTTTCGTTGTGCTCGGCATTTTTGCCCTGGGTGCGGGCCATGCGACGGGCTTGAGCGGCGCAACGCTGCAAATGGTTAATCACGGCATCAGCACGGGCGGCTTGTTTTTGATGGTCGGGATGCTGTACGAGCGCCGCCACACGAAGGCCATCAACGCTTTCGGCGGGGTGTGGAAAGTGCTGCCGATCTTCAGCGGGTTGGCCCTGGTCATCACGCTGTCCAGCATGGGCCTGCCCGGCCTGAACGGCTTCGTGGGTGAGTTCACCATTTTGCTCGGTGCGTTCGGCTCGACGGTGCTTGGCCCCGGCTTCGCCGCAGCGGCGACGGTGGGCGTCATCCTGGCAGCGGTCTATTTGCTCTACATGTGGAACAAGGTCTTTATGGGTGAGTACCGCGCGCCGGAAGCGCACGGTCACGGCGGGCATGGCGAACCTGGTGAGGTCGCAGCCAACCCCTACCCGCCGCTGACCTGGAACGAAACACTGGCGCTGGTGGTGGTCGTCATCGCGGCCATCATCATCGGGCTTTTCCCGAAGCCGTTCTTCAACTACATGGATAAATCATCCGGCGACGTGGCCGCGCAGTTGCAGCGCTACATCCCCGCGCAAACAGTGCAGGCCGCGCCCGAACAGGCTCCGGCCAATACAGGCGGTAAGTAGGTATGAGTATCCCGAACCTGAACCTGTGGGCAACGCTCCCGGCGCTCTCGCTGGCGCTGGGGGCCTGCTTCCTGTTCCTGGTGGACGTATTCGTTCCCAAAGAACGCAAGGGCATCACGGCAGGGCTGGCAATCGTGGGCGTGGTCGTCTCGTTCGTGCTGTCCATCCCTGGCTTTGGCATCCGCACCATAGCTTTCGGCGGCATGTTCATCTCCGACCCGTTCACGGCGCTGATCAACGTCATCACCCTGATTGCAACGTTTATCAGCATCCTGGCCGCCTACGACTATTTGAAACGGGCCAGGATCGAGCGCGGCGAATACTATCCGATCCTGCTCATGGTGGCGTCCGGTGCGATGTTCATGGGCGCGTCCGGCGACCTGGTGATCGTGTTCATCGGGCTGGAACTGCTGTCGATCCCGCTGTATATCCTGGCCGGGTTCCGCCGCCCCGATCTGCGCTCCGAAGAAAGTGCCATGAAGTACTTCCTGCTCGGTGCATTCTCGACGGGCTTCCTGGTCTATGGCATTGCATTGGTCTACGGCGCGACGGGCACGACCAACTTGCAGCAAATCTTTAACCACGTGGCGACCTCGGACGTGGTTTCGCCGTTCCTGCTGCTGATGGGGGCGGGCCTGCTGCTGGTCAGCCTGGGCTTCAAGGTGGCTGCCGTGCCGTTCCATATGTGGACGCCCGACGTATACCAGGGTGCGCCCACGCCGGTTACAGCCTTTATGAGTGTGGTGGCGAAGGTGGGCGGTTTCGGCGCGCTGCTGCGCGTGCTTGCGATTGCTGTGCCGACGCTTGTCCTCGGTAATATCAAAGTTGAACCGGGCCAGACGGTGACGCTGCACGCGGCATGGCAGGATGCCGTGTCGATCATTGCCGCGCTGACCATGATCCTGGGCAACGTGGTGGCGATCTCGCAGCGCGACATCAAGCGGCTGCTGGCCTATTCGAGCATCGCCCACGCCGGGTATATTCTGATGGCGGTGGCCGCCGCCGGGACCTTCCAGGTCACGGCGGACGCGGCAGGCAACCAGAGCGTCTCATTGGTGCTAGGGCAACAGGCAATCCAGGGCGCGTTAATCTACTTGCTGGCCTATGCGTTCACCAATATCGGCGCGTTTGCCGTTGCGATTGCCGTCGAACACGATGACGCCACCGGCACGCTGCTGGACGACTTCTCCGGCCTGGGGCGCACCAGACCGGCACTGGCGCTGGCGATGGCCGTGTTCATGCTCAGTCTGACAGGCATTCCGCTGACGGCGGGCTTCGTCGGCAAGTGGTTCGTATTCCTGGCCGCGCTCAATTCGGGCCTGGGCCTGCTGGCGCTGATCGGCGTGCTGACGAGTGTGATCTCGGCATACTACTATCTGCGCGTGATCGTCAAGATGTGGCTGGAAACGGGCGAGGCCGATGCCAAACTGCCCACGCCGCTGTCCAGTGCCGTCGCGCTGTGTGCGGTGGGTACACTGGTGATTGGCATTTTGCCATATCTGGCCTCCAGCGTCGCGCAGACGGTCACGACGGTGGCACTGCGGTAGCAATCTCCAACCAGAACCTATTCTGCATAAGCTGCGCGCGGGCGATCCGGCAACGGATCGCCCTTTTAAGGTGGATTTAAGGCTAGGATTACATACGTCAATATCCGTTTTACCGCCCCCGCTACTCGCTTGCTGATCAAAAGCTCATGAGAAGCAAAGACTATCTGATCTTGCATCCTGAGGCGCGCCTGTCGGATGCCGAGAAACAGGCGCTCATCGATGGACTGCGGAAAAGCCTCTCGTCGTGACGGGGCATCAGGCATACGCTCCTTTCGGAGCGCCGATCCTGCGGAGTTTTGCCCACGCCACACATTCGTCGTAGCCGGGAGTCCGTGTCACTCCGGTGAAGTCTTTGTCACTACGGGTGCATGTTCGCTACAATGATCGCGCATTACCTACGTTGTCGCGGACTGATCATGATCGATTTCAATAATTTGAAGCCCCTGCACTCCCTCCTGGCTGCGGAACTGGAAGCGGCTGCCCAGCGCGTGCTCAAGAGCGGCTGGTATATCCTGGGGCCGGAAGTGGAAGCCTTCGAGACAGCATTTGCGGCTTATCATGGCGTCAAATACGCGGTGGGCGTCGCCAGCGGCACGGACGCAATTGAACTGGCGCTGCGCGCTGCCGGGATCGGCCCCGGTGATGAAGTCATCACCGTCGCTCATACGGCGGTTGCAACGGTTTGCGCCGTCGAGCGCACGGGGGCCAGACCCGTCCTGGTGGACATCGACCCTGACACGTATACCATGTCGCCTGCCGCCGCAGAAGCCGCCATCACACCGCGCACAAAGGCGCTGCTGCCCGTTCACCTGTACGGCCACCCTGCCGACACGCGGGCGCTGTCTGCGCTGGCCGAGCGCCACCACCTGCTGTTGGTCGAAGACTGCGCTCAGGCACACGGCGCGCTTGATCATGGACGCCGCGTCGGAACCATCGGGCATCTCGGCGCGTTCAGCTTTTACCCCACGAAAAATCTGGGCGCCTACGGCGATGGCGGCGCAGTTATCACCAATGATTCGCAGTTGGCCGCCAGGCTGCGCAGCCTGCGCAACTATGGGCAGGTGACGCGCTACGAACATGCCGAGCGGGGGATCAACAGCCGCCTGGACGAGATGCAGGCCGCGATCCTGGCCGTCAAACTGGCGCACCTGGACGAGCACAACGCGGCACGGCGCGAACTCGCCGCGCTTTACGGGCAGCACCTGGCGCGGGTCACATTGCCTGTGGAGCGCGCTGATGCCTACCATGTCTACCACCTGTACGTCGTCCGCCACACGTTGCGTGACGAGATACGGGAGGCGCTGAAGGCGCGCGGCGTCGGCACGCTCATTCATTACCCCATTCCTGTTCATCTTCAGGCCGCCTACCTCGATCTGGGCTGTGCGCCCGGCAGCCTGCCCGTGACGGAGCGGGTGGCGCGTGAGGTTCTATCGTTGCCGTTATACGTCGGCCTGACCGCGCAAGATATTCTGACGGTGGCGCAGGCACTCCTTCAAAGCGCGGTGGCTGTCGAACAGCGATGACTCCTTTTGACGCCTTCAAGGGCACGCGTGCCCTGATCACGGGTGGCATGGGCTTTATCGGCAGCAATCTGGCGCTGGCGCTGGTCGAGCTGGGCGCACACGTCACCATTGCCGACGCCATGATTCCCGGTTACGGTGGCAACCTGTTCAACATCGAGCCGATCCGCGAGCGCGTCACGGTCAACTTTTGTGACATTCGTGATGCGAACGTGATGAACTACCTGGTCAAGCGACAAGATTTCGTCTTTCACCTGGCCGGGCAGGTAGACCACATCCTCAGCCTGACCGACCCGTTCCCGGACATTGACATCAATATCAAGGGCACGGCCATTGTGATGGAAGCCTGCAAGCACCACAACCCATCCACCCGCGTCATATACACCGGAACGCGCGGTCAGTACGGCGAGGCGGTGTCGCTGCCCGTCAGCGAAGAGGCTCCTACTCACCCCAAAGGCATCTACGAGATCACCAACCTGACTGCCGAGAAGATCATCGAAGTCTACAACGACGTACACAATATCCATTCCGTGCTGTTGCGCCTGACCAATATCTACGGCCCGCGCGCCCAGATGCTCCATTCACGCTACGGCGTGGTCAACTGGTTCGTGCGCCTGGCCCTGGACAACGCCACCATCAAGGTCTTCGGCGATGGGCAGATCAAGCGCGATTTTCTGTACGTGGGTGACTGCATTCGCGCCATTCTTCTGGCAGCCATCTGCGACGAGGCACGTGGCGAAGTCATGAACGTAGGCATTGACCGCCCGACGAACTTTGTCGAACTGGCGAACACTCTCATCGAGGTCTGTGGCAGCGGGTCATGGGAATTTGCGCCGTTTTCACCGGAGCGTAAAGCGCAGGAGCCGGGCGATTTCTACTCGGACATCTCCAAGATCAGGCGCATCCTGGGTTGGGAGCCGGAAACGAGCCTGCGCGACGGCCTGGCTGCCACCGTCGCATACTACCGCCAGCACAAAGCACACTACTGGTGAGCCGATGAACACGATTGGGCAGAATGTCCGGCTCAGTCCCGATGCCGTATTGGGCCAGCACATCACCATCGGCAGCAACGTCACCATTTACCCTGGTGTCACCATCGGCGATGGCTGCACCATTTTTGATGGTGCGGTGATTGGCCGTCCACCGCTATCGGCGGGCAACACGACGCGCCCGATCAACACCGCTGCGCGCCCACTGTCTATCGGCGCAGGCAGCATCGTCGGCGCAAATGCCGTGTTGTACACTGGTATCACCATCGGCCAGCGCGTGCTGATCGGCGATCTGGCCTCGATCCGGGAGGACTGCATACTGGCCGATGACGTGGTGATCGGCCGCAGCGTCCTGATCATGTACGATACCCACGTGGGCGAGCGCACCCGCGTGATCGATGGCGCGATCCTGACCGGTAATATGCTGGTAGAGCCGGACGTGTTCATCGGGCCGGGCGTCAGCAGCGTGAACGACAACGACGTGTACTTGAAGCGCTTTGGGCTGGAGTCCTTTTCAGTACGGGGGCCAGTCGTGCGGCGCTTCGCCCTGATCGGCACGAGCGCGATCCTGGCCGCCGGAATCGAGATCGGCATGGGCGCGCTGGTTGCGCCGGGCGCGGTGGTCACGCACGACGTGGCAGCCTGGACGGTTGTGGCGGGCATCCCGGCCCGCGAAGTTCGCAAGGTCGATGACGAGCAGCGGCAACGGCTGCTGGCGTATTTCGGCCTGAACAAGGATGGGACTGAGAAACGATGACATTGGTATCGATTGTCGTGCCGGTTTACCACAACGCGGCCAGCCTGCCCGATCTCCTGCGCAAATTCCAGGCGCTCGCCGACAAAAACACGGCGGATCGCTTCGAATTCATTTTTGTCGATGACGGCTCGCGTGACAATTCGTTCGACGTGCTGCAAACGCTCGCCAATTCAGAGCGGCGAATCCGCATCATCAAATTGTCCCGCAATTTTGGTTCCAATGCAGCCCTGATGGCGGGGTTGGATCAGGCGCGCGGCCAGGTGGTGGCCGCCATCGCCGCCGATCTGCAAGACCCGCCGGAACTCATCGACGACATGCTTGCGCAGTGGCGGCTGGGCCATAAGGTCGTGCTGGCCGCGCGCGAAAGCCGCGAAGACCCTGGCCTGAGCTCGCTGATGGCCGATACCTTCTATGCCCTGTTCCGGCGCTTTGCTATCAAAACTATGCCCAGGCGCGGTTTCGACTTCTTCCTGATCGATCGCCAGGTTTGTGACCTGATCAAGGGCATTCAGGAGAGCAATGCCTACCTGATGGGCTTGATCCTGTGGCTGGGCTTTGACCCGGCAGTGATCTATTATCATCGCCGGGTGCGTGAGCAGCGCTATGGCCGCTCGATGTGGACGTTTGCCAAAAAGCTCAAATATTTCGTCGACTCGTTTGTGGCGTTTTCGTATATCCCGGTGCGGGCCTCGTCACTGCTCGGCATCGGCCTGAGTATCGTCGGTATAGTGTACGCTCTCGTCGTCATTGTGCTGCGGCTGCTCTTTGATATACGCGCCGAGGGTTGGGCATCCTTGATGGTGGTGCTGCTGATCGTCTCCGGCGCGCAACTGTTGATGATTGGCGTCCTGGGTGAGTACCTGTGGCGCAACCTGGACGAGACACGCCGCCGCCCGCGCTTCATCATCGAGCGCGTCATCCAAAGCGCCGACCAGACCGAGCCAGAAGTACCGGACGCCGAGCACGTGCAAAGCAATGCCCGGCGCTAAAGCACCGGGCACACTGCTGCTCCGCGCCTAATTTGACGTTCATTGACGTGCCAGTGCCCGTAAGTTACACTCCCACACATGTTCTTTGACGAAGCTCGAATCTATGTGAAGGCAGGCGACGGCGGGGCGGGCATGAGCCACTTCCGGCGTGAAAAGTACGTGCCGCGTGGTGGCCCGGACGGTGGCGACGGCGGCAAAGGTGGCGACGTGATCCTGGTCGCCACGCCACGGGTCAATACTCTGGTGGCCTTCAGCCGCAAGCAGCGTTTTATCGCGGAGAATGGTGGGCGCGGGGGCAGTTCCAACAAAACGGGGGCCAGCGCGCCCGACCTTCGGATCGAAGTGCCGCTGGGAACCGTCGTGCGTGATGCCGAAACGGGCGACCTGCTCGCCGATCTGACCCGGCCCGGCCAAGCGGTGATCGTGGCGAAGGGCGGGCGCGGCGGGCGCGGCAATGCACGCTTTGCGACCAGCACCAACCAGGCTCCGCGTATGGCCGAAAAAGGCGAACCCGGCACAGCGCGGACGCTGGCGCTTGAACTCAAATTGATCGCGGACGTGGGCATCGTCGGCGTGCCCAACGCGGGCAAATCGACCTTGCTTTCGGTGGTCAGCAATGCGAAACCCAAGATCGCGCCCTACCCGTTCACCACGCTCGAACCCAACCTGGGCGTGGTCCTGGTCGGGGATCGGGATATGGTGCTGGCCGACATTCCTGGCCTGGTCGAAGGCGCGCATCTGGGCGTCGGGTTGGGCCACGCCTTCCTGCGGCACGTCCAGCGCACGCGCGTGTTGATTCACCTGCTGGATGGCGCAGCCGAGAACCCGCTGGCCGATTTCAACCAGGTCAACGCGGAGCTGGCGTTGTTCGACGAAAAGCTGGCGCAAAAGCCGCAGGTGGTGGCCCTGAACAAAATGGACCTACCGGAGGCGCAGGCCAAATGGCCGGCGGTTGAAGCCGTCCTGAAGGAACGCGGCTACGAAACCATGAGCATCTCGGCAGCGGCGCAAATCCGCACGCAGGAGTTGATGAACCGGGTGGCGGCCATCCTGTCCGCGCTGCCCGAAGAAGCGCCAGAGGTTGCCCAGACCCCCGTTTACAGCCTGGGCGAGGACGACCTGGCCTTCCGGATCACGCGCGGCGACGACGGTTCGTATCACGTCACTGGCGAGCGGATCGAGCGGGCCGCCGCCATGACGTACTGGGAACTGGACGAGTCGGCGGAACGCTTCCAGCGCATCCTGGCTGCGTTGGGGATCACCGAGGCGCTGGAAAAGGCGGGCGTGCAGCCGGGCGATACGGTGTACATCGGCGACTTTGAACTGGAATGGGGCGAATGACCGCGCTGGGCGTTCTGGGCGGCACGTTCGACCCGCCCCATGTCGGGCACCTGATCCTGGCGGAGGCAGCCTGCGATGCATTGAACCTGGAACAGGTACTGTTTGTCCCCGCTGCCGAACCGCCCCACAAACACAAGCTGCCGATCACGGACGTGAAACACCGCGTGGCGATGGTGCAGGCAGCCATCCACGACAACCCGCGCTTTGCCCTGTCCGAGGTGGACATCACGCGGCCCGGCCCGCATTACACCGTCGATACGCTCCGTCTGCTGAAAGAGCGTTTTGTGGGGGCCGATCTATACTTCCTGCTCGGTAGCGATTCGCTGCGCGACATCGCGTCCTGGTACGAGCCAGCCGGGATCATTGCCCAGGCCCGGTTGGCCGTGATGCGACGGCCCGGCACAGCCCTGGACATTTCGCATCTTGAGGCTGCGCTGCCCGGCATTTCCGGGCGTGTGGCCTTCGTGGATGCGCCCATCATCGGCATCTCTGCGACCTCGCTGCGGGAGCGCCTGCGGGCAGGCCGCTCCGTTCGCTATCAAGTCCCTGACGCAGTTGCGCAGTATATTGCTGCGTATCAGCTTTACCGGGACGAACCCGTCGTCGCCTGACACAAACAAGTGCTGTTACAATTAGATCACACGGGTACGGAGGACTGGCAAGATGGGTGCTGTTGAACGTGTTCAGGCACTTCCGCTGGAGGAGTTTGTGCGCCTGTACGACCAGGAAGGGCCGTTTGAATACATCGACGGGGAGAGAGTGGCCGTGAGTCCAAACGTCACTGGGCCTGGAATCGTCACAAAGAAACTCTATTTTGCACTTGCCAGGCATTGTGAAGGAAAAGGGCTGGGCGAAGTATTTAGCGAACTGCCCTTCGTTCTCAGCGACACGCCCAACTGGGTCACTGGCTCGCGTGTGCCGGACATCATGTTCTTCACGGCAGAACGACTGTCGGCCTATAAAGCCAGCACGCCGGACTGGCAAGATAAACCTTTTATCCTCGTCCCCGATCTGGTGGTGGAAATCGTCTCGCCAACGGACCGCTACAGCGATGTACTTGAAAAGGTGGCACGCTATTTGAACGATGGCGTGAAAGTCGTCTGGGTCGTCAACCGGCAGTTGCGCAATGTCGTAATCCACCAAGCGGGCAGCAAACAGCAAACCACCTTGCAAGCAGATGATATGCTCGACGGCGGCGAAGTTGTTCCCGGCTTCACGCTGCCCGTCGCGTCCCTGTTCGAGTGATCCCGTCGGTTAGCATCCCCACGCGCCTGCGGTAAAATGCAGCCCCATCGTATCGCTGATCGTTGAATGGTTGGTTAATGCACAATCACAACATGACAATTCGCCCGGCGCTGGCCGGATTGTTCAGCGCGCTTCTGCTCGCCACGTTGATGCTGGCCGGCGTGTCGCTGACGGCTGCCCAGGCCACCCGGACGCCAGTTCCGCTGGCGACACTCGTGCCGCCGACTCCACTGCCCCCGCTGCCCTCGACCACACCGCAGCCCCCACTCGTTCAGTCGGCCATTGCGCGGATCAAAGCGCGCATCGACCCGTCCAGCCAGAAGCCAACGCTGGTGATCGGCATTCCCTACAACATCTATCGCTTCTCAACCCTGACCGACACGGGCGACGTGCAGGGCTTTGAGGCGGACATCGCCCAGGCCATCGCCGACGATTGGGGCTGCACACTGCAACTGCGCCAGGTGACGCAGGAGAATGCGCTTGACCTGCTGCTGAGTGGGCAGATCGACCTGCTGATGGGGCAGGTTGTGTTGTCCCGTGATGCGCAGTCGCAGCTTGATTACAGCGACCCGATCTTCGCCAACCGACAGGTGGCGCTGGTGCTGAATGACGCCGGCTTGCAGGACATCAAAGACCTGAACGGGAAGACGATAGGCGTCGTGGCCGGTAGCCGCGCCGAGGACGCCTACAATGCCTGGGCCTCCGCCAATGGCGTCCAGGCCACCGTGACGCGCTACACGATGCTGGACGAAGGGCTGCGCGCCCTTGTGGACAAACAGATCACGGCGCTGGCCGGGGATCGTTGGGAACTGGATCGCAAGGTCAACGGCATCATTCCGGGAGTTACACTGCTGCCCACCCCCTTCCGCGTTGAGCCGTATGCCATCGCCATGCGCCGCTACGACGATAACCTGCGCACGCTGGTCAACCGCACCCTGCAACGCCTGGTTTCCAGCAACCGCTATGCGCCGATCTATGACCAGTGGTTTCCCAAAGACCTGCTGCCCGAAGAACTGCGCGTGATCCCGCGCGTATGGAGCAACCTGGATACTGATTCGCGCGGCCTGGGCGACTTCCCGGTGGACGTGGTGTTGCCATCGCGCCCGGTGGTCACTCAGGTCATCAAGGCGGGCCAACCGCTGCGCGTGGCGGGCCTGGGCGCGCCGCCCGACCCGAATGGCAAGCCCTCGATTGTAGAAGCGCTTAATCAGGCGCTCGTCAACGAACTGGCGCGGCGCTGGCACGTGCAGGTACAGCCTGTGCCGGATTCGTATGGCAAGGGCGAGGATATGCTCGCCAGCGGGCAGGCCGATCTGGCGGTAGGCGTCGAGCCGCATTGGAGCGGCGTGGATCGGATCGACTATGCCGGGATGTACGCGCAGCGCGGCTACCGCATGATGGTACGTATCGGCAGCGACATCGAAGGCTTTGCCAGCCTGCGGATCGGCGTGCGCCAGATCGGGGTCTACGCCGACGACGCAAACGCCTGGGAGATCGTCAAGAAGCAAACCGACGCGGTGGGCATCCCGGAGGCCACGCTCAAGCGCGTGACGATCCGCACCGACGCGGACGCCATCGACGCCGTATTCAATACACAGGTGGCGCGTGTGCTGGTCGCGGATGGGCTGCGGCTGTGGCCGCTGGTGCAGGCCAACCCCAAACTGGTGCAGTTGACCAAGACGACCTACGATCCGCACCCGCTGGCCTTTGGCGTGCCGCGCAACGACGCCGATTTCCGCGTGCTGGTCGAGGTCACACTACAGGACATGTACCAGGATGGCACGTATCAAAAGCTGTGGCAGGAGAATTTCGGCCTGGGCGACCCGATGAGCTTCGTCGTCTGGCCCGGCCCGACAACGGTGTTTGGGGTCAAGACGACAGGATGACCGCACGCATGAGGGAAAAGTTCCCCTCTCCAGTTGGAGAGGGGGCCGGGGTGAGGTCAACCCTCCTTATCTTGCCATTTCCGGCTCCACGTTGGTGAAGGTCAGTTCGCCGTTCGAGTCCACGTCCACGTAAACCGTTTCGCCCTCGCGGATCGCGCCTTCAAGCAGGTAGCGGGCCAGCGGGTCTTGCAGATCGCGCTGGATCGTGCGCTTGAGCGGGCGTGCCCCGAAGACCGGGTCGTAGCCGCGCTGTGCGAGATACGCCTTCGCCGAATCGCTGAGGGTCAGGTTGATACGGCGTTCGGCCAGCATCCGGCGCAACCGCTCCAACTGAATATCCACGATCCGCATGATGTCTTGCTGCGTCAGGCTGTGGAAGAGCACGATCTCGTCGATCCGGTTCAGGAATTCGGGCCGGAACGTGTTGTCCAGTTCGGTCATGACCATGTCCCGGACACGGGCCGGGTCCTGGCCCGCCATCGCCTTGATGATCTGGCTGGCGGCGTTGCTGGTCATGATGATCACCGTGTTTTTGAAGTCCACCGTGCGGCCCTGCCCGTCGGTCAGGCGGCCTTCGTCGAGCAGTTGCAGGAAGACGTTGAAGACTTCGTTGTGCGCCTTCTCGATCTCGTCAAACAGGACGACGGAATAGGGGCGACGGCGCACGGCCTCCGTAAGCTGGCCGCCCTCCTCATAGCCCACGTAGCCGGGCGGTGCACCGATCAGGCGGCTGACGGTGTGCTTCTCCTGGTACTCGCTCATGTCGATGCGCACCATCGCATCCTGGTCGTCAAACAGGAACTCGGCCAGCGCACGGGCCAGTTCAGTCTTGCCAACGCCTGTTGGCCCCAGGAACAGGAACGTTCCCATCGGGCGGTTCGGGTCTTGCAGCCCGGCGCGGGCGCGCCGTACCGCGTTTGAAACGGCGCGGATGGCCTCGTCCTGGCCGACCACGCGCTGGTGCAGGCGCTCCTCCATCTTCAGGAGCTTTTCGACTTCACCCTCCATCAGCTTGGTGACCGGGATACCCGTCCACTTGGAGACGACAGCGGCCACTTCGTCGGCGTCCACTTCCTCTTTGAGCATCGCACCCTGCCGCTGCATTTCGAGCAGATGGGCCTCTTCCCGCTGCAAGCGCTGTTCCAACTGCGGGATTTCGCCATAGCGCAGGCGGGCTGCCGCTTCCAGGTCGGAACGGCGCTCGGCCTGTTCGAGCTTGACGCGGGCTTCGTCCAGTTTGGCCTTCACTTCGCGGATGGCGGCGATGGCAGCCTTTTCGGCCTGCCAGCGGGCTTGCAACGCACGCGACTCCTCACGCAGATTCGCCAGTTCGTTTTCCAGCTTTTGCAGACGTTCCTGCGAAGCCTTGTCCTTTTCTTTGCGCAGCGCCTCCCGCTCGATCTCAAGCTGCATGATCTGGCGATCCACTTGCTCGACCTCGGCGGGCTTGCTGTCGATCTCCATGCGCAGGCGCGAGGCCGCCTCATCGATCAGGTCGATGGCCTTGTCCGGCAGTTGGCGATCCGTGATGTAGCGGTGCGAAAGCGTCGCCGCCGCGATGACCGCGCTGTCCTGGATGCGCACGCCGTGATGGACTTCGTAGCGCTCCTTCAGACCGCGCAGGATGCTGATCGTGTCCTCGACAGTCGGTTCACCGACGAACACCGGCTGGAAGCGCCGTTCCAGCGCCGCATCCTTCTCAATGTGCTTGCGGTATTCGTCCAGCGTCGTCGCGCCGATGCAGTGCAGCTCGCCGCGTGCCAGCATGGGCTTGAGCATATTCCCGGCGTCCATCGCGCCCTCGGCAGCGCCCGCCCCGACGATGGTATGCAACTCGTCAAGGAACAGGATAACTTCGCCTTGCGCGTCGGACACTTCCTTGAGAACCGCCTTGAGCCGTTCCTCAAATTCGCCGCGATACTTGGCCCCGGCCACCAGCGCACCCATATCCAGCGCGATGATGCGCTTGTCTTTCAAACCTTCCGGCACATCGCCGTTGACGATACGCTGGCTGAGGCCCTCGACAATGGCCGTCTTACCGACGCCTGCCTCGCCGATCAGCACCGGGTTGTTCTTGGTGCGGCGGCTCAGAACCTGGATCACGCGCCGGATTTCCTCGTCACGCCCGATCACCGGGTCGAGCTTGCCCTGCCGGGCCATTGCGGTCAGGTCGCGCCCGTACTTTTCGAGCGCCTGGTAAGTGCTTTCCGGGTCCTGCGTCGTAACCCGCTGGCCGCCCCGAATGACCATCAACGCCTTGAGGACGGCGTCATGGTCGATCCCATGACGGTGCAGCAGATCGCCCAGACCCCTGTCATTGGTCAACGCCAGTAGGATATGCTCCGTGCTGACGTAATCGTCTTTCATCTGCTTGGCTTCGCGTTCGGCGCGCGTCAGGACGTCCACTGCCGCGCGCGACAGCCCGATCTGCACGTTGCTGCCCTGTACCTGCGGCTTATTTCTGAGCAGGTTTTCCAGGTCAGCGATCAGTGCTGCCGGGCGCGCCCCAACTTTGGCGACAACCTGAGGCACGACGCCTTCCACCTGGCGCATCAGCGAAAGCAAGAGGTGGGCCGGTTCGATCTCGATGTGGTTGTATTCCTGCGCAATACCCTGCGAGCCGACGACGGCTTCCTGCGCCTTGTTAGTGAAATTATTGAGATTCATAATCTACACGCTCCACAATAGAAACTAGAAATGCAGCGTGCCGCATCTCCATGTTCAGTGTAGAAGCCTTACGTATGAGCGGCGTTAAAGCACTATCAGAAGGGCATAAGCAAGGGAATTTCGTCTTATCTTCGGTTGGTAGTCTCCCTTGACACTGTTGGTGGTCTGCCCCAATCCACAGAGTGAGAAATACGGCAAAGTCAGCGGCGGAAATATCATCCTGTACGGGAAGACCAGGGAAGGGCGGCAACGGTTTCAATGCAGGTGCTGCCGAAAGACGTTTAATGAGCGCAAAGGCACTCTGTTCTATAACCGCAAAGCCGCCGAGCACGCCGAAGCAGTCCCGCTCAACCAGCGCATCGCGCCTGCCGCCGCGTATTTCAGATCATCGACCTCACCCAGCGCCGGCACAAATGCAAAAAACACGCTCTTTGATGTAGAACAGGATGTCGCGCGCCATGCCACCTTTCAGTCCGCCGAAATTGAGCGCAGAGCGGAGCGGGGCTGAGGTCAAACGGAATGAATTAACTTGAAATACGCCCGATCAGTGCGCCTATAGCCATCGCCTGGCTGGCAATTTTGCCAGGCCCTGTAACTTCATTGCCACAACGGCGGTAAACATTACATGACCCGGTAATGGAAAGCCTCGACTTCGCTGAAACTAACTAAGGAATTGATCCATGCCAGTCAAGGTCATTTGGGATACCGCAGATGAAACCCGGCTTCGTGTTGAGTTCGAGGAGCCGTGGAATTGGGCTGATTGTGACCAGGCAATGAACATTGTCGGGATGATGTTAAACAGCGTTCCGCAAAAGGTCGATGTGGTTAGCAATCTGTTCCCAAGTCGGCGCCCGCCGCTGAATGTGAGCCGCTGGCAGCCTGAGCCTGACGAGGCATGGCTGTCTGACAGCAGGGGCTGATACGCGGAAAACCCGTTACAAAGATAGTGCTATTTGGACAGTGATGAAGCGCTGCCCAGACCATTACGCTGCGATTTTC
This sequence comes from Chloroflexota bacterium, assembly GCA_021325095.1. Classification (GTDB taxonomy): domain Bacteria; phylum Chloroflexota; class Anaerolineae; order Aggregatilineales; family UBA2796; genus JAJPHV01. The sequence goes on along the minus strand of JAJPHV010000076.1, from coordinate 103,737 downwards.
TGGACGGCGACCTGACAGCCCACGCTTTCGACGGGCAGCATGGGTGAGCTGGCTTTGCTTCTGTGCTTCTGTCAGGGCCTGTGCCCTATGCCTTCCAGCCCGTATCTCCCGAGACACGAACAGAGAGCCCACCGTATATATTGCACATTGCATGTTCCGAGCCGCCTTCTATAATTTAATGCAGTTGTAATTTCCTACACCTAGCTGTAACGGAAAGGCTGTGTGTATGCAATGGAAGGCAGTGCTTTCATTGGTCGTGGCCTTGCTAGTCAATCCTGTCCAGTTAGTGAAGGCGCAGGCAGTTGATCCCGCGCTACAGCGCTGTACGCCGTCCACCCAAATTGCCCTCAGCCCCGCGACGGCAGGCGCACCTCAAGCTGCTGATCCGGATGCGGCGAGTACGCCCACGCTCTATGTCGTGACGACGGTTGCTCCCATCACCAATCTGGCGTTCAACGTCGGGGGCAATCGTATCCACCTTCACGGGCTGATCCCGGAAGGGGCCGACTCGCACACCTTTGAACCCAGGCCATCGGACGCACAGTTTCTCACTCAAGCCGACCTGATCTTCATCAACGGACTGCACCTGGAAGAACCGACTCGCAAACTGGCCGAAGCCAACCTGAAGCCAGGGGCGAAGATCGTCGAGCTAGGCGCGCTGACGCTCGGCGAACAGGATTGGGCTTTCGATTTCAGTTTCCCGAAGGACGGCGGCAACCCGAATCCGCATCTGTGGATGAACCCGTTGCTTGCCATGCGCTACGCGGCGATCATGCGCGATGCACTGGTTGAGCGGGACCCGTCCAACGCGGGTTACTACGCGACTAACTATGAAGCTCTGTCCGCACGGTTGAAGGCGCTCGACCAGGCGATCTGCAATGCCATCGCCAGCGTCCCGCAGAAAAACCGCAAGCTGCTGACCTATCACGACTCGTTCGCCTATTTTGCGCCGCGCTATGGCATGACCGTCATCGGCGCGATCCAGCCCGCCGATTTTGCGGAGCCATCTGCGCGGGAAGTGGCCCGGCTGATCGAGCAGATCAAGCAGGAGGGCGTTCCCGCGATCTTCGGCTCGGAGGTGTTCCCGTCGAAGGTGCTGGATCAGATCGGCAGGGAAGCGGGCGTGAAGTACGTCGGGACGCTGGCCGACGACGCTTTGCCGAACCAGCTGGGAGATCGCCGCTATCATTCGTATTTGCAGCTTCTGGTGAACGATGTGACGACCATGACGGAGGCGCTGGGCGGCGACCCATCGCCGTTGAAGGACGTGCCTACCGACAATCTGCCTGGGCCAGATACGGCGGTTGAGGAGTCGGGGAGGTAGAAGCTTACCTCCCCGCTCCGCTTCGCAGAGAAGAGGAGGGGGAACTGGCTGGCGTTGCACGGGCAAGACAGAAAGGAGATTTTGTGACCGTACCGGTAGTCGAATTTGAAAATGTGACGTGTTGCTACGGCGCGACAGCCGTGCTTGAGAATATTAACCTGCACCTGCACAAGGGGCAGTTTGCCGGGGTGCTGGGGCCAAGCGGCGCGGGCAAAACTACTCTGCTCAAGACGATTCTGGGGCTGCACGCTCCGGCGCGCGGGAGCGTGCGCGTGGGCGGCCAGATCGTGCGAGATCGCCCGTCGGGACGAGTCGGCTATGTGCCGCAAGTGGAGGCGGTGGACTGGAATTTCCCACTGAACGTCGAACAGGCGGTGTTGATGGGTCGGACTCAGCGGGCGGGGGTATGGCCCTGGCCGAGCCGGGCCGAGCGCGCACTGGCACAGGCAGTCATGGAACGGCTGGGCATTGCCGAGTTCAGCCAGCGCCACATCCGTGAACTGTCCGGCGGGCAGCAGCAGCGTGTCTTCCTGGCGCGAGCTTTGATTGCGGAGCCGGAACTGCTGGTGCTGGACGAACCCACCGCCGGGGTTGACCTGCGTACCCAGGAAGACATTCTGCACCTGTTGGCCGATCTGAACCGGGGCGGCGTGACCGTGCTGATGACGACGCACGACCTGAACGCGGCGGCAGCGCACCTGCCCTGGGTTATCTGCCTGAACCGCATGATCATGGCGCAGGGGACGCCGGAAGAGGTGTTCACGCCGGAGACGCTGAACGCAACCTTCAGGGGCGATATGCTCGTCGTCCGGCAGCACGGTCTGATCTTCGTCCAGGAGCGGCCACACGGACACAGCTATCACGACATCAATCCGCGCCCGGTGCTGTCGCATTCGGCACAGGATGGCGATGGCACAGCGGAAGAAGAGGAACCCACACATGGACGTATTGTTAGCGCCGTTTAGGTACGAGTTCTTCCGCAACGGCGCGCTGTCCTCGATGCTGATCGGCGTGCTGTGTGGCCTGCTTGGGGTGTACATCGTGCTGCGCGGCATGAGCTACATCGGGCATGGTCTGTCGCACGCGGTTTTTGGCGGCGCGGCGGTGTCCTTTGCTTTGCAGTGGAATTTCTACGCGGGCGCAGGGCTGTGGGGCTTCCTGGCCGCATTGCTGATCACGCAAACCGTGCGCCGCTACAGGATCAGCGCCGATGCCGCCATTGGCATCGTGACGACGGCCAGTTTTGCGCTTGGCGTGGCGATTGTCAGCAGCAAGCATCGCTTCATGCAAGACCTGGAAGCGTCGCTGTTCGGGAGCATCCTGGGCGTGACGGTGGAGCAACTGGCCGGGGTTGCCATCGTGACGACGCTGGTCGGCATGGGGATTTTCGTGCTGTACAGGCCGCTGCTTTTCACTACCTTCGACGAAGAAACGGCCCACGCTTATGGCGTTCGGACTCAGCGGATCGACACCTTCTTTTCGCTGGCGCTGGCCTCGGCCATCATCGTGTCAATGCAGGTCATCGGCGTGACGCTGATTGCGGCGGCCATCGTCATCCCGCCGATCACGGCCCGCATCGTGACAGATCGCTTTGACCGGATGCTGTTGATCTCGATGGTGGTGGGGGCGTTCACGGCGCTGCTGGGTATCTATCTGAGTTACTATCTGGACACGTCTTCGGGCGCAACCATCGTGCTGACCCAGGCCGCGGTGTTTGTGTTGGCGCTGCTGGTCAGTGCGATTCGCGGGCGGAACCGCCTGGCTGCGATTGATTACCATGTCTGATCGCCGGGCTAATTCCGCCGAATCGATGGTAAAATGAAGGAGGTGACGTCGCAGGGGGAGATTAGCCGATGGTTAGCAGTACGACTGACGTGCGACCCTCGCCACTGGCCGGAAAGTGGTATCCAAACCGGGCCGACGACTTGATCGGCATGATGGATCGGTTCCTCAGCGCGGCTGGCCCGGCGCCAGCACACGGGCGAATCTGGGGACTGTTAGCGCCACACGCAGGCTATCGCTACAGCGGCCCCGTAGCGGCCCATGCCTTTGCCCTCGTCAAAGACCTGGCCTGCGATACGGTGGTCGTCGTCGGCCCGATGCACCATCCCTACCCTGGCACGGTGCTGACAACCGCACATGGGGCCTACGCTACGCCGCTCGGCGAGGTACGGGTTGACCGAGAGGTGCTGAATGCACTCGGCCACTTGATCCGGCTGAGTACGGTGCGCAACGACCCGGAACATTCCGTCGAGATTGAACTGCCGTTTTTGCAGCACGTCCTTAAGCCGGGCTTCTCGTTTGTACCGATCATGCTGCGCGACCAGTCCGCCGAGCAGTCCAGGGCGCTTGGCACGGCGCTGGCCGAACTGCTGCGTGGGCGCGAAGTGCTGTTCGTCGCCAGTTCTGACCTTTCCCACTTTTACCCTCAAGACGTGGCGAACCAGTACGACAGCATGATGCTGGCCTGTGTCGAGTCGATGGACGCGGACTGCGTGGTGACGTACAACGAGAGCCGGACGGCCTTTGCCTGCGGCTACGGCGCGATTGCGACGGTGATTCACGCCGTCCGCGCCTGGAATGCTGATCACGCCCGGATCGTCGGGTATGGCACGTCCGGCGACGTGACCGGGGACTTCCGCGAAGTGGTTGGCTACGGCGCAGCGATTTTTTACGAATCGGCCTGATGCCGGCCTGACGGAGGCCAGGGCCATGTACGCCGAACTCGCCATCTACCAGGCCGCAGCCCGGCGCACATTTCACTACGCGATCCCGGAGGGTTGGCAGGTTGCCGTCGGCCAACTGGTGGAAGTGAGCTTCCGTACCGGTCACTCGCAAGGCATCGTCATTTCACTCACCCCCGAGTCGCCCATTGCGCACCCCAAACCGATCCTGGACATCATTTCCCCCGAACCCGTCGTCACGCCTTCGCAGATTGCGCTGGCGCAGTGGATGGCCGAGCAGACGATGGCTCCGCTCGGCGCGTGCCTGTGGCTGATGCTGCCGCCGGGCATCACCAAGCGCGGCGACATCCTGTATACGCTGGTCGATTCGACGTACCAGGACAGCGGCAAGGCCGGGGAAGTGCTGGCGCTGCTGCGCGAGCGCGGCCCGCTGCGCGCGGCGCAGATCGAGCGGGCGCTGCCCAAAAGCCAGTGGCGCAAGGCCCTCATGCCACAGATTGAGCAGGGCATTGTCAAACGAGAGGCAGTGCTGCCCACACCCGACGCCAAAGCGCAAACGGTGCGGACGGCGCGCTTGGCGATCCGGCCCGATCAGGTGGAACGGGCTGTGGAGCGGCTGCGCAGCCAGAAGCAGATCGACGTGCTGTACCTGCTGGCCGACCAGCAGGAACCCGTCGAGATAAGCTGGATCACGGAACAGACTGGCGCGGACGCGGCGGTGGTGCGGCGGTTGGCCGACAAGGGGCTGGTGAAACTGGGCGAGGCCGAACGCTGGCGCGACCCGCTGGCGGGCAAGGAATTTGTCGCGGTGACAGCCCCGCGCCTGACGCCCGCCCAACTCGACTGTTGGGACCGGATACGCCAGCACATGGAAGCTTTGCACACGCAACACAGCACTGAACCGCCCCGGACGTTTTTGCTGCACGGCGTGACCGGCTCCGGTAAGACTGAGATCTACCTGCGCGCTATCGAGTTTGCGCTCAAACAAAAACGGCAGGCCATCGTGCTCGTGCCGGAGATCGCGCTGGTGGCCCAGACGGTGCGGCGCTTCGCAGCCCGCTTCCCCGACCAGGTGGCGGTGGTTCACAGCAGCCTGAGTGATGGGGAGCGTTACGATACGTGGCGGCGGGCGCGGGCCGGGCAGATCGACATCGTGATCGGGCCGCGTTCGGCGCTGTTCATGCCGCTGCCAGACGTGGGGCTGGTCATCCTGGATGAGGAGCACGACGATAGCTACAAGCAGTCGCCACCTGTACCGCCACCGTACTATCACGCGCGGGAGACGGCCATCGCCCTGATGCGTATCAAGCGCGGCACGGTCATCCTGGGGTCGGCCACCCCGGACGTGACGACGACCTACCGCGCCCGCCGGGGCGAGATCGAGTATATCCGCCTGCCGGATCGCGTGCTGGTGCACCGGGAGCGCGTGGCCGAACAGTCGCGCCAGTTGGACATCCCGGCCAACCGCTATACGCCCGACGAGGCCGCCGACGCCCTGAGCGCACCGCTGCCGCCCGTACAGGTGGTCGATATGCGCCAGGAGCTTCGCAGCGGGAATCGCAGCATGTTCAGCCACGCTTTGCGCACTGCTCTGAATGAAACGCTGGCGCTTGGCGAACAGGCTATCCTGTTCCTGAACCGGCGGGGCACGGCCAGTTTCATCCTGTGCCGGGACTGTGGGTACGTTGCGAAATGCCCGCGTTGCGAAATGCCGCTGACTTACCACGAAGCGGGGGCACATCTGCTGTGCCACTACTGCGGCTTTCGCGGGCGGCAGCCGGAAATTTGCCCGCAGTGCGGCAGCGCGCGCATTCGTTATTTCGGGGCGGGTACGGCCAGCGTTGAGGAGGCCGTCATCAAAGAATTTCCGCAAGCGCGCACGCTGCGCTGGGATCGGGACACGACCCAGGGCCGGGACGCGCATGACCAGATTTTGCAGAAGTTTGTCCAGGGCGAGGCCAACGTGCTGATCGGGACGCAAATGATCGCCAAAGGGCTGGACATTCCGCGCGTGACACTGGTTGGGGTGATCCTGGCCGACACGGCGCTTGGCCTGCCCGACTATCGGGCCGGGGAACGCACTTTCCAACTGCTGACACAGGTCGCCGGGCGGGCAGGCCGGGGCTGGTTGGGCGGGCGGGTGGTGCTGCAAACTTACCAGCCGGATTATTACGCGATCCGGGCCGCATCCAGGCATGATTACGAGGCGTTCTACGCGAAGGAGATCGATTACCGCCGCACGCTGCGCTACCCACCCTACAAACGCCTGGTGCGCTTCCAGTTCCACAACGAAAACGCGACTCTGGCACAGCGCGAAGCCGACCATGCCGCCGAGGTGCTGCGCCAGCGCATTGCAGAGCGCCAGTTGACCATGACCGAGCTGATCGGCCCCGCCCCTGCGTTCTTCAGCCGGATCGATAACGTCTACCGCTGGCACATCCTGGCGAAAACTACCGACCCGACGGTGCTTCTGGAAGACCTGACCACCCGTCCCGGCTGGCACATCGACATCGACCCGGTGGACGTGCTGTAACTTTCGGGTGAGGCCAGAGTCCTGTGAATCTGCCCGTGTCCACGTCCGGCCAGCCGGGCTGATCTGGGGAAAATGAAGATTTGGAGAATCACGCCGCACTGAACTATTGACAGACGGTGCTTTCTCCCTATACTCTTAGCCGTGCTGCCCTTTTGCGCCATCCGGCGCCACAATTGAGACCCAGTCGCTAACACGCCTCTTACATTCCAGATTGCATTACCGGCGAATGCCAAAACAGGTTCTATCCGGGCAGCCGCCAGCGTGAAGCTGGCTCATACTGAGTAACGACACCGCCTTGCAACACTGCACACTCCACCAGCCCGAATCTGGAGAGTCTGACGCACAGCCGCGTCTGCTGTGGAAACAGGGCGCGAAAGGATGCGGATAAACAAGTGGCTGCCATCTTTTCCATGCCAGTCTTCAAGCATTCCTATGAGCCGATGACCCGGCACCTGACAGGCCGGACGGTGCTGATCCCGATCCTGGCACTGGCCTTGCTGTTGCGGGCCGGCTTTATTACGGACATCCTTTACCGGGGCGATATAGAGCACTTTGCCATCTGGATCAACATTATTCAGGCCAGGGGGCTTTTCCACTTTTATGATCCCTGGCTGCGCATGGGGGCGTGGGATCGTGCTTATCCGCCGCTGGCGACGCTTTCATTCGGCGCAGTGGGCGCAAGCTATGGCGTCCACGTGCTGACGAAGGCCAGCCTGCAAGACCCGCTTTTCATCGTGCTGATGAAACTATTTCCGGTGGTGTGTGAACTGGGCCTGATCGCGGCGGCGTATTTCTGGCTGCGCGAGCGTCCGATACTGCGCTGGCTGATTCCCGGCCTGCTGGCAATCTATCCGGGTCTGATTGTGACGACGGCCTGGTGGGGGCAGCACGAATCGCCCTATACGCTGTTCCTGGTGTTGACACTCCTGGCTTTGAACAAGGATCGCCCCAAACTGGCCTGGCTGTGGTTTGGCATCGCCGTCTTGTTGAAGCAGCCTGCCGCCGCGCTATCGCCGCTCTTGCTGGTGGTCACGTTCCGGCGCTACGGACTGCGCACGCTGGTCTTGAGCCTGGCCGTGTTTGGCCTTCTATTGGGGGCCGTGCTCGCACCGTTCGCCATCGCCAGCGGGCCAAAAGCGGCGCTTTCGCCCTACCTGAACGCCAGCGATGCCTACCCGAACATGACCAACAACGCCTATAACTTCTGGTACACTGTCGCCAGCCTGAACAAGGGGCAACTCCTCAAGTTTGAAGAAAGAGCCTACGTGGATTACCGCCGGTTGCTTGGCAACTTCACCTATAAACAGGCCGGGCTGGCGATCTTCGGTGTCTTTGTGCTGTTGAGCATGATCGGGACGTGGCACGATGCGTTGGAACGGCGTGAACTGGTCTGGGCGGCGGCGCTGTTCCTGGGCTTCTTCATGCTGCCCACACAGGTACACGAGCGTTACATTTATCCGGCGGCAGTGCTGGCGCTGCTGGCCGCTGCACAGGATCGGCGGCTCTGGGTGATTGCCGGGGCATTGGCCTGGACGTTTACCTACAACGTCCTGAGCGTGGCCGTTGCGTACCGCTGGCCTGCCATTACGTTGGGCGCGCAGGTCCTTGCGCTGCCCACAGCGGTGGTTAATATTGTGCTTCTGGTGGTGCTTACGCATATAGCCTGGTACAGCAGGCTGCGTGCCTTGCCGCCCGATTCGGCGTTGAGTCCGGCCTCGGCTTCACTGCAACTGCAATCGGGCGCGTCTGACTAACTTGCCGCAAAGGTGGTGTGAATGATCAGAGAGACTCAGTGGCGATGGTTCGATTTTCCAGGCGAGATGTTCTCCTGGCTCTGGCGCGACGACGCGATCCGGACGTCAGTGAGCATTTTCCTCGTCCTGCGCATCGTGACCGGAGTGCTGGCTTTGATCCAGTTTGCCATTGCGCCTGTCGGTAAGCCTTCGCTGCTCTGGTTCGACCCGGTGACGCGGGTGGGCAACGCCAGTGGCGAAACCTACGAAATGTCGCTGCCACCCAATTCGCCCCTGGCCGGAATCGTGGCCCCCTGGCGCGTGTACGACACGGCCTGGTATATCAAGATTGCGATCCAGGGCTACCGACACGACAACGGGATCGTCTTCCCGCCGCTATACCCGATCATGATCGCCCTGGTCGTGCCGTTTCTCGGTGGCAACTATGTGCTGGCCGCACTCCTCGTCAGCAATCTTTTTTGCCTGATGGCGTTTTTCCTGCTCTACAAGCTGATCCAGCGCGAGTTCGGGGACAATAAACTGGCAACCCGCACGCTGATCCTTCTGGCCGCCTTCCCAACGGCCTTCTACCTGATGGCGGGCTATACAGAGCCGATCTTCCTGGCGCTCACGCTCGGCGCCTTCCTGGCCGCGTTTGACCAGCGCTGGTGGCTGGCCGGCGGGTTGGCGTTCCTGGCTTCTCTGGCCCGCCTGCAAGGGATCGCGCTGTGTCTGCCCCTGGCCTGGATCGCTTACATCCAGTGCCGTCCGCAGCGCTGGACGGATTGGCGGACGATGCTGGCGCGCGTCCCGACGGCAGTTGGCGCGGCGCTCGGCACGTTGAGCTATGTAGGGTACATCACGCTCAATAACCTGGGATCGTTTGAAGCCGCCTACAACGACGGTTGGAAGTTGACGACGCGCTGGCCCTGGGAATCGATCAGGACCTATTTTGATCGCCTGTCGCTCGGCATCGTGCCCGAACACGAGAACAACAACGCCCTCATCCTGCTGATCATGATCCTGCTGGCCGTCGTGGTGACGGTCAAAATGCGGCCTGTGTATGCGCTGTATGCCTGGTCAACCTTGTTTGTGATCATGCTGCGCTACCACTATGGGATGCTGCTGGAAGGCGCACAGTTTGAGAGCGCTTTCCGGTACGTGCTGCTGCTGTTCCCGTGCTTCATTGCGGCGGCGATGCTCATCCGGCGCTACTGGCAGTTAGCGCTGTACGGGCTGGTGACGATTCAGTGGCAGGTTTACCTGCTCTACAACTTCACTCACTGGCACTGGGTCGCGTAGCAAGTAAAAGACTTGCGCGCAACGAGGGCGCGGATAGCGATCAAAGCTGTCCGCGCTTTGCTTTGGCTGTTTGCTGGACGTCGTCATCGTCGGCGGGAATCATCTCGCCGTCGTCGGAAAGGCGCATCACCTGGTCGCGTTTCGGCTTTTCGTAGGTCTCATCTGCCAGACCGAGGCGTCTTTTTTCCAACTCGATCTCGCGCCGGATGGTTTGCTCGCGGCGCTGAAGCCCCCACGACGAGTTCTGATAAAAGACCATTGCGTGGGCCGCCAGCCCCACACCCCAGGGCAAGGATACGTACAGGGGCCATAACTCTTTAGATGGTTCCGACAGCCAGATCAGCCACAGGAATAAATTGATGCCCACATAAACCAGCAAGTGCATGTAGAAGGCGTTCCGCCTCTGGATGCGCGCCTCTACCTGTTTACGCAATTGCGCTTCCAGTTCGGGGCCAGAAAGGTTTTCGAGCGGCTGCGAGCTGCTCTGCACATCGGCCCATCTTTCGTTTTCGCTGGCGAGCTTTCGTTCCAGCCGTTCCCGCCGCCGACGGTGGTGCTCTTCGGACATAGCCAATTCCCTCTTGCTGCCTGCACACAATTACCCACGTTCAAGTGTAACACGGCTGGTGCGGGCTACGCCCCCGCCGGATTCACCATTTGCCGGGTGCCATTCCTGCGCGCGACAAGCCGATAGATCACCCACAGTGCCAGCGCCAGCCAGCCGATGATCGTCAGAGACAGGCCCACGTACAGCGACATAGGGCGATACTCAAAGCGCACGATGTGATCACCTGTCGGGACGCATACCGCCCGGAAGACCGTATCGGCGCGGTAGATGGGCGCGGGCTGACCGTCCACGCTGGCCTGCCAGCCGGGGTAAAACTGGTCGCTCAGGGTCAGGATGCCGCCTGCGCCACCGGTCTTGATCTCCACGTCGTCAATACGATACTGTGTAATGGTCGCTGTGCCGCCGGAGGATGGGCAGTCTACGGCGTGATCCAGGTAGACTTTCTGCTGTAAGTTTTCTTTGCCTGCCTTGATGATCTCGCGCACGGCGTCGTCGTTCGGCTCGACGGCGACGCTCGATGCGATCCAGGCACGCGGGAAGGGGTCTTTGCGGCGGTAATAGATGTTGCCTTCGGTGATACCGATCAGTTCCCAGTTGGGCTTGTCGTAAGGGCTGGTCACCATCAGGTATTTCACGCCAAGTAGCGTGTTGACTGAACTGGACGGATCGTGCCTGTCGGTGAGCGCCTCCAGTTTGGCGTAGCTCTCGACTTCGAGCGGATCGTACCCGGCCACGTTCAGATGGCCTGTCACCTGCGACCCGGTTTCGCTGCCACCCGGCGCGACGACCCGCGCGTCCGGCCCCGTCGGGATGGTGGTGCGCGCACCACGCCAGATCGCCGGTTCAGGCACTTCACTGTAGGTGATGATCGGAATCGCTACGTGCCAGGCATCCAGCGTGACCAGGATGACAGTCAGCAGCAGCGCCCAACGCTGCGCTTTCGGCTCCGGCTCGATCCACAGCCAGAGCACCAGCCAGACGCCTACCAGGATCACCCCGGCCTCGGCCAGCGAGCCGCTGACTACAAAGGCCCGCAGGGGCATCGGCTCGACGTGGCTGGCGCTGGCATACCAGCCCGAAAAAAAGATTGCCCCGGCGAAGGCCACCCCAGCGCCAATGGGCAACCATCGTCGGACAGCAGGTCGCAGCAGATCGCGCCGCGCTTCGAGGGTGCTGGTTTGCAGCGCCGTGGTGAGAAGCGCCGTCAGGCCCGCCATGCCGAGCATCACAAAGAAGAGAGAACGGCCCGGCGCGCGAAACATGCTGAAGCCCGGAACCCAGCGCAGCAGGATAGGCATGAGTGCCCCTTCGACGCCGACGCTCAAAACCAGCCCCATGACGACCAGCCCGACGAAATACCAGCCTTTGCGCAGCCGGATCGCCAGCGGGATCGCCAGCAGCGGCAGCAGACCCGCGTAGGGTGTAAATTCCTCGAAGAAATCCGCGCCCCAGTAGTAATAGGGGGGATTCTTGGGGTTGCCGAAGAAGCCCGGCAGGGCGATGTCGATAAACTGGGCAGGCGGCAGGGCGAACTGGTTGGCGAAGGTCAGGTCAGCCCCATTGCGCGCTGAAAGGAGGGTCAATTCGGCGGCGGGCAGCACGAGCGCCGCACCGAGAACCAGCCCGCCAAGCACGGTGATCGCCAGCAGCCGCCCGGCGTACCACGCACCGTGCAGCGGGTCGTCGGCCTGGGCGAGGTGATACAGCCACAACGTCAACAGGCCGATGCCCAGGTAGAGGACCATCGGCGGATGCCCGGCCAGCAGTGCCGCGCCCAGAATAGCAATTCCGGGCAGCGTCGCGCGCCATGTCCCGGCGGCGAGCGCATGGCGGTAGGCAGCCATCGCCCAGGGAATCCAGGCGAAGACGACCAGCAGATTGTAATGGCCTGCATAGTAGTGCGCCCCAGCCCAACCGCTCATGGCATACAGGATTCCGGCCAGCAGGCTGCCCACGTAACTCGCGCCAAAACTGCGGGCCAGGCGTGCCATGCCCCAGGCTGACAGCCAGGTATGGAAAACCAGCACCAGGTTCATCCCGCGCTGGACGCCGACCAGCCACATGAACCACGTCGCCGGGTAGAACAGCGCAGCGTGCGGGTTGCCGATGATAGGGTGGCCGATGAACGAGCGCGGGTTCCACAGCGGCAGTTCCCCGGACAGGATCGTCTGCCGGATGTACTGGTGCAGCGGGTAGAACATGTTGGGGAAGTCGGCCCCGTTTAGCACCTGATCCGGCCCTTGCGGGATGACTGCCGGGCGCAGAAAGATGACGGTCAGGACGGCCAGAGTCAGCGGCAGCAGCCAGGGGTGACGTTCAAAGTGTTGTTCCAAGTACTTCGAGATTCCTTTCGAGTCACTGCGTCTGCATGACGGCCAGGACAGGGGTGATGGACATCGACAGCAGGCTAGGCATAAGGCATGTGCCGAGTATAGAGAAGGGCACGGGGGAGGCTCCTGTGTCAGATAGCTTTGCTACGGTTTCGCCCCAGTTAGTTAGTTCCCTGTTGACGAGGTATGGTAGGAATTATCCTTCCGAGCGTAGCAATGAGTTCGGGCAGCCTTATACTGACCGTGTTCCAGACAATATCCAGGTCAATCGCAAAGTAGGCGTGGATAAGCCTATTTCGCATCCCGACAATGGCTGCCCAGGGAATCTCCGGATATTGTGCTGCGCATTCCGGGCTTACTCTGGATGCAGCCTCTCCAATACTGGTAATTTCCTGGATCAAAATGAGCGTTAATCCCCGATCTTCGTCCAGAGATTGTCGAGTTTTGCCAGTCGCAAATGCGCTTGCCTTCCGCGCGGCATCCAGCATATGACGCAGACGAATCAGGTCATCTTCGTTCATAAAGCACGAGAGCTGTATCCACGACTTTCTGGCGAAAGTATCGGCTGAGTTCATTGGGCGTTCGCAAATCCACCTTGCGTCCGACGATCTGCGACAGTTCGATCTCCATCATCGCCATGTCGAAGTAGTCAATTGTCGCGCCGGGTTCAAATTCGACCAGGACATCGACGTCGCTATCAGGGCGGAAGTCTTCGCGCAGCACCGAACCGAACAGCGCCAGTTTGCGGATAGGATGGCGCTGACAAAAGGCATCAATTTCGAGTTGTGGGATATTGATGTTCGGCGTGTTCGTCATCAATCCTCCGCTTAAGTCCAATACCTTTTAGATAAGGATGCGAGGGGCTGTAGTTTACCTCACCCCCAACCCCTCTCCACCTTGTGGAGAGGGGAGTCTGGACGGGTCGGTTCCCCCTCTCCGCTGCGCAGAGAGGGGGTCAGGGGGTGAGGTATATCTCCTTAACTTAAAGGTATTGCGCTTAAGTCGCTATGTAGTATACCGCTTATGCGCCCGCTCCCACCTTCATCTCACCGATGATGGCGTACTTTGCGCCATTCACGGGCAGCGGTTCACGATTCCCGTACCAATAAACCTGGACGCCAATTCTATACGTATCGGGTGGCAAGTCGCCCGGCACAGTCAATGTATGGCGGTCAAAGATCAGCGCGTTGGGCGTCCACTGCGTTGTCGGCTGCGCTCCGGGCGGCCCGTCGTGCTGCACACGCACCGCGCCAGTAGCATCCAGCAGAAAGACACCCACCGAATAATCGAGCGGAACGGCTTCTGGCACTGACCACCACAGATCGATGTGCAGCGCTTGGCCGCGTGTCGCCTGCGCCGGGAACAGTGCGTCGCGCAACGTGAAGCGGCTGCCAGGCACGTCCCCGAAATGATACTCGGTCTTGCCCGTTTCGGGTCGCTCGAACAGCACTTCACGTACCAGCGGGTCGCTGTACAGGTCTTTATACTGCGTGCCGATAGGTGAGGTGCGGCTGATGACGCGGGTGAAGCCGTCGCCGCCCTTGTCCAGAAAGGGAATGACTTGGGAGGGTTGCAGCCAGTTCACGATCCACACCCGACGATGCGCCCTGATTCGATCCTCAACCTGTGGCACGACGGGCCGCACGACGAAGCGATTGCCGACCCAGGGCAGGGTACGGATGATCTCCGGCTCTGGTTCAGCGGGCAGGGCCAGGCTGAGTTCGTAGCGAAAGGCGTTGTCGTCCCAGCCGGTTTCGAGGATGATCAGATCGCCCGGCGTGAAATCTGCTGCAACCGCCTGGGCTGCCAGATGATAATCCAGGCGAGGCTGCGTGAAATCGGTGGTGACGAGCGCCACCGCCACCAGCATGATCGCCAGGATGCGCCGGGCCTGGCCTGCGATCAGGCTCAACCCGTAGCCGCAGACCAGCATGAGCATGGGCGCGAGATAGGCCAGCGTCCGCGCCGAGAGCATTCCGATCCACAGGTTGGCGACAGCCATGACACACAGCAGCCCGAAGCCGGAGAAAAGGATCGTCATTCGGGCCAGCCAGGTCACTGCCGGCTGCGGTCTGGCGACGATCCGCTGCGCGCCAAGCACATACAGACTGCCTGTCAAGGCCAGTTGACCGCCAAACATGATGCCTGCTACGGACAGCAGCCCGTCGAAGGTGGTCGGGAAGCCCGCGATCCCTTCGCCCAGGATGGCAAACTGGCGCGACAGGGCGACCAGCCAGGGCGCATAGAGCAGGCCCGCCGCCAGCCACGCTCCGATCAGGTATGCTTTGGCACGGCTCGCGCCGTGCCAGGCCAGCAGCCCGATCCCGATCTGGACGATCAGTACCAGCACGCCAATGTACAGGCTGTAAAACATAAAGGCGGTGCTCAACGTATACAAGAACAGGGTGCGGAACCGGGGATGGCGCAGGTAGCGCAGGAAGAACAGCGTCATCAGGCAAACGGACAGGATTAACCAGCCGTAGTGCCGGATTTCCTGCGAATAGTAAATGGCTACGTCCAGCACGGACAGCAAAAGCGCAGCATAGTGGGCGGCCCGTGACCCGAACCAATCCACGCCGATACGGTAGACGACGGCAACGGCGAGGATACCGCTGGCAATGGACAGGAATCGCAGCGCGATCCGCGAATTTCCGGCCAGCGTCCACCAGGCGCTGAGAGAGAGGAAATACAGCGGCGGATGTCGATCCTGGGCAACTTTGTCGAGGATGACCTCAGCGCGATGATCGCTGGCAGCCCACGCACTCCAGCCCTCGTCCGTCCAGACGGGCCAGTGACCGGCGTTCACGATGCGCGTGGCAGCCGCTAAAAGCAGAATGGCAAGGAGTGGGACAAGGCGGCGCACGGATTCGGGTTCTCGAATAGGGTAAGTGAGATATTGACCTCAGCCCCGACTCCTCTCCGCTTCGCAGAGAGGAGAGCAAGTACGGGAGGCGAATTCAGGAGAGTGTGCCGCAGGTTTATTACCTTGCGCAACTCCGGACGCCAACCGTCAGTTAAACGCTGGTCGGCGACCATTTCTGGCCTACGAAAACCCTTGACGAAGCGGACTCGGCCTGGTACAATCAAGGTCGAACAAGCGTTCTATTGTCCTGAAGTGTTGAAACCCGAAAATGTCTGATAACGCGGATGAAACAGTCACCTTCCTCCAAGTGGCGTTTTGCCTTGCGCCTGTTGTTTCACGCCTGCCGCTCAAAGTATACACTGGCATGGTTACTGCTGATCGTCCTGGCACTGGTTTTCGCAGGGCGGTGGGTTGAAGCCCAGCGGAACCGCACGCTGCTGCCGGATGGCTCGATGCCCCGGCTGTCAGCCGTTTTTACACCCGAAGTTCGCTTCTGGAGTCCACTGATTTACGCCTGGGCAGCCGCCTATAATGTCGATCCGAACCTGATTGCTACGGTGATTCAGATTGAAAGCTGCGGCGATCCGCTGGCCGTATCAAGCTCCGGCGCGCAGGGCCTGTTCCAGGTCATGCCTTTTCATTTCCAGGCGGGTGAGGACATGCTGGAAGTGCTGACCAACGGGCGACGCGGCATGGAATATCTGGCGCGCGGATTGCAACTGGCGGCTGGCAACCCCGGTTTGGCCCTGGCGGGCTACAACGGCGGTCACGGCGTCATTAACCGTGATCCCTCACGCTGGCCGAGCGAAACACAGCGCTACTATCGCTGGGGCCTGGGCATTTACGAGGACGCCACGCAGGGGCACGCTTCCAGCCCGACTATCCAGGAATGGCTTGAAGCAGGCGGATGGCGCATGTGCCAGCGAGCAGCCAGTCGCCAGCACACCCAGCAGGTCGCTGCGCAGTAAGGCGCGCTATACTTGACCTCAGCCCCGACCCCGCTCCGCTTCGCAGAGAGGGAGCCAATTTTCTGTACAACTCTCATCAGTTCTCCCTCTCCAGTTGGAGAGGGGGTCAGGGAGTGAAGTCAACCGAGGGAGGATATACAGGGATGGCGCACAAACTGAGTGAAAGCGACGTAAGACAACATCTGGCGTCCGTGCCGGGCTGGGCCATTCAGGATGGCGAACTGAGCCGCACCTTTGAGCTGGCGAGCTTCCCGGCTGCGCTGATGTTCGTGAGCGCAGTGGGCTATCTGGCCGAGGCCGCCGGACATCACCCCGATATTGTGATCAAGTATCGTAACGTCAAACTGTCGCTGGTCACGCACGACGCTGGCGGTCTGACCGAGAAAGATTTCGCGCTGGCAAGCCAGATCAATGCACTGCCGAAAGGCTGATTACGCCTCTGCTCGCCGTGCTTGCTGCGCGACGGCCAGGTCATACGACTGTCGCAGCAAATCTATCGCCCGCTGAATGTCGCTTTCTTCACGCAGGTAAAAACTGACCCAACCGGATTCGGGCAGGACATGGTGCGGTTCGGCCCGTCCTGCCGCTACGATCTCGTCACGGAGTCTGGTCGGGAAGGGAATATCGACTAGGTAATCCCCGTGAACGTGCCCGATCTCACGCCTGCCCAGGCGGTATTCCGTTCCCCCGAACCGGTGCGGGTACGCCGTCACGCCCGGCCACGACAATACTGCGTGCTGGATCGCGTCCTTCGCGTCACGAATCGCCATCGCCATTCTCCGCACAACGACACGGGGTCAACTGGGTTCGGGCGGGTTGAAGGTGTAGCCGACGCCCGGCACGGTGGTGATGAGCTTGGGTTCGCGTGGCGATGGCTCAACTTTCGCCCGCAAGCGGCTGATCAGGCTCTTGAGCAGGTTACGATCCCCTTCCCCGGTATAACCCCATACCTTCTCAATAATGGTTTCCGTCGTCAGAACGTGCCCGCGATTGACCATCAGGCAGTACAGCAGGCGGAATTCCAGGTTGGTTAGCTGGCGCACCTGCCCGTTGGGGAGCATGACGGTGTGCCGTTCAGGATCGAGGCTGAGATTGGCCGCCGTCAGGTCTGGAACAAGCGTGCTCGGTACTGTACGTGCCCGGCGAAGCTGCGCATTGACGTGCGCCAGCAGCATCCGGTAGCTGTAGGGCTTGACCAGATAGTCATCGATCCCCACGTCGTAGGCGCTGATAATGTCGTCTTCGCTGGCACTGTTCGCCAGGAGCATCATGGCAATGGACGACGAGCCGCGTGCCGTTTCAATTCGTCGCAAAAGCGCGTTGTCGATGCCATCCTGGTCGAAGATGATCAGATCGGTCAGGTGATCCGCCCATTCCTGTTCGGCGTGGGCACGATCCACGGCGCTGTTGACGTCGTAGCCTTCCTGGCGCAGGATGAAAGTCAGAACGTTTACCGATTTCACGTCATCGCCGATAATGAGGATGTTCACGCCGCAGCCCTCTTGGTTCTGGATGCAGCCCTCGATCATAGCACTACGTACAGGACTGGCAACCCGCCGTAGCGCCGGGCGTCAAAGCAGCAAGCCCACTGCCCACAGTGCTGTCCACAGTGTTGTTGCACGTTTCGAGAATAAGCGCCTGTTGACCCTGCGCGGCACTATGTGTAAAATCTCTGCCACTTCTTAACGGCTCTCCTCGCGCCGCAAATATTTGGATTTGTGTTCAGCGCGGGCCAGTGTTGCCCGCGATTCAACCAACCGCTTCTTTTCATCTCCACTCTAAGGAGGAACGCTATCACATGGAACGAGGTATTCTCCAGATTTCGCCAGGCGAGAACAACATGATTCTCGGCGTGCTGGCAATCGCCATCCTGGGCTTGCTGTACGCCATTTTCCTGACACGGCAGATCCTGGGCGAGCCGAAAGGCAGTCCGAAGATGCAGGAGGTGTGGACACACATCCGCACTGGCGCCAATGCGTACCTGAGATCGCAGCTTCGCACCATTGCCGTCCTGATCGTCGTGCTGGTGGTCGTGCTGTTCTTCAGCGTGGCCGTCGTCAAGCCAACGCCCTTTGCCATACAGAAATTCTGCCCCGATGTGGCGCAGAAGGCGATTGCAGGTATTGACGCGAGCAAAATCGCAGCCGACTACAAGACCACGCATCCGGAGGCTTCTCAACTTGAGGTTGATGAAGCGGTGAACTACCAGCGTGAAGCGGCTATCGCCAATGCCGATCTGGCGAACTGCAACGCCGGTCTGATCATCGCCTTCGGGCGGGCGGGCGCATTCCTGATGGGCGCGATCTTCTCGGCAATGGTCGGCTTTATCGGCATGAACATGGCCGTGCAGGGCAATGTGCGTGTGGCCGCCGCCGCCGTCGATAAGAAGCGGGGCTACAGCGAGGCGCTGCGCATCGCTTACCGTTCCGGCACGATCACCGGGATGCTGACGGACGGCCTGGGCCTGTTCGGCGGCACGATCATCTTCCTGTTGTTTGGTGTCGCCTCGCCGGACGCGCTGCTTGGCTTCGGCTTCGGCGGCACGCTGCTGGCGCTGTTCATGCGCGTGGGCGGTGGTATCTACACGAAGGCCGCCGACGTGGGCGCTGACCTGGTGGGCAAGGTCGAGGCGGGCTTGCCCGAAGACGACCCGCGCAATGCCGCCGTGATCGCTGACCTGGTGGGCGACAACGTGGGTGACTGCGCTGGCATGGCCGCCGACATCTTCGAGAGCTACGAAGTGACCATCGTCTCCGGCCTGATCCTGGGTCTGGCGCTGGCGGCGGCAACGGGTCAGGTCATCTGGATCGTCTTCCCGCTGGTGGTGCGCGGGATCGGCGTCCTCAGCTCGATCATCGGCACGTATTTTGTGCGGTCTTCCAACCAGGAAAAGAACGCTCTGGGCGCGATCTTCCGAGGCTTCTACATTTCGGCCACGATCAGCATCGTCCTGTTCGGCGTCCTGACTGTGCTGTACATGAAAGGGCCGGATGGCAGCATCATCTGGCAGCCGTTCGCGTCCACTGTCGTCGGAGTGGCGCTGGCAGTCATCATTGACCGCCTGACGGGCTACTTCACGGATACCGAAAACCCGCCTGTGCAGGAGATCGCGCGCAACTCGCAGACCGGCCCGGCTACCGTTATTCTGAGCGGTCTGGCTACCGGCATGGAGTCGAGCGTGTGGGCAATCCTGGTCATCGCGGCCACGCTGCTGGCCTCGGTGCTGATCTTCTCGCTGTTCCCGCTGCAAGGCGTGGACTCCTTCACCGCGATCCTGTACGGGGTTGCCATGACCGGTATCGGCATGTTGACGCTGACGGGCAACAACGTCTCGATGGACGCCTTCGGCCCCATCTCCGACAACGCGCAGGGTGTGGCCGAACTGTCGGGCGAGTCCGAACAGGGCGCCGAAACGTTGGAGCAGTTGGACGGCGTGGGCAACACAACCAAAGCCGTGACGAAGGGCGTTGCCATCGGCTCGGCAGTGATCGCGGCGGTGTCGCTGTTCGGTTCGTTCCTGACCGACACGCGCGTGGTGCAGTTGGGCCTCAAGGTGCCGCAGAGCCAGACGCTGTTTGCAACGGGCATCAACATCGCCAATCCGGTGGTCTTCATCGGAATGCTGATCGGCGGCGGCCTGATCTTCCTGTTCAGCAGCCTGCTGATCCGCGCCGTTGGCCGCGCCGCGTTCGACATGATCAACGTGGTGCGCCGGCAACTGCGCATCCCCGGCATCATGGAAGGGACCAAGACGCCCGACTATGCCGAGTGTGTGAGCATTTCGACCCAGGCCGCCCAGCGCGAACTGCTGCCGCTGGGTGTGGTGGCCGTTCTGACGCCGATCATCGTCGGCTTCCTGCTGGGCGCGCAGGCGCTGGGCGGCTTCCTGGCGGGCATCATCCTGGCTGGGCAGTTGATGGCGGTGTTCATGGCGAATACGGGCGGAGCCTGGGACAACGCCAAGAAGTTCATCGAACGGGGCCACTACGGCGGCAAGCGTTCCGACCCGCACAAGGCCACCGTCGTGGGCGACACGGTGGGCGACCCCTTCAAGGATACGGCTGGCCCGGCGCTCAATCCCATGATCAAGGTGGTGAACCTGGTGTCGCTGCTGGCTGCGCCGATCATCGTCACATTCGCCAAGCAAGCCGAGGGCAACAGCGGCCTGCTGATCGGCGTGGTGGTGGTCATGCTGATCCTGCTGGGCGTGGTGGCGTGGGCCATCCTGCGCAGCAAGACCGGCAGCGGCGCCCGAGATCTGGTGGCAACGGTGGAAAAAGCCGCCACCAGCGCGGGGGATTGATTAACCTTTAGCCCCTGGCCCCCTTTCCGCAAGCAGAGAGGGGGAACTGACAGTCCACATAGCGGGAACGCACTCGCGTCCCCGCTTTTTGTTGCCAGGACGGCTTGAAGTCCGATAAAAGTCCTCAATAAGTAAGTGCACATGTACCGGCGTTTCTCATGGGGTTATCAGTTCATTCTCATGGAGATGTGAAAACATGAAGTGGGATTTATGTCAATTGACACTTGAGGAATGTTGCGATGGCAGCCAAAGGGACGCAGAGACCCGATACGCAGTCGGATACCGAAGCGAATCCGCCCGCTTTCGCCAACCAGGACCCGGCAGAAGGACGCCGCAGTGTGCCGGAAAACGAGGGCAATTCGCGCGACCTGGAGACGGGCGAGTTGAGCAAAGGCAAAGCCCCGCAGGGCATCGCCTTGTCGAGTGAAGACCCGGCAGAAGGGCGGAACGATCTGTAGCTTCAGCACAACCGCAAGTTGGCTTGGCTCACTGCGGGAGGGTCAGGCTCTCACTGGTGCAGCAGGACCCCCGGCGCGGTCTGCTCGTTCAGGGCCTGTCCGGCTGCATCCGCGCTATGCTGGTCGGCCAGGAAGGCGGTTACGGCCCAGTATTCGGTATCGCTCAGGCTGCCAGGGGCCTGGAACGGCATGGCCGCCCGGATGAACCCGAACAGTTGCAGGGCATTTGTAAACTTTGTTAGCGTATTCGGGCCGATGAGCGGGGGCGGTACAGCCAGCATCGTGAAACCGTCCGGTGCGTGTCGCACACCATGACAGCCTGAGCGGGTGCAGTTTTGATCGGCTTCATTCCAGGCCGAACGCCACAATGCCAACCCCTGCCCGCGATCCCCATGACAGGTGGCACACCACTGCGTATAGGTGCGTCTTCCCAGAGCGAATTGTTGCAAGTCAAAGTTGTCGGTCAGCGCTTGCGGGACGTTGGTTGCATAGTCCGGCGTGGCGAGCGTCAGGCCCATGCGCGTGGCGGGCGGAGCCAGGTCGGAGCGCTGCGGTGCAGCGGTAGTTGTAGAGGGGATCGGCGTGGCGTTAAGGCCGTTTAGACGGCTGTCCTGCGGCAATGCCAGGGCCAGGATCAGGCTGCTGGCAAACAGAACAATGGGCAGTGCAAGCAGGAGTGAGGATAAAACGCCTATCGAGCGGAACTTTTTCTGCTGCATCGTCAGGAACCTCACACCTGCTCCTGCCGATTCCCCCTCTCCGCTTCGCAGAGAGGGGGCCAGGGGGTGAGGTCAGACCCGATCAGCTTACACCGCGCATACGCGGGTCGAGGGCATCTCGCAGGCCATCACCCAGGAAGTTGAAGGCGAACATGGCGAGTGCCAGCGCCAGCGCCGGGAAAATGGCCTGATTCGGATACGAGCGCAGCGCCTGTGCGCCATCCGAAATCATCGATCCCCAGCTTGGGGTCGGCGGGTTGACGCCCAATCCGATGAAGCTCAGAAAAGCCTCGAAGGAAATGTAGGTCGGGATGGTCAGCGTTTCGGCCACGATCAACGGGCCGATGATGTTGGGCAGGATGTGCCGGAACAGGATGCCGCGATTGCCCATGCCGACAGCCCGCGCCGCCAGGACGTATTCGCGTTCCCGCGCCGACAAGACCTGCCCGCGCGTCAGACGGGCCATCTGTTCCCAGGAGGTGATGCCCAGGGCGACAAAGATGAAGAACAGCCCGCCAAAACTGGCGTCGATCTGGTTCAGGGCAAAGGCCAGGGTTCCGGGCGCGCTCTGGTTGAAGCTGCTGCGGAAGTAAGCCATCATCAGGATGACCAGCAGGATGGATGGGAAGGCGTACATCAGATCGACGAAGCGCATGATCAGGTTATCGACCCGGCCCCCATAGAAACCGGCGATGCTGCCCATGAGGAACCCGATCAACAGACTGGTGAGCGGCCCGACGAACGCGACGGATAGCGAGACGCGCGTGCCGTAGATCAGGCGGCTCAGAATGTCCCGCCCCAGGCTATCTGCGCCAAAAGGATAGGTGTCGCTCAGTTTGGCGTAGCCGCCCTCCGTACCGACTGGCTTGACCGATGGAAAAAGTGCCGGCAGCCAACTGGGGACTTTGTTGTTGTCGGTGAGGACCTGTTTGTCATAGCTCCTCGGCGCGAGCTGGTTGGCAAAGATCGCGCACAAGATCAGAAAGAAGATGATGATCAGCCCCAACACGGCCATCCGGTTGCGCGTCAGGCGTCTGAAAGCGTCTGCCCAATAGCCCTGGGGTTTGCTTTGCTCCAATTTCAAGACTGGCGCTGCGGCCTGCGCGCCTGGACGAACGCTGGTCTGGACTTCTGTACTCATACACTCTCCTACCGCTCAGGCAGGTATGGCCCGTGCCTGTCAAGAATTTTCGTTAGCTGTAACGGATGCGCGGATCAAGCCAGGCGTAAGCCAGATCAACAAACAGGTTGGCAATGACCAGCAGCGATGCATAGAGCAGCGTCGTTCCCATGATCACCGGGTAATCGCGGTTGCCGATGCTGTCGATAAAATATTTGCCCATTCCAGGGATGCCGAAGATTTTTTCGACCACGAAGGTCCCGGTCACGAGCGCGGCAAAAAGCGGGCCGATCACCGTGACCACCGGAATCAAAGCGTTCTTGAGGGCATGAACGTTCAGGACCGTCCGCTCGGACAATCCTTTGGCGCGGGCTGTGCGAATATAATCCTCGTTCAGCACCTCGAGCAGGCTGGCGCGCGTCAGGCGGGCGAAGAGCGCTGACGAGGCAAAGCCCAGCGCGAAGGCGGGCATAATGAAGTGCGCAGGCGTGCCCCAACCTGTCACCGGCAGTTGAATGCCGAAGGACTTGTTGACGCCAAATTGCCAGACCAGGATCGGGCCGAGCACGATAGACGGCACAGATACGCCCAGGATCGCCACGCTCATCGACAGGTAGTCAAATCGGCTGTTGCGGCGCAGCGCGGCAACCATGCCCAGTGGAATGCCGATGCACAGCGCCAGAAGCAGTGCGACGATGCCAAGCTGCGCCGAGACCGGCAACTGGTCACGGAAAATGTCGTTGACCGAGCGCGATTTGGACTTGTAGGACGGCCCAAAATTCATCCACTGGAAGTGTGTATTCTCATTAAGCGGAATATCAATCAGGTAATCGCTGGTTTGTGAGGCCGTCAGTTCGCCCTGGTAAATTCGCGGCACCACGATATTGCCCATGTAGGTCAAATATTGGATAACCAGCGGGTCGTTCAGGTTGTACTTTTTATTGATATTGGCGAGGATTTCCGGCGGCAGCTTCTTCTCGCCGTCAAAGGGGCCGCCCGGAACGCCGTGCATCAGCACGAAAGTGACGACGGATACGCCAAACAGAACCAGCAGCATCCATAAGAACCTGCGGATAATGAATGCGCCCATAATTCAGTCTCCTCTCTCATAGGGCGGGCTGTCCTGCTTCGACCAATCGTCTCCCCTCGATAGGTAAAGCACGGGCAAAACTACGCAGGTGGGGGCAGCCCCGCTCAGGGCCGCCCCCACGGAACAGCAGCCTACCTTACTTGGTGATGTCCCATTTCTCGAAGCGCTCGTCACCCGTACTGACGTTCTTCGTGAACTTCACGTAGGGCTTGTACATGATGACATTGGTGTACCAGTAGATGGGGATGATCACCGCGTCCTTGACAATCAGAATGTCCTCAGCCTGGGCGTACAGCTTAACGCGCTTGGCCGGGTCCTTCTCCACAGCCGCCTGGTCAACCAGCTTGTCGAAGTCGGCGTTCTTCCACTTGGTGTAGTTCTGCGACGAAGTGGAGTAGAACACGTCCTTCAGGAAGTTGTTGGCATCCGGGTAGTCCAGGTTCCAGCCCAGGCGCCACACCTGCGGCGAGTCGGTCTGGAGCGTGCCCAGGTAGACTTTCCATTCCTGCGTGGTCAGTTCAACTTTGACGCCCAGCGTATCCTGCCACATCTGCTGGATGGCCTGCCCGATCTTCACGTGGGCTTCGGTCTGGTTCATCGCCAGGGTGATGGGCGGCAGTTTGTCCGCCGTGGTCTTCATCTCATCCAGGGCAGCCTGAAATTCCTTCTTCGCCATTTCGGGATCGTAGCTGATGCCGAGCTTGGGATATTCCTTGAGCGTCGGCGCGCCAGCCAGCCCCGGACGCGACATCCAGCGGGCCGGTTCCTGCCCACCCTTGATCACGTTATCGATCAGCGACTGGCGATCCACCGCATACGAGAAGGCGCGGCGCATGTGGACATTGTCGAACGGCGGCTTGGTGACGTTGAAGCCGTAATAGTAGGTGCCGAAGTTCGGGCCGATATACAGTTCCTTGCTCAACTGCGGATCGGACTTGATGCGATCCAGTTCCGGCAGCGGCGCGGCTGAGACATCGGCAGTTCCGGCTTCGTAGCTGTTGAAGCTGGCGCTCTCGTCCAGGAAAGGCAGCTCAATCTCGTCGATCTTGGGCTTGGGCGAGTTCTCGATGCCCGGCCAGAAGGGGTTCTTGACCAGAGTCATGCTCTCGTCATGCTTCCAGGCCGAAATCACATAAGGGCCATAGGACACGCGGTTTTCCGGTTCCGTCCACTTGTCACCAAACTTTTCGATGGTGGCTTTGGGCTGCGCCTGGGCATTGGGCAGTGTCAGAATGCCCAGCGCAAAGACGTAAGGGTGAGTGAGCGTGATTTCGAGCGTCCAATCGTCCTTTGCTTTAACGCCCACTGCGTCGGCCAGTTTGTCCAGGGCAGCGCCCGTTTCTTTGGAACCGTTGAACTCTTCGGCGCCCTTGATGAGTGTGGTGAACACGTAGGCATACTCCGAGGCGGTGCGCGGGTCAAGCGTGCGCTTGATGCCGTACTCGAAGTCGTGGGCGTTGACCATCATCGGTTTGCCATTGGCATCCTTGACTTCAACCACCTGCTTGCCATCCCACATCACCCACGGGACGTTCTTACGCAGCGTAAAGGTGAGGGTCAGGCCGTCGCTGGAGCTTGTCCACTTGGTTGCCATGCCGGGCTGGATTTTGATGAGATCGTCTTCCAGGCCGCGAATGAGCGGAAAGCCAGTGTTGTTCACTACGAGGGCCGACGCGGTGTCGGTCACTTTGGCCGGGTCAGCGGTGGGAATGTCGCCTGAGCGCATGTTGGCATAGACCATCTTCTTGGGTTCGGCGGCCCGGACGTTGTTCTGGCCGAGCATTGGCACCAGAAGCATGACCAACAGCGCGAAGACCAGTACCCTGTTTAAGCGGCGATTTTTGTGTAACATGAGGCTGTTTTCTCCCTATACATGTACGCAAGCTAATCAGAGGATATGAGCGGGCGAGTCGGTTGCGTCACAACTCACCGACGACAGGTGCAGAGCAGATCGGTGTTTCGGCACGCGAAATAACTATCTCCTCTTGGACACCTCCTCTTTTCTGCCAAAGCGGGCAAAACGGCCCCGATCTAAATTGGGGATGCTGTTTACTACTATAGGCTGAGATGTGCGGCTTGGCAAGCATCTCCGAGCAAGTCAAACCGCTTTGGCACGGCTTGAGTGGCGAAATTCTAGCAAATCTAACGTTAGTTAGCAACAACGCGATCCCGCACATTCGCCACGCTGACCCCAAAATTGTTGCCTGTTCAGAAAACCGCCTGGGTCGCCCATCCATACAGCGTGTAGCTTCCGTTCGACCACACCGGGGCCATCCAGCGCTGGATGGCCGCGCCAAACAGCGTGTCTTCCGGCGCTGCCAGGTTTTCCCGAACCACGAAGTCGTATCCCTCGCGCCAGAAGATCAGATAGTCGATGCCCTGCCGCTGCCACTCGCGGAAAACCTGGTCGGGCGTCTTCCCCGTTTTTAGAGCGTGTGACCAGCGATCCAATAGAATATCCGGGATGCAGTTGGCCGAGGCAGGACAATAATAGCTGCGTGGTTCCCACAGCAGGACGACTTGAGCGCCTGGCTCCTTGTGATCTAACTGGCGGAGCGCTTCAAAATGGTCGCCCAGGTTCTGATAAATGAACGTGTCTCGATCCGTCGTTGCCAACAGATACTGCGACGCTTCAAGCGTCGCTGCTGTCGCTTCGATACCGGTGAGAACCCAGGTAAAGGCGACGATGAGCCGAGCAACGAAATCAATGTTCAGTGGTCGCTTGGGCAGGCGCATCAGGCCCTGGAAGCCGATGCTACCGGCGACAGCAGCAATGGGAAGTAGCTCGATGATTAATCGTGTCTGGATGCTCAGACCGATCAGCGCTGCTGTGACCATCCAGAGTGCGAGGAGCGGCACTCCCAGTCGAAAACACTCACCGGCCAGGCGGCGCGCCGACTGGTCAAGGAAGGGCCATGTCATCGCCAGAAGGAGTGGAGCCGTCAGCAGCCAGGGGCCAAGCGTAAAACTGTAGACACCGGAGGTCTCTACGCCGAAAATAGTGGCAGCCAGAGGCAAAATCGGCAGTTGCCAGGAATAAGGAGAGCCCATCAAACCCGCCCCCCGGCTGAACTGCTGCGCGTGGAGGGCATCCCAATTCAGGCCGCCGAAAACGAAGGGGTATACCGGATTCTGGTACAGGAGTATTCCTTTGAGCAGCCAGGGAGAAAAGATGGCGAATGCAGTCAGGCCAACGATGATGCAGTTGGCAAACGCCTGTCGAGGCGCGATCAGCGCGATATAGATGCCAATGGCGACGAGCAGCAATACGGATGGATATTTCGTACTCAACGTTTGCCCTGCACAGATTCCAAGCACGATCAGCCAGCGGCGATCACGGGTCTCGTGCCATGCGCTGACGCCGGAGAGGGCCAGCGCGCCGTAAGCCATTACCGCCAGATCAACGTAAGGTTTCCCGAACAGTCCCCACACGCTGTAAGCCGTTAACAAAAGTGCGGGAGCCAGGCGCGCCGTAGCGACAGTCGTGTAGCGGCGCGTGATGCCTGCCGTTGCCAATATGGCGAACAGCCCGAACAAGAAGTGGAGAGGGGCCGCTGCCGTGTCGCGGTTAAAAAGGCTCATCGCCGTACCGTACAGAAGCTCCGCCGATTGTGGGAAACCCATGAATACGTTGTCGGGCAGCGCATCGATTCTGCCCGCCACAAGGTAAAGCTTTGGCCCCACCAGATGGTAGGTCAGGGCATCCCAGGCCACCGGTGGGCTGATGGCGTGCAAAAGCGCCAGGAACAACAGAAAAAGGCTGAGGATCGATAAAAACCCGGCCCACGTGAATCCGGGCTGGAATGAATCGCGCAGGACACTGCGGAAATTTCGCCACCAGCCTAACGCATCCTGATGCAAAATAAGGCCAACAATCAGCAGCAGCGGCCATAAAACGCCGCCGCGATAAAGCCGGACCAGGCCCAGGATCAGCACGCCGGACGACATAAAACCCAGGCCGATGACACCTTCCAGGGCAACCCGTTCAGATGGCGAAATCGCCTGAAGGGATAGCCAGGCCAATGCTCGCCTGCCGATTCCGCCTGCAATGACCGCGATAACGCCCACGGGGATCAGATCGATAAACGCACCGCCCAAGGATTGAATGAGGGGCAGGTTGATCGGCTTGTGAATCCAATAGTAAGCGATCAGGAGTGCCGTGAGGCCCGCCAGGATCAGAATCAGCCGCCAGACGATACCGGTGCGCTCACGGCGGTTGCGGGTATTCGGTGTGCTCGATGTGTCCACGAAGAATAGCCTTTGGAATAAGACGATGGGATGGTAAACAGCTCGGCCAGCCCAACAGAGCAAAACAAATATAACCGCCTGCTATTTGCTGGTTTTTCGCGCCCGGCTCGTCGTCGCCTTCTTTCGGGCTGTTGGCTTCTTTTTCGCGGTGGGTTTCGTCGCTTTGCTGTTTGACGTAGCCGCCGCCTTGCGGCGCGGGCGCTTGACGGCTGGCCCCTTCGCCGCCTTGGCCGCGATCAGTTTCACGGCCTGTTCCAGCGTGATCGAAGCAGGGTTCGTGCCGCGCGGCAGGGTGGCGTTGATGTCGCCGTGCTTGACGTATGGCCCGTAGCGCCCGCTCATAAGCGTGACCGGCTGGCCGTCCACCGGGTGCGCACCGAGTTGGCGGAGCGGCTCGGCAGGCTGGCGCGCGCTGCGAGCGCCTTTGGGCTGGCTCAGGAGTTGCAGCGCCCGCTTCAGGTCAATGGTCAGCACATTGTCCTGTTTGTCGAGCGAGCGGAAGTCCTTGTCATGCCGGACGTAAGGGCCGAAGCGCCCCACCCCTGCCTCGATGACTTTGCCCGTCTCAGGATGCAGGCCGAGCGGGCGCGGCAGCCGGAGCAACTGAACGGCCTTCTCGACGGTCATGTCTTCGGGCTTCATGCCTTCCAGCAGCGAAGCCCGGCGCGGCTTGCCGCCGTTGCCGTCTCCCTCGCCAAGCTGGACGTAAGGCCCAAAGCGCCCCGATAACAGGTAAATCGGCTCGCCGGTTTCGGGGTGATGGCCGAGCATGTCCGGCCCTTCCTCTTTCTTTTGCAGCAAGCGCTGTGCTTCTTCTTTGCCCAGATCGGCGGGCGGCAGTTCCGGGGGCAGCGTCACCCGCACCGAATCGCCGTTGTTCTGCAATTCCAGGTACGGCCCGTACCTGCCGATCTTGACTTTTGCGCCCAGGTCATGCAGGTCGAGCGCGTAGATGTCACGCGGGTCGATGGTCTGGGCCTTGTTATTGACCTGCGCTTCCAGTCCTTTGTCGCCCAGGTAAAAGGCCCGCAAATAGGGCAGCCAGGCCACCTCGCCCTCGGCGATGTCGTCCAGCGTTTGCTCCATGCGCGCTGTAAACTGAATGTCCACCAGATCGGGGAAGTGCGCTTCGAGAAGGCGGTTCACGGCAAACGCGGTGAAGGTCGGCACAAGCTGGTTGTTCATCTTGACCACGTAGCCGCGATCCTGGATGGTGCTGATGATCGTGGCGTAGGTGCTGGGCCGTCCTACCCCCTCGCGTTCCAGCGTTTGCACCAGCGACGCCTCGGTGTAGCGTGTTGGCGGCTGTGTCTCGTGGCCCACCGGGTCAAGCTGACGGCACTTCAAGTCATCGCCTCGGCGGAGCGCAGGCAGCCGCACTTCCTGATCTTCGAGGGCGCTGTCCGGATCGTCGGAGCCCTCCACGTAAGCGCGGAAGAAACCGGGGAAGTCGATCCGCTTGCCGCCGGCCTGGAAAACGGCGTCGGCCACGTCGATATTGACCGTGATCAGCGTCAACTGGGCGTCGGCCATTTGCGTGGCAATGGTGCGCTTCCAGATCATGTCGTACAGCGCGCGCTCGGTGCCGGACAGCGGCAGTTCGTCGGCGGAACGCATTTTCGAGCCCGCCGGGCGGATCGCTTCGTGCGCTTCCTGCGCGCCCTTGCTCTGCGTGGTGTAACGGCGCGGCGCAGGACTCAGGTAATCGGCTCCGTAGCGCTGCTCAATGGCCCGCCGCGCGGCATTGATGGCCTCGTTGGACAGGTTCACTGAGTCGGTACGCATGTAGGTGATGTAGCCTTCCTCGTACAGCTTCTGGGCAATCTGCATCGTCTGGCGCCCGGAAAGGCGCAGCTTGCGATTGGCTTCCTGTTGCAGCGTAGAGGTGGTGAAGGGTGGTGCGGGCTTGCGGGTCTGGCTTTTTTCGCTGACCTCCGCGACGCGCCATTCGCTTTGCAACAGCCGCTCTCGGAGCGCGCTGGCCTCGGCCTCATTGAGCAGCAAAACCTTCTTGCCCTTTGCGATCCGGCCCGTCGTCTCGTCGAAATCCTTGCCCGTAGCGATGCGCACGCCACCTACCGATTGCAGCATCGCCTCGAATTTGCTCTTGAGGTCTTGCACAGGCGAGAGGATTGCCCGCAAATCCCAGTATGTGCCAGATTTGAAGGCGCGCCGTTCTTCCTCACGGTTCACCAGCAGGCGCACGGCCACCGACTGCACGCGCCCCGCCGACAGCCCTGGCGCAATCTTCTTCCATAGCAGTGGCGAGATGGTATAACCGACCAGGCGGTCCAGGATACGGCGCGTTTCCTGGGCGCGGACCAGTTTCTCGTCAATGCTGCGATAGTGCTTGATGGCATCCTTGATGGCATCTTCGGTGATCTCGTGAAAGACCATGCGCCGCACCGGAATGCGGGGCTTGAGCACCTGGACCAGATGCCAGCCGATACTTTCGCCTTCCCGGTCTTCGTCCGTCGCCAGGATCAACTCGTCGGCCTCCTTCAGCGCGGCCTTGAGTTTCTGGACAACTTCCCTTTTCTTGGCGGGTATCACATACAACGGCTCAAAATCGGTTTCCACATTGACGCCCAACCGCGCCCACTCTTTGTTCTTCTGCGAAGCGGGAATTTCGCTGGCCTTTTCCGGCAGGTCGCGGATGTGCCCCATACAGGCCTCGACCTGGTAGTCCTTGGGCAAGAAGCCCCGGATCGTCCTGGCTTTGGTGGGCGATTCGACTATCACCAATCGTTTCATCGTGTATCCTGACTGCTAAACTTCAACGCCCTGAGCGGGCGGGAATGTTTCGGCGCATTTGTTCCATGCAACAAAAGGTATTATACATGGCTGTGCGCCCTGTCAATACCCATTTCCTGAAGAATTGGAGAAGGAGCCATGCAGGCCATACTCGTGATGTACCTGATCCTCAGTCTGCTGATGGTCGTCATATCCGTGCCGCTCATCCGGCGCATGGTCAAGCCCAACTACGTCTACGGGTTTCGGATTCGGCAAACCCTGGCCGACCTAGATACCTGGTACGCCGTCAACGCCTATGGGGGCCGGATGCTGTTCGGTCTGGGAATTGCGATGGCGCTGTGTACGCTGGTGCTGTATCCGCTGGGCTTCAGTGTGGATGGGTACGCCAGCGCCTGCGCGGTAGTGATGCTGATCGGGCTGCTGATCGCGCTCGGCTCAACCTGGCGTTATATGCAGCGGTATGTAGAGAGCAAGAAGTCATGAATCGGGGTGGTTAGCGGCCTACGTCCCCAACTCGCACCGGCCCGATCCCGACCTGTGTGTCGCCGTTGACGCGCATCGGCTCCTGCGTGAACACGTCACTGATCGCCACGCTGAACCACCAGTCGCCTGGTGGCGGATTCGCGCCAAGCGGCACGTTGACCGTATCGACAAACTCCTGGCTCGGCAGCCAGCACGACGGTGGGTAGTTCCAATCCAGCGGATTCCAGTTCAGGCTGTTGCGGCGTGACCTGTCCGGAGGAACGCTGACCATTGACAGGACGTAGGGGCGGCTGATCTGCGTCTCGGCCCGCCAGTGCAAATGCAACGTGATCGTGCTGGCGTTTGTCTCCGCGCTGAAGCCGACCAGCGTCACCCGGTCATTCTGGCGTGAGAACTGCACATTCACCGGGACTGATGCAGGCTGCGCGGCGGGGGATGGTGCGGGCGGGACGGTGAGCGCGGTGAAATGGACGCGCAGCACGGCTGCCATGCTCAACAGGCACAGCGCCTGCATAACCAGCAGCCCACCGCGCTCCCGGCTGCGAAGGCACTGTAGCATCTCCGCGCCGAGCAGAATCCACAGCGGCGCCAGGAACAACCAGACCCGACCTGTTTCGCCACGTGCCGTGCCGCTCAAAACGAGCAGGAGCAGGTTCAAGCCCGCCGCCAGCGTAAAGGTGTCGGCGCGGCTGGCCGGGCGCCGGGCACGGATCAGGCGCCAGACAGACAGGGCTGCGATGGGCAGGCCGACGAACAGCAGCATGTCGTAGGGGTGCAGCACCAGCCAGGGCAGGTAGGGGCGGTTTAACTCAAAGTGGGCGCTCAACCCCAGGTTCACGATCTCGATGGGCGAAATGCCGGACAACAGCCAGTAAACGAGCCACACCGACGCCGCGCCCACAGCCAGCGCCAGGCCACCACGCACCAGGCGAGCAGGCTTCCAGAAGCCGTAGATGAGGATCGTTAATCCGGCCAGCAGGCCAAGCGGCACGAGCGACAGGTTCAGGAATGTACCGCCGGAGAGCACAAACCCGGCCAGCGCGACCAGCGGCCAACGATTGTGTTCCAGGCCACGCCACAGTACGCACAGCATGACCAGGGTGATCAACGGGTAGAAAGCGTTGAAACGCGGCGTGAACATCGCCACGCCCGGCACAAGCGGCCAGAGTGCTACTGCCCACAGCGCCGTCTGCCTGCCGAAGACCATCTCGCCAAGCCGGTACAGCGGTGCGACGGCCAGCGCTGCCCAGGCAGGCATGAAGATTTGCAGCCAGGCGCTGGCGATCTGCGGGTCGTTCCAGGCCATCATATAGAGGTTCTGGCATTCCAGGGGCCGCACCAGCGAACCGAGCGCATTGGCGGCGGATGGAAACGCTTGCAGCACACGGCTGGCGGTGTAGTACAACGCGGTCAGTCCGGGCGGATCGAGGGCCACGCCACCGTAGATTCTGGTCTCCGCCCGGAACTGGTTGACGAAGGCGGGCCAGTGGCGCAGCGTTTCACCCAGGCTGCCGATCAGGTTCGAGGCATATTGGTAAGCGCCCGTGACCGTCGAGGCGGAGCGGGTGAACAGCAGATAGAGCGGGCGCTCTTCCAGGGTCAGCAGCAGCAGCGTCAGCAGTACCGCGCCGCCAAACGACCAGAGGATCAGGCGGATCGGGTAGCGCGTGCCCTCGTCCTTCGACAGCAGCCGCAGCGCCCCGATCACGTAGATTGCCAATCCCAGGGCGCAGGGCAGCAGCCAGGCCCAACGCGGCAGATCATACGGCCATACCCAGCGCGCGTCGGCTGGCAGCCAGGGCACCGCGCCGCGCCACCAGGGAATCCAGTCCGTAACCAGCGTGATGCAAAACAGCAGGCACAGGCCCCACAGCAGCAACGATGGGCGGGAGAGATATTTCATCGATTAGCAGTCCAGAGTCGTAACCTTGTGCAAGGCCAAACCTCACCCCGGCCCCTCTCCGAATTCGGAATCGATGTACTCATCAGCGGGTCAGGGAGTGAGGTAGATAACCATCCGCTGACAGGATACCCCGGACACGCTAAAATAGGCGTCGTAATCCCTCACAGATTTTGCGCGTTCCATTGCTTCGGCCCAGCCCGTCATAACTCTTTTCGGGCCAGGAATGGAGGCGAAGGTGTGATCTGGTATGTTTGACAAACTCGCTGGCATTGAAGCACGCTACGAAGAACTGGATCGACTGCTGGCTGACCCGGCAGTGCTGAATGACTATGGCAGAGTTGCCGAGCTGGCGCAAGAGCGCGCGGGCATTGAGCCTGTGGTGCAGACCTTCCGGGCCTTCCGTGAAGCCAGCCGGCAGCTTGACGACGCGCAGAGCATGGCCGCCGCCGAAACCGACGTTGACCTGCGGCGCATGGCCCAGGAAGAGGTCGAAGCGCTCTCCGCGATGCTGACCATGCTGGAAGCGCAGCTTAAAGCGCTGCTGCTGCCCAAAGACCCACGCGACGACAGAAACGTGATTGTCGAAATCCGCGCCGGGACGGGCGGCGACGAGGCCGGGCTTTTTGCCGCCGACTTGCTGCGCATGTACACCCGCTATGCTGAGAGCAAGGGCTGGAAGGTCGAGATAGTAAGTGCCAACGAGTCGGGCATCGGCGGCTACAAGGAGGTCATCTTCGAGGTCAAAGGGCGCGGCGCGTACTCACGGCTCAAGTACGAGAGCGGCGTCCACCGTGTACAGCGGGTTCCGGCCACCGAAAGCCAGGGCCGCATCCACACCTCGACGGCCACCGTGGCCGTGCTGGCCGAAATGGACGAGGTGGACGTGAAGATCGATCCCAAAGACCTGCAAATCGACGTGTACCGTTCTCAGGGTGCGGGTGGGCAGTCCGTCAACACCACCGACTCGGCTGTGCGCATCACGCACCTGCCGACGGGGTTGGTCGTGGCCGTACAGGACGAGCGCAAGCAGTTGCAGAACAAGATCAAGGCCATGAACATCCTGCGCGCCCGCCTGTACGAGATGGAGCAAGAGCGCATCCGCGCCGAGCAGGACGCCACCCGGCGCGGGCAGATCGGCTCGGCGGCGCGCAGCGAGAAAATCCGCACCTACAACTATCCACAAAACCGCGTGACCGATCACCGGATTGGCCTGGACGTATACAATCTGCCCGCCGTCATGGATGGCGACATTGATCGCTTTATCGACGAACTGGCAACGCGCGAGCAGGCCGAAAAGCTGCAATCCGCCAACGGCGCCCATCATGGCGCCAATGGGCGGCGCGATGCAGCGGACGAGGACTAGCTCCGCAGTCGCAGGGGCCGCACAAGGCGACCAAACTGTACGAGCTACAACGGCTGGTGCGCCAGACTGGACTGCGGGATCACGCCGCCTGGCGTTCCCCCGCCAGCACCCGCTCCATGGCCCGGATCGCCACCTCGATCATTTCCAGGTCGGGTTCGCGGGTGGTCAGCCGTTGCAACATCAGGTTCGGCATGACGATGGCGCGCACCGCCGGGTTCTCCATGTTGGCCGAGGCGTAGCGAATGAACTCGTAGGCGACCCCGGCGATCAGCGGCAGCATCAACAGGCGCGTCATGATCAGCAGCAGGAAAGGAGGCCGTCCCAGGAAGGAATGCAGCAGGGTGCTGATGACGATCACCGTCAGCAGGAAGGCCGTGCCGCAGCGTGGATGTTCCAGCGGGAAATGCCTGACCGATTCCGGCGTCAGCGGCGCGCCCGATTCGTAAGCATTGATGGTCTTGTGTTCTGCACCATGATAGGCAAACAGCCGCCTGCCCTGCTTCGTCTGCCCGATCAGCCAGATGTAACCGACGACCAGCCCCAGACGCAGCAGTCCTTCGATGGTGTTGACCAACACGCTGTTGTTGAGCTTTAGCAGCCGTTCCAGGCCGTTGGAGGTCAGCGCAGGTGTCACAAACACCAACCCCGCCGACATCGAGAGCGAAATGGCGGCCATGCCCGCTGACCCCTCGAACGAAGGTTGTTCAGCGCCGACGGCCACCTCCGCCGACCACATCAGCGCGCGCGTGCCGATGCCGAGCGCGTCCCAGAGCATCGTCAGGCCGCGCACAAATGGCAGCCGGCTGATCGGCCCCTTGTACAGTACCGGGTTCAGGCTCTCCTCGTGGACAACCAGTTCGCCCTGCGGATTGCGCACGGCGACGGCCACACGGTTTGCGCCCCGCATCATCACACCTTCGATCACGGCCTGCCCGCCATAGGGCAGATTCCGGCGCGCCGGGTATTGGTTCAACATCTTGATCCCTTATTCCAATTCGCAAATACGTCACAGCTTATGGAGGTTATTGTACCATTCCCAGGTCCGGGTTAAACCTTCGCGCACGGGGATTGTGGGCGCAAAACCGAGCAAGCGCCGGGCGCGGCTGTTGTCACAGTAAGTGATAGGCGGCTCGCTGAGGGGCGCGGGCTTGTTGATCCGTCTGGCCTTTTTGCCGCTCAACTGCTCGATGAAATCGACAAATTCCGTCATCGAGATCGGCGCGCCGCAGCCCAGGTTGATGATCTCGTAGCCGAGCGGACGATCCAGCGCCGCGACCACGCCGTTCACAATATCATCAATGTACGTCCAGTCACGCTTCAAATCCCCGCCGTTAAAGAGCGTAATCGGCTGATCTTCATAGATGGCGCGGATGACCTTGAGGGGCATCATGTCGGGGCGGCCCTGCGGCCCGTAGACGTTGAAAAAGCGCAGGCAGGTCACGTTCAACCCGAACAGGTGATGATACGAGTGCGCCAGCACTTCCGCTGCCCGCTTGCTGGCCGGGTACGGCGCGAGAGGCCGATCCGCCGTATCGGTCTCAATAAAGGGGATCTGCTGCGTTTTGCCATAAACGGACGAGGTAGAGGCTTGCACAAACTGGCGAACGCCGTGCTTGCGGGCGGCTTCCATCAGGTGCAGGCTGCCCATCACGTTGACCTCGTAGTAGAGCGCGGCCTGCTCCACCGAACTGCGCACGCCCGCCATCGCCGCCAGGTGAGCAATGCGCTCGATGCGGTGTTCCTGAACGATACGCTCAACCAGGGCTGCATCCCGCACGTCGCCCTCGATCACCACCGCACCCGGATCGCCATCGAAATAGGCGGCGTTCTGCCGCTTAAGCGCGGGATCGTAATAGTCGTTGAAATTGTCCAGCACAACGACTTGTTCGCCGCGCTGCCGCAGCGCCATTGCCAGACGGCTGCCGATGAACCCGGCTCCGCCCGTCACCAGGGTCGTCATCGCAGCTCGTTTCCCTCACGTAGATTCGTGTACATCCTGTACCTTGAGTTGTAACTGGCGCGAACCGTTCCACTCGTTTAGGTCAAGCTGGTAGGCCACGTCCACGTAGACCGGCAGGTCGCCGTTGAGTTCACCCAGGCGAAAGGCAATGGCGTCCAGGACCTGATCGCCGTCGGACAGGCGCAGCTTCAGGTGCGCGTTGTCCTTGCCGACCAGCCGCTTATCGACCACGCGCAAGCGCCGCGAGCACAGTATGGGCGTGGGGTGCTCGTGCCCGCACGGCTCCAGCCCGCACAGCGCTTCGTAGAGCGCCTCGTTGAGCTGGCTGAACTGCACCTCGGCGTCGATGCGCAGCGTGGGCCGCAAATCCTTGCCGCGCAGCCCGGACTCCACGATACGGGTGATCTGGTGCTGGAACTGAGGTAAATTCTCGTTGTAGAGGGCGAAGCCTGCTGCCTGCGCGTGACCGCCATGCCGGATCAGCAGGTCGGCGCACTGGTCAAGCGCCTCAGTAATGTTGAACTCCGCGATGCTGCGGCACGAGCCGTGACTCTCGTGTTCGCCCTGCTGCAAGATGATCGCCGGGCGGTAAAACTCCTCGGTTAGCCGCCCTGCCACCAGCCCGACAATGCCCTGCTGAAACCTGGGATCCGCCGCAAAGATGAGCGAGGTCGAGCTATCGACCTGCGCCACCGTCCGCACATATTCCTGGGCTTCGCGGGTCAGTTCCTGGCGTTTGCGGTTTAACTCCTGCAACTGGTTGGCGCAGGCCATCGCCTCCTGCAAATCGTCCGTAGTCAGCAGCTTGAAGGCGACTTCCGCGCTGGACAGTCTTCCGGCGGCGTTCAGGCGCGGCCCGATGGCAAACCCGATGCTGGTCGCGTCGATCTTTTCCGGCGTCAGCCCGGCCACCTCCATCAGCGCCCGGAGGCCTGGACGGCGCGCCTCCCGTAATTGGCGAAGACCGCCCATGACCAGGGCGCGGTTTTCGGCGTGGCTCAAGGGGGCCAGGTCAGCCACCGTGCCAATCGCCACCAGGTCGAGCAGTTCTTCGGCCCGGATGGGTGCTTCGCGCCGGTCTTGCGAAGCACTCACCTTGAGCAGCGCTTCGGCCAGCTTGTAGGCGATCCCGACCCCGGCCAGCATCTTTTCTTCGTATTTGCACGCTGCCTGCTTCGGGTTGATGACGGCCAGCGCCGCCGGCACTTGCGGCCCGACGGAGTGGTGATCGGTGATGATCATGTCCAGCCCGGCCTCTTTACCGTCTTCGACCTCCTGCAAAGAGCGGATGCCGCAGTCTACCGTGATCACCAGCTTGAAGCCGCGCCGCGCCAGCTTGCGCAGCGATTCGGAGTTCAAGCCGTAGCCTTCGTCCACCCGGTGCGGAATGTAGTGCTGGACGTTTGCGCCAAGCGCTTTCAAGACACTGACCAGCAGCGCCGTGCTGGTCACGCCGTCCGCATCGAAATCGCCGTAGACGACCATTGGCTCACGTTTGCGGATCGCCTGCCGAATCCGGCTTACGGCCTGGGCCATGCCGCGCATCTTAAACGGCTCGCCCGGCGGCGTCTGCCCCAACAGAAAACGCTGTGCAGCGTCCGGGTCGGTGTGGCCCCGGTTATACAGGATTTGAGCGACGATGGGATGGAAGCGTTGAAAACGCGCAGCCTGGTCGGCAGGCAGAGGTGGACTAACCTGCCATCGTTTGGATTTGAGGGCCACCGGGATGCCTGTCGTGATCAGTGTCTCCTAAACCTTTCACAGTTTAGCATGGCGCGGCCAGGGTCACAACAATTTACGGTTACTGTAACCACTTACTGCACCACGCTACTGCATTACGCTCACCAGGAAGTCGGCCAGCGCACTTTTGCCTTCCACGCTCAGGTGTACTCCATCGCCCTGCAGCAGGCCATCCGGGTGCACAGCGAAATACTGGTCGAGCCACGCCTGCTGAATCGGGTTGAGCGGCGCGACGAGGGCATCCGTCAACCCCTGGTGCGAAATCCACGTGATGACGTAACTGTTATCGGCAAAGCCCTCAAAGGCTTCATCAATGTTGGCGCACGCCACCTGGGGAATCTGGCTGAGGCTGCCCATCGTACACGACAGGCCGATCTCGTGGTTATACAGATCGACGTTTTCCGGGGTGAAGCCGGAAGCCCAGGTCTGTGCCGCGAATGACGCCACCGCCCCATGAAAATAGTTCAAGACCACGATCCGTGCCTGCGGTGTTCCGGCAGCCAGTTGCCTGACCAGCCCGATCAGCGCGCGGACGTGCTGCGGCGCGGCGACGCTGGCAGGCAAGCCAGGGCTGATGTCGTTGAGCCAGGGCATGATCATGATCGTCTGACAGTGGTCGAACAGCAGCGCCCGATAGGCTGAAGTCTTGAAATAGGACGGGTGGTTCGGGGAACTGATGCCGGTGTGGGATGCACCGCGATCATTGACTTTGATGCCGGTAATGCCCCGTTGTCGCAATGCGCGTTCCACGTAGACGCTGAGTGGATCGGTCAACCCGACGATGTAGCCCGTCGCCGGAATCTCATAGGTCACTCCGCCGTGTGTGACCGAATCGCCCACCAGCGAGATACAGGGATTCGCCAGAGCCGGGGGAGGCGGGGTGAAGTCGGTGGACAAATCGGGTTCCGGCGTGGCCGTATTCTCACCGGGGCCGCTGGTGGCCGTTACCACCGGTGGAACCGTCGCCGTCGGTGTCGAAGTCGCTGTTCTGGTGGCGCTGGGCGTGAACGTAAGTGGCGGTGTTGCTGTCGCGCTCGGTGTGGCAGTGGCGGTATCGGTGGCCGTCGGCGTCAGCGTTGGCGTGACCGTATCCGTTGGCGTTCCAGTGGGCGTATCCGAGGGAAGCATCAGCACGGCAACCGTCGGCATATTTTGCGTCTGGTTGTAGCGCTGAGTAGCCCAATTTAGCTCTCCGAACACCAGCAAGATCAGGCTGATAAGAATCGCCAGTATTACGCGGTGCGTCCAACGCAGCATACCGTATTTCAACTGACCCTCAAGGTAAGTATTTATTCATCCCTGTTCAGTTCATTACGTCTCAGTTCGGGAAGCTGTCAAAGAAAAAGCTGCGACCCACTGCACTTCAGGCCGCAGCAGAACTAGCCCTACTGTCCCATTGGTCCAAAGTGAATGCCCGTCGTGACGGGCGGCCCGTCCAGCGGCGAGAGCGCGAACACCGCGCCGTTGTTGCTGGTCATCATCCAGCCATGCTCGAAGTCCTGCCAGGTCGAATCGAACGGCTCCTCGCCTGCCAGCGCCCAACCCAGACTGTTGCGCACGTTGGCGTTACTACGCCAGACGTAGCCAAAACCCCGGATCGGTTGGAGCAGGCCCGCCGGAGCCACCAGCCCCGGATCGCTGGCCGGGATGCTCTCGTTCCAGTTGTCCGGCACGCGCCAGAAGGTGTCAGTGGGCGCGCCTTTTTGCAGCCCGGCGGTGGTGATGACGTAGATTTCCTTCGTTTCGCGCCAGAACATGAACCCGGTCTGGAAGGGCTGCACCACCAGCTTGATCGTATATGGCGCGCCGCTCGGACAGCCGAGCCGCTGCTGTACCGCCGCGTTCCTGGCAGCGTTGGCAAACGGCGCCGCAGGCTGCACGCTGCACGTCCGCGAGACCGGGTTGCCGCCCACGTTCGCCGCGACCTTCGTGCCGGGCTGTGGCGCCGTCGTCACCACGATCACGCTGCGTGTGCCCGTCGGAATGATGCCCGCCGCGCTGAATGTCGGCTGGCCCATGAAGATGCCGACGTAGGGCGTCACGGTAGGGGTGAAAGTCGGCGGGGGCGGCGTCTCCGTCGGGCGGCGGCTGTCAATTGTGGCCTGGGCCTGCGGCGCATTCAGTGTTGGCGACAGGACAATCGTCGCCAGCGACTTGGGCAGTGCGTCGAAACCCGTCAGGATCGGGCCGTCCGGGTCGGCAGTTGGCGCGCCGCTGCCACAGCCGGCCAGCGCGAACGCCAGTAGAGCCAGAGTCAATCCGGTTTGAGGTGAAAGCTTTCGACGCATATGGCCTTAACGAGCCGAGTCAGCATTTTTGCCCTATTCTACACACAAACCGAAACTTCACACATTGTATCGCCTCCCCTCTCCGCAAGCAGAGAAAGGGCAGCGGGCGAGCTTCTTGGCTACCCCGCGTGGTGGAATTGGGGCAGCACGTTCTTCGCCAGTTTCTCGATGCCGTCCAGGTCATCCAGGTCAAGCCATTGCAGCATGAAGCGCTCGACGCCTGCCTCGACATAAGCGCCGATCCGGTCAACCACCTGCGCGGGCGTGCCTGCAATTAGATTGTCCAGGTTGCTGGCGTCTCTCTGACCGAGTTTCGCCTTGAAAGCCGCATCCGTCTCCCCGAAGATGACCTGAGTCATCAGCGAGCGCTTGACTGCCTGCGGGCTGCGCCCCTCCCGCGCCAGTAGCTCGTTGAGCAGGCCGCTGCGCTCCCGGTACGTGGCCGGCGAGATGAACACGCCGTTCCATTCGTCAGCGTAACGGGCGGCCAGGGGCAGCGTCCGCTTCGGCCCGTTGCCGCCGATCAGGATGGGCGGCCCGCCCCGGCGCTGTGGGCGCGGCAGCAGCACCGCCCCTTCCAGTGGGAAGTACCGTCCGGCATACGTGACCGCCTTATCCTCGCGCAGCAGGCGGGTCGTGATTTCCAGCGCGTCTCGCAGCATGGCATACCGTTCCGAGACGAGTGGAAAAGGAACACCGAACTGCCTGTGTTCGTGCTCATTCCAGCCCGCACCCATGCCCAATACCAGCCGCCCGCCGCTCAGGTCATCGACGGCAGCAGCCATCCGCACTAGCAGCGCGGGATGGCGGAACGTCACCGGCGACACCAGCGGCCCGAACTCGATGCGCCGCGTGTGCGAAGCAGCATACGTCAGCGACACCCAGGCTTCAAGCGACTCTTGATCGGAAGACTGAATCGTGAAGTGATCGGAACGGAAAACACACTGGTAACCCAGCGACTCCGCTGCTTGCAACAGCCGCTGCCAGCGTGCCCATGTCAGCCCGAACTGGCCCTCGAACATCAACCCGATCTGTGTCATAAAAAACGCGCGATTGCCGCGCCTGCTCCTTTCTGGTGACGGGTAATGCCTGTAATCAGCCCAACTTGTGTTGCAGGAACCACTCGTAGAGCACCGGATTGTTGTACGTCTCCGTCCAGGAATCGTGTCCGGCCTCCGGGTAAACGGTAAACTGCACGTTAGCGCCGCAAGCGCGCAGTGCCTCAACCATCCGCTCGGACTCACTGAGCGGCACACGATCATCCTTCGCGCCGTGAAAGACCCACACCGGAGTATCTTTGATCAGGCAGGCTCCGCTTGGGTGGCTTCGCCCACAGATCGGCGCAATGGCGGCGAAGCGCTGTGGATAGGCCATCGCTAGGTTCCACACGCCCTCGCCGCCCATGCTCAGGCCAGTCAGGTAAATACGATCCGTGTCCACGCGGTACTGTTCGATGATGCTGTCCAGCAGGGCGTTCAGAGCATCCAGTTTGAACGTCCACCACGAGTCGGCCTCGCACTGTGGAGACAAAACGATGAATGGGCATTCCGGCCAGGCATCGACCACTTTCGGCATTCCATATGCTTTCAACAGTTCCGGGTCATTGCCCCGCTCCCCTGAACCGTGCAGAAAGAGAATCAGCGGCCAGCGCCGTTCGGCGTCCATCCCATACAGCGGCGGCACAAACAACAGGTAATTCAGATGCGTCTGTTTGGCGTACCGAACCTCAATCGAACTGGCGATTTGTGGCATGGTCTTCCTCACCCCCGCAGTGGTAGCACCAGGTCATACGGCACGTCCGTAAGCGTCCGCAAGTGGCCCGTCTGATCGAAATACACGGTGTCCTCGATCCGCACCCCGAAGCCGCGCTCCGGGTAATACAGCCCCGGCTCAACTGTAAACACCATGCCCGGCGCAAGCACGCTGCTCCGCCGGTTCCGGCTGAAACTGGGAGCCTCGTGAATGTTCAGCCCCAGGCCATGCCCCAGGCTGTGCACGTAGCCGTCGAACGTCCCTGGGTGGCTGCGTGTGGTCGGGTGTCCCTTCGCCTCGAAGTAGTCCAGCGTCATGATCTCGTAGCGCTGGCTGTCCTCGCCCACTTTAAGGGTATCAAGTACCCGCCGGAAGATGGTTTGCACGTCGTCGTACACTGCCTGGATTTCGTCAGGCGCATAGCCGATACACCACG
This sequence comes from Chloroflexota bacterium, assembly GCA_021325095.1. GTDB lineage: Bacteria > Chloroflexota > Anaerolineae > Aggregatilineales > UBA2796 > JAJPHV01. Next base: position 60,815 of record JAJPHV010000076.1, on the reverse strand, counting down.
TGCGCGTCACATCGTGGAAGTAGCCGCTTGCCAGCCCACGCGGAAAAATGTCGAAGATGAGGCTGCGCCCCACCTGCAACACGTCGCCATCTTCGCCCACGCTGTGTGGGAACGCAGAGTCACGGCCTTGAGCAAAGATGCAGCCTTCGGGGTCGTCCAGGCCGAGCGCCATCTCACGCTCCCGGATGAAGCGCTTGACCGCGCCGATGGTCAGGGCTTCGCCCTGCGCATTGACGACCCGGCTGCCCGGAGCATTGCCCTCAGCATGGTGCTGGCTGATGAAGTCGCGCGTCTCGCACACCACCTGGCTGGTCAGCCGGGCCGCCTCCTGAAGTGCCGCAATCTCGCGTTCGTCCTTTGTCTCGTACAGCCGGGCGAAAAGCTCCGCCGTCTGGCTGTCAAATATAAACTCGACTTCGGGCACATCCACGCGCAGGTCAGCGAAGATACGCAGGGTGTCGGCAACGTCGGCCACGCCATAGGGCGCCACTCGTCCGGCCACGCCCAGCTGTCTCAGGATATTTCTGTACAGCCCGCGCCGTGCGCTGGCCGCATCACCCGGATGCTGTTGCAGCAGTTCCGCATAGCCGAAATCGTAGACGGTATAGACCTTGAGGCCGCTCTTCGCCGCAATCTCCACCTCCATTCCACCCACGATCAACACGGCTTCCTGGTCGCGTTTCTTAACGATGTCACCGCCTGCTCGCGCCCGGTTTGTCAGGTAATCGTTGTATGGGTTGGGCGACTCGTCGGCAATGACGAAAATCGCATCCAGGTTTAGTTCGCGCATCAGCCGATCCAGGTCGGATTTCATGAAGGCCCCTCACTTCCCCTGCTTGGCATCCCTGAAACTGTACCCACAACGCCGCACAACAGGCAAGCCGCCGTCTGCCCTGGATTTCCCTTCTCCAGTTGGAGAGGGGTTGAGGTTCGGCACGTTGCCCAGTTCTTAAACTTGCCTGAAACTTGCACGAAATAACCTGGGCAATGTATCCAAAAAAACTTGTAAAATCGTGTTCACCCTGCCTAAAGACTTTTGACCCCGACTCGTGATATTCTGCACGTACTCTGCGTGCCGCTGACGCGCGGCACGGATCGTCAGGTCACCTATCCCTAGTTTGAGTGAATTTAAGCGCCGGGTCGCTCCCGACGAGACATCGCGCACAACCGGGACGCTGGCAGGAGGATTCTGAGATGGCTATACATCCCCCACCGGAGGAAAATCAACGCCCCTGGCTTGATGAACACGACGGCTGTGCCCTGATTGCCAATATCCGCAAGGCGGGCCGCCCCACGCACGGTAATGTCAAACGGACGCTGGCCGCCCTGGGGCGTATGGGCCACCGTACCGGCGAAGTGGCGGGCGAGGGCGATGGCTGCGGCCTGCTGACCGACATCCCGCGCATTATCTGGGCGCGCACGCTGGAGTCCATCGGGCAGCGCGGCGAACTGGCAAGCGACCCACATTTCTTCGTCATCCACCTGTTCCTGCCACAGGAGAATACGGCGGACATCGTTCGGCAAATTGCTGAACAGGCCGCGCTTTCGGTGCTGCAAATCCTGTACAGCGCGCCCGGCCAGACCCGCCCGGAAATGCTTGGCCCGCTGGCCCGCGCCCAGGAACCTGTCTTCTGGCAGATCGCGGGCTACGCGCCGGGCCGCGACAGGCGTGACGCCAATGCCCGTCTCTTCGCCTTCCAGATGGAGATCGAGCGCGATCTGCCGCTGCACGTCGTAAGCTGTAGCACCCATACCGTCGTCTACAAAGTGCGCGGCCATGCCGATACCCTCTACAAGTACTACCCCGACCTGCGCGACTCCGAGTTTGAATCGGCCATCACCATCGGCCACTCCCGTTACAGCACCAACACCGAAACCGCTTTTGAGCGCGTCCAGCCCTTCTCACTGCTCGGCCACAACGGCGAGATCAACACCATCTCCCGGCTGCGCCAGGAAGTGCGGATGCTCGGCGGTCAGTTGGAACGCAGCGGCTCAGACTCGCAAGACCTGAACCGCGCCCTGGAAGTGCTCATCCACCGCTACGGCTTCACCCTGCTCGAAGCAATGGAGATCGTCTTTCCGCCCGTGCCATCCGAAGCAGTGGCGCTCTCGCCCGAACAACAGCCTTTGTACCGCCGCTACCGCATGGGCTGGGGGCCGTTTGCGCAGGGGCCAGCCGGCATCGTCTCCCGCTACGGCGATGAGTGCGTGTTCAGTGTCGATGCGGTGGGCCTGCGCCCGCTGTGGTTCGGCGAAACCGAGAAAGACTATTATTTCTCCTCCGAACAGGGCGTCGTGCCCCTGGAACAGAACCTCCGCGACCCGCGCCCGCTTGGCCCCGGCGAAAAGGTGGTGGTCAACGTCTATCGCGGCTCGACAGTGCGCGTCTTCACAGATCGAGAACTGCGCCAGGAATTGCTGGGCCGCGCCCGCGCCATCAAACCCGTACCCGCGCCCGAAGTCCTGCCCGATAGCCCACTCTGGACGCCGCCGCCCGCACCCGGCAATCTCGATAACTGGCGCGCCGCGACGGGCTGGTATCGCGCTGACCGTGACATTGCGATGGACATGGCCGATAACGGCGTCGATCCCATCAGCTCGCTCGGCTACGATGGCCCGCTGGCGGCGCTCTCCAGCGACGGCCCGCGCAACATCGCCGAGTTCTTCAAGGAGGCGGTGGCCGTCGTCACCAACCCGGCCATTGACCGTGAACGCGAAACCGAGCATTTCAGCACGGAAGCCATCGTCGGGCCGCGCCCCTCGCTGCACGAGAATGACCCGGAGGACTGGCTCCCGCCCGTCGCCATTCGACTGCCTGTGCTGGTCGGCGGGCACTTTGCAGGCGAGCCGATCCTCGAAACGGACGACTACCGCCAGGCCGCCGACAAAGCCGGGACGCTGCTGCTGGAAGACGTTCTGGCGCGGTTCGGCCCCTCGGTGGTACACCTGAGCGCGGTGTTGCAACCGGGTGAAACCATATACACGGCGCTCGAACGCCTGACCGAGGAAGCGACCCAGGCTGTGCGTCACGGCGCGCGGTTGATCGTGCTGGACGACGCCCAGGCCTTCGTCAACGGCTGTCTCTGGCTCGATCATCACCTGGCCCTTGCCGCTGTAGACCGGGCGCTGCGCCTGGAATTCGACGCCTACGGCCACAATTACCGCCGCATGTGCGGGCTGGTGCTGCGAGCGGCTGGCATCCGCAACCTGCACGACATGATCCTGGCCGTCGCTCTGGGCGCGGACGCCGTGAACCCGTACATGCTGATCGAGACGGCGGTAGGCCGCACCGGGACACCCGAAGAGCGCCAGACCCGTGTGGTGAAGCTGCTCTCCGCTATCGAGAAGGGGCTGCAAAAAATCACCTCGACGATGGGCGTTCACGAACTGCGCGGCTACGGCAAGACCTTCGCCAGCATCGGCCTGACCGACGAAGTGGCCGATGTGATGGGCTGCCTGAATTACGCCGGCAGTCAGGAGCGCGGCCTGGGCTGGGATCAACTGCTCGCGGAATCGCAGGCGCGTGCCGCTCTCTTCGGCCAGCCCGCCCGTTTGCCCAAAGAGACGCGCATCTACCCGCACATCTGGAAGATGGCCGGGCAGGTGGCGCAGGGCGAGGTCGATTACACAGGCATCATGGAGCGCCTGGGCGAGATCGAACGCACCACGCCCGTCGCGCTGCGCCATACGCTCGACTTCAAGCGCGACCCCCACAGCCGTGTCGATGCCGCCGATGTCGATCTGGGTGTCGGCGCTCACAGCCTGCCCTTTGTCATCTCGTCCATGTCCTTCGGCTCGCAGGGCGAGGTCGCCTTCCGTGCCTATGCCGAAGCCGCTTTCCGGCTGGATATGTACAGCCTGAACGGTGAGGGCGGCGAAATCAAGGACATGCTCGGCAAGTATCCGCACCATCGCGGCCAGCAGATCGCCTCCGGGCGGTTCGGCGTCAATGCTGAACTGATCAACTCGTCCTACCTGCTGGAAATCAAGATCGGGCAGGGCGCCAAGCCCGGCGAGGGCGGCCATTTGCCCGGCAAGAAGGTTTCGGCAAAAGTTGCAGCGGCACGCAATGCCTCCGTCGGCGTTGACCTGATTTCCCCTTCCAACAACCACGACATCTACTCGATTGAAGACCTGGCCCAGTTCATCGAGGAACTCAAGACCAGCAACCCGCGCGTCAAGGTGGCCGTCAAGCTGCCCGTCGTGCCCGGCATTGGCGTCATTGCGGTGGGCGTAGCGAAAGCCAACGCCGACATCATCAACATCACCGGCTACGACGGCGGCACCGGCGCGGCCCGCCAGCACTCGCTCAAGTACGTCGGCCTGCCCGCCGAGATCGGCGTGGTGGAGGCGCACGCCGCCCTGCTGCGCTCCGGGCTGCGAGATCGCGTCGAAATCTGGTGCGACGGCGGCATGAAGTCCGGCACGGACGTGGTTAAGATGATCCTGCTCGGCGCGAACCGGGTGGGCTTCGGCACGATGGCAATGGTCGCCATCGGCTGTACCATCTGCCGCAAATGCCAGACTGATACCTGCCACGTCGGTATCGCCACCCAGATCGAAAACAAGGAACAGGCCCTTGCGCACGGCCTCAAGGCTTTCGAGCCGCAGGTCTTCGAGGACGCCGTGAACCAGCTTGAGCAGTTGTTCACGGCCATTGCCCAGGAAGCACGCGACGTGACGGCCCAGCTTGGCTACACGCGCCTGCAAGACCTGGTGGGCCGCGCCGACCTGCTCGAACAGACCCGCCTTTGCGAGCAGGTCGATATGAGGCCGCTGCTCAAAGTTGCGCCCGCCCCAGCACGGCCCCCGCAGCAAAAGACCGTCGGGCGCGCGCTGCGCCGCCCGCGCAACCACCTGACCGAGATCATCAGCGAGATGGTCATGGACGCCATTGACGCCGGGGAACGCATCATCACCTACGAAGACAGCGAAGTGACCAGCATGGATCGGGCGCTGGCAACGCATCTGGTCGGCGCACTGGTGCGGCACTACGGCTTCGCCAATGGCCGTGCGCTCGGTTCCAGCAAGAACGGCCAGTTCCGCCATAAAATGCCGCGTCCACAGGTCATCCGGCTGAACTTCAACAGTTCCGCTGTGCCCGGCAACGGATTGGCGGCCTTTCACGGCGGTGACGTGGACGTGATCGTCGAGGGCGGCGCGCAGGACGGCCTGGGCAAAGGCGCGCTCGGCGGGCGCGTCGTCGTGCTGAAAGGCATGAATCACAAGGGCGTGCGGGTCGGCGGTTCTGTCGGCAAGAGCTTTGCCTACGGCGCGCAAAAAGGCCAGTTCATCATCCAGGGCAATGCCGACACCCGCGCCGGGGTGCGCCTGTCGGGCGCTGATCTGGTGATCGGCGGGGAGATCACCGAGCGCTTGCAGGACGAGCAGGGCTTCCTGGCAACCCGCGCCAACATCAAAGGCTACGCTTTCGAGTACATGACGGCAGGGCGCGCGGTGGTTCTGGGCGATCCCGGCCCCTGGATTTGCAGCGGTATGACGGGCGGCGTGGTCTACATTCGCCTGCGTCCCGAATTCGGCTTCGACGAGGCAGCCGTGCAGCGGCGGCTGGCAATAGGCGCGAATGTCAAGATACTGCCCGTCGGCCCCAACGACGAGGGCAACCTGATGGAACTGCTGTGCGCCTACCGGGAAGCGCTGGCCGACGCCAACCAGCACGAAGCCGCCGCCAGGATCGACGAAATTCTGGCCCGCTGGGACAAGGAATTTATCAAGATTGTCCCGGCCAACCAGCAGGTCGATCAGGCCATTGCCACCGAATAAGCGGAGCCGGGCGCTTCACCGCCCGGCTCGGAATACAGACCAGGTATTTTCCGCACGCTGAAGCGGGCTTCGTTGATTCAGCCTGATGCTTTGGCGTCGGGCACAGCTTACCGCCCCGCCAGATTCCAGGCCATCGCAGGCCGCAACTCAGTCGTCGGCTGTGGAACACCCATCTCCTGCTGCAAGCGCTCCACCGTCAGCCGCGCCGAGAGCAGCGCCATCGGTAGACCGCTTCCCGGATGCGTGCTTGAACCCGTGAAGTACAGGTTGCGGTACTGACTGTGGCGGTTGTGTGGCCGCAGATAGCCGACCTGCCTGAAGTTGTGGCTCAGGCCGAACGCCGCCCCTTTTGCCAGGTTATAGCGGTTCATCCAGTTGCGTGGTGTATAGGCGATCTCGAATTTCAGGTGCTTTTCCAGGTCGGTCACACCCAGCGCCGACAGCCGTTCGAGGACGCTGGAACGTGCCCTCTCTTGCAGCGCCGACCAGTCCTGGGCCGCCCGCTCGTCCAGGTGTCCGCTGGGAACCAGCACCATCAGAGTATCCTCGTTGGCCGGGGCCGCCGATGGGTCAACCCGCGTAGGCGCGTGGACGTAGAAACTCGGCTGGTCGGGCAGCGTGTTCTCCTTGAAGATGCGGTCAAAGCTAGCCCGGTAGTCACCCGACAGGAAGACGTTGTGCATTCCGAGTTCCGGGCAGGTTCGGTCAACGCCCCAATAGAACATGATGGCCGAGCAGGTATATTTCATCCGATCCAGCCGATTCGCCTCGGCCTTGTCCGGTAGCAAGTTGTCGTAGACATAAGGCAGGTCGGCGTTGGCGACGATCACGTCCGCCTCATAGCGCGCTCCGTTTTGCAAGATGACGGCGGTGGCGCGCTGCCCTTCAACCTCGATCCGCTTGACTGGCGCATTGTAGACAAAGCGCACGCCGTTTTTCTTCGCAATCGTCACCAGGCTTTCGATGATCCGGTACATGCCGCCCATCGGGAACCAGACGCCATCGCTCAGTTCGGTGTATTGCAGCAGCGAGTAGGTAGCTGGCGCGTCATACGGACTCAGCCCCAGGTACATATTCTGGAAGGTGAAAGCCGCCTTCAATCGTGGATCGTGGAAGTAGTTGCCGACATTGTCGTAATGCTTGACCAGCGCCTTGAGCTTGAAGAGCAGCGGCAGGTTTTGCGGGCTGAAGTAATCCAGGTAGCTGTAGAAGTTCCGCCCGACGAAACGTTCCAACGACACGTGGTAGTGCTCGTGCCCCTCGACCATGTAACGCAGCAAACCACCAAAGCTGCCGGGTTCAATCGCTTCCAACTGGCTCTGCATGGCATTCATATCAGCCGACAGTGCCAGCTTCATCCCATCGTCAAAGTGAATGCGGTACGTTGGGTCAAGGCGGCGCAGGTCGAGATGGTCTTCCATACGCTCGCCCAGCGAAGCATACGTCTCGGCAAACACCTCAGGCATCAAGAGCAAGGTTGGCCCGATGTCGAAACGGTGTCCATCCCGCACGATCTGGCTGCACCGGCCACCGGGCGCGGCGTTCTTTTCGAGCACCGTTACGTCGTAGCCGCTGCGGGCTAACCGGGCTGCGGTGGCGATCCCGCCAATGCCTGCGCCGACGATCACTGCTGTTGGAGAAGTGGACAACATGTCGCGCTCCGTTGCGTAAACAACCCTTATCCTTCACCACCAATATAGCAGTCAAGGCCGCGGTGCCCATCGTCAGGATGAGGGGTTCTCACTCAGCAGAAAGCGCATCTGCGAGAAACGTATCGGTACGCGGTTTGTCGGCAGGCTTACCACATTTGTGGTAGTCGCAAATCCGCCCTTGACGGACTGGAACATCTGTGCTATCCTGTCCCAGGTTGGGTGACTATCAGCCAGAGATGTTAGTGCGGTGGTGACACCTGTTTCTTGGACCTGTTTTTCAGGTGATCAGGTGTGACGGCCCACCCCCTCTCTGCTTGCAGAGAGAGGGTGGGGGTGAGGTACATCCGTTCACACGTCTACCCAGCAGCACCCGCCCTGCGCGCTTTCCACCGCCGCATCGATGAGCTGCTGTACTCGTGCGCCCTCAGCAAAATCGGGATAGACCGGTTTGTCTTCGGCAATCGCTGTCACAAACTCACGTGCCATGTGGTTCTGGGTGCGGAAAACGTCGCGGTAGGTGTTGTGAACGGTGTCGCGCCGCGCGCCGCCCCACAGCGCATCCGGGACAGGCAATGTTTGCAGACCATTTCGCTGCTCGGCCCGGACGCCGCGTACTTCCTGCTGCGCGTCCCAATCGATGGACGTGTACAGCGTGCCGCCGGAACCGTGAAATTCCATGTGCTGTGTTTGGCCGAACTTCGTCCCTTCCCAGGCCACCGTGCTGACCATCAGGACGCCGTGCGCGCCGTTGGCGAAACGCACGTTGACCACTGCCACATCGTCGGCGTGCGGGTAGTCGCGCCCATCGGGCGGGTCCTGGCGGTTGATCAGCGTATTCAGACTGCAACTTAGGCCAATGATCTCGCCATAGAACCAGCGCGCCAGATGGAACCAGTGCGCGCCGAGATCGGCAATCACGCCCGACCCGGCAACCGCCGAGTCAAACACCCACTGGTATTGATCGCCGCGCCCATAGTCGGCATAGTAGCGCATGTTCAGGTGATAGGGACGCCCGACGTAGCCCTCGTTGATCAACTGCTTGACGTAGCGGTTGGTGGGCATGTAGCGATAGGTGAAGGGAACCATGTTCTTGAGGGCCAGCCCGTCGGATCGTTCGGCCATCTCGCGCGCCTGGGCGTAGTTCAGCGCCAGCGGTTTCTCGCACAGGACATGCAAGCCCGCGTCCAGCGCCGCCATCGTGATCGGGTAATGTGTGTCATTGGGCGTCGCCACAATCAGCGCATCCAGCCGGGCCGAGTCGATCATCGCGCGGTAATCGGTGTAGACCTGCGGCACGTTCCAGCACTTTGCCAGCGCCTCGGCCTTCTCCCGGTTGCGCCCGCACAACGCCACAATCCCGCCCTGCGGATGATTCGCCAGCGCGGGCAGGTACATCGAGTCGGCCCACAGGCTGGTTCCGACCAGTCCAACCCGGATCATGTGGCGCTCATTCCTTGAGGCTGCCGAGCGTCAGGCCCGCGATAAACTGACGCTGCACCGTAGCGAACAGAATCGTCATCGGGATGATTGCCAGCACCGACGCCGCCATCAAGAGATGGAAATTCTGTTGGAAGCGCTGCCGGAAGATGTTCGAGATGAGCAACTGCACCGTGTAGCGTTCCTCTGAGCGCAGATAGACCAGCGGCAGCAGGAACTCGTTCCAACTGGTGGTGAAGACAAACAGCGCCAGCGCGCCCAGCGCCGGGCGCGTAACGGGCAGCACGATCCGCCAGTACAGGCCAAATTCGCTGGCCCCGTCCAGCCGCCCGGCGTCGAGCAGTTCATCCGGCACGCTGTACATATACTGGCGCATCCAGAAGATTCCGAAAGCATTGGCTGCCGTCGGGATGATCAGCGGGAGCCACGTATCCAGCCAGCCGATATTTGCCATCAGGATGTAGTTGGGTACGAGCTGCACGCTGGCCGGGATCATGACCGTGCCGAGCACCAGGGTAAACAACAGGTTTCGCCAGCGAAAGCGATACTTGGCGAAGGCAAAGCCCGCCAGCGAGCACAGGAATGTCTGCAACAGTACGTTGACGCCCGCCACAAAGAGCGTGTTAAACATGCTTTGCGCAAACTTGGTCTGTGTCAGCAGCAGTTGGTAATTCTCCAGCGTCGGGCGCGGCGGAACCAGCGTCACGGGGATGGTCAGAATGTCGTTGAGCGGTTTGAACGAGGAGATCAGCATCCAGTAGAACGGGACAAGCGACAGGAATGCTGCCACCACCAGGATCACGTACAACGCGCCCAACGCCAGGCGCTGCGCGCGCCTGTCGGCAATATGCACGGAAGTTTCGCGCATGGCAGTTCCCCTAACGCTCAGTCTCGCGCGTGCCAACGCGCAATTGAATCAAGGACAATACAAAGATAATTAACCCCAGGATATAGGCCATTGCAGAACCATAGCCGAATTTGAAGAACTGGAAGGAGGTGCGGTAGAGCAGCAGTCCCGTCACCAGTCCGGATTGCCTGACGCCGCCACTCAGGCTGAATAATGTATATGGCTCCGCGAAAATATTGAAGGTGTTGATCGTGCTCAACACGATGTCAAACAGGATAACCGGGCGCATCAACGGCAGCGTGATGTGCCAGAAGACCTGCCGCGCGTTTGCACCATCGACCAGCGCTGCCTCGCCCAGTTCCGGCGGGATGCTCTGCAACCCCGCCAGCATGATCACCAGGTCGTTGCCAATGTACTTCCACGTGATCAGGATCACCAGCACCAGGATCGCCAGGCTTGGCTCCGTCAGGAAGCTCACGCGCTGAAAGCCCAGGCGTGCCAGGACTTCGTTGAACAGCCCGAACGGGTTGCCAAGCAGCAGGCTGAACACCTGGCTGGCGACGATCAGCGAAACCACCAGTGGCAGGTAAAAGATGGTGCGAAAGACGTTGCGGAATCGCACCAGCCGGTTGTTGAGAATCACGGCCAGCAGCAGACCACCGCCAATGGTCAGTGGCCCACTGAACAGGAGCAGTACCACTGTGTTACGCAGCGCCAGCAAAAAGTCCGGGTCTTTCAACAGGTTCCGATAGTTGTTCAGGCCGATGAAGACAGGCGGGTTCAGCCCTGTCCAGTCGTTCAGGCTGATCCAGCCTGAGAAGACAATCGGAAACAGGCCAAAAATCAGAAAGATGATGAAAAACGGCGAAATGAACAAATACGGAGCCAGCTTGTCCCACCGGATACGCCGGGCAGGGGCAGTGACTGGCATTTCCAAGACTTTAACGTCCATTCTTTACTCTCGAAATGAAGGTGTTGAATTCTGTTTCGCCTCAGTCCCGGTGGGTTTGGAACGCCCCCTCTCCACAGGGTGGAGAGGGGGCGGAGTGTGAGAGGTTCCTTCTAACCCTTGTTCAGCTTGCTGCGCATTTCCTCGGCAGCCGCGTGCAGCCCATCTTCCACGCTCACCTCGCCGCGAATGATCGGCTCCATGCCGGTGGCGAGGATGGCGCGCGCTTCCGGCCAGCCCCTGCCGAAGTACACCTCAGGGATGTCCTTGAGCACTTCGTCCAGCAGCCCGTAGACCTTTTCGCCGCCAAAGTACGGGATCGGCGTATCGTTCAGCTTTGCTACCACTTCCTTGTGCGTCGGCAGAATGTGGATGTTGTCGTAGAAACGCTGCTGCGCCTCTTTGGTAAGCTGCGCGTCGAGCAGGACCGCGAAGGCCGCTTTGGGGTTGGCGGCTTTCTGCGGAATGCCCGTCACCGTCGGAATCTGGAACGCAGCGCGCTTGCCGCCTTTCTCCAGTGCGGGCAGGCGCATCACGCGCCACAGGCCCGCCTGGTCGGGGATGTTCTGCTGCAAGCCAAACTGCCACCAGGCCGGGCAGATGTTCGTGGCGACCAACCCCGCCTTGTAAGCGGCCAGCGAGGTGTTCTTGTCCTGCAAGGTGAAGGACACGTCGGGGTCGCAGATCGTCTTGAAGACCTTGATGGCGGCGATGGCGTTCGGCTCATCGATGATCACCTTGTCGTCGGCTTTGTTGAAGAACACGCCAGGGTAGCCCGCCTCGTGCAGGAAGACCTCATGAATCTGGTGCGGCTCGCCCACGACGGGCATCTGGCTGCCAGGCGCGTCCATCGAGATCATCTTGATCTTGTTGCCGCTGTCCTTCCAGAGTTTCTTGCCCGCCTCGACAAACCCGGCCCACGTTTCCAGATCGTCCTCGGTGATGCCGTACTTGTCGAAGATGTCTTTGCGGTAGGCAAAGCCCATCGGCTCGTTGTCCTGCGGCAGACCAACCAGCTTGCCCTGATAGGTCGCCAGGTTGACTGCGATGGGCACGAACTGATCCACGTAGGGTTTGAACTGCTCGGTCAGGTCACTCATGCCCGGCCCGAAACTCCCGACATAGTCCACGTCGAAGTTCGCCAGGTCGGGGACTCCGATCCCGGACGTGAGTGCGTTGAGAACATTGGCGTGAGCCTGGTCATATTGCCACTGCTGGGTCACGATTTGCAGACCGGGATATTTCTTCTCCAGCATGTCCTTCGCTGCGATGAAGTGGTCAATCGTGCCGTTGTAGCCCCAGATCTCGACCTTGCCCGTGACCTCGCCCTGGGCAAAGGGCTTGAGCAGGGGGTCAAACTTCCCAACCGACCCGGCGAAGGCAGCCGCGCCCAGACCACCTGCGGACAACCGTAAGAAATCACGACGACTTAAACTATTTTTGCGTTTCTGCTCTGACATCACTGGCCTCCAAAACAAATATCTGAAAGATAGGATCGACTGCTGGAACGGCAAAGCCCACAGCCCGTCACTTGCGTTATGTACTATTGACCGGCTCGCAGCATGTCTTCGTATATGATAATCCACGCGCTTGAAACCACAAGTCAGGCAAGTCCTACCCCTGCCGCTGCGAATCACGGTATGATTTTCGGCTGCCCGGCAAGCTACCAATAAAGAGGGGTTTCAATTATGGCGATTGCCTTAAACGCCACGACAACTTTATCTATCGACAAGATTGCCGAACTTCTGGGCGATCAGGCCGACACGCTCTTAAATCATGTGTCCAGGCCCATCAGCAAAGACCAACTTTATCTCCCCGGCCCGAACTTTGTGAGCGAAGTCTACGCCCAGTCGGATCGCCCGCCGCAGGTGCTGCGCAGCTTGCAGCAGATGTTCAATCATGGGCGGCTGGCCGGAACCGGCTATCTGTCCATTCTGCCCGTTGACCAGGGTATCGAGCATTCGGCTGGCGCGTCCTTCGCCAAGAACCCGGCCTACTTCGACCCGGCCAGGATCGTCGAACTGGCGATTGAGGGCGGCTGCAACGCCTGCGCCTCGACCTTCGGCGTGCTGGGCGCGGTGGCTCGCAAGTACGCCCACAAGATTCCGTTCATCGTCAAGCTGAACCACAACGAACTGCTGACCTATCCCAATAAGTTCGACCAGGTCATGTTCGGGCAGGTCAAGCAAGCCTGGGACATGGGCGCGGTGGCCGTCGGCGCAACCGTCTACTACGGCTCGGCGGAAAGCACCCGCCAGATTGTCGAAGTGGCCGAGGCGTTCTACGAGGCACACCAGTTGGGCATGGCAACCGTCCTGTGGTGCTACACCCGCAACAGCGCCTTCAAGGTCAACGGAACCAACCACGAGACCTCGGCAGACCTGACCGGGCAGGCCAACCACCTGGGCGTCACCATCCAGGCGGACATCATCAAGCAAAAGCTGCCGACGGGCAATGGCGGCTACAAAGCACTGAATACAGGTAACTCCTCCTACGGCAAGCTGGACGAGCGCATGTATACCCAGTTGACCACCGACAACCCCATCGACCTGACCCGTTACCAGGTTGTCAATTGCTACATGGGCCGCGCCGGGCTGATCAATTCGGGCGGAGCCAGCGGCAAGAACGATCTGGCCGAAGCCGTGCTCACCGCCGTCATCAACAAGCGCGCAGGCGGCACGGGCCTGATCAGCGGGCGCAAAGCCTTCCAGCGCCCCATGTCCGAAGGCGCGGCGCTGCTCAACGCTATCCAGGACGTGTATCTCTGCCCGGAAGTGACCGTCGCGTAGTTTCGAACCGCACGTTTTCCTGATTGCCTGCTCCCCTCTCCACAGGATGGAGAGGGGCCGGGGGTGAGGCTTCTACAGCCCCAACTTCCCCGGACACAGGATGCCGTTCGGGTCGAGCGCCCGTTTGATGCGCCGCAGGGTATCCATGCCTGCGCCGTACTGCTGCTGCATGTAGGGGGCCAGCCGCAGCCCGACGCCGTGATGATCGTTCAGCACTGCGCCCGCCGCCATCGCTGCCTCCGTCCCCGCTTTGAAGATCGCATCGTGCAGCGCCTTTGCCTCGTCCAGATTATCCGGGCCAGTCGGAATCTTCATGCGGGCGTAGATCATCGATCCCCACTCGTACCAGTGCGACAGGTGCGTGTTCAGCGACAGGTTCCACTTTTCCGGCACGGCTGCGCGGATGGCCTGCGTGGTGGCGTGATAGACATTCTCGATGTGTTTGAAGTCCGCCACCACGTCAATCGTGCCCCAGATGCTCGGCAGTTCCGGCGCGTAGGGCGGGTAGTAAAACACGTAACGCCGCTCCCACCACAACTCGCCGAGCCGCGCCGGGAGTTCCTGGCCGCCGTTCGCCCGGCAAATCTCAAAGGCTTTGGCCGCTTCCAGGTCCACCAGGTCGGGATACTCGCCGTCGAACATTAAGACCTTTGTCGGATCGGGCAGCGGCGTTTCGACGGCGCGCGCCAGGCTGTGCGCCGCCGCGTGCTGATCGTATAGGCGCATGACGGCGGGCCGCAGCCCCGTCACCATGATCTGTCGCCCGGCTTCGATCCCGTCCTTGAGGTCCTTGAAGGCGAACACGCCAAAGACCCGTTTTTTGGGCAGTGCCCGCAGCTTGACGGTGGCCGCCGTCACAATGCCATACGCGCCTTCCGACCCGATCAGCAGTTGCGTCAATTCCGGCCCGGCGGCATGGCGCGGGACGGCGGGCGTGTGCACCAGTTCGCCCGTCGGCGTCACGAATTCCAGGCTCAGGACGTGATCCTCGATCTTGCCGTACTTAGTGGACAGCACGCCCGATCCGCGTGCGCCGATGCTGCCGCCGATGGTCGCCCACTCCGTTGAGGCCGGGTAGTGCGTGAAGGACAGGCCCTGGGCATTCAGTTCGGCCTCGAACTCCCGGCAGACCTTGCCCGCCTCGACGACACATACCAGCGATTGGCGATCAGTCTCGCGGACACGGTTCAGCCCGCGCAGGTCGAGGATGATCCCGCCGCGATCCGCGTTGGCCGCGCCCTGGACTCCGCTGCCGCCGCCCCAGGGCGTGATCGGCACACCAGCCTGGTTAGCGTATTTGACAACCTCGACAACCTGTTCGGGTGTAGTCGGCTTCACCACCACGTCCGGGTTGCTGATGGCGCGACCCGCCGCCGCCGCCGCAATCGCGTACCACCACTGGTCGCTGGCATAGGGGCGCAACGCCTCAGCCGCAGTCAGCACATTTTCCCGTCCGACGATCTGCGCCAGGGACAGCGAGAGCGCTGCCACGTCGATCAGTCGGGTGTCCATGCTTTATCCACCGTGAAATCGCGCTTGGTGACGTGGACTTCGACCTGTTCCAGTTCGTGAACAGCGTCGATCAGATGTTGTGCGAAGCGCCGGAAGGCTTCCTCACCTTTGGCGGCAGTTCCCCGCTGCGGCACGCCCATCACGCCGGAATCGGTGAACTCCTCATGGTCGAAGGGAAAGTTGAAATACTGGTAGCCCTGGAAAACGGCATCGGGCATCCCATCGTTCTTGCTCCACGCTTCGCCAAGCCATTTCGGAGCGTGCGCCTTATCCGTTTTAGCGCGATCCAGCCGCACCAGTTTCGAGTTGTGGGCCAGCACCTGCGACGTTTCGAGTTCGCCTGCGTGCCAGCCTGGTGTCTCTTCGACAGGGCCTTCCAGCACGTCCTTCAACATACCGATGTAGCGCTCGGCATAGGGCTTGTAGTAGGCGATCAGCGCGCCCGTTTCGTTGCGCAGTCGACGCAGCACCGGGTCGATGACCTTGACGTTGGAGCCGTGCCCGTTGACGAAGATCAGGCGGTTGAAGCCATGATGGATCAGGCTGCGCCCGATGTCGTAGATCAGGTTCAGGTAGGTGTTCTCGCGCAGCGTGATCGTGCCCGCGCCAAAGCCCGGCGCGCGCATGTGCTGTGGCGAGTAGCCGAGCCACAGCGTCGGCGTGTACAGAATGCCCGCCTGCTCGCCCGCCCGCCGTGCCACCTCGGTGGAGGTAATCGTGTCGCAGTACAGCGGCAGGTGTGGGCCATGCTGCTCCAGACTGGCCTTCGGGATCAGGATTGTATCGGAATGCTTCAAATAAGCCTGCACGTCCACGTAGCTCAGGTCGCCCAGGCAAAACGACGGAAAACCGAGGTCAAGGGTCTTGCGGCGCGGTGTCGCGCCATTGCCGCTCTTGCTCTTACGAGGATTACCATTCTTACTCGATTTGGCTGGCATAGGTTCTATCCTTTGATTACCCGCAAGACTTCTTCATAGACCGCATCCGCAAACGAGTCGTCGTTGATGTGGCCTTCAAACTCCTGATAACGGACGTTCGGATTCAACCCCTGCTGGATCGTTTCCCGCACCAGGCGATTCGTTTCCGGCTCCCAGAATTCGCCGCCTGGCCTGTCCATCACCGAGCCGCCGTCGAGCGGCACGATCATCGAGACTGGCCCGCGCGCCCGATTCAACTTCTCGACCAGGAAGCGGGCCGCCGCCAGTTGCTCGTCCCTGGTCAGGCGCACCAGAGTAAATTCCGGGTTGTGATAGTAGGTGGGTCGCCCGTGATAGGCTTCCGGCACTTCATCTTTGTGGCCGAACACCACAAAATCCAGGCAGCCCGCCACGACGACCTGTGGAATGCCCGCCTGGGCCGCCGCATCCAGCCGGGCCGGGCCGCCGTTATGGAAGCCGCCCGCCACGTACCCGGCCACTTCGCTCAGGGTGTAGTCGAGGACGCCATCAAAGTAGCCCTGCGCGATCAGTTCTTCCATCGCCGGGCCACCTACCCCGTTGGCGTGGAAGATCACGAAGTCGAAGCCCTGCTCCTCGATCTTGGGGCGCATGTGGATCAGGGGTTTGGTGGTGTTGCCGAGCATGGTGGCCGCGATAGCCTTGCGAGTGCGCTCCGCCGGGCCACGCCGGGCGTACTGCTCGGCCATGCCCAGGATGGCCGCAGCCGCGTTGTCGTAGACCATGCGGCTGATCGGGTTCAGGCCGAGAATGTCCACGATGGAATGCATCACCAGCGTATCGCGCGTGCCGACCAGCGGCCCGAACTTGCGATGACCGGAGGCGATGGGCGAGACGATCAGCTTGGGAAAGCCCATCGGCAGCACTTTCATCGCTGACGCCGCCAGCACTGCCCCTTCCGCGCCGCCCAGCGAGGCAACGCCATGAATCTTGTGCGCAGCAAACAGGGCGAGCGTGATCTTGCGCACGCCCTTCAACATCTCTTCGATGGCCTTACCGCGTGTCCCGGCATTACGCAGAGCGTCAATCGTTGCGCCCGCCGCGATTGCCACTTCGCGCCGGTTGAAGTCTGCCTCGATCCCGGTGGCCTCCCCCAGAATGCCGGAATCGAGGACGAGCGTCTGGCCTCCGAGATCGTGGATGCGATCCCGGAGATAAGCGGTTTCTGGCCCTTTGGTGTCCAGCGTACCGATCAGCAGAATGGTTGCCATAGCGCAGCCTGCGATGGCTGGACTCAGGCCCCGTTGGCGCGCAGATGCTTGATGGTGCGCTCGCAATGCCGCGTGTACAGTGCATCGCTCATCAGGTCACTGCCATGATCGCGGATGAACTTCAATTCGGCGTCGCTGGCTGACGTGCCGGAAGCGCTGTCTTGCGCCGATTCGCGCAGCGGCGAACGGTCAAAGGGTACCACGAACTCGACGGTCAGCGCGCCGTCATACCCGGCCTTTTTGAGCGTGCTGATCACCTTTTTCCAGTCATAAGTTCCTTCGCCCGGTGCACGCCGATTATTGTCCGCAACGTGGAAGTCAACCAGTTTGCTGCCCGTATTGAGGATCGCCTTGAACGGATCGGCCTCTTCGATGTTGATGTGGAAAGCATCCAGGCACACGCCCACGTCCTCGCCCACGTCCGCCGCCAGCCGCAGCGCCTGGTCGTGGCGGTTCAGGAAGTTCGTCTCGAAGCGGTTGAGCGGTTCCAGGCCGATCCGGACTTTCTTCTTGCGGGCGTGGTCGGCAATCCGCTTCAGGCTCTCGACGGCCCAGGCCCATTCCGTGTCGGGATCGGCCATCGCCACCACCTTGCCGACCTCGCTCGGCACGATGGTGATGATGTTGCCGCCCAGGGCATTCACCATGTCAATGCATTCCATGACGTACTGCTGTGACATCTCGCGGAAGTACGGATCGGCATGGATCAGGTCGCGGCCCTTGACCATGATCGTGACGCTGCCCCAACACTCCAATTTGTGCTGTTTGAGCAGCTTCCGCACCTCCTTCGTATCATATTTGCGCGGCTCACCCATGATCTGAATGCCATCGTAGCCCAGCGAAGCCAGCCGCTTGATGGTGTGCTCGATGGGTTCCGGGCGCATCCAGTTGTGCATAACGACTCTCATAGTAAGGTTTCCTTTCTAAAATGAAGGGTAATAACTTGACTGCTGCGTTGATGGTACAACAGGCCGGGGCAATGTCAAGCGCAGTTCAACTCCGGCAGGGGGCGAAGGTTGCGCCCGCTGAATTCATGCGACGCACCGCACGGGTAACACTGTGCGAGAAGCTGTAGCGGCGAAGCTGCGCCGCGCCCAACCAGCGTAGGAAAGAATAGTCGAAGGCGCTGTCCGTACACTTTTCACGGCGGAAGAGGGTCAACCGACTGAGCGGTTGGTTCAGCACGATACGGCCTGCAACACCGCGCGTGCGCACCAGATTGGTGATGACGCCTGCATTGGCGAAGATCAGGGACGGGTCGCCCCCCTGTGTAAGCTGTACGAAGTCGGGGCTGCCAAAGCGGTTCAGGGCATCGCCCAGCACACCGGGATCAGGCAGTGGAATGAGCCTGTCGCCTTCAATTTGCCCGTACCGGATGTAGCGCGCCAGCGTAATCTCGTCCACGGTCCCGTCAGGCGTCACGTTGAAGCTGATCATCATGATCCAGTCGTTGTGGCCTTCGATGCGAAACGGCTGCGTGCTGATCAGGTCGAAATCGCGGATCAGCGGGTGTGCCCGCAGGAGAGCCGCCGCCTGCGCCGCAGTGGTTATGCCCGGCATCACGCCGAACAGGCACAACCGGGGACAGACCGTGCCATCCGGCATCGTGAAAATGCCTTCGGCATGTGGCATCTGGCCCTGACCGACAGCCCGCGTCAGCGTGATCGCCAGCGTGAACAGGGCGATCAGGGTCAGCAAACCTGCCAGAAATCTCTGCGCCATCAATGTCTCTAACTCACCTGCATGGCCTCACCCTTTGGATTGCGCCCCTCTCTGCCTGCGGAGAGGGGTTGGGGGTGAGGTCAACCCGGCTGCCCCAACCGGATTTGCTTAAAGCGTTTGGCGTTTTCGGTAATTGCCTGCTCAGTAGGCAAGCGCTCCATGCTGGATGCGCCATAGAAGCCGACAATGCCTTTCGTCCGCGCCAAGACGTATTCGGCGTCGTCCGGCTCGGCAATCGGCCCGCCGTGACAAATGACCATCACCTCCGGGTTAACCGACATCGCCGCATCATGAATGGCCTGGATGCGCTCCACACATTGGTCGAGGGTCAGTGACGTTTTTGCGCCAATCGCTCCCTTCGTCGTCAGCCCCATATGCGCGACGATGATGTCCGCCCCGGCCCCGGTCATTGCCCTGGCTTCATCTGGATTAAACACGTAGGGTGTGGTGAGCAAATCCAACTCATGTGCCGTGCGAATCATGTCCACTTCCAACCCGTAGCCCATGCCCGTTTCCTCAAGGCCCTGACGAAACGTGCCGTCGATCAGCCCCACTGTCGGGAAGTTCTGCACGCCGGAGAAGCCCATCTCTTTGATCTGTTTGAGGAAGTACGGCATCATCCGAAATGGATCGGTTCCACAGACTCCCGCCAGCACTGGCGTATTTTTGACGATGGGCAGCACCTCGCTTGCCATCTCCACCGTGATCGCGTTGGCGTCGCCATAGGGCATCATCCCCGCCAACGAGCCACGCCCGGCCATCCGGTAGCGCCCGGAGTTGTAGATAATGATCAGATCGATCCCGCCCGCCTCGGCGCACTTGGCGGACAACCCTGTGCCTGCGCCCGCGCCGACGATCACCCCGCCATTCTTGACGGTGTTTCGCAATCTTTCGAGGATTTCTGAGCGTTTAATCATATTTTGTTCTTCATCCTTGTGGTTGAGCGGCCCGCACGTATTCGTCCAGCCGCGCCGCCATCGCTTGCGCGAAGCGCGGATCATTGATGTCCATGTCCATTTCGATCACTTCAATCCCTTCGCGCAGTCCCGCCTTGAGATTGTTGATAAGTGCCCGATCCGCTGCCGGATCGTGGAATGATTTGCCCTCGACAGCGATCATGGAGATGCCCTTCAAAGGAATAAAAACGCTGACTGGTCCCTTCGCCTGGTTCAACTTTCGGGCGATGATCCGCCCCAGTTCGGCGCATTCTTCCGGTGTAGTGCGCATCAGCGTGACCGTTGCGTTGTGCTGGTGGAAGCGCCGCCCCTTGAATTTGTCCGGCACGCTGTCGGCGGGGCCAAAGTTGACCATATCCAGTGCGCCGAGTGACACTACCTGCGGAATACCCAACCGTCCTGCTGCTTCCAGGCGATCCGGCCCGGCGCTCAGGACGCCGCCCACCAGTTCGTCAGCCAACTCGGTAGTCGTCACGTCCAGCACCCCCGCAAAGAACCCGGCACTGATCAGGTTTTCGAGCGACTTACCGCCTGTCCCGGTGGCGTGGAAGACGATCACCTCGTAGCCTCGCGCTTCGAGCGTCTGGCGCGCTTCGGTGACGCAAGGCGTTGTGACGCCGAACATGGTCGCGCCGATGAGTGGTCTGGAAGCCCCCGACGGTTGGAACGCTGCATAGGCTCGCGCCATACCCGCAATAGCCGCTGCTGCGTTAGACAGGATGCGCTCGGAAATGCGGTTGATGCCGGAAATATCCACAACAGAGTACATCATCGTGATGTCCACCTGCCCGACATAGGGGCGTGTATCGCCAGCCGCCAGTGTGGAGACCATCAGCTTCGGCACGCCGACGGGTAAGGCTTGCATGGCGCGGGTCGCCAGCACCGATCCACCCGCCCCGCCCAGGCCCAGAATACCGTGCAGCCGCCCCTGCCTGTATAAATCCAGCACGATGGCCGTCGCGCCTCGGGCCATCGCCTCGATGGCGGCGTTGCGATCCCCCGCCGCCGCCAATGCGGCGACTTCCGTGCCTGCTGCTTTGGCTACCGCGTCGCGCGTCACGTCCGGCTTAATGAGCGGTTCACCGCGAACCCCCGCATCGACCAGGATGGCCTCACATCCCTCCGCTTGCACATGGGAGCGCACGTAATCGTATTCCAGTCCTTTGGTATCCAGTGTGCCGAGCAAAGCGACAACAGGCATAATTTTCTCCAAAGTAGATGGATGCATTAGTTTATTGACTGCGCTTGACAGGTACTGCGTGCCGCCCTATACTGGATGGAACTTTTGTTGGTTGCTCCAACCAACCAGTGAGTGTTTATCACACAGACTGAAATAGTAATTTTGGCTTTAGGAATTAGTATCGTCAAGGATCAGACAGCCTGATGGTCGAGCGTACACCATTTCGGACGGGCGATCAGGCGCTTGTCCGGGAAATAAATCTTTCACTCATCATGAAACGTTTGCACGCACATGCGCCAGTATCGCGGGCCGCTTTGGCCGCGATGACCGGGCTGAACAAGTCCACTGTGTCCAGTCTGGTCAACGAACTGATCGAACGCCGGTTTGTCCACGAGATTGGCGTGGTGTCCACCGGCGTGGGCCGGCCCTCCGTCCAGCTGACCGTCAACCCGCAGGCTGGCTACGTCGTCAGCATGGAGATCGGCGTTGGCTATATTGGCGCGCTTTGTACCGACTTCACGGCCAATCGCCTTTGGGCGAGTCGGGAGCACACCGTTCCCGGTGCTCCACAACAGACGGTTCTCGACCAGTTGCTACAACTCATCAGGAACACTATACAGCAGGGACAGCAAGCCATGCCCGGTCAGAGGTTGCTTGGTATTGCTATCGGTGTTCCCGGTCTGGTGAAACAATCTGACGGCACACTGCTGTTCGCGCCGAACCTGGGCTGGCGTGAGGTGCCGCTTTGCGCGCTCTTGCAGGATGCTTTCCCGGACGCGCCTATCTTTGTGGATAACGAGGCGAACATGGCTGCGCTCGGCGAATACTTTTTCGGTGCGGCACAGGATCACGGGGACGTGCTGTATATCAGCGCTGGCGTGGGCCTGGGTGGGGCGATAGTGCGCGGCGGACAGTTGATGCGCGGTGCGTCCGGGCTCGCCGGAGAATTCGGCCACATGACCTTGTATCCCGATGGAGCGCTTTGCAAATGCGGCAATCGCGGCTGTTGGGAAACCGAAGTCAGCACCGCCGCTGTAGAGCGACATGTGCGGAAGGCGATCAGTCAGGGTCAGCCCACTCTGTTGCAGCCCGGCAATCTCACCCTTGAAGGCGTGATCGAAGCCGCCCGGAACGGCGATCCGGTGGCGCAGACTGCACTTGGAAACGTCGGTCGAGAACTGGGTGTGGGCATTGCGTCGCTGGTGAATGCATTGAATCCGGACCTTGTGGTGTTCGGTGGCACACTCAGCGCCGCCAGCGATTTTCTCCTGCCAACTATCCGGCGTGAGTTGCATGAACGTGCACTCGAATGGGACGCGGCAGCCGTCAGGGTGGTTGCGGCGGAACAGGGTTCTCAGGCTTGCACGATGGGCGGCGTGGCACTGGTCTACCAAACCATCCTGTCTCAACCGGGCAGCAGCGGCCAGCCAGGAGGACGCGGGGCACTGCTGCTGAACCAGCCCATGGTGTAGATCGTTGCGGCAGCCAGCAGACGAAAGGAGTACAGCCTATCGAAGTTCATTCGCCGTGTGAATCACCCGGACAAATCACTCAAATAATCTTCAAGGGAGGCTTTTTGTATGCTCAAGAAAACGTTCATTCTCGTGGTGCTGTGCGCGCTGGTGCTGGCCTCTGGCCTGGCCGTCAGGCCTGCGCAGGCCGCCGTTACCGAACTCAAGATCATCTGGGCACAGTGGGCGCCCGCCGATTTCCTTCAAACGCTCGTGAAGGATTATGAAGCCAAGACGGGCATCAAAGTCACCGTGATCCAGGAACCCTGGGGCACGTTTGGCAACCGCGTGACAGCCGAGTGGGCCGCCAAAGGCACGGCCTGGGACCTGGTCATCGGCGACAGCCAGTGGCTCGGCCAGGGCGCAACCCAGGGCCACTACGTCGAACTGACGGATTTCATGAAGTCCAACGGCATCGATAAGACCGTGACCCCGGCCACCCTGCAATACTATGGCGAGTACCCGGCGGGCAGCGGCAGGTACTATGCTTATCCGACTGAAGGCGATGCCAACGGTTGGGCGTATCGCAAGGACTTGTTTGAGAACAAAGATGAAATGGCCGCTTTCAAGGCCAAGTACGGCTACGATCTGGCTGTGCCCAAGACCTGGAAAGAACTGATGGACATCGCCCAGTTCTTCACGCGCAAGGATAAGGGCCTCTATGGGGTCGCTATCTATACGCAGAAGGACTACGACGCCATCACGATGGGCTTCCAGAACGTGTTCTTCTCGTATGGCGCGGATTGGTACGACAAAGATTACAAGGTCGAGGGTGTTGCCAACTCCGATGCGGCGGTGAAAGCCCTGGAATACTACAAGCAGCTCTATGATTGCTGCTCGGCCCCCGGCCTGAGCAACGCCTTCTTCCAGGAAACCAATGACGCCTTCACCAGCGGTCAGGCCGTCATGGCGATGAACTACTTCGCCTTCTTCCCGGCCCTGGCGAACAAGTCCACCAACAAGTTCGCGGATACAACGGGCTACTTCGTGATGCCCAAAGGCCCGGACGGCAAGCAGTTCGCGGCGCTCGGCGGCCAGGGCATGAGCATCAACGCCTACATCGACAAGGAACGCCAGGACGCCGCGTTCGCATTCCTGAAATGGTTTGCGCAGGAAGACGTGCAGGCCAAGTGGGCCGACCTGGGCGGCTACACCTGCAACATCAACGTCCTGAAATCCGACAAGTTCAACAAGATCGCGCCCTTCAACGCCGCGTTCGCCGAAACGATGACCTTTGTCAAGGACTTCACCAATATCCCCGAATACGGCCAGATGCTGCCCATCATTCAGGCTGCCCTCAGCAATTACGTTGTGGGCGGCAAGGGGACGGCGAAGGAAGCGCTGGACGGCGTGGCA
The DNA here is from genome assembly GCA_021325095.1 of Chloroflexota bacterium. Taxonomy (GTDB): domain Bacteria; phylum Chloroflexota; class Anaerolineae; order Aggregatilineales; family UBA2796; genus JAJPHV01. The sequence continues at coordinate 36,953 of JAJPHV010000076.1, read as the reverse complement.
AAGGAATGGACGACTATCCTCACAGACGCCGGTTACATTAAGTAGTGGGTTTGACCTCGCCCCCGCTCCGAATTCGGAGCGGGGACACCGGGCCACCCCTCTCCACCCTGTGGAGAGGGGTCAGGGGTGAGGTTCTATTGATAAAGTGTATTTTGTTGAAAGGCTCTTGAATGACTGCTGTTGCTCAGGCCCAAGCCACATCCTACGCGCGCCGCCGCCACATGAGCGATGGCACGCTGATCAAACTGTTCATTATTCCCACGCTGATCATCCTCATTCTGTGGAATGTCTTTCCGCTGTTCTACAGCCTGTATTTGAGCTTTACGAACTACAGTGCCATCGCCAACCGCGCGCCGCGCTGGATCGGGCTGGATAACTATGCCCGTATTCTGGAAAGCGATAAGTTCTGGGGATATTTTGCGACGACGGGCAAGTATGCGCTCGTATCGGTAGCCATCCAGACCATATTGGGCTTTGGTCTGGCCCTGCTGCTGCGCCAGAAGTTCCGAGGCAGCGGCCTGATTACGACCCTGATTCTGATCCCAATGATGCTCTCGCCGGTGGTCGTCGGGTTGTTCTGGAAACTGATCTACAACCCTAGCTACGGAATTTTCAACTTCCTGCTCGATCCGACCAATCCCCGGCTGGCGACAGACATGCTGGCCGGGCCGGATACGGCACTCATCGCGGTGATCATCGTGGATGTGTGGATGTGGACGCCGTTCGTCATGCTCCTGTGCCTGTCGGGGTTGAGCGCGATCCCGGATTACCTGTACGAGGCCGCGGCCATTGACCGCGCCAGCTCGTGGTTCCAGTTCCGGCGCATCACCCTGCCACAGGTCGCGCCGCTGCTGCTGATCGCCGTGCTCTTCCGCACGATTGAAGCGCTCAAAGCCTTTGACCTGATGATGGGCCTGACCGGCGGCGGGCCGGGCGACGCTACGGAAACGGTTTCCATCAACCTGTACCGGCTGGCCTTTCAGGGCCAGGTGGCGACGGGGCGGGCCAGTGCTCTGGCATACATCGTGCTGATCATCATTATCTGCATCAGCAACGTCTACATTCGCTTCCTGAACCGGGCCAGGGGAGAGTGAGCAATGGTCACCACCGTTGAGCAGGCCGGGCCGCGCACCCCTGTCGTCGAGTCGATCCGCGTCGATAAGGTCAGCCCCAGCGCGCGCCTGAGCGGGAAGATTCGGGCGGCGGTGGCGCTGGCAGTGGCTTTCATCATGCTCCTGCCTGTCCTATGGATCGTGCTGACGGCCTTCAAGGCGCAGAGCGACGTGACGGCCATCCCGCCCAAGCTGTTCTTTACCCCATCGCTGCAAGGCTTCGTCAGCCTGCTGATGGATACGCGCATCCTCTCCGAGGCCGAATCCGCCGAAAAGCGCAACAGCCCGAATCTTGGCCTGCTGGATCGGATCGCGCTCGAAAACGGGCGCGAGATCAATGGGCCAAGCCAGTACGCAGGGCAGCTCACCAACTCGATAGTTATCGCGGGTGTCTCGACAGTGCTTTCGGTGACGTTGGGGCTGTTTTCGGCCTATGCCTTCAGCCGCTTTCGCATCCCCGGTTCCGGCGACTTACTGTTCTTCATTCTCAGCACGCGCATGTTGCCGCCTGTTGTGGTCACGATTCCGATCTTCCTGATGTACCGCAGCATCGGCTTACACGATACCCACCTCGGCCTGATCATGCTGTACACGGTTTTCAACCTGTCGTTCTCGGTCTGGCTGCTCAAGGGTTTCATCGACGAGATTCCGCGTGAATACGAGGAAGCGGCAATGGTAGACGGCTACACCCGCCTGCAAGCCTTCTTCCGCATCGTCATCCCGCAAGCACTGACGGGCATCGCCGCCACCACCGTGTTCTGCCTGATCTTCGCCTGGAACGAATACGCTTTTGCGCTGATGCTCACTACCCAGAATGCCCGTACCGCACCGCCTGCCATTCCCTCCATCCTGGGCAGCGGGGGCATCGAGTGGAACACAATTGCGGCTGGCTCGCTGCTGTTCCTGATCCCGGTGGTGCTGGTGACATTTCTGCTGCGCCGTCACCTGCTGCGCGGCGTGACCTTTGGAGCGATCCGCAAATAGGTTTGTTTCAATGCCTCAGTCGGTATTCGCGCCACCGGATGAATTATGTATATCATTACGGGAGAACATGGCTACTATAGAACTCCGGCAAGTCGAAAAGAAATTTGGCCCAAATTACGCCGTCAGGCCGATGGACCTGACCATCAAAGACGGCGAGTTCCTGGTATTGTTGGGGCCGTCGGGCTGCGGCAAGACCACCACGCTGCGCATGATCTCTGGCCTGGAAACGGTCACTGGCGGCAACATCTACCTGAACCAGCGCAACGTCACCTGGGCCAAACCCAGTGAGCGCGACATTGCGTTCGTGTTCCAGTTCTTCGCGCTGTACCCGCACCTGAATGCGCGTGAGAACATTGCCTTCCCGCTGCAAGCTCAACAAGTGCCGCGCAGCGAAGTGAACAGGCGCGTTGAGGAGGTGGTGCGCCTTCTCCGAATTGAACACCTGCTGAACCAGCGTCCCGGCTCGTTGAGCAGTGGCGACCAGCAGCGCGTGGCGCTGGCGCGGGCGCTGGTGCGCCGTCCGGCAGCCTTCCTGATGGATGAACCGCTTGGCGCGCTGGATGCCGATTTCCGCGAAACCATGCGCGCCGAGATCAAACACCTGCACATCGCGCAGCACGCCACGACAGTCTACGTGACGCACGACCAGATCGAGGCAATGGCGATGGGGGATCGAATCGTCGTCATGTCGGCGGCGGTGGTGCAGCAGGTCGGCACACCCGCCGAGGTCTACTACGACCCTGCCAACCTGTTCGTGGCACGCTTCATCGGCAGCCCCGGCATGAACCTGATGTCGGGAAAGTATGCCGAGGGTGTGGTCGTCTTGCCGGGCGGAGGACGCTATCCCGTTCCTTCTGAATGGCAGCCGATACTCAGCAGTGCGCTTAACGGCAGCGGCGACGTGATCGTGGGTTTTCGGCCAGAAGCGGCCAATGTCAGCGAGGATGCGCCCATCCCGGCGGAAGTCTACGCCAGCGACCTGCACGGCGGGTTCAACATGCTGCACCTGGACCTGGGCGATAACAACATCGTCCACGCCCGCACCAATCGCCAGATCAGCTATCCCATCGGAACCAAAATGCGCTTCGGCCTTGATCCGGCGATGGTGCGCTTCTTTAACCCGAAGACCGAAGCGGCGATCCGGCGGGAGGTGCGCCAATGAGCGAGGTAGCGCTGCAACACGTCACCAAACGCTTTAAGCAGGTTGTGGCCGTCAACGACCTGTCGCTGACCGTCAAGAGCGGCGAGTTCTTTGTGCTGTTGGGGCCAACCGGCGCGGGCAAAACGACCACGCTGCGCATCATCGCCGGGCTGGAAAAGCACGACGAGGGCCATGTGCTGTTCGACGGGCAGGCCGTTGACGGTTTGCAACCCTCGGATCGGGACATTGCCTTTGTCTTCCAGCAATATTCGCTGTACCCAACGATGTCCGTTTACGACAACCTGGCCTTTCCGCTGCGCTCGCCGATGCGCCGCACCCCCGAACCGGAGATCAAGATGCGTGTCCAGCGGACGGCTGAACTGCTGCGCATCACGCACCTGCTCGAACGCAAGACGGCGCGACTGTCCGGCGGCGAGATGCAGCGTGTGTCCATCGGGCGGGCCATCGTGCGCGAGCCGCGCATCTTCCTGATGGACGAACCGCTCTCGAACCTGGATGCCAAGCTGCGCGAGGCGCTGCGCATCGAGCTAAAGCACATCCAGAAAACGCAGTCGGGGACAGTGCTGTTTGTCACGCACGATCAGATCGAGGCGCTGACGATGGCAGACCGGATCGGCGTGCTCAAAGAGGGGCGACTGATCCAGGTCGGCACGCCCACCGACATCTATGATCGCCCGGCTACCACCTTTGTTGCGCAGATTGTCGGCACGCCGCGCATCAATCTGCACCAGGCCGTGCGTGACAATGGTTCGCTGCAACTGGTCAACAGCACCGTCAGGCTGCCCGCGCCGCCTGTCAGCCTGCCGGAGACGTTCATGCTGGGCATCCGGCCCGAAGACGTGCGGATCGCGCCGGGTGGCCCGTTGAACGGGCGTGTGGCGCTGATCGAGCCGCTAGGCGTGGAGACCGTTATTCATATTAAGGCGGGCGATGTGAACTTACTGAGCATCATTCCCGGCATGTCGAACCTGCACATCAACGACGAGGTGCAGTTTGACGTGGTGCGCGAACGGCTGCACTACTTCAATCCCGACGGGACGCGGGTTTATCTTACCCCCTGACCCCTCTCCGCAAGCAGAGATGGGGAACGGGACGAACTGTTGTTACCGGCTCCCCTCTCCACAAGGTGGAGAGGGGCCGGGGGTGAGGCAAATCAGCAACACTTTTGCGCATAATTCAGCCTGCAACGAGGGAAGGCGCAACATGAAATTCGGAGTGAATGCCTGGGTGTGGTCATCACCGCTGACCACAGAAGAAATGGAGCGTCTGGCTCCACAGGTCAAAAAGATGGGTTTCGACTGGTTCGAGGTTCCCATCGAGACGGTTGGCGATCTGGACTACAAGCGCGGCGGCCAGATCGTGCGCGATCTGGGGCTTGGCGTGAGCGCCTGCGCCGCAATGGGGCCGGATCGAGACCTGGTTCACGACGACGAAGCGATCCGCAACAACGGCATGACCTACATCCGCCAGTGTATCGACGCCTGCGAGCAGCTTGGCGCAACGAACCTGGTCGGGCCGATCTATTCCGCCGTCGGGCGCACCTGGCAGGCCACGCCCGATCAGCGTGCCAGAGACACCGATCTGCTGGTCAAGCAGTTGAGCACGCTGGCTGCCTACGCGAAGGATCACGGCGTCGTGCTGTGCATCGAACCGCTCAACCGCTTTGAAACCAGCTTCATCAACCTGGCGACGCAGGCCATCGAAGTCATTGATCGGGTGAACAGCCCGGCCTGCCAGATACTGCTGGATACGTTTCACATGTGCATCGAGGAGAAGCACTTCGGCGACGCTATTCGCGCCGCCGGATCGCGGGTAAAGCACTTCCACGCCTGCGAGAATGATCGTGGCGCGCCGGGGTCGGGCCACATTCCCTGGTCGGACGTGGCGCAAGGGCTGAAGGACATCAAGTTCGACGGCGCAGTGGTCATCGAGTCGTTCACCAGCAAGGTCAAGAGCATTGCCCGCGCCGCCGCCATCTGGCGCAACCTCGCGCCGACCCAGGATGCGCTGGCCGCCGACGGGCTGGCCTTCCTGCGCAAACTGCTGGCCTGAGAACTGAGGAGACGAATTGTGCAGCCACCACTAACCATCCGGCAGCGGTTGTCCGGGCTGCCCTATAGACTGCTGATTATCGCGGCAGCGCTGGTTGTCATCGCGCTCATCACCGCGCCGCTCATTGGCGGCCTGCCTGATCGAGTCCGAACCGACAACGTGCTGCTGACGGGCGTGCCGTTTATCCTGACCTTCGTGGCGATTATTCTGGCCTTCGCCTTCCTGATCGTGGTGGCGGCGAAGCTGCTGAACGACAATGTGCCGCCACGAATTTACCAGGTCATCGAGTGGATCATCATCGGCGGAATCGTGGTGGGCGTCGTGGGCATGTTCCAGCCCTGGACGTTGTTCGGCTACCAGGTGGGATTCCTGCTCCTGTTTGTCTGCTTATTGGCCTTCAACGTGTGGAGTCACGTGACTCCGCGTCGCATTCCGCAGGCCGAAAGGGTAGAACGAGCGCTCTAGGCGCTTTTGATCATTCTGGCTATTACCTTTCAGGAGAGATTTACGATGGCAAGACCTGTGACTCTTTTCACCGGGCAGTGGGCCGACCTGACGCTGGACGCGCTGGCGGAAAAAGTGAAAAGCTGGGGCTACGACGGCCTGGAACTGGCCTGCTGGGGCGATCACTTCGAGGTAGACAAGGCCCTGGAAAGCGACAGCTATATCCGCAGCCGCCGCGATATTCTGGAAAAGCACGGCCTTCAATGTTTTGCGATCAGCACCCACCTGGTCGGTCAGTGCGTCTGTGATGCCATCATCGACGAGCGGCACAAGAGCATCTTGCCGCCGCGCATCTGGGGCGACGGCAAGCCCGAAGGCGTCCGTCAACGTGCTGCCGAGGAAGTGAAGAATACAGCACGCGCAGCGGCCAAGTTCGGTGTGAAGGTCGTCAATGGCTTTACGGGCAGCAGCGTCTGGCATCTGATCTACCGCTTCCCGCCGACCAGCGACGAGATGGTGGAGGCCGGTTACAAGGACTTCGCGGATCGCTGGAACCCGATCCTGGACGTGTTCGACGAGGTGGGCGTGCGGTTCGGCCTGGAAGTCCACCCCACCGAGATCGCCTATGACATTTACACCACGCAGAAGACGCTGGACGCCATCAAGCGCCGCCCGGCTTTCGGCATCAACTTTGATCCAAGTCACCTGCACCACCAGTTTGTCGATCCGGTGGCCTTCCTGGAAGAATTCGGGGATCGGATTTACCACGTCCACGTCAAGGACTCGATCCGGCGACTGGACGGGCGACACAGCATCCTGTCCTCGCACCTGGGCTTCGGGGATCGGCGTCGTGGCTGGGACTTCGTGTCGCCAGGGCGTGGCGGGGTCGATTTTGAGCAGATCGTCCGCACGCTCAACCAGATCGGCTACAACGGGCCGCTCTCGGTGGAGTGGGAAGACAGCGGCATGGTTCGTGAACGGGGGGCACAGGAAGCGCTGGAAACGGTGCGCCGTGCCGACATCGCACCCTCGACGGTAGCTTTCGACGCCGCCTTTGAGCGGAAGTAGACTTTTACCTCACCCCTATCCACTCCTCCGCTTCGCCAGGCATTGACTCCCCTCTCCACCCTGTGGAGAGGGGCCGGGGGTGAGGCTTAACCTGGATTTTTCGCACGAAAGGACCTGCTTTAGCAATGAGCGACAAAGAAGTCGGATTTGTGAGCATGGCAGGGGCAAAGGCGACGGGAACAGCCCCTACCATTGGCGTTGGCGTGCTCGGCTATGCCTTCATGGGCAAGGCCCACAGCAACGCCTTCAAGAAGTTACCTTACATGATGTACCCGCCGGTGGCGATCCCGCGTCTGGTGGCGATTGCCGGGCGCAACCAGGACGCGGTGCAAGAGGCGGCCCGCCGCTATGGCTATGAAAAGTACTACACCCGATGGCAGGATTTGGTGAATGATCCTGACGTGCAGCTTTTCGACAACAGCGGCCCCAACGATGCCCACGCCGAACCGTGCATTGCGGCGGCGCAGGCCGGCAAGCACATCCTCTGTGAAAAGCCGCTGGCCCGCACCGCCGCTGAGTCCAAAACCATGCTGGATGCCGTGCGCAAGGCAGGCGTCAAACACATGGTCGCCTTCAATTACCGCTTCGTGCCTGCCGTCCGGCAGATACGAGAGCTGGTGGACAGCGGCGCGCTCGGGCAGATTTACCACTTCCGGGCGGTCTATCTTCAAGAGTGGATCGCCGATCCCGATTTCCCGATGGTCTGGCGGCTCGACAAAAACGTGGCGGGCAGTGGATCGCTGGGCGACCTGGGCGCGCACATCATCGACCTGGCGCGTTATCTGGTCGGTGAGCCTGCTCGCCTGGCCGCGATGACCAAGACCTTCATCAAGGATCGCAAGACGGGCGAAGGACAGCGGGCACAGGTCACGGTGGACGATGCCTTTGTTGCCACTGTCGAGTTCGCCAACGGCGCATTGGGCACGCTGGAAGCAACCCGCTTCGCGCCGGGCCGCAAGAACTACAACTGCTTCGAGATCAATGCCGAACACGGCAGCATCCGCTTCAACCTGGAACGCTTCAACGAACTCGAAGTCTTCTGGAAGGACAGCCAGCCGCGCGAGACGCAGGGCTTCACCAACGTGCTGGTCAGCGAGTCGTACCACCCCTGGTGGAAGAACTGGTGGCCGCAGGGCCATATCATCGGCTGGGAGCACACCTTTGTCCACGAGATCGATCACCTGCTGCGCGCTATCGTCAACGGTGAGGACGTTGCCCCGCATGGCGCAACCTTCGAGGACGGCTACCGTGCTGCCGTGATCTGCGACGCCGTGCTCGAATCGGCGCAGTCGGGTAGAGCGGTGGACATCAAGTATTGAGAGCAGCCTGAAGAACCATAGCCGAGGGATGTTTTTTCCAGCCTCACCCCTCTGACTGGCGAGGGGGCAGCAGTGGGCCAGGACTCCCCTCTCCACGCTGTGGAGAGGGGTTGGGGGTGAGGCCAATGACTCTGTTCTCGCCCCTGAACTGCTGAAAAGGGCTTACCCCATCTTTCCCCCTCACTGCTAGAATTGACAACCCCGTGTGCCAAAGTCCGTGACGAGCAAGGAGGTCGCTTGGCAGCCGTTTCCTCGTCCCAGCCGACTCACGTTGACGTTGCCTGGCTGTGGAAGTTCGTCGCCGTCCACATCCGCCCGACCCTTGCCGCTGTTCTATGCGGCATCGCCGCCGGGATCACCAGCGCCCTGGCCTCCTATCTGATCGGCATCATCATCGATCATATCCGCGTTCAGGTCGAAATGACCGAGATTTTGCGCTATACGGTGCTGCTAGTCGCACTGATCGCCTTCTCCGCGCTGGCCTTTTACGGTCAGCGCATGTTCAGCGGCTACGTATCCGTTGCCGTCCACCAGGACGTCAGCCGTGTCCTGTTTGATAACCTGTTAACGCTTGAGCAGCAGTTCTACCAGAAATACGCCACCGGCGATCTGATCTCGCGGATGTACAGCGATGTCGAACTGGTCTGGCGGCTGTTGGCCCTGACTCTGACCCGCATTGGCAGCGCGATCCTGATGCTGGTCGTGGCTTTTATCTTATTAGCGACCATTAATTGGCCGCTGACCTGCCTGATCTTCATCATCCTGAGTATTTCGGCGGCCCTACAGATGCGCGTGGGGCGAATCCTGGTGTCGGTCTTCGAGCGGGTACAGGCGCAAGAAGGTGTCATGACCGCGCTCGTGCAGGATGCTTTCAGTGGGATTCAGACGATCAAAACGTTCGGGCGCGAGGCCGATGTCAGCCGCCAGTTCGCCGCCGAGAATGCCGAGTATGTCCGGCGCTGGCTGTATTTTGCGCGCCGCAACGAACCGATTGGCATGGTTCCCAACATGATCAGCGAATTGACCGCTGCCCTGGTCGTGCTGCTGGGCGGCGTTCTGACTCTGAACGGGACGCTGACGCTGGGCAACTTCGTGCAATTCCTGGTCTACCTGGCGCTGATCAGCAATTCATTGCTGCAACTGGGCACGATCTACCAGCGCTTTCAACAAACGCGCGGCGGCCTCAAGCGGCTGGAACCGCTGATGCAACCCGCACAGATCCGCGATGCCGCAGACGCTCGACCCCTGCCCGCGCCACGCGGCGAGATCGTCTTTGATCACGTCAGCGTGCAGATGGAAGGGCAGTGGCTCTTACGCGACGTTTGCCTGAAGGTTCGCGCCGGGACGGTGCTGGCGCTGGTCGGCCCCACCGGCTGCGGCAAGACGCTGCTGGTGAGCCTGCTGGCGCGTGCCCTTGACCCCACCGAAGGGCGCATCCTGATCGACGGGATCGATATACGCAACATTCGCCTGGCCGACCTGCGTCGGGCTATTGCTTACGTCCCGCAATCGACCTTCCTCTTCAGCCTGCCGCTGCACCAGAACGTGCGGATGGGCGGTGTGAATATCGACGACGACAAGCTGGAACAAGCCATTCACACGTCGCGCGTCAGCAACGACCTGCCGCAGTTGCCGCACGGCCTGGAAACGCTGGTCGGGGAACGCGGCGTGATGCTCTCCGGCGGTCAGAAACAGCGCGTTGCCATCGCGCGGGCCATCGTCCGCGACCCGGCTATCCTGGTTCTGGATGACGCCCTGTCCAGCGTCGATACGCAAACCGCCGCCGAAATCTTGGGCGATCTGCGGAAAGTGCTCCGCGCCCGCACCAGCCTGATCATTGCCCACCGGATAGCGACGGTCAAAGATGCCGATCAGATCGTGGTCATGGACGAAGGCCGAATCGTCGCAGTGGGCACACATGACGCTCTCGTGGCGCGGGGCGGTCTGTACGCGCACATGGCCGAGCGCGAACTGCGCAAGGAATCGGATGACGAGGTCGGCGACTTTGAGATGGTTGACGAGGAAATGTGAGCATGTTGCTTCACCACCGGTTAAATCATGATTGCTAAGAGTGAGCCGGGAGAAGGCCGTGCCATCACAGATCGCGGCCTGATCGTTCTGCTCTGGCGGTTCGTGGCTCCCTACCGCCGTAGCGTGATTGTGGTCTTCTTGCTGCTCCTGGCTGTCACGCTGCTGTCGCTGCTGCCGCCCTATCTCGTCCAGCGCACCGTTGACGGCCCGATCCTGCATCACGATCTGCCGGGTCTGGTTCCGTATGGGGTGCTCTATTTCCTGATCATCCTGCTGACGTTTTGCCTGCGCCTATCGCACACCATCCTCTTGCAGTGGGTGGGCCAAAAGGCGCTGATGAATCTGCGCCAGACCCTGTTCGAGCACATCTTGAAACAGGATATGGCCTACTTCAACCACACCCCTGTCGGGCAGATGGTTTCCCGCCTGTCCAACGACGTGGACGCCCTGACGGAGCTGCTGTCCACCAGCATCGTCATGGTCGCCAGCAATGCCATTACTCTGGTGGGGATCATCCTCGTGATGTTCGCGCTCAACTGGCGGCTGGCCCTGCTGGGCCTGGGCGTGCTGCCCGTCATGATCGTCGCAACCGTCTACTTCAGGCAAAGAATCCGCCTGGCCTCGGCCAACTGGCACAAAGTCATTGCCGACTACCTGGCCTTGCTCAACGAGCAACTGAGCGGCATGTGGATCGTCCAGCTTTTCGAGCGACAGGAGGCGAGCCGCGCCGAATTTCAGGCTGCAAATACGGCCTACACCGCCACCCGCCTGAAGGTGCGCGATGAGTACACGCTGTATGGCGCGATCCTGCAACTGCTGACAGCGGTGGGCCTGGCGCTGGTGCTGTATGGGGGTGGAAACGGCGTGCTGGCGGGCTGGGCCACGCTCGGCATGTTGATCTCGTTCATCCAGTACACGCAGCGCAGTTTCGACCCGATCTTGCAGCTTTCTGAGCAGTTCGCGCAAATTCAGACCGCACTCGCCGCCGCCGAACGGATCGCACGCATGTTGCAGATCACGCCGTCGGTGACCGAAGCGCCCAACCCGGTGCATCTGAGGAATTTTGCCGGGCGCGTGACCTTCGACCACGTGGAGTTCGGCTACGAGCCGGGCACGTCCGTCATACGCGACGTCAACGTCGATATTCCACCCGGCCAGTCAGTGGCGATTGTCGGGGCAACGGGCGCGGGCAAGACCTCGCTGGTGGGCCTGCTGGCCCGTTTCTACGATGTGGAACGCGGGCGGGTGCTGATCGACGGCATCGACATCCGGCAGATTGCTCGCAGCGACCTGGGCAAATACGTGACGGTGGTCCCGCAGAATCCGTATTGTTTCAGCGGGACGATTGCCGACAATCTCCGACTGTTCGACCAGAGCATCAGCTACGAGCAGATCGTCTCGGCGGCACACACGGCCTGCGCCGCGCCGTTCATCGAACGGCTGCCAGGGCAGTATGATTATCCCTTGCAGCCGGGCGGCGCGAACCTGTCCCAGGGGCAACGGCAACTGTTGGCCCTGGCGCGGGCGCTCATCCACAGCCCGGAGGGCATTCTCGTCCTGGACGAAGCGACCAGCAATGTTGACACGGAGACGGAGGCGCTCATCCAGGAAGGCTTGAAGCGGGTGCTGCGTACCCGGACGAGCATCATCATTGCCCACCGCCTGAGCACGGTTCGGGAGGTGGATCGTATCCTGGTCATCCAGCGTGGGCAGATCGTTGAGGATGGCTCGCCAGAACAACTGCTCGCTCGAAATGGCCTGTACGCGCAGTTAGTTCGACGACAGTTTGCCGGGCGAATCAATGCGCCGGACGCCCGGCACAGTGAGCGCCGGGCGTCCTGAATGGGACGCGCCCACAAGAACGACCCAATGGTTTCAAAGATTTTCCCTCTCCAGTCGGAGAGGGGCCAGGGGTGAGGTAACCCCTACTTCACGTCCGGGTTGGGCAGCATAAAGTCGCGCACGACGGCCACCAGATCGTGATAAGAACTGATGAAGGTGCGCAGGGTGCGAACGGTTGGCCCAAAAGTATCGAACTCGTCAATCGTCAGCCCGTCGGCGTCGTAAGCGCGGCGGAAGTCAGCAAAATGGCTGTACAGCGTATCCACGATTTCAGACGGCACCGGATCAAAGAAACGTTCCTTGACCTCGATATCCGAGCCGTTGAACAGCTTTTGCCATTCGTAGGGGATGGTCAGCACCACATCGCCGCCGATCAGTTCTGACCAGTGCAGATGGTGGCGGTAGGCAGCCGCCAGCAAGCGCGTGCGGTAGCCGCGTTCCTGGTAGATACCATAGGCTTTCTTGAAGCATGCGATTCCGGCCCAGTCAGGATAGCCAGGCGTCACTACGATGGCGTCGCGCTTCTCCAGCACGTGCATCCAGTCGTCCAGGCGTCCGATCATCATGGTCGCCACCGGACTCATCTCGTCGATGGGCAGCCCCTCGGCCTCGCGTCGCCGGAGGCCGCGCTCCACAGCCTCGGCAACGGCCAGCACCTGCGGCACGCAGAAGCTCACCGTCGCGTTGATGCTCACGCCCTGGTAGGTCGCCTCTTCAATGGCCTTGATGCCGGCCTTCGTCACGGGGATTTTCACCTGCATGTTCGGCGCAAGCTGGTGGAAATGGACTGCCTGTTGCAGGATTGCGTCGGCGTTGCGGTAAAGCGCCGGATTGGTCTGGATGGACAGGCGGCCCTTCTTGCCCTTTTCTCGCTCGTAAATGGGAAGGAGCAGGTTGGCGCCCTTGACGGCCATTTCCTCGATCAGCTTCCAGGTGATCTGATCTTCTGACCAGGTTGGGTTCTCCTTGATGATCTGGTTGATCCGGTCACGCCAGAGGTGCATTTCCTTTTTCAGGACACCCAGGACAATCGTCGGATTAGATGTTGCCCCGACTGCGCCGTTCTGAATGGCGTAAGTCAGCTCCTCAATTGAACACGAGTCATTCCAGTAATCTGTTGCGGTAGTCTCGGCAGTGAGTTGAAGCGGACTCTTAACAGCGATTGCGCTCATAATTCAGTACCCCTTTGGCCGAACTCCAGGCCCTACTCGGCGCAGTAGCGAGATTTGTACCTGGCCCTATTGTAAAACGGTTAAGATTCCCCGGTCAATAGATTCGCTGGAATGCCGTCCTGAAAAAGGGATGTTGGCTGACCACCGCGCCAATGATCGTGAGCCAGGAGACTCTGGCCTGACATCTTCCTCGGCCCTCATATGGTATATTCTGTGAGCAAGTTGGGCACACTTGCAGCCAGCCCAACCGGGCTAGAACAAGGAGGAAGGGTGTCCGCCTCAGCCGACTGGTACGCCTTATCTACGTCCGAAGTTGCGCAGCGCCTGAACGTCGAACCTGGTCAAGGTCTGAGCGCCAGCCAGGTTGCCGAGAGGATTCAGACGCACGGCAGAAACGTTCTACCTGCCAGCGAGGGTCGTTCCAGGCTTCAGGTGTTCATCGCGCAGTTCACCGACGTGATGGTCGTTGTCCTGATCCTGGCTGCAATCATCTCGTATTTCGTCGGCGATGCAAAGGATACCCTCATCATCCTGGCAATTGTGGTGCTTAACGCCGCGCTAGGCTTTTACCAGGAAAACCAGGCCGAACAAGCCCTGGCCGCCCTCGCCAGAATGCAGAATCCACAGGTCCGTGTCCGGCGCAACGGGCAGACCGAACAGCTCCCGGCCACCGAATTAGTACCAGGCGACGTGGTGCTGATCGAAGCCGGAAACCGCATCCCCGCCGATGGACGCCTGATTGAAGCCATCAATTTGCAGATTGAGGAAGCGGCCCTGACCGGCGAAAGCGCAGCCATTGAAAAGACTGCCGCTGTGCTGACCGCTACGACGCCCCCGCCGGGTGTCGCGGAACGCACCAACATGGTGTACATGGGGACGAGTGTGACCTATGGACGCGGCGAATTCATCGTCACCGAAACCGGCCTCAACACGGAACTCGGCAAGATCGCATCCCTGCTTCAGCAAGTCGATCAGAGCGAGACACCCCTGCAAATACGTCTGGCACAGTTGGGGCGCATTCTGGCCGCGGCAGCGCTCGGCATCGTCATTATCGTCTTCCTGGTCGGGGTCCTCATCCGGCACATTCCCGTGGAGGAAATGCTGCTGACGGCGATTGGGCTGGCCGTCGCCGCAGTGCCCGAAGGTCTCCCCGCCGTGATTACCATCGCGCTTTCGCTGGGTGCGAGCCGGATGGTGCGGCGGCAGGCGTTGATCCGGCGCCTGCCCGCCGTCGAGACGTTGGGCAGCGTGACCACTATCTGCTCCGACAAGACCGGAACGCTGACTCGGAACGAGATGACGGTCACCGAGATCGCCATCCCGGGCCATCCCGACGTAAAAGTATCGGGGATTGGCTATCAACCGGCAGGCGAGTTTCTGGACGAAGCCGATCAGAAGATACTGCATCCGATGTCGGATAGCTCCCTGGCCCGAATGGTGATCGGAGCAGCCCTGTGCACCGATGCTTTGCTGAAGCAGGACCCGGAGACGGATCGCTGGTCGGTGATCGGCGACACAACGGAAGGCGCGCTGTTGAGCATGGCGGGCAAAGCCGGGTATACGCGCAGGATGCTGGAAGCTGATGCACCGCGCATCAACGAGATTCCGTTTACGTCCGAGCGCAAAGCGATGACCACCTACCACCAGATCAAGGCCGATTATATTCGCAACCTGTTTGATCACCAGGTGTCGGTGATTGCCTTCACCAAAGGCGCGCCGGATAACTTGCTGGCGTGGGCGACTGCTGAAAATCTGCCGGAAGGGCTGATCCCTCTCAGCGACGAGCGGCGCCAGCGCTGGCAGGCTCAGATCGACAAAATGGCAGCCAAAGGTCTGCGGGTGCTCGCGCTGGCCTACCGGCATGTTTCGGAGGTGCCTACCGGGGTTCCAGAGCCGGAAATAGCCGAGCGAGACCTGGTGCTGCTTGGGTTGGTGGGCATTATGGATCCGCCGCGTGTAGAGGCTATCAGGGCAGTCCGCACCGCTAAGGAGGCAGGCATCCGAACGGTGATGATTACGGGTGATCATATCCTCACGGCTCAGTCGATTGGCGAACAGATAGGCATCCTGTCGCCCGATCAACAGGCCCTAACAGGTGCGGAACTTGACAGCATAGGTGATGACGAATTGGCGAGGATGGCCCTCAAGACAGCCGTCTATGCGCGCGTCAACCCGACTCATAAATTGCGCGTCGTCAAAGCGCTCCAGGCCAACGGGGAGGTTGTGGCAATGACGGGCGACGGCGTTAATGACGCTCCGGCGCTCAAGCAGGCTGACATCGGTGTGGCGATGGGCATCACGGGCACTGACGTGTCCAAAGGTGCGGCGGACATGGTGCTACTCGATGACAACTTTGCCAGCATCGTCAACGCAGTCGAAGAGGGCCGGACGATCTACAACAATATCCAGAAGTTCATCCGGTACTTATTAAGCTGCAACACAGGTGAAATCTGGACGCTCTTTGCGGCCCTGATGATCGGCCTCAAAGTGCCCATCGTCGCCATCCAGATTCTGTGGGTCAACCTGGTCACCGACGGCCTGCCTGCCATCGCCCTGGGCTTTGAACCCGCCGAAAAAGGCGTGATGAAGCGCCCACCGCGCGATCCCCGCGAAGGGCTGCTGGCGCACGGCATTGGCTTTCATATTCTGTGGGTCGGGATCGTCATCGGCTTGCTCACGCTGATCGGGTATGTGATCGGACACCTGGCGCTTGGCCTGTCCCCTTTTGATGTCTCACTCGGCCTGCAATCTTTTTCTCTGGAACAGCTTCAGGCGCTGCCGGGTCTGGCCGACGTGACCAGGACGTTCAGCCAGATGTCGCCAGCAGAGCAAGGGCGCGCTATCGAGATCGCTCTGAGCCTCCCGCGGACGATGGCTTTTACCATTCTGGCATTCACCCAGGTCGCCGAGGTGAGCGCTATTCACGGTGGTGAAGCCAGTTTCTTGAAAACTGGCTTCAGCAAGAATCGTCTTCTGTTGTGGGCCGTCCTGGGCATCGTTGTGCTGCAACTGGCCGTCATCTACGCGCCGTTCATGCAGCACTTGTTCGACACGGTGGCGCTGCCTCTGCCGCTGTTAGCGGTATGTATCGTGCTCCCGCTTGTGCTGTTCATCCTGGTTGAGATCGAGAAACTCATCCGTCGCCGTGCCAACCCGACGATGGCTGTGCCACAGGCGCAGATTGCGTGAGAAGGACGGCATTTGCCCATCGCAAATTCGTCTGGAAATCACCATTTTTGATCCCTGCACACGCTGGAACGGTAATCATCTTGTTTAGCGGTCTACGCTACGATACCTCCAACTGACTTGAGCGCGTGTCGAGCACTGAGGATCAGATGGATCACGAAGCCATAGACCGACTCCAGGCCCTTTACTTCAAAGCCAAACTCGCCAACGTGGACGCCGCCAGGTTAGAAGAGGCCGCCAGGCGAATTTCGCGCAATAACAATAGTGCACGCCCAATGCCTGAGAATGCCCACCAGATTCCTGACCCGTCCCGGATGCCGCGCTCCTGGCGCTGGCAAGAAACCCTGCAAGATTGGCGTCATCCCTGGTGAGATTTGTAGGCAGCACCAGACGAGCCGCCCGCTGTCAAGCTATTCGTGCGCGGGCTGCAATGCCTCGATTTTGCTTTCGATCAGGTCTACGGCCATACGCAGTGTCGCGGCGTCAAAGGCGAATTTTGCGCCAGCCGCCGCGTAAAGCTGCGGCAGCGTAACTGTGCTGCCCAGCGAAAGCGCCTTGCGATATCTGGCAACCGCCCCCGCCTGATCCTCAAGTGAGTTGCGCCAGACCTGCACCGCGCCCAATTGAGCCAGCCCGTACTCGACATAATAGAATGGGGCCTGATGAATGTGCAGCTTGCGGTGCCAGCCGGTCATTTCCTGCGCTTCCAGGCCGTTCCAATCCACACCGGGAATGAAGCGCCGCCACAGCTCCACCCACTTCTGATCGCAATTGGCAGGATCGGTGGCCGCGTCGTGATTCTCGTAGACCCAATGCTGGAAGGCATCGACAGCCGCCATAAACGGCCAGAAGAGAATCAGGTTTTGGAGATGCTCGACCAGAGCATAGGCTGCGTCCTGGTCGGAATAGAAGCCGCCTTCCCGCGCTGGCAGGTACGGCGAAGCCAACAGTTCCATCGACATCGACGCAACCTCGGCAAATTCCATGCCAACCTGCGTTTGCTGCGAGTACGGCAGGTGATTCGTCTCGAAGACGTGGAAGGCGTGCCCGGCCTCGTGCAACAGCGTCTGCACGTCGTCGTTGACGCCTATCGCGTTCTCGAAAATGAAGGGGCGTTTGCTCACCGGGAAGCTCGTGCAATACGCGCCGGGAGCCTTGTTCTTGCGGTTGTCCAGGTCGAGCAGGTGTTCCTGCCGCATCGTGTTGAAATAACCGCCCAACTGCGGATCGACGCACTGGAATATGGCCGCGCTTTTGCCTTCAAGTTCGGCAGTGGATTGGAACGGGTGAAGTGGATGCAGATCAATCGGGTAAATGTTATCCCGGCCCATATCCCAGGGACGCACCGAGGACACTCCCAGTTGCTTGCCGACCCGCTGGTAGATGCGCGTCGCAGCCGGGACGACTACCTCTTCGATAGCGCGCTGAAAGCTCTTGCAGTCCTGCGGCGTATAGTCGAAGCGAAGCAGTTGTTTCCAGCGGAAATCGCGGTAATTGGAGTATCCAGCATTGGCTGCGATCTGACGGCGCACGTTCATAAACTTCACCCAAAGCGCGTTGATGGCTTCACGGTCTGCAAGCTGGCGTTCGGCGCGCAGCCGCCAGGCCCGCTCCCGCACTGCGCGATCCGGCGATTGGGTGATGACGCCCAGCAACTGCGTCAGCGTGAGTTCTTGACCCTCCCACGTCACAGTCTGGGCGCCGATAATTTCGTCGTACTGCGTGCTGAGTTTACTTTCCTCGGTAAAGAGCGGGATATTGTCCTCGCGGAATAGCTCGGCCTCGGCATGCATATTGCGCAGCGGAATATCAAAACCGGCTGGCCGCAGACCGCTATCCAGCAGCTTCTTTTTGAGGGTCTGCGCGGCGATCTGTAGCGGCGGGAACATACTGTCCAGAAAGGCAAAGTAGCGTTTTCGGGCATCCTCGTCAGCCGTGCTCTGCGACGTGGCGACGGACAGCCGCGCATACGTCTCCTCGACGATATTGGTCAGCGCCGTCCAGTCGGATAGCCAGCCCGACACATTTTCGGCATTCAGCGGACGCTCCGTTAATTCGCGGTAGAATGGTTCAAACTTCGACCAATCCCAGTTCATGAATTCGCTGGCTGCCGTTGGCAGACTCGAAAACATTAACCTTGCCTCCTGAAATTTTCGTGAATTATCGTGCTCTATGTTAACGTACCAGCAGGCGCAAACCCACTTCGACTGCGCCGAGAAGCGCGAAGGCGAATCGTTAAGACCGGGCGGCCCTGCAAGCTGGTTCATTAATTCCACTGGCACAAAACGCCATTCGGGGTTGCGACCTTAATTATACTTGTGCGTAGATTGACATAAATTTTGAGGCGCTGCGTGGAGTCCTCAACACTCATTTGACAATGAGGGCGTCATATGCTACATTAATTGCGCACTAAATGGTTAGCATGGGTACCTGTCAACTTCCGGGCACTCCCGAAAGTTACCCAAAGCATGGGTCGGCACAAAATGCTGGTCTATGCTTTCTTCTTGTCAAATCGATGCCCATGCGCCGCAGATGGGGTGTAAGGAGGAAGTTCACCCAATGTCCGACAATCGTGTTACCGGTACAGTCAAGTGGTTTAGCCGGGTCAAAGGCTACGGCTTTATCGAGCCAGATGGTGGCGACAAAGACGTGTTCGTTCATTATTCGGCCATCGTTGGCGAAGGGTACCGGAACCTGGAAGAAGGCCAGCGCGTCGAGTTCGGCATTGAGGAAACCGGCAAGGGTCCTCAGGCCGTGCAAGTGATGGGCCTCGGCACGCCTGAAAAGACAGAATAGTCTCTTCAGTATCGATCACCTCCGACTTGCAAAGGAAAATCCTCTGGTGGGTTACGCCGGAGGATTTTTGTTTACCTCGTCCTGGGCGGCAATTTCCGCCGCGCTGCGCTACACTCTGCCGCCTATGGAGAAGCAGCTTACCCGCACGGCGCAAAACGCCACCGCTATCGCGCTCTCGACGGTGCTGTCCAACGGCTTTCAATTTGGCTGGGTGATCCTGCTGGCGCGGTTGCTGAACCCCGCCGACTACGGAACCTGGGGCACGATCAGCGCGTTGATCGTCACGGCGGCGGCGATTCCAGAATTCGGCATGGGCATCATCGTCCTGCGCGACGTGGCGCAGCGGCCCGCCGACGCCGGGCGCTACCTGAGTGCAACGCTGGTCGCCCAACCGCTGCTGGCATTACTGGCCTATCTGGGCCTGATCGGGCTGGCTTTGCTGCTGCCCAACGATGCGGCGACTCGGCTGCTGGTCGCCTTCGCTTCACTCAGCCTGATCATCAACGTCTTCGGCAACATGTGCTACAACCAACTGCTGGCCGTCGAGCAGATGGTTGCGACCAGCGTCATCATCGTTCTGCACATCGTTTTTCAGATCGTCTTTTCCTTCGTGGCGCTGGCGAGCGGTGGTGGCCTGATCGGGCTGTACAGCGCGACGATCCTGGCCGGGCTGCTGCGCGTGGCAATGTTCTGGGCTGTCATGCGCCGTCTGGAAATCGGCCCGGTGTGGCCGATGGATGGCCGCATCGTCCGCGCCCTGTTCATCGACGGTTTCCCCATCGCGCTCAGTTCGTTCCTCAACCTGGCCTACCAGCACGCCAACAAGGTATTTGTCTTCACGCTGCTCACGCCCACCGATGCGGGCTACCTGACGGCGGCCTTCACCATCGTGTTCGGTGTGGTCGAACTGATCAACGTGACGGTCTTGACCGCGCTCTTCCCGGCCATGTCGCGCCTGTCACAGAGCCAACCGCAGGCGCTCCGCACGCTGACGGATCGGCTGGCTTTCCTGACCTTGATCATCACCCTGCCGCTCGGCATCGGCATTTCGATGCTGGCTGCCAAACTTGCGGCGCTGCTTTTTCCGGGCTTTGTCGGCACGGCGGTGGTGCTGCAAGCCCTGATCTGGCACGCCGTCCTGATGATGGTCGGCAATTTTTACGTGCGGCTGCTCATCATCCAGAACAAGCAGCGGCGCATGGTTGCCATCGAAGTCTGTGGCCTGGTGTTGAACGTGGCGCTCAATCTATTCCTCCTGCCCCGGATCGGCGTGCAGGGTGCAGGGTTGGCTCTCTTTCTGTCGCAGGTCGTCGTGCTGGCGCTGCTGCTGCTCGAGCACCGCCACGATGCGGATACGCTGCGCAGCCTGGCGCGGCGTGCGCTTGGCGTGGGGGCCGCCGGTCTGGCAATGGCGGGTGCGATCTTTGCGCTCCGGGAGGCCAACCTGTTTGTAGCCGGGTTGGTGGGATGCGCCGTCTATGGGGTTGGCATTGTCACCCTGCGGACTGTGCTCCCGGACGATTGGCTGCTGCTGCGAAGCGCCCTGAGCGCACTGCCCATCGTCGGCCCGATCATCCGCCAGCGGATTTTCCCGGCCCTGAGACTCTCCTAACTGCCGATCAGGTCAACCAGCCGCGTCATCCGGTGATCGTAGGTGTGGTGGGCATAGACGTGTGCCTGCGCCGCCTGCGCGATCTGCTCGCGTTCGGCGTCGTGCGTGAGATAGTACGCGACCAGTTGGCGTAGCTGTGGCAGATCGCGGTACATGACAATCGTTTCGCCGGGGGTGAACCACAGGCTTGCACCGGGTGTCTCGTTAGTGATTTGGAAGACGCCGCAGCCCGGCGCTTCAAAGAGGCGCATGTTGCCGCCGTAGCGCATGAAATTGCTGTTCGGGTTAAGCTGAATCTTTGAGCCGCATACGGCGCGCAGCATCCGCTCGCCAAGCGCCGGGCCGCGATAATAGGGGCGCAGTGCCGCCGGCACGTCGTGGACGCTCCACACACCCAGGCCGCAGTCCCGCACGGCTTCAAGCGCCTGCGCGCGCTGGCTGTACAACCGGGGCGGGAGCAGCGTGCCGACAAAGCCCACGTCGCAGCCGAACTCGGCCTGCTCGCTGTCAGTGAGCGGATAACGGTGATGAATTTCGGGATCGCAGGCCGACATGGGCAGCACTTCCATGCGGGGCGCGCCGAGTTCGAGCCACTGGATGCCGTGATAGTAGTCGTTGACCAGCGCCAGGTCGTACAGTGGGGCGCTGGCCCGTTCAATGGCGCTGGAAAAGACGATGGGTGAATCGCCGCTCATGAAGACGATCCGGCAGCCGTGTTCAGCCTTGAGCCGGGCCAGCGTTTCGGGGAAGATGACCCGATTGCCGCCGATGATTAACACCACATCCGGCTCAAAGCGTTTGGCCTGGGCGATCAGGCGGCGGTTGCGGAGCCAGTAATCAGGTTGAAGTCTTGGCGCGCGGTGCGCCAGGGCCTGGACGAGCATCGCAGCGGTTTTGGTTGCGGCAAAGCGCTGTGAACGCCTGGCCCGCACCCCGAACACGGCGGGGACGTTGCGGATAAATGCCTCGACCTGGTGGCCCAGTTTGCGCAGCGAGCGCACGTAGAAATATTCGGCCTGCGATTGTGGAAAGAGCGGCGCTTCAGCGGTGAGGTTGCCTGCCCTGGTTTTCGCCAGTTCTTCGGGGTGGAACAGGTCGCCGACGATGATGAATCTCAAGCCGTCAACCCCTGGCTTTCAGCCGCAGCACGATCCACGTCGGCAGGAACAGGATCAACAGCAGGGCTTGCGCGGCGCGGCCAAAAACCAGCCGCGTGTAGACCACCAGATCGTGCATGTACAGGCGCAGTGCCCACGCCTTGACCTGCCTGGCGCTGTAGCCCTCGTAATGAACGATGCCGTCGCTGACCAGATACATGGTTTGTTTGCCCAGCTTTTGCACGGCCCGCGACAGGTAATCGTCGCTGAAGTACATCGGCATCCGCGTGTCGAAGCCGCCTGTCGCCAGCCATACCGCCCGGGGGGCGATAATACAGCTTCCCGGCAATACGTCAACCGGGCGGCGCGTGGTGCGGTCCCAATGCGCATACCACAGCCAGTCGTTGTAGCGCCGCAGCCGCTGCCTGAAGAGCTTGCCGAGAAATGTGTAGTTCAGCAGCAGGTATTCGTAGGTTACGAAGCGGGCACAGTTGCGCTGGAGCCGCCCATCGGGAAAGAGCAAAGTCGTGGTGGCCGCGCCAATGGTCGGGTCGGCATCCATCTGCTGAACGAGTTGCGAGAGCGTCTGCCCCCTGACCACCATATCCGGGTTGAGCACCAGCACATACCGTCCTGTCGCCAGCGCTATCCCCTGGTTGTTGGCCGCTGAAAAAAGGCGATTCTGCACGTTGGCAATAATCTTGGTCTGCGGAAAGACCATATGCACGGCCTCGGTTCCGCCGTCCGTCGAGGCATTATCAACGACAATGCATTCCAGGGCCAGCGTGCCTGCCGTTGCATAGATCGAAGCCAGGCAGTCCAGGAGAAGTTGGCGAGTGTTGTAGTTGACGATGACGATGCTCAGGTCAATTGGTGGGTGCATGGAAGAATGTACGTACCAAGAGAAACCTGAGTATAGCGCAGGTGAAGAGACTGGCGCTAATCGTGACTTACCCCCTGGCCTCCTCCTCCACATTCGGAACGGGGGTCAGGGGTGAGCTTGATCCTACCGACCCAATCCCCGGCTGCCGCCGAACTGGGAGGCGATCTCCAGATACACCTGGTTGATGGTGGCCGGGTCACCCGCGAAATAGGAACCGTTGCCTGCATCGGCAATCTGAGTCAGCACACGGCTATCCACATCGCCGCCATAGCCGATGGTGTAGACGGTGACCGATCCCTTTGCTTGCTTGAGCGCTTGCAGTACGTCGTTCAGCGTGGCCGAATGAACGGTATCCTGGCCGTCGGTCAGGACAACGATAGCATTGATTCGCTTCGAGTCGGGTTTCATGCTCTGCCTCGCAAAGGTGATCGTGCTGTACAGGGCTGTTGAGCCGCTGGCTTTCAGGCTATCAATTCGATCCAGGATGCGCTGGCGGCTGTCGCCAACCCGTGCCTGTGGCAGCGCCATAAAGTAGTTGTCGCTGAAGGTGTAGATTGTTAACAGGTCATCGTTGCCCAGGCGGTCAACGAACGCCTTCGCCCCGGCACGCGCCCCATCGAGTTTGCCGCCGTCGTTCATGCTGCCCGAAACATCGATGACCAGGACGACGTTCAGCGGGCGCTTCAACTCGCTCCACGTGTTCTGGACAGCGCGGATCGTATCCACCGACGGCATGGCAATGGGCTGGAATTTGGCGTTGGGATCAACACCATGCCCCTCGTCGATGGGCGAGCCGAGCGCACTCTTGGAATCGGCGGGGCGGAAGCCGTTGGCGAGCGCCGTCTGCTGCGCCTCCGGTGTGGTCAGGTACTGGATGAACGGCGCGGCGTCGCCGCTGGCACTGCCAACAGCGCAGGCCGTGTACTCAGCGACAAATGTTTCCTTTGGGTAGATGGCGATCAGGCCGTTATCACCCCTGTGATTGGCGATCACATCCGACTCGTAGCCGACAGCGACATGCAGGTAACGCTGCCCTTTGTCGGCCATCGACTTGATGAGCGAACTGGTGTCCGTACCGTAACGCGCCACCGAGCGCTCGACACCGCGCAGGTAGGATTTGACCACCTCACTCTGCACATCGCTGGCCGTCAGCGGCCCGGCAGCATAGGCTTCACCGAGGGTGGCCGCCAGCCCGCCGTGCGACAGCACCGCATGGGCATGGCCGAAAGTCAGCGTGCCCCAATCGGGTTGATCGTAGCCCTGCCAGGCGCTCGGACTGAGCGCCAGTTCCGCGATGTCGTGCCAGGTGAACTCGCGGTCAGGCCAGCCCAACGTTTCGGCCATTGGCCGCCAGGTGATCAGGACCACCGGGCTGCGCGCGATGGTCGTGCAGCCGCTGATCGTGAGCGCCGCCTCGCCGCGCTGCTTGCGCCGATCTGCCAGAATGTCGATCCAGACCTTATCGGCAGGCGCGATCACGTCGTAGGGGGAATTGCCCTGGATCATGTCTTCGACCATTGCGCCCGATCCCATTGGATGCCCGGTCACGAACAGGCGCTTACCGTCGGCGCTTTGGGTGGCCGTGTTGTTGAAGGCGCTGATGGCCGGGTCGAGCCACTTTTGCGCCGAAACGTCGTAGACAAAACTCAGCGCTTTCACGTCCGCCGGGAGTGCCGTCGGCGCAGGCGTCCCGCTGCTGCCACAGGCTGCCAGCAGGAACAGGGCGAGCAGGATCAAGATACGTTGTAGCATGGTGATTGCCTCCTCTAGCGCCCGGATTCCAGCAGGGTCAGCGCCACGTAGCGATCCTGGGCCTGCACGTCCTCGTCCTCGGAGTTCTGCCGGTCTTTGGGCGGCAAGACGGCCTCGACGATGAAGCGGCTCTGGTCAATGCCTTTGCTGATCAGGTAGTCACGCACCGAGATGGCGCGGGCCAGGGCAAAATCGCGGATTTCCTGCTCTGTGAACGTCCCGACGGGGCCGGGCCAGGCCGCCGAACCGACGATTTTCAGGTATGTGCCTGTCGTGCTCTGCATCACAGGCAGCACGCAAATGTCCAGGATGCGCCGCGACTCGCCGGTCAGGATGGCACTGTCTGGCAGAAAGTCAAAGCGCTGGCAGGGCAGTACGGCCAGCGTCTGCGCCTGGCTGGCATCACCCATGTCGATCTTGGGACGACTGCCCATCAGGAAGGTATCGTTTACGGGGCGGCCCGCTGTGGCAAGCGCGCTGTTTTTGGTGGCGGCCAGCACAAATCTCGGCTCGACCAGGGTGCTGGCTTTGACCGCCGAGGCTTTCACCTCCGCCAGCGCCCAGACGCGCCGCGCCGCCTCGATGCGCTGGACGAGCGCCGACGGATCATTCATCACGGCTACGTTCTGGGCGAGCGTGGCCTGGGCAATCGAACTCAGCCCATCCTTCAAATCCTTCGCTGCGCTGCTGGTCTGAATGCCCGACCAATCGTTGTGTCCCCACTGTGCGATGGCCGCCGCTGCCGCGTCGAGGGACTCGAACTGCGCGCGCAGTGCATCGAACCACGCCTCGTGAAATGCCTGGGCCACGTCGGCACGGTTGGCGATGGCGTTGCGCGACGTGACGATCACGTCAACAGCGACGCGCAGCTTGTCCGAGGCAATGAGCGGATGCCCACCTGCGTCCGCCGCCGCCAGGATGTCCGGCTCCCAGCCGGAAACGGCGTCGGCATGTTTGTCCTTGAAGGCTTTGACCGCCGACTCCACCGAATCCGACTCGACAGGGATCACGTCCCGGTTGGGCCTCAGCCCGGCGACGGCCAGCGCGTAGAGCACCATGAACTGCCCGACGCTGCCCTGTGCATAGGCCACCCGCTTGCCCTTCAAGTCGTTCAGCGTGTTGATCCCGGTCTGCGCCCAAATCTGGTCTGCGCCTGCCGATTCGTCCACAACGGCGGTGATCGCGCCCGCCCCGTTGAGCGCCACCGAGTCCATCGTGGTCAGCAGGCAGTCCCAATCGCCGTTGGCGAGCAGTTCGCCGCGCCGTGTTTCGTCCACGTCGTACTTGCCGCCAGAGCCGTCCAGCAGGAACGGCACGATCCCCAGGTGGAACTTGTACTTAACGTCCAGCCTGGAAACCTGAATCTGCTCCAGAACGTAGTACGAGGCGAAGGCGTCCGCCGCGCAAACGTACTGTGGCAGGCTGTCTTTCGTATCGCCCAGGAAGATCGGCGGTGGGCCGTTTCGGACTTGCGGCGCGGGCCTGGCAGCTACGCCGAGGGGTGTGATCAGCAAGAGGATGAGCGAGACAGCAATAAAACGCTGAGTCATGAATGCCTCCACGAATCGACATCAACTCATCCAATAACTATCGTCCAAAACGGGATTTTTGCTAACCCCAATTGTTGAGCATTTGGGGGAGAAAGGCGGCAGCGTCCTACAGCACCCCGGTCAACTCGGCCAGGTAGAAGGTGATGTCGGCCACCCGATCCCGGAACGCCTGATCGGCGGTGTCGGGCCTGGTTTCATCGGGCCATACCACCAGTCGTTTGAGGCGGAGGCGCAGCACGTCGCTCCACTCGAAATCCATGCCGACAATATCCGCCGTGCGGAAGGCCACATACTGGGCATCGTCGCTGCTCAGTCGCCAGCCGATCTGCCCATCGGCCATCGGCACGGACACCAGGGGGCGAAAGATAAAGTCACCGAGCAGCGCTCGCGCCGCCGCAATGTGATCGTCGCTGATTTGCAACACGCGGTAGCCGATGCGTACCGCATCCACGTCGGACAGAATTTTCTCGAAGACGGCAGCGGAGTCATGGCCCAGGCTGCGCAGGTGGGCGTCCAGGGCCTTTTTCTCGACACCATACAGCCGCGCCAGATCCTCTTCGGTGAGGCCCATTTCATCGCCAATCCGGTTCTTGACCCAGGTAGTATCAACGGCCATTGTCGTTTCTCCTCAGCCATTCGTCGGCCAGTGTGGCAAGCAGGTATTTTTCTGGCTCGGTCAGTGTAGCCTTCAGCAACAGGTCGGGACGGCGAAGCCACGTGCGCCGGATCGCCTCCTGGCGACGCCACCTCTCGATCCCGGCGTGGTCACCGCTCAACAGGGGGGCGGGTACTTCTAGCCCGCGAAACGAAGGCGGGCGCGTGTAGTGCGGGTACTCCAACAGGCCCGTCGCGTGCGAATCCTCCTCGGCGGCCCAGCGTGCCCCAAGCACGCCCGGAATGTGGCGCGCAATGGCGTCGATCATAACCATCGCGGGCAATTCGCCGCCGGTCAGCACGTAGTCGCCGATGCTGATCTCGTCCGTGACCACCAGTATGCGCACGCGCTCGTCAACGCCTTCGTAGCGGCCACAGATGAACGCCAGGCGTGGATATTGTGCCAGTTCCTTCGCCATCGCCTGGTTAAAGACCCGGCCCTGTGGGGTGGTCAGGATCACGGGTGTATCGGCCAGCGCCTCGCCGAGTACCGATTCGACGGCGCTGACGATTGGCTCGACCTTCATGACCATGCCGCCGCCGCCGCCATAGGGTGGCTCATCCGTGACCTGGTGTTTGTCGGTGGCGTAGTCGCGGATATTGTGCAGGCGAATGTTCAGCAGGCCATTCTCCTGAGCACGTTTGAGAATGCTCTCGGTCAGAGGGCCATCAAACATGGCTGGAAAGAGGGTGAATACGTCTATCCGCATCGGCATTCGATCACTATATCGCAAGAGTCCGACCTGTGCTAAACTGGCTGGCTATTGCATGGCGCAAAAGCTGGCATACACTATTAACAGACAAACAAAACGATGCGACTGGTCGGCAGTCATTCCAGCCGGGGAGACGTGGCGGGCAATGGATAATTTCTGGGAACTGATGGCGCAGCCGACGTTCTGGGGCCTGACCATCGGGCAAACCGTTTCAGTGTTTGTAGTGGCGGCGGTGCTGCTGATCGGGTGGGTGGTGGTGCGGGTCTTGCTTCAACTGGGCAGCATCATTTTCCGGCTGGGCTGCGCCGCGCTGATTGTCTTCATCTGCGGGATAGCGAGTTTTCTTGTCCTGTATAACGTCACTTCAACGAGAACACCTTAGGGATCGGGACGCGCCGGCCCGGCGCAGTGTTCAGACCGGGCTGCCTCGGAGTGCGCGATGCCATTTGTAGGGAGACTTCGTGTATGAAGCGTATCAATTTCGTGCTAATCGTCGCCCTCGTCAGCCTCGTCTTGCCGCTGTCCGCCCATGCCGCAGGCACACCATCGCCTGTCCCTCAGATCGCGCCGCACTTCGACGGTCTGCCTGGAAGGCTGGCCGTTGCCCGCCTGAACGTCCGCCGCGCACCGCGTCTCACATCCAGCATCGTCGGCAAGCTGACTCAGGATACGCCTTTCCTGATCATAGGCCGCACGTTGGGTGCAGTCTGGGTGCAGGTCAAAGGCGATTTTGGCATCGGCTGGGCTGACCGTGAATATATCCGTTTTGATGGCACTGTGCGTGACCTGCCTGTGGCCGAGGTCATTCCACCGTTCCTGACCATCAACGGACTGCCTTTCGTCCATGTGCGGGTCGGCCCGTCGGAGATTTATCCAATTGTCGCGGACATCCTGCCGGGCGTTGAGATCGACGTGATTGCGACCCACCGCCGCGCCTCGTGGTTCCAGGTTGCTTTGCCCGACGACGGGCCAACCGGCTGGGTGCGCAGCGATATGGTTATCGTGGACGGCCCGATCCGGCAGTTGCCCGATCTGCCGGCCATGCCGATCATCGCCCAGGTAGTGTCCTACCGCGTGAATGTACGCAGCGAGCCACGGCTCGACGCACCGGTGATCGGCGTGGCGCGCTACAAGAGGTTCTATACGGTGGTCGGCCTGGATGCACGGCGTAACTTCTGGCAGATCGAAGGCAGTTTTGGCAAGGGCTGGATTCTGTCCGAGTTCGTCCAGGTGTTCGGCGATGTTGAGGACAGCGGCCTGCCAGAGGTTCAGACCAAGCCGCTCAGAGGGTAGGGAGAACGGAATACGCCCGGCGCTGGAAGCACCGGGCTGAATCGACAAAGCCCGCTTCAGCGGGCTAGTTCCAATACCTTCAAGTTAAGGCGATATGCCTCACCCCCTGACCCCCCTCCCCGCTGCGCAGAGAGGGGGAACCGACCGCTCCAGACGCCCCTCTCCACCTTGTGGAGAGGGGTTGGGGGTGAGGCAAACTACCGCCTCTCCCCTCCTTATCTAAGGTATTGGGGCTAGTTCAGCCTCGAAGATGCTTCGTAATCTTGGCCCTGTGGCTTGAGCAACAGGGCGCATATTACCGCACCACCTGTCCGCTTACGGTGAGTGTGCCGCCTGCCACGTTCAGGCTGGTGAGCCTGTAGTGCCCCTTGATCTGGTTGAGCTGCGACGCCAGCGCATCCTGGATGGTCTTGTTCAGATTCTTGAGGATGTCGGACGGCACGCCGACCACGCCCACCTGCCCGCTCTCGACGCTGACTGCCAGTTCGCCGTTGCCGTCAATGGATGGCGTGAAAATGACCTGGGCGGGCGTTTCAGGCACGTTCGGCTGTGTGATGACCCCGTAGAGTGTGATCTTCCCGTTGTCCAGGCCAGCTTGCACGTCCTTGAGCGGCCACTCGTAGCCCTGCTGCCTGGCGTAGCCCGGTGCGCGCAGCGCCAACCACGACGAGAACTGCTGCTGCGTAATTGACGCGCTGAAAGTACCGCTTTGCGCGGCCTGGTTCACGGCCTGCTGGAAGTTCTGCTCGAAGGCGTCTGCGTCTGAAGCCTGTGGAACCAGACCCGGTACAGGCGGTTTCGGGTTACTGGGCAATTTCAGACTCAGGTTGCAGGCCAGGGCAGCCACCACGAACAGGCATCCGATCAGGATTGTTCGCAAGTTGTATCGTTTCATGGGCTTCCGCCGCGCAGAGTGTTCGCCGGGCTTCGCCAGTTCTTCTCGCCCGGATTCACCCGTGCGCAGCCGTCCTTTCTGTGCTACACTATCCCACGCCACGATTATAAACAGCCTTGTGCCGGACAATGTGAAAAGTTGTAGAGTATGCAAGAGCGACTGCAAAAGCTGATGGCCCAGGCGGGCATTGCCTCCCGGCGCGAGGCAGAAACGATGATCACGCAGGGGCGTGTTTGGGTGAATGGGCATACGGCAAAGCTGGGCGACAAAGCTGACCCTGCCACCGATGATATTCGCGTGGACGGCCAGCGGCTGCGCATCGAGAGCGAACGTCTGTACATCATGCTCAACAAGCCGATGGGCATTGTTACGGCGGTGCGGACACAGGCCCAGGAACACCGGCGCACCGTGCGTGACCTGATCCCGGTCAGGGGCCACCTGTACCCGGTGGGACGGCTGGACGCCGACAGTGAAGGGCTGCTGATCCTGACCAACGACGGCGAACTGGCTCAGAAGCTTACCCACCCACGTTACGAACATCCAAAGGTTTACGAGGTGGCGCTGCGCGGCAGTGTATCTGAGGACGCGCTCAACATCTGGCGGCGCGGCGTCATGCTGGACGACGGCCCGACCAAACCCGCCGACGTCCGGGTGCTATCCCGCGATGCGGACGTGACGCGCCTGCGAGTGACGATGCGCGAGGGCCGCAAACGCCAGATTCGCCGGATCGCCACCGCGCTCGGCCACCCGGTGACGCGCCTGGTGCGTACCCAGTTCGACACACTGTCCCTCGGCGCGCTCCGGCCCGGCGAATGGCGCTACCTGACGCCGGACGAGATCGCGGCACTGCAAAAGAGTGCGGACAGCACACCGCACCGGGGCAAAGCCGGGCCACAGCCGAAACCGCGCAAAACAGCCACTAAATCGGTCAAGGCTGCTGCCGAACCCAGCGAAGAACGGCAGGAGCCGCGCCCCGCTCGCCGCCCGCCTGCCCGCCAGCGCCGGACACCCACTGTTCGCTCGTCCCGGCGCACGCCGACGGGCCACAAACCTGCCGTCCGTAAACCAGGCGCGCCGCGCCGTGCGCCGCCTGGCCGCCGTCCTACCTCTCGCCGCACCAACCAACGATCACGATGAACCTCAGCGCCGATTTTGTCCAGCGTCAGGATCAATTCACGACTGCCCGCCACATCATGCGCGACATCTTGCTGCGCGGGATCGGTTTCCGCCTGCTCGTCGATGTCAATATTCAGGGATTGGAACACATTCCGCCCGCTGGCCCGACGATTGTCATGATGAACCATACCGGTGCGCTCGACCCATTCCTGATGCTTGGTGCGGTCAGGCCGCGCTACGTCGTGCCGATGTCCAAGATCGAGAACTTCCGCATCCCGGTCATCGGGTTGCTGATGAGGTGGTGGGGCGCCTATCCGATCCGCCGGGGTGAAGTGGATCGGGCTGCCCTGCAAAACACCGTCGATCTATTGAAGGCGGGCAATCTCGTCTTGATGGCCCCCGAAGGCCATCGTCAGCCAGCACTGGCCGAAGGTAAGGACGGCGTAACCTACGTTGCCATCAAAGCCAATGCCACGATTGTGCCCGTCGGGATCGAGGGATCGCGTGAGTTCATGGCGAACCTGAAACGCCTGCGCCGTGCGCCGATCTCGCTGACCTTTGGCCCGGCCTTCCGTTTCAAGACCGGGGGACGCGAGCGCATTCCACGCGCCGAGATGGCGCACATGACCCAGGAAGCCATGTACCAGCTTGCCAGGCTGCTGTCTCCGGCGCGGCGCGGCTTCTACAGCGATCTGAGTAAAGCAACCACTGAGACGATTGAGTTTGTGACATGACAGCGAAGGTAAAACCGCCCATCGCCGGATTGATCAAAGCCATCGTGCCGGGCAGCGCCGCCGAGTCGATAGGCGTGCACGTTGGCGATGAGCTGCTGGCCGTCAACGGCCAACCGTGCCAGGACGTGATCGACGTGCAGTATTACGGCGCGGACGAATGGCTCGAACTGTTGATCCGCCGCGATGGGCAAGAGCTGACTCTGGCAGGGCCGCGCCAGTACGATCAGCCGCTTGGGCTGGAATTCCAGCACCCGACCTTTGATATCGACATCCGGCGCTGCAACAACCTGTGTGAGTTCTGCTTTGTGCTGCAAATGCCCAACCGGATGCGCCGCACGCTGTACATCAAGGACGACGACTACCGCTATTCGTTCCTGTTCGGGCATTTCGTAACGCTGACGAATCTTTCCGAGCACGACTGGCAGCGGATCATTGAGCAGCACCTCAGCCCGCTGTACGTGTCCGTCCATGCCACTGACCTGGAACTACGCCGCAAGTGTTTGCGCAACCCCAACGCACCGGACATCATGGCCCAACTGCGCGAACTGTCCCACTACCATTTTGAAGTGCATACCCAGTTGGTGATCACGCCCGGCGTGAATGACGGCGCGGCGATGGAGCGCAGCATTCGTGACCTGGCGACGCTGTGGCCGACGGTGCGCAGCGTGAGCGTCGTTCCGGTGGGTCTCACCAAACACCATAGGTACGGTCTGCGCACCACAACCCGCGACGAAGCGGTTGCCACGCTGGACACCTGCGACCAGTTGCAGGCACAGTTTCGTAAGCGGTTCGGCGTCGGTTTTGTCTACCCCACCGACGAATGGTTCCTGGTGGCCGGGCGAACATTGCCGCCGTTGGATTGGTACGATGGATTGGCGCTGCACGAGAACGGCCTGGGCATGGTGCGCGCCTTCGAGGATGAATGGGCCAGTGTGCGCAAACGCGAACTGACCCGGCTCAAACCGAAAGTGCAGCGCGTCACGCTGGTCACGGCCAGGCTGTTCGCCCCGGTGCTGGCCCGCGCTGCCCAGGAGTTGAGCGCGGCCACCGGTTTGCAGGCCGGCGTGAAAGCCATTGCCAACACGCGGCTAGGTGAGGGTATCACCGTCGCCGGGCTGCTGATGGGCGGAGACGTGATCGCGCAGTTGCGAGAGGCGGGCGACCTGGGTAACTTGATCATCCTGCCACGTATCATGTTCGACCACCCGGACGGCATCAGCCTGGACGACCATTCGCCGCATGACATTGCGCAGGCGCTGGATCGGCCTGTGGCGCTGGCCGACCTGATGGGCGACGTGATCGACGCCGTACAGGGCAGAAATGCGCTGACCTTCGAGCCTGGGCTGCTGAATCCTGATCTGCCGGAACCCATCGTGCGTGATGGGGGTTGGGCCGTCGAGAAAAACCTGTGAGCGTAAAGGACACATTCTTTCGCAGGAGACAAGCGCATGTCGTTGGCACAGATCTTTGTCATTGCACTGATCGTTATCCCACTGGGCCTGATCACCACCAACCGGGTACGCCTTGACATCGCGGCACTTCTTACAGCAATTGCCCTGGGCGTTGCCCAGCTTCTAGGTCTGGGGGTCCTCGGAGCACCCAACACCCCTGATAATGCCATCAAAGCCATTTCCGGGCTGGCCGAACCGGTCACCGTCACGCTGTTCAGCCTGTTCGTCATCACTCGCTCGCTGGACAAAACTGGCATCACCCGGTGGCTGGCAAGGGGCATCCTGGCGATCAGCTCCAAATCCGAAACCCGGCTGATCGTCCTGCTGACGGCGACCACCGCTTTCTTCTCGCTCTTCATGAACAACCTGGCTGCCGGCGCGCTGGTGCTGCCGAGCGCTATGGAAGTGGCACGGCGCACAGGCATCAAGCCCAGCAAGCTGCTCATTCCGGTTGCTTACGGCAGTTGTCTAGGCGGTGCAGCAACCTATTTCACCACAGCCAACATCATTGCCAGCGATCTGCTGCGCGCGGCGAACCCGCCGCAAGCGCCGCTCCACATCCTGGACTTTACGCCCACCGGCGGGCTGATCGCCATTGCGGGGATCGTGTATCTTGCTCTGTTTGGCAAGCGCCTGCTCCCTGATCGTGAGCCGTCGCCGGAGCAGGTCGTTGCCCGGCGCACAGGTAGCGAACTGGAGGATGTCTACCAGCTTGGTGAACGGTTGTGGGAAGTGCGCATTCCGCCGGACTCGCCCTTCGCCAACAAGTCGCTGGCGCAAATCGGCATCGGGCAACGCCTGGGTCTGGCTGTGGTGGCGATCTGGCATGGCCGCCAGGCCGTTTTCGCGCCCAGCCCAGATCAGATCGTGCGGCCCGGTGATCTGCTGCTCACGGTGGGCCGGGAAGAGCGCGTTACCCAACTGGCGAGCGAGGGTCTCAAGATTGGGCGAGAAACCAACAATGGTCATGTCAGCAGTCGCGGCGTCACCTTCATCGAAGCGGTGCTTGCGCCTGAATCAAATGCGGAGGGCCATACCCTTAAAGAGCTGGATTTTCGCAGCCGGTACGGGTTTACTGTGGTTGCACTGCGCCGGGAAGGGCGCAGCTATCGCACCGATGTGGCGGACATGAAACTGCGTCCGGGCGACTCGATCCTCATGGTTGGTGACCGGAGGAACCTGAAAAACTTGCAGCGCAGCTCCGATTTTATCGCCCTGGAAACCGATCCGGGCGATCAGCCTGTCCAGTGGCGGCAGGCCGCCTTTGCCGTAAGCGTGACTTTTGGGGCAATCATTGCCTCCATCTTGGGTTTCCCGGTCTATCTGGCAACCTTGATCGCTGCGGTGGCGATGCTGGTTTCGGGTCTGCTGACGATGGAAGAAGCCTACCACACGATGGAATGGCAGGCGATCATTCTGATTGCGGGCATGTATCCGGTCAGTCTGGCGATGGTTAATACCGGCCTGGCCGACACGATTGGACGGGGGGTGGTCAGCCTGGTAGCGCCCTTCGGCCCACTGGGCCTTGCGGCAGGTTCGTTCCTGTTCACAGCCTTGCTGTCGCAGATCATTGCGGGGCAGGTCACAACCCTGATCACTGCGCCAGTGGTGATCAGCGCAGCCATCAGCCTGCACACCAACCCACAGGCCATTGCTGTTGCCTCGGCCATCGCCTGTTCAGCTTCATTTCTGACCCCGCTGGCCCATCCGGTGAATATGCTCATGATCGGGCCAGCCAACTACCGGTTCGGTGATTTCTTCCGGGCGGGGTGGGGCCTGACCATTGTCTGCTTCGTCGTCCTCGTGATCGGTATGGTCTTGTTCTGGAGGCTGTGAGGGCTGCTCAGACGGGCGGCCAGGGGTAGTTGGGGCCGGGGCCGGGGCGCGGGTACTCGCGGCGCTGCACGAGCCGCCGCATCCGGGCCTGCAGGGCCTGGACTTCGGTGTCGGCAAGCAGTTTGTCGAGTTCCAGACGAACAGCATTGCAAGGGTCTTCGATTTCTGCACAGACCCGCTGCACATCTTTGAGCAGCGGCTCGGGCACAGGTTGCCCGGCGAAATCCCAGATCACGGTACGCAACTTGGGAGCCGTGTGAAAGCCGATGCCGTGATCGATGCCCCAGACGTGGCCGTCAGCATCGACCAGGCAGTGCCCACCTTTCCGATCTGCATTGTTGATCACGTAGTCGAAAGCCGCGAAGCGCTTCAACTGGTCGGCGAAGCGCTCATCCAGCGAGAAATAGTTGACTTCGGGATTGTTGTGAATAAATAGCTGCACCGAGCCGAGGCCCCGCGAACCCTCTCGCAGCACTGTCGGCGGGACAAGCTGCCAGCCCAGCGCGTTCGAGACGACGAAAGCGGCCACTTCCCGGTAGCA
Organism: Chloroflexota bacterium; assembly: GCA_021325095.1. Taxonomy (GTDB): domain Bacteria; phylum Chloroflexota; class Anaerolineae; order Aggregatilineales; family UBA2796; genus JAJPHV01. The sequence continues at coordinate 1,658 of JAJPHV010000076.1, read as the reverse complement.
CAATGTGCCATCCGGGAAGTCCCAGAGCGGGCGCTCACCACGCTGTGGCTTATAGACGGCCAGCACGGATAGATCGCCCTCGGCAATGGACACGAGGAATGCGTAATTGGAACTCCAACGCAGCATCCCGTGTTCCTCGCGCATCTCACCGCAGGCGAGGAGTTGGACCAGTTGCGGGATTGTGAGGGGCTGGCGGGGCGCGCCGCTCGAATATTGGTTCGTCATGTCCGGTTACTTACTTACCCACTCCAACTCATTACGTCCAATAATACAACAACCGTCCGTTACTTTTCGGGTCAGCACGGCCCTGGCGCACCACTTCCAGGGCATGAGTGCTCAGGGCGCGCATCTGCTGGCGAGAAGCCCAGAAACGTGCTACACCCGGCTGTAACAGTTCCGGGTCCTGCCCTTCTTCGGCAACGACCAACTCCTGTGCGACCAGCACGATCAGATCGTGCTCCTCGTCGTAACCCAGGCCCATCTGCGCTACTCGAAACTGTGGATCAATTGGCTCGCGCAGATCCATATTCATCGTTCGGATATCCACCGCGTCACTGCTGAGTGTGTTTTCACGCTGCTTATTCAGATCATCGAGGAGTTCGGCAACGGCTTCTGCCAGCGCCCGCGCCTGTTCCTTTTCAATGGTCAAAGACACAATCTGTGAGCCACGACCGGCTTGCAAATGGAACAGGCGCCGCCCCTTCGGGCCAACAGTGCCGATGGTGATGAAATCTACCGGGTTCAGTTCGATTTCGACATTCGCCATGCCCTCGAATCACCCTTTCGTGTCAGGACAGGTTATCAACTCGCAGATGCCAATCCGCTGCGGGCCACGCGCCGGGCCTGATCGGCCAGAGCGTGCATCTGCTGGCGTGTAGCCCATACGAGCAACACGGCTGGCGTACCCTGGTCGATACCGCGCAGTTCGGAAATTTCGAGGCCGATCAGGTCGGCCTCACCGTTGTATTGTAGCGCAAAGTGGCCGGCCCGGAACATGACCGATTCTGGTTCTGGCCCCCGCAGCGCAGGCGTGTTCAGAGGTCTGACAGGTATAAGCTGCGGATAGCGCCGTGACAGCCCTTCCAGGCAATCCTCAATCTGGTCAGCCAGCATCAACGCCTGTGTCTTTTCCATCAGCAGCGAGCACCTCCGCCCGTCGCCCTGTTCAACCTGTAGGTAAAAGGTGCGCACGCCCGGCATTCCTACGGCGTCTACCGTAATTGCCCGCACGGATTGGTTCAGGCTAATGGAGTCGCTCACTTTTTGCCATAAAATTCGGCGCAGGGGACTGCCGCCTTTAGGCGACAGAGGAATGCGCCCCTCCTCCTTTCTCTTGACAACGAACACTTGCGACATTAGCGGCGTGTGGTACAATTCATTTATATCTACTGAACGAACAAGATTGAAGGGCAGCGGCGCAGCTAAGTGAAGCGTACTTACGAGTACCGTCTGTATCCCCGAAAGCCAGAGCGGGAGGCATTGGAAACGCTGCTTGAGCAGCACCGCGAGGTGTACAACGCGGCGTTGGCGCAGTGCCGCAACGCTTATAAAGCGACGGGCCAACACCAGAGCGCCCTCAGCCAGTGGCCGTACTTCCGGGACTGGCGCAACGCCTTTCCTGACCTGCTTCTGAATGCCAGCAGTCTGCAACACACGCT
>JAJPHV010000073.1 GCA_021325095.1 Chloroflexota bacterium | reverse complement strand
GGGGTGAGGTATATCGCCTTAACTTAAAGGTATTGCGGCTAGGGGCGCGTCAGAGCACACCCTCTTTTTCCAGAATATCGCGCAGCAGATCGCGCCGGGCTGCGCCGCCCAACGTTTCGAGCCTGCGCACGCCCAGCGGATCGATCACGTCGCGCAGCAGGTGCAGTTCCTCGGCGGTGGGTGGCGGGGTCTCGTGAACGTCGGGGGCAACCGCCAGTTCAAAGCCCGTTTTGGCCTGAATTTGCTGGATCGTCACGCCCCGGTGATAGGTGGTCAGGCGCATCCGCCCGTCTGCCCAATCAAACTGGCCCAGGTCGGAGATCAGGTAGCGCGCGCCCGCGCCGCGCCGCCGCGCCGGGTGATGGCCCAGGCCGCTCAGGTAATCCAGGCGCTCCACAAATATCACCCGCGAATGGCGTGGTACGTACAGGTAAATCTCGTCCGAGTACACGGTCACGTCGGGAATGCCTGCCGTCCCCGGCAGCCGCAGGCGCGGGTTGGTATAGTCTTTGCCCATTGCCACGTTGTTGAAGTTCCCGGCGGCGTCCACCTGCGCGGGGCGGAAGAACTCGGCAGGGTGCAACTGCGGCAGCGCATCGGCGGCCACCGACACGAAGCCGATGCTCATCAGCGCGTGGCCGAGCCACAGTTCCTCGGCGCGCGCCAGACCAATCGGCGACCAGTTCTGGCAGATGCCCTGCCCGATGGCGGACGCAAAGCGCAGATTCGGCGCGTGCGTACACTTCGCCAGGACGTAACCCGCTGCTACCAGCGGCGTCGCCATGCCCTGCGCGACGATCTCTCCATCCCTGATCTGGTGGGCGATGCACACCGCGATCAATTCGTCAATCGTGTAGTCCAACGGCGCTCCGATCCGGCCATTGACCTCACCCCTGGCCCGTCTCCGCTCCGCAGGCAGGAGAGGGGGTCAGGGGGTGAGGCAAACCGCTCTTGCCTGCTCAGAACTCCCCGCGCAGCATCCAGATGGCCTGGTAAAGCTGAATATCGAAATCGGGATGGGTGTCCACGTCCCAGGGCACAATCACATCCGGGGTCAGGCCGACCTCGTTGATAACGCGGTTGGTTGGGGTGAAGAAGTGCGCAATCGTGATGCGCAGCCCGCCGCCGTTGCTCAGGCTGCTCCACTCCTGCACCGACCCCTTGCCGAAGCTCTGCTCGCCCAGGAGCGTCGCGCGGCCCCGGTCGTGCAGGGCGCCGGCCACCAGTTCGGAAGCGCTGGCGCTGGCCCCGTTGATCAGCACGATCATCGGCACGTCGGGCGCCAGGGCGTTGCCGTTGGCGCGGTACACCATATCGCGGGTTCCCGCCTTGCCACGCTCGATGACCACCGGCCCGGACTTGATAAACTGGCTGGCGACCTCGATGGCTGTTTGCAGGTAGCCACCCGGATCGTCGCGCAGGTCAAAAATGAGGCCCTTCAGGTGGTTGGCGTCGAGCGCCTTCAGCGCTTTGGTCAGGTCGCGCGTGGCGATGTCGTTGAACTCGGCCAGCTTGATGTAGCCGATGCCGCCCTGGTAAAGGGCCGATTCCACCGTCGGCACTTCGATCTTGGCGCGGATCACCGTGATCTCAACCGGTTTCTTTTCACCCTTGCGGATCAGCCCCAACCGCACCGGTGTGCCGGCGGGGCCGCGAATCTTGCCGAGAATCTGCGTCTGGCTCAGGCCGGTAATATCCTGGCCTTCCACTGTCACGATGATGTCCCCGACATGAATTCCGGCCAGGCGTGCCGGTGCGCCGGTGATGGTGGAAATGATCTGCATCCCGCCTGTCGCGGTGTCCTTCTTCACCGTCGCGCCGATGCCCTCGAACACGCCACTCAGGTCATTGCTCAATGTCTCGAACAGCTTCGGGTCCATGTAGGCCGTATGCCGATCCCCAATGGCATCGACCATGCCGGCGATGGCTCCCTGCATCAAGGTCTCGTCGTTCAGCGGGTCTACGTAGCGCCGGTGAACCTGGTTCCAGGCTTCCCAGAAGGGCGCAAATAACTGTTCGGTATCGGCGGGTTGGGTCGCCCCGCCCTGGGCCAGTGCCGTCGGATGGCTCGTCCCGACCAGGACCCCTGCGCCGAAGACCGCGCTGATCAGCGCGACCATACTGATAACTCGAATGACCCGTCTCATCGCAGCCTTACTCCACTTATCGCCCCAATTACGTTAATTGTGTTCGACTGTGCTTGACAAGCCCTTTGCGCCCGCCTATGATCCAGGCCATTCGCAAAGAGTGGGACTAGTATACTCCATCGTGAGCAGCGCGGCCCTTCCCGATCATAAACAGTTACGCAACGTCGTGCTTGACCGCCTGCACGAGATGATCTCGCAGGGGGAGCTACAACCCGGCGAATGGGTCCGCCAGGAACGGCTGGCCCGTGAGCTAGGCGTCAGCCACACGCCCATCCGCGAGGCGCTCAAACAGCTTGAGGCGGAAGGGCTGGTCGAGCACGTGCCCTATCGCGGCGTCCGCGTGGTCGAGTTTTCGCTCGATGACGTGGTGGATATTTATACGATGCGCAGTGCGCTGGAAGGGCTGGCGGCGGCGGCAGCAGCGCTCCGGGCCAGCGACGACGAACTGGCCGAAATCCGCCGCCTGCACGAAGCGATGATCGCCTGCAAGTCCCCTATCGACGATCTGCCAAAAATCCGTGAACTGAACCGCAGTTTTCACCGCCAGATTGTGCTGGCCTCGCGGCGCACTTATCTGATCCGAACCCTGGAACAGATGTGGTCGTGGTTTCCGACCATGCTCTGGAACCGCTACACACTGATGGCGGACGCCTCCACCCCGGAGCGCGCCGACACCGACAACCGCGAACACGAGCAGATCGTGGCTGCGCTGGAAGCGCGCGACCCACAGCGCGCCGAGCACCTGATCCGCGAGCACATCGATCATTCCCGCCAGGCCCTTCTGACCCATCTGAGCGCCAGACGCCAGGACAGCGCCAGTTAGCCCGGAATTATTCATCGAAAATTCATAAAGACGATCAGCAGTGGCGATTCCGGCAGAGTCATCGGGCCGAATGATTACGGCAGTACTGACTACTACCTTGCCTCCCTCAACTAAAATGAATATATCCGCTACCAACCCGTAACTTTCAACGGTGCATTGCGGTATGATTGATGTGGTATCGAAACATCCTGACCTTCACAACGCAGCTTGCGGTTCGGCGGCGGTTCGGCGTTGTGGTTACATTTGCTGACGCGCCCTCTTGTGCCTTGCGTGTAAACCGCTGAGGGCCGATTGAAAAAAGTGCAGGTGGATGAGAAAGTTGGAGTCACAATGCCAGCCAAACGATTCATTGCCAGCCTTATCATCCTGGGTATCAGCACTATTCTGGCGCTACCCCCGGTAGGCAGCCAGGCACAGAGCGTGCCAGCCGGTGGAACGGTTGAGCGTCTGGCTGACGCCGGCATGTGCCAGGATATACTGACGCGCGCCATGAACACCGTCCAGTCCACGTGCGACGGATTGGGGCGCAACAAAGCCTGCTACGGCAATAACAAGGTCACCGTTGAGCCGAATGACGGCGCGAGTCTGAAATTCGATGCTATTGGAGATCGGGCCTCGATCCAGGACATTCGCAGGCTGGTCACCTCGCCACTGGATACCACCGCAGGGACGTGGGGCCTGTCGCTGCTCAAGCTGCAGGCGAACCTGCCGGACAGCCTGCCGGGCCAGAACATCACGTTCCTGGTTTTTGGCAATACCGCAGTCGAGAACACGTCCGGCGATATGAGCGCGTTCTATTTTACGACGGGGTTAGGCAGCCTGGACTGCAAAGAAGCGCCGCGCGACGGCATTCTGGTGCGTTCCCCTCAGCATACCGAAGTCACGTTCACGGCCAACGGGCTGCAGATCAGCATTGCCTCGACGGTCATGCTGCGCGCGGTACGCAACCAGTCGATGAGTGTCGAATTGATTGAGGGGCACGCCCGCCTGACGACGCCTGCCGGATCGCAGACGTTGCAGCCTGGCGAAGTCTCCAGCGTGACGCTTGGCGGCCCGAATGGGCTGACGGCTACCAGCGCGCCCTCTGCGCCCGAGAAAGCCAGCCCGGACCCATCGCTCGACCCGGTGGTGACGACGGCAGGGCTGATCGGCGATCCGGACGCGGCAGTCAACGTTTCACTCGATGGCTGTATTACCGCCACCGATGGGAACACTGTCACCGTCAACGACTACACGATCAACGTCGGCAGCGACCGCGTATTGAAGGACGCCAAAGTCGGCGACTGCATCCACGTCGAGGGCCAGATCAAGGCCAATATAGGCAAAGGCAGGGATTTTATCCTGATCAAAGCCAGCAGACCGAACCGGTTCAACGCAGGTGATAACGGCCACAAGGGCAACAGCCGCAAGGGCAACGCCAAAGACAAAGGCGGGAATAAGGGCGGCAACAGCGATAACGCGAACAAGGGCGGGAATGACGGCGGTGGGGGCGGCAAGAAGTAACGTCTCAAGCCCCTGACGCTACCAACCGGCCCCTTCGGAATTTGCCCCGAAGGGGTCTTCATTTCCTGGGCGTGCCGCTATCAGCCTTCCCCGGCGCGCTCCGGGGGCTTGCCCGCTGACCGCAGATTGGTGATGCGGTTCAGCAGATCGAACCAGAACGGCGCGCCCTGATAGACGGCCAGCGTGGTGATGAACAGACCGAGCGCCTTTGTCACCCACCACATCAGTTGAACGCCCTGGCTCGGATCGGGCATATTGGGGTCGGGCCAGCCCAGCGGGATGTTCAGTTGGTTGAGTTCGTCCTGCAAGTCGTGGACAATGTTGACATTTTGCCTGACGACCTCGACGTTGCCCGGCTGCGCGGTGGCAACTGCTGCCGGTGTCGGCGCTTCGGGCGTTGCGCCTGGTTGGGGCGTCAGCACAGCCGTCGGCGTCAGCACGAAGTTGGGCGCGCTCGCGGAAAGGTGCTGGGCTTCAGCCTGCGCCTGCGCCGCAATCGCCTCTCGGAGCGCCGGGTTTTGCAGCAGACGGTTCGCAATTGAAATCGTGTCCAGGTTGAAGATCACGGACAGCGCCAGCCCGATGAAAAACAATGCGAATTGAGTCCGGCGCTTGTACCAGCCGGAGACGCGATCCATCGAGCGGTCATACCAGTCTTCCAGGTTCTTGCGCACCTTGTCAAGCTCGCTGCTGGTTGTGCTGATGTCATCCTGGGCCTTGTCCAGCGCCGAAGTCAGCACGTTCCTCAGGTTGGCGGGCATCTTGGCGTTGATGACCACGCTCTTCCATTCTTCCAGGCTCAGGCCCCGCGCCGATTGCTCTCCGGTCTGGGCGTTGCGGATGGCGCGCATCATGTCGAAGATCGACTGGGCGAAATCTTCGGCTTTGATGTAGGAAGGCATCTCGCGCAGCAGCGCCAGCCGGTTCCTGAAGCCCATGACCCCGGCGCGCACGCGCTGTGGCACAGTGACGGGCGTCGTGCTGCCCGTCGTGGCGGGCGATGGCAGTTCCAGATGCAGGGCCAGCGGGGTATCTTGAAAGAAAGTCCGGATCAGTTCAGGGTCTTCCAGCAGGCGTTCCAGGAAGTTGACCAGGAACGCCGAGCGCCATTGGAACAGGTTGCTCAGAATCTCGTTGAGCGCAGAGGCCAGAATGCTGAGGATCAAATAGAGCAGGATCAGCCCGATTGCCACGTCGAGGAGTGCCGAAAACATAGAGTCCCATCCTGAGTGTGAAAACCGGCGACAGCAGGTCGTGTCTGTGCGGAGTGCGCTCGACACGTGCGCGACAGCCACTATAATTTGAGGCGCGACAGGTTGCTCACCGCCTCATCTGTTTCTGCGCCATCCGATTGTATCATGGAAAGGAGAAGTGCGGCTCGCGCCGCGCTAGCGATGGACAACATTCTGATGTGGGTACGACCCGTATTGACGACCACCCCCACGCGCTGGATGAATCTGATCCAGGCATTGCCGCCGGAACTGCTGGCCGAACCACCCGCGCCGAAGGAATGGTCGGCGCTCGACTGCCTCCAACATCTGGTCGATACGGAGCGATGGGTATTCCCCGTCCGGGTGAAGGCCATATTGGCCGGGCAGGACTTTCCGGCTTTCGATCCTGACGCGCAGGGCACAAAGTCCGAGATTAACCAGTCGATGACCGATCTGGTGGCCGAATTCGCCCGCCTGCGCAACGAGAGTCTGGACGTGCTCTCACGTGTGACGCCCGACGATCTGCCGCGCCGGGCGCGCCACGCGGAACTGGGCCTGGTCACGATGAGCGAACTGGTACACGAGTGGGCCGGGCACGACCTGATGCACACCGTGCAGGCGGAACGAGCGATGATGCAGCCCTTCATTCGCGGCTGCGGCCCCTGGCAGCGCTATTTTGCAGACCACGCTGCCAGACAAGCCTGATGCACCTGCAAAAAGAGGTGAGGGCCAGTGGAGGCCCTCACCTCTCGTTGTATCAGCTAAAAGGCCCACAGGAACCGTATGGGCACTCGATGGGCGTGGGGGTCGGTGGTTTGGGTGGGCCGCCCCAGCCGTCCTTCGGAGGCGGTGCGCCGCAGTCCTCCGGGCAAGTATATGAGTTCTCGCCGTTCTTCGGATCGTCGCACTTGCCGTTGCGGTCACAGGCCACAATGCCGATGTTAGGTATGCACACCTTGCCGTTGGAGAGGAAGGTACGTTCGGAACAGGACGTGATCTCTTCCGTAGGTGTGCTCGTGAATTGCGGTGGCGGCAGCGGTGGCGGCTGGACATTGCAGCCAGTAACGGTCAGCCCGGCAGCCTCAGCCACATCGCAGAGCGTTCGGACGTAGCCGGGAGCCGTCGGGTCTGAACCAAGCGGTAACAGGTTGCCGGGTGGGCCGATGAACTGCAAGCCATCTGGCCCGCCGAGGGGGAAACTGGCTTCCGTGCCGCCCCGGATCGTGTACGGCCTGCCGCCGACGATGACCTGCACCTCGCCTTCGATCACCTTGACTTTGATGCGTGGGGGCGGGCCGGGATCGACGCTGAAATCCGCCGTCGATCCCATCACAATGTCGGCGCCGTTGAGGCGGAACGTCACTTTGATGCCCTTCGGCGACTGCACAAACATGCCGGCGGGTGGAATGTCCTTGCAGGTGGACTGCGCGCCAACGCCCGTCGAGAAGAAGAAGGCATTGACGTTGGGGAGGGGCTTGATGACCGGATCAGTCAGTGGCAGGCTGCCCAGGTCGCACTGGGTTTTCAGGTTGTCCATGAACAACCAGCCTGTTTTACCGTTGCCCTCGGCCTGCACCCAACGCCCGTCGGCGCGGCGGCCCGTGATCTTGACTGAGGTGTTGGCGGGCAGCAGTTCAACCTGCTGTTCGTTCGGGCCGGGGCTGGCCCGCAGGTAGGTGGAGCGCGTCGTGGTTGCGTCGCAGGACGGTGGGGGTTCCGCCTGCTGATCCGCCGTCTTGCCCACCGGGACGGTCTTGCCCGTCACGGTGGTATCGCCATAGACGATGAACGTGACGACCTGCCCGGCAGTCGTGCCTTCCAGGTTGCCGGGCTGCGTCTTCAGCACAGCGACACCCCACTCGTCGCGTTCGGGGTTCAGGGGGCCAGCCGTCAGCGACTTGACCGTGTTCAGGGGCGCGATGTCGCCCTCTTTGGCAAGCGTTTTCTGGCCGCCCGCTTCTTCCGTATATTCGACGGCGATGATCTTATTGCCGTAACAGACTTGATCTGGCGCCAGACCCTGGCAGCCGGTGACGTGCTTCTCGATATTGGGCAGAAGTTGAGCGCACGCCTCGCCGCCCGACGTCTGGGCCGTCGTCACCTGCGTACCCCATACCGCACTGACCAGAACCAACCCTATTAACAATAAGACCCCAAGATTAACCTTTCTCGACAGTGTGCGCATTGAGACTCCATGTTTCCAGAATGATGTGGCTCACTATCAGTATAATCGAAAACTGCGCCAGCGATAGCGGGCAACAGGCAAAGGGTGGATTCTGGTTAGCACTGACCGAGCTTCAATTCGGCGGCGCGCAAGGTGTTTTCCAGCAGCATGGCAATCGTCATGGGGCCAACCCCACCCGGCACGGGCGTGATGGCGCTGGCAACGGCCTTTGCCGCCTCAAAGTCCACGTCGCCGACCATACGTGTGCCGTTCTTGGCGGTTGGGTCTGCAATCTTGTTCGTCCCCACGTCGATGACCACCGCGCCGGGCTTGATCCAGTCGCCCTTAACCATCTGGGCGCGGCCCACCGCCGCCACCAGTATGTCGGCACGGCGCACCACGTCTGGCAGGTCGCGCGTGCGGCTGTGGCAGACGGTCACAGTGGCGTCACGGTGGATCAGGAGCAGCGCGACGGGCATCCCGACGATATTGCTGCGCCCCAACACGACAGCGTTTGCCCCGGCTATCTGCACCGCGCATTCATCCAGCAGGCGGATCACGCCGGCGGGCGTGGCCGGGACGAAATCCGGCTGGCGACCCTTCATCGCCAGCCGCCCGATGTTGACGGGGTGAAAGCCATCCACGTCTTTGTCCAGGCCGACGGCGCTCAGGACGCGGGCCTCGTCCAGGTGCGGCGGCAGCGGAAGCTGCACCAGGATTCCATTCACGTCCGGGCGCTCGTTCAGCTCGCGGACCAGGCGCTCCACTTCGGCCTGGGTGGTATCGGCGGGCAGTTCAAAACCAAACGACTCAATGCCGACCTCGGCACAGGCTTTGCGTTTCATTTTGACGTAGGTGTGTGAAGCCGGGTTGTCGCCGACCAGCACCGCCGCCAGGCCGGGGCGGACGCCGTGCTGCTCGACCATGTGGCGCACTTTCTCGGCGATCCGGGCGCGGATGCGGCTGGCGATTTCTTTTCCATCAATCAGCGTTGCGGTCATGGGTTGTTTTACCTTTCGTGTTGTTCGGAGGTAAGCGGGCGAAGGAAACGTACTGAAGAAAACGTACTAAGGTTGGGAAAGGAACTATGTGCACCTGTGGAGGGCGCGCGGCTGCGCCAGACGTTTCGATACTAATTTACCACCAGTCTGCGGTAAAGCGAGAGCATACAAGTATCAACCTTAGGGCTGGCGCCCACTGCCGGCTATGACCATCTCATCCCCCAACCTGTCTTCATGCTCTACAATAGGGTGGGCATTGTCGCCACGAATGGAGGGTGAAGGGATGAGACAGGCTTACAAGACGGCGCTGGCCGGGGCCGGGCTGCTGGTTGCACTATGGCTGTTGGGTGGCGCACCGCAGAGCGAGACACTCCGGGCGCGCTCCGCCTTGCAGGGGACGGCCACGCCGCCCGCGCAGGAACTGCCACCCGACGCCAAGACCCTCGAACTCGACAAACCGCTGACGGAGAGTATCGACCCCAATACCTCGATTCGCTTCTACACCTTCAATGCGAAGGGCGGCCAGTTATACCGGATTACGCTGGAGCCAACATCCGGCACGTTCTACACCACAACCACGATCATGACGCTTGATCTGGAAACGATCATCGGCGGGACGATTGGCGAAAACCTGATCAGCGGGTCGCTGGTGGTCAGGCCGCCCGCCGATGGAACGTATGCGATCAGCGTCGAATTTGCCGACATCAAGGAAAACAGCCCGGCGACGGGCAGCTACGAAATCGGCATTTCGCTGGTGCAGCCCAAATAATCCACCCGACGCGCTCACTTGAAGCGATCCGTAAACACGTTGATCTGCGCGCTGTGTTCGCGCTTGTGGCCGTAGAAACCGTAGACGATGAAGTCGTCCAGGGCATACTCCGGGCCGTACCAGGGCAGCGTGCCGACCATTTGCAGCGTTGGTATGGGGACTTGCGTGATCAGCGACATGACCTTCGCATGGGTGTCGTTATATTCCGCCAGGGTCTGTTCGGGCGTCAGGCCCTGGCGCTGATCAACCTGGTTATCATTGAACTGCGCGCCCGCCGTAAATTCGTTCAGGTAAGGGGTGGGGCCGCCGCCCAGGAACGAGGTCAGCACTTCGACCAGCACGCATTCATGTGACGCCAGGTGCGCCACGATGTTCTTGACCGACCAGTATCCGCACACACCGCTCGTTTCCCACTCGTTTGGCGGCACGTTGTTGAGGCTGGCCTGAAAGGTGCGATTGCCGTACTTCAGGATGTCCGTCGCGTTCATGGTTGCTCCTTTTGATAGCTTGATCGATAGCTCGATAGAATTGCATTCCGCGCTGACATGAGGCTGGCGTAATCATACTATCGGTAGAGCGGCAACGCGACTTGCCTGGTTAGTTACTTATCGCGCGTGAGGGCGAAGCCACTCATGAACTGCTTTTGGAGCAGCACGAAGACAATCACCGGGGGGATGCTGGCGATGACTGCGCCGAGCATGAGCGGGCCGAACGAGATGGCGCTGCCCAACCCGACCAGCGCTTGCAGGCCTACCTGGACAACCTGCCGCTGCTGATCCGAGATCACCAGCAAGGGCCACAGGTACATATTCCAGGCGTAGATGAACTGGATGACGGCCAGCGCCCCAATGGTGTTCCAGCTCAGGGGGATCAAAACCCGAAACAGGAATTGCAGCGGCGTTGTCCCGTCCAGCTGTGCGGCCTCGGATAGCTCCGCCGGGATATTGGCGAAGTGCTGCCGGAACAAGAACGTCCCGGTGGCGCTTGCCATGAAGGGCACGACCAGGGCCAGGTAGGTATTGCCCCAGCCCAGGTCACTGACGAAGCGCAGCAGGGCCAGGATCAGCACTTCGGTGGGCATCATGAGCGTGATCAGGACAAAGCCAAAGACGATCCATTTGCCGGGGAAGCGGAAATAGACGAAGGCCAGCCCGGCCAGCAGCGAGAGGACGGTCTTGGCAACGGTGATGGCGACGGCCACACCCACACTGTTGGCTATATACTGCGGCAGGTTACGGTTGAGAACGACGGTCAGGTTGTCGGACAGGGCGCTGCCCGGAACCAGCCGGAACGTGGCGACATCGGCGTTGGTCTGTGTGCTGATGAGCATGGCGTAGATCAGGGGGAGCGCCAGCAGGAAACTGCTCACCCACAGGAACACGTGGATGTACCAGCGTTTGGGCAGCCACGCCATCGGGCGTGTTCGCCGGGTCGTCGTTACTGTGGCAAGCGCCTTGTCCGTGAGTGTCGCCATCGCCGTTCACGCGCCGTAGTTGACGCGCCTCCCTGTGGTGATGAACTGCACGCCCGTCAGCGCAATGACGAGCAAGAACAGCACAATCGACTGTGCCGAGGCCAGGCCCAGATCGCTGCGGCCCGTCAGGTAAATCTTGTACATCATGACTGTCGTGGCGCTGCTTGGCCCGCCCGTCGTGAGCAGATCAATCGTGCCGAAAATGTCAAAGAAGGCGTAGCTCATCATCGTGATGATCAGGAAGAAGGTGATCGGAGACAGCAGCGGCACAGTGATGCGGAAGAAGCGCTGCACCACGTTCGCGCCGTCGATGGCCGCCGCCTCCTTCAGATCGTTGGGGACGTTTTGTAAACCCGCGATATAAAACAGGATGCCAAAGCCCATCGTCTTCCAGACACTGGCGAGGATCACCGCGATGGTGGCCTGCACGGGGTCGTTGAGCAGGGGCAGCTTCATGCCGAACACGCGATCCAGGATTTGATTGACGCCGCCCGTGACCGGGTTGAATATCAGGCTGAAGATGATCCCGGCGACGGCAGGCGACACTGCATAGGGCCAGACCAGCAGCGTGCGGTATAGATTGCCACCGGCGATAGGCTGGTAGGCAGCCGTCGCAATCAGCAGCGACAGAATCAGCCCAAGCGCCACGATGGCGCCCGCGATGACAAAGGACACGATCACGCTCTGCACATAATCCGGATCGCCGAGCATGGTCGTGAAATTATCCACGCAGACGAATTTAGTGCGGTTCAGGCCCACAAAGCGCAGCAGCGTCGAAACGCGCAGCGTATCCAGCGAGGGGTAGTACAGGAAGAGAACCAGGATCACCAGCGTCGGCGCTAAGAGCAGCCAGGGCGTCACACGACCTTTGAAATGGCCCGGCGTGGAAACCACTGCACTGAGCGAAGCGCGAAGGCCGCGCTCGAACTGCCAGCGCGACAGCCACGTTGCGCCGTAGATCGCCCCTGCCGCTCCGACCACGATCAGGAACACGCCGACGCCAACGTCCAGCGCCGTGCGGGTTGGATCAAAGGTACAGTAGTTGAGGGGAACCATGAACAGCATCGAGCCGAGCGCGCCCGCTACGGCCCCGATGCCCGCGCCCAGCGCCGTCGAGCGCTTGAACCGGGCATAGACGCTGCCCACCGCAATCGCGCCGACGATTGCGGCCACGACCCCGGCCAGGAGTGCGATACTCACCATGCTTCCACCCACGTCGTGAGAATAGTAAAAGGCGTTAGCCTCACCCCCGACCCCTCTCCACCCTGTGGAGAGGGGAGCCAGAACCCTGCCTCACTTCTGAGCAGTTCCCCCTCTGCGCAGCGGAGAGGGATCAGGGGGTGAGGCTAACTACCCGATTTAGCTGCCGTACAGAGAGTTGTATTTCTTGAGCAGGTCGTCGGCCTTCTTCTTGACATCCTTGAAGGTCGCCGCCGGGTCGCCGCCCTTGAGCATCAGGTTTTCAAGGGCCTGCGTCACCAGGTCGCGCGTCTCGGCGAACGTGCCCATCAGCGCGCCAGCCGTGTTCGGCCCGACGGGCGAGTCGGCAAGCTGGCCGCCTGCGACGGCAAAGACCGGGTTCTCCTTGAACCAGCCCTGCTCCTCGAGCAGTTTGGCGGCGCTGTTGCGGATCGGCACATAACCGCTGATTTTGTGCCAATCGGCGGCATTCTTGGTGTTGGTCAGGAACACCATCCAGGTCAGCGCGCCCTCTTCAACCTTCGGGTCGAGGTCTTTGACCAGCCACAGGCTGGCGCCGCCGATCAGGTTACCCTTCCAGCCGACCTTGCCGTTGTAGGGCATCCGGCCACCGACCACGTTGATCTTGTTGCCTTTGGCCGCTTCCACCACCGAGCCAGCGTCGCCGCTGCTGCTGATCACAAAAGCGATCTTGCCGCTGGTGAAGGCCGCTTCAACGCCATCCCAGTCGCGCTGCTTGCCCGTGTAAATCAGGTACTTCTTGTTGTACATGTCCTGAATCCAGGCAGCGGTGGCGATGGCTGGTTCGCTGTCGAGCAGGGTCTCGGTGGCGCGCGCCTTGCGTCCATTCTCGTTATTGGCGAACAGGCCGCCCTGCGAGGCGATCCACTGCTCCATGAACCAGCCGTGATTGGGGAAGGCAAAGCAGCCGTCGAGCTTCAGATCGGCTTTCTTTTCCATCAGCTTGGCGCAGGTGGCTTCCAGGTCTTGCCAGGTGGCGGGAACCTTATCGACGCCGACGGCCTTGAGCATGTCGGCATTGGCGTAGGTGATGGGGGTGGACGTATTCCAGGGCATGGAAGTCCACTTGCCGTCCAGCGTATAGTAGTTGGTGATGACGCCGATGATGTCGGAGAAATCAACCGGCAGGCCGTTGATCTCCTTCTTATCGCCCAGGGCTTCGGCTATCGGCTTGAACAGACCAAGATCGCGGTTGCGCTGCGTGGCAATCTCAAACATCTGCACGACGGCCATCGGCAGTTTGGTTTTCTGCTGGACGGCGTTGTCGAGCGCCTGATTGAGTGGTTCGTAATCAGCGAAGCCGTTGATCGTGACCTTGAACTGCGGGAACTGCTTGTTGAATTCATCAGCGCGGGCCTTGGTCCAGTCCAGGCGGTGATCATTGAAGGCGATCCACATCACGACTTCGGCGGGGGCCTGCGCTCTGATCGGTACGGCGGAAAGGGCCGCGCTAACCGCCAGCAGCAAACAGACAAACAGCAGCAAACCTTTTCTCGGCGACATGAACTATTTCTCCTCATAACTGATGTTTCGACCAAAAACTAAATGTACACATCCTATTTTAACAGCACTGCAAAGAAATGTTAAATCACGAGCGCTTGACGAACCTGAACATATGTGCTATTGTTCGGGCCGTTTTTCGCTAAGGAGGCCCAAATGCGTTTTGGAATATCCCTGCCACCTTTTGCCGATTTTGCCGAGGCCCGCTTTCTGGCCGAGATCGCCAGAGAAGCCGAGACGCTCGGTTGGGATGGCCTGTTCATCTGGGATCACGTTTTCTTTGCCCCGACATTTCACCCCAATGTCGATCCCTGGGCGGCACTGGCCGTGATGGCTTACAACACCTCGACCATCCGGCTCGGCACGATGGTCACGCCGGTGGCGAGGCGGCGCGCCTGGGTGCTGGCCCGCCAGACAGTGGCGGTAGATCGGCTTTCCAACGGGCGACTCACGCTGGGGGTGGGGCTGGGCGATCCGGCTCAGTGGGATTTTGGCTTCTTTGGCGAACCGACGGATGCCAAAACCCGCGCACAGATGTTGGACGAAGGGCTGGACGTGTTGTGCGGGCTGTGGACGGGCCAGCCTTTCAGCTTCGACGGTCAATATAACCACATCCGGCAGATGATTTTTCGCCCTGCGCCTGTCCAATCGCCGCGCATCCCGATCTGGGTGGGCGGCAACTGGCCCAACAAAGCGCCGATGCGCCGCGCGGCGCGCTTCGACGGCTTCTACCCGATCAAGTGGGACGGCGGCATGACGGCCGACACCTGGCGCGAAGCGCTGGCCTACATTCGGCAGCACCGCACGCTCCTCACGCCATTTGATGCGGCGCATGGTGGGTGCGTGCCCGACGATCTGTGGCACAAGGCCGCGCCTGCCGTTGAACCCTTTGTGGAAGTGGGCGTCACCTGGTGGATCGAGGACGTCAGTCCCTGGCGCTTTGGCGCGAGCTGGGAAGAACCCTGGAAACCGGAACACACGCAGCGCATGGTGGAGCTGATCCGGCGCGGGCCGCCGCGCGTGTAGGGGGTAGCGCCTATCGTTTACCTCACCCCCTGTCCCCCTCTCCACTCCGGTGGAGAGGGGCCGGGAGTGAGGCACAGCGAGCTTAACTACCCGGCGTCAGGCGTTCCGCGTTGACGAGCGCGGCCATCATCCGGCGCACAAACTTGATTTCATCCGGGCTGACCATGTGCCCCATGCCGGGGTACAGGCGCTTGGTGACGTTGGCGCCCAGCCGTGACAGCACTTCCGCCGTGTGCTCGACCCGCTGGCGCGGGATGTGTGGGTCTATGTCGCTGCATCCCAAAAAGGTCGGCGTGCTTTCCAGCGATCCTGGATAGTCGCGCGGGGTGTCGTCCGGGCCGATCAGCCCCCCGCTCAGTCCCACGAGTCCGCCATAGCGCCGTGCGTGCCGCGCCGCAAACTCAAGCGCCAGGCACGCGCCTTGCGAGAAACCAAGCAAGATCGTGCGTTCCATCGGGATGCCCGCCGCTTCCACACGGGCCAGGGCCTCCTCGACAGCCATCAGCGCCGAGGAGAGTTTCGGTTCGTTGGCGGAGAGCGGCGCGAGAAAGGGATAGGGATACCAGGTATTGCCCTCGGCCTGCGGCGCGAGATAGGCGAAACCACGCTGATCAAGCTCCTGGGCCAGCGTCAGGATGCTTTCCGCCGTCGCCCCGCGCCCGTGTACCATGACCATCGCAGCCTGGGCGCGATCCAGCGCTTCGCCCGCCGCCAGGACAGGTTGTCCCTGATGGGCGCCTTTCATCTTGTTGAGGTCGGTCATGGTCTGGCTTCCTCCGGCGCTGTCCAGCGCGGCGCACTGACCGGATGCAGCACTCGTTCGATGTCGGCGCGGTGCGGTTCCAACCAGGGCGGCAGTGTGACGCGCTGGCCCAGTTCGGCCACCGTCTCGTCGGCGGCAAAGCCTGGCCCCATCGTCGCCAGTTCGACAATATGCCCATCCGGATCGTTGGTGTAGATGCTCTTGAAGTACATGCGATCCATGACGGGCGAGACGCGCAGCCCGGCCTCGATCAGCTTTTCGCGCCATTCGAGCTGCACTTGCTCGTCGGGGACGGCCAGGGCGAAATGGTGTGTCTGCCCCGTCCCCATCTGGCTGCGCGGCGATTGACCCGGTTTTCGCTCGAAGTAGGTGATGAGCGTGCCCGGCCTGCCATCGCCCACGCCCCAATACCAGTGCGCTGAATCCGGATCGTCAAAGTTGGAGGTCATCTTGACCCGGCGCATTCCGAGCAGTTCGCCAAAAAAGGCGTGCGTGCGCTGGATGTCGGCACCGATGGCCGTGATGTGATGCATCCCGTGCAGCAGGGCCATATCCGCCGTGATGTCCGGCACAGGTTCAGGCCAGGTCGTGGCCTGGATGCGCGCCTCGTCGCGGTTATGGACGATCATCTCCGGCGGGATGGCGCGGTACTCTGTCCCAATCTGGTCGGGCGCCTCGTCCACCGTCCAGCCCGGCCCGATAGTGGCAATTTCCAGGATTGCGCCGTCGGGGTCGTTGAAGTAGATGGAGGTGAAATAGTGCCGATCCAGCGGGCCAGTGACAGACAGGCCCAGGTCAGTCAGCCGCCGTTTCCACTTGAGCAATGCGTTGTAGTCTGGCACTTGCAGGGCAAAATGATGTGTGCCGCCGATACCCGGACGGCCCTTGGGTGCGTAAGGCCATTCGAAGAAGGTGATGGCCGTGCCGGGTCGGCCCAGTTCATCGCCAAAGTACAGGTGATAGCTGCCCGGATCGTCAAAGTTGACAGTCTTCTTCACCAGCCGCTGGCCGAGCACGCCCGTGTAGAAATCGATGGTGCGCTGCGCGTTGGCACACACCAGCGTAATGTGATGCAGCCCCAATACGGTCACGGCAACCTCCTCCTCGTGATCAACCTCACCCTCTGCCGGATCATAACTCATGTTACGCAGAACCTCACCCCCGGCCCCTCTCTGCTTGCAGAGAGGAGAGTTAGTGCCTATCGGTTCCCCCTCGCCAGTTGGAGAGGGGGCCAGGGGGTGAGGTCAACAACGTGGTGTATAAGAGGAGGTAGGCGGTTTACCAGCCACGCCGGGCGTAGCGCTCCTCGTCCCAGATGCGCGCCGTCATCGAGTAGCCCGCCTGCTCCCAGAAACCGGGCTGATCCTGCGCCTTAAACTCCAGGGCACGCAGCCATTTGCCGCCCTTCCACAGGTAGCGATCTGAGTCCTGGTGTTTGCCGGGGATCGCGCCGATCACGCCGCGCAGTGGGTAGCCGTGATCCGGCTCCAACGGCTTGCCATCAAAGTGCGTTGCCAGCAGGAAGTTATCGGCCAGCAGGACCGAGACCGGCACGTTGACTGTGAAGCCGTATTCGCAGTGCTGAATGCAGAAGTTGGCTTCGGGCTTGAGCTTGACGAAGCCGCCGTCGATCAAATCCTTGAAGTGGACGCCTTCCCATTCGGTGTCGAACTTGCTCCATCGCGTGACGCAGTGAATGTCCATCGTGACCTTGCGGCGCGGCAGCTTGTTGAACTCGTCCCAGTTCCAGGTCTTTTCTTCCTCGACCAGCCCGTAGACCTTGAACGTCCAGTTGTTCAGGTTGTTGTACAGCGGAACCGGGCCGTAGTGCAGCACCGGGAATTTCTGCGTCAACGACTGGCCGGGGGGCAGCCGACCTTCTGCTTTGATTTCTTCTTCTCTCTGGCGGCGATCAATGAAGCTCTTGAACATGACGCTTTCCCCTCTCTCCGGTACGTTCAGCAGATTATCGGCTACGGCCTACAGGGTAGGCCGGATTTCTTTCCGAAACCTAACGTGGAGTCCTGGCCGCGCGGCGAAACGTTACAGCAGCGCTGCGGTAACGCTACCGGGAAGTCGCCACGACAAAGGCAATGGCCTGCTCGTGGGTGTGGCTCAGGCTGATCTCCCAGGTGGTCAGGCCAAGCTGTTCG
This sequence comes from Chloroflexota bacterium, assembly GCA_021325095.1. Classification (GTDB taxonomy): domain Bacteria; phylum Chloroflexota; class Anaerolineae; order Aggregatilineales; family UBA2796; genus JAJPHV01. Next base: position 3,303 of record JAJPHV010000073.1, on the reverse strand, counting down.
GCCAATCGCGCCGCCTCGCCATGCAGCCGCAGGATGGGCCGCCCCCGGTGGTCGCAGTCGACCTCGATCTCTTTCCAGCCCACGTCGCCGATGCCCGTGCCCAGCGCTTTGGCTGCGGCTTCTTTGGCGGCAAAGCGGGCCGCCAGGCGCTCCGGTCTGCCCATGCACTGGGCGCACTCGTTCTCGGTGAAGAAACGCGCGTAGAACCTGTCGCCATAGCGCTCCAGGCTGCGCGCGATCCGCTCCACGTCCATCAGGTCTACGCCGACTCGCAGCATATCATTCCCAACGATTGTATCGCCCCCTGGCTGCTTGCGGCGAGGGGGTTGGGGTGAGGTCAAGACTCGCCTTCCGGCCCGGCGACGGCCAGCGCGTAGGCGCGCGGCGACAGGTACTTACGTGCAGCGGCCAGCACGTCCTCGCGGGTGATGGCGTTGATCATGTCGGCGTACTGGCGCAGGTAATCCAGGCCCAGGTTGTATGTCTCGATATTCAAGATAGACGACGCGACGCCCTCATTGCTTTCCAGGTTCAGCGGTAAGCGCCCGGTGAAGTTGGCCTTGTTGTCGGCCAGATCGTCCTCGCTGACCGGTTCCGAGGTGATACGCTCGATCTCGACCAGGATGCTGTCGATGGCCCGCTTGACATTGACCGGGTTGACGCCTGCGTAGATCTGCCAGGGGCCAGGCCCCATCCCGCCATTGACGCGGCTGCTCGAATAGTAGGCCAGCCCCTGATCCTCGCGGACGGTCTTGCCCAGGCGGCCCATCATGCCGAAGACCCCCAGGATACTGTTGGCGAGGTTGGCTGCCTGATAATCCGGGGCAAAGCGCGATGGCCCCGGCCAGCCAAGCACGATGTCCGACTGCGTTTTGCCGGGGACAAAGGTGAACTGCTGGCGCGTTTCAGGCAGCGCAGGCGCATCAGGCAAGGCCGGAACCGCTGGCTGCGCTGGATTGTGCCAGTCGCCCAGGATGTCGCGCACCTGCCGGATGGCGTCCTGGGTTTTGACCGCGCCCACAATGACGATGATCATCCCGCGCGGCCCGTAGTGCCGCTGGTGGAAAGCCGCCATCTCGTCCAGCGTAATGCTGCTGACGGTGTTGATCTCGCCCTGCGTGCTGCGGCTGTAAGGGTGAACTTCGGGATAGGCCAGCTTGCGAAAGGTCTCGTTCGCCACCGAGCGCGTATCCTGGGCGCGGATGCGCAAGCCCGTCAGGATTTCGCCGCGCAGCCGCTCGGTCTGATCTGCCGGAAAGGCCGGGTTACGCACGGCATCGGACAGCAGATCGAGCAGCACAGGCAGGTCTTCGGCCAGACTTTTGCCGTTGAAGCTGGTGGTATGGACGCCCCCGCCAATGCCCAGGCTGGCCCCGATCCCTTCCAATGTCTCGTGGATGGTGTCGAAATCGCGGGTGCGCGTCCCGCGCAGGAGTGACCCGGCCACGAAGCTGGCAAGCCCGGCCTTGTCCGCCGTCTCAAAGAGACTGCCCACGTTCAGCGACCCGGCAATGACAACGGAAGCAGTGGTGAAGTTTTCTCGCGCCAGGACGACGATGCCGTTGGGCAGCACCTCGCGGGCAATGTCATCCGAACCCGGCAGCGCGTTTCGTTTGCCGGACATTGTCGGCTCAGGCATGGTTGCCTTCTCCCTGCTCCTCGCCGCCATCAGGCGCGGTAGGAACGAACCAACCTACCGTCCGCTGCGAGGGCCGGAGGTATTTCTGCGCAACTTCGTGAACGTCGTCCAGGGAGATAGCCCGGAGGCGTTCCTCAAAGGTCAGGAACCAGTTGTAGTCGCCGGTGACGTGTTCGTAATAAGCCAGCATAAACGCCTGGTTGGTGACGGTCTCCCCGCTGTAGGCGAACAGCGCGCGGGCCTGCTTCTTGGCCTTGTCGAGTTCAGGCTGCGTGATCTGGCCTTTGACCGCCTTATCGAGTTCGGCAAAGAGCGCCGCCTCAACTTCTTGGAGCGTGTGACCTTCACGCAATGTCACATCGATATAGTACAGGTAGGGATCGATGGACGGCAGCAGCCCGGAACTGATCGCGGCGGCCAGTTCCGTCTTGACCAGCGCCTGGTACAGCCGCGAGGTCTTGTTGCCGACCCCGCCGCCGCCAAAGCCGCTGGCCCCACCCAGGATGCTGTCCAGCATATACAGCTTCATCCAATCCGGGTGCTTGGCCTCCGGCACGCGATAGGCCACCGCCAGGTATTCCGTTGGGCCGGGGCGCTCCACGCGGACGCGCCGCTCGCCCTGCTGCGGCGGCTCCGGACGGACAAAAACAGGCGGCGTTGGCCCGGCTGGAATCTGGCCGAAGATCGCCTCGATCCGGGCGATCATGGCCTGCGTATCGAAGTCTCCTACCGCGGCGGCAATGGCATTGTTTGGTACGTAGTAGGTGCGGTAGTGCCGGTATAAATCGTCGCGGGTCATGGTTTGCAGGTCGGTCATGTCGCCGATGATCTCATGGTGGTAGCCGTGTACCCGGAAGGCCGCGCCTTGCAACTCTTCGCCGAGCCAGAACATCGGGCTGTTTTCGCTGCCCTGCCGCTCAGAGATGATCACAGTGCGCTCCGATTCGACTTCTTCGGGGTCGAATTTGGCGTTGACCATCCGATCCGCTTCGGCGCGCAGCGCCAGGTCGATCCGATCCGAGGGCAGCGTTTCAAAGTAAGCCGTGTAGTCGAAGGAGGTTTGCGCGTTCCAGATGCCGCCCTCCCGGTCAATGGCTTTGTCCAGGTAGCCGGGTGGGAACTGCTCGGTTCCCTTGAACATCATGTGTTCGACCCAGTGCGAGGCTCCGGTCAGCCCGGTAGGTTCGTTGCGGCTGCCGATGCGATAGAGCACCCACCAACTGATCAGCGGGGCGTTGTGCATCTCTTTGAGCAGGATGGTCATGCCGTTCGGCAAAATGTGGCGGGTCACGTTATTGTTTCTCATGGGCCTTCCCGTCGTCCATTGAACCCCGATAGCCACGCCCAACCCCACGATACTGGAAGCCCAGCGCTTTCATCTGCGCCGGATCGTACAGGTTCCGCCCGTCGATCAGGATCGGCTGTTTCATGGCCCGGCAGATGCGCTCCATATCCAGCGATTTGAACTCGTTCCAGGGTGTGGCGATCACCAGGGCATCACAGCCCTGCGCCAGCTCATACGGATCATCGCACAACTGGAGATATGGCGCTACTCGTGCCGCGTTTTCGCCCGCCACCGGATCGTAGCCGCGCACGATGGCGTCCTGATTGTGCAGCTTGTTGGCAATGTCCAGCGCCGGGGACTCGCGGATGTCGTCGGTGTT
>JAJPHV010000151.1 GCA_021325095.1 Chloroflexota bacterium | reverse complement strand
GCGAGCAGACGGATTCCAACTCACGTTACGCAAGGCAGATTTACCTCACCCCTGCCCCTTCTCCGCAAGCAGAGAGGGAATCGTTCGGTGCTGAATGGGACATCGGTTCCCCTCTCCAGTTAGAGAGGGGCGGGTTTGGCGTAATGTGAGTCATCGACGCAGATTTCAGTTTTCCAGCAGCGCGCGCACCAGACGCGGCAGCGAGATGTCATAGCGATAGTGTGTACCGCGATGCCCGCCCGGATATTCCTCATGGACGTGCGGCACACCCATCTGGCGCAACCGGCGGCTCAACACCCGCGCGCCAACCTGTAAATTGTACTCGTCGAACTGTCCGCAGTCGATGAAAAGTTCCTTAAGGTTTCGCAGCGCTGCCGCGTATTCGGGCCTCGCCACCAGGCGCACCGGATCGTAAGCCAGACAGCGCTGCCACACGTCCTCCCGCAGCTCACCCGTTTCCAGGTCAACCGGTAAATCAAAGCCGTGCGGCGCATCCGGGTTTGGTGCAAAGGTTGCCGCCCAGGTCAGGAGGCTGATCGTGTCGTAGAACGCCTGGCTTTTCGGCGTGTTCAGCTTCGTGTCCTCCATCAGCCCGTCCAGCCCGCCGTATTCGGCCAGGTTACGATGCAGCCTGGCGATCTCTGGCAGCGCCATATACTCGAAATAGGCATCGCCGCTGTGATCGGCCACCGCCACGAACATACCGGGCCGCGTCATAGCGTGGTACAGCGCCGCGTAGCCGCCGCTGCTGCGGCCCATGATCCCGCGCCGCGCGCCCAGCGTCCGGTAATGGGCATCGACGTAAGGCACGATCTCGTCCAGCAAGTAGTCGGCGTAATTGCCGAGCGCGGGCGAGTTGAGGTGCAGCGCGCCGCCAAGCCGCGTCCACGTGTCGGGGAGGATCATGATGAGCGGCGGGCACACACTGGAGCCGATCAGACGGTCAAGCTGCTGATCCAGGCTTTCGCCCCAGGGCCGCCAGTTGAGCAGCGATTGGGCTGTATTGCCGTGACTGGACAGCATCAAGATGGCCGGGTAGCGCCGGGCCGGGTCAGCGTCGTAGCCGGGCGGCAGGTAGACGAACAGCGTCCGAATGTGGGGATCGCCCAGGCGATTGCCTTGCAGGGCGCGGCTCTCGAAAAGGATATGCTCTATGCGTCCGGTATTCATACTCGTATCCACACACAGCGACTTCCGTCAGGCTGGCCGCTTCCGAAAGCGTCTCAAGACGCTCATCGGCATATCGCGCGCTTCGGGCAGACCGAGGGCGAAGGCCAGCCCCTCGAAGAACAATCCTCCGACGGCTACTCCAACGATCAGGATGAACAGCCAGGAACGTCCTTCCAGCCAACCTGAGACTGCCAGCACTACCGCGCCCATTGCCAGCGAGGCCGCCAGTGTGCGGGCGATCATGCTGAACAGAGTGCGATCTTCCAGCCCGCGCAGCCGTCCGCGCAGCACGAGCCACAGGACGGCGCTCTCGGCTGTCGTCGCCAGCACGTTGGAGATCGCCAGCCCGCCGTAGGGCTGCTGTACGACGCGGATCAGGCTCAGGCTGAGGGCGACATTGAGGATCATCCCGCCGACAGCGATGGCGACGGGCGTGGCCGTGTCGTGCAGCGCGTAGAAGGCCCGCGCCAGGACCTCTTGCAAGGCAAACGCCGCCAGCCCCAGGGCATAAAGCTGGAAGGCCCAGGCCGTCGCAATAGTATCGTTGGGCGTCCAGAGGCCATGTTCATAGATGACTGCCACCAGCGGTCTTGCCAGGACAACCATGCCCACGAACGCGGGCAAGGACATGAAGAGCACACCGCGCATCGCCCCGGCCAGCGTCTGCCGGAAGCCAGTTAAATCCTCACGGGCGCCGAGCACGACCAGCGACGGGAAAACTGCCGTGCCGACGCTCTGCCCCAGGATTCCAAGTACCGTGAACATCAGGCTGAAGGCGACGGTCAGCGCCGTGAAACTGCCCGCAGCCATGCCCGACGCCAGGGCCGTATTGACCAGGAAATTGACTTGCACCACGCCCGATCCCACTACGCGCGGCCCCATCAGCCGCAGCACTTCGCGCACGCCGGGCGTGTCCAGGCTCACAATCGGACGCAGGCGCGGCCCGATCCGCAACAGGGCGGGCAACTGGATGCCGACGTGCAGCAGCGCGCCGAGCACGGCCCCGATCACCAGCCCGTAGACGCCAAACCGTGCGGTCAGGAACAACGCGCCGAGGATCAAGCCCAGATTGTTCATGCTCGGCGCCAGGGCAGGCGTCAAGAAATGCTGATTAGCGTTCAGGATGCCCATCACCAGGCCGCTGATCCCGAAGATGATCACGGTGGACAACATGATCTGCATCAGGCGCGTCGTGAGCGCCTGCTGTGCGGGTGACGCCTCCGGGATCAGCAGCGTGCTGGTGATCCAGGGACCAAACAGCGCTGCCAACGCCGCCAGGGCTGTTGCGGTCAGCGTCACCAGCGTGATCACGGCGCTTGCCAGCCGCCACGCACCATCCGCATCATCGTTGCTCAGAAATCGCCCGAAGACCGGGATAAAAGCCGAGCCAAGCGCCCCGCCCGCCACCAGCGTGAATAACATTTCCGGGATGCGGTAGGCTGCATAGAAAGCGTCGAGTTCGCTGCCCGCGCCGAAGCGTGCGCCGATCACCCCCTGCCGCACGACGCCGAGTGCTCCGCTCAGGACGAACGCCGCCGCGATGGTGCCTGTCGCCTGCCGAAGCTGCTGGCCGCTCAACACGCGCTGTTTGTGCTCGGTCATGGTTGAGTCTTATCCGACACCGCTCTGATTCGCCGCACCGTGAAACAATAGACAGAACATGCTGAAACAATCGAGCCGGGCTATTGTACCCGGCTCAGGTGCAAAAACGCGATCCGAATTCCCCTCTCCGCTTTGCGGAGAGGGGGCAGGAGAGAGGTGAACCTACTTCAACGTGATTTGCAGACTGGCGAGGCTCAGGCCATCCGGCTGCATGACGCCGCCGGAGAGGGAGGCGCTTTCCAGCAAATCCAGCACGGCCAGCGCCTGCTTGGAGCCAGCATCGTTGTTCCGGTTCAATTCGGCCAGGGCTTTGAGCAACGGCGTGATCTGCGCAAAGTTTACATACCAGATCTGGCTGGTCGGCTTGAGCATCGTCGCCTGGGCGCGCTTCCATTCGGGGCTGTTCGCCAGCGTGCCATCGCCTTTGATGGCGGCGGTGGCGATGTTCAGGCCGCTGCCTGTCGTCAGCAGGAAAGTGTCCCCGACCAGGCCATAACCGATTTCGATGCCATCGTTGGTGGTCAGGCTATACAGATTGTCGCCCGCCGGTTTGATGGTCGTTCCTTTGGCATTCTTTTCCAGGCCCGCATTCAGCTTGGTCAGGAAGTTTTTGGTCTTGGCCGTATCACTGGTCTGGATCAGCAGGGCGTGGTCAAAAGGCCACGAACTACCGTTGGGCAGCTTGGACAATGTGCCGGTGGGGTTGTAGGTCATGTATAGGGCAAACTCACCGTTCATCCAGCTCAGGATGTCCTGCTTCACGTCGAGGTCGAAGAACACCTTGAGCGCTGCCTCAAACTGTTGGAAACCCTTCTCGATCTGGGCCGGGTTAAAGCCGGGGGTTCGTGGCCCGCGCGTCTGGCTGCCCATCTGGCCCGCCATGCGCATCGCAGCCTGGATACCCTGGTAAATGTTGGGAATGCCGCTGGCGACGACCAGCGCCAGCGCCTTATTCGGAATCTGGCTGACGAGCTTGCCTTCAATGGGCGGGTTGGCCCCTTTGATCATGGCCTCCGGCAGCCCCAACTGCTGGGCGACCTTGCTGATGGCCTCGAGATTGACACTCTGCGCCACATTCAACGACAGCACCTTGCCATCCATACGCACCGCAAAAGCCTGTCCCTGGATGGCTCCGAGTGCAGCCCGCAGCGCGGCCATTTGCCCACCAGCGGCTTCGGGTGTACCTGCCGCCTGAGGTGTTGCCAGCATGCCCATGCCGGCTGACATCTGCATCATGGCTTCCATGCTTGCCAACTGCACCTGGTAGAAGCGCGGCGAGATGTAAACCGTTGCCAGGTCATCCGACTTCAGCGCGCCCATCAACTTGCCGAAATTGGCGTCGTCGGCCAGGCTCGGCTTCTTGGCTTTCATCGACGCCAACAGGTTATTAACCGCAGTGCTGAGGCCGCCAATAATGTAGCCTTTTGCCAGGACGACGCTACCGCAGGTCGTTTCGCATAGGCCACCCTGGTCGTAGACCGTCACCTGCGTGCCAGCCACGTCCTCGGTGCGCGTCGTAAAGGTCATTTTGGTTGTGCCTTTTGACTTCTCGATGACTTCACCGAGGAACGATTTGGCGGCGGCATCATCCTTGACGGCGATGACGGCCAGGAAGTTGGGACGGTTGAAGATTCGCACTTGCCCCATCGTCGGGTTGCTTTTCAGCGAGTCAAGCTCCGCATCAGTAATGGGCAGTCCGATTGTCACGTGATCGCCCAACCAGGACAGCACATCCTTCTGGAAGGTCGCCGGGCGTTCCAGGAACTGTGTCAGACCCTGGTCGAACTGTTCGTAGGGATTGCCGGGCCGGAAACCAGTCACTTTTTCAACTATATCAAGCACAAATTTCACGGTTTTATCGAGATCTGCCGTGCGAATATCGATGTAAAGGGCGGTATTAGCGGGCAGCAGTTTCGCGTTGGGTGATCCCGCCTGCGCAGCCGCTGGCGTGGCCGTCGCCGGACTCGTTCCCAACCCGACGGCAGCCAGCATGAGCGCTAACAGGGTCACAACGCTGAGGGTTCGTTTAAACATACGATATTCTCTCCTGTGACGGTTTTCGCCAGTCCTCATTATCGAGCTGCGGAATTGCGTTCCGTAGAAGCCTAAAAAGTGATGGAGTTGATTTCCCGGCCCGGCCAGTTCAGGCACGGCATTTCACCCCTCATTGTACTCCAAAAGCTCGGGTCGCAATCAAAACAAAAGCGGCCACAGCACGGACCTTGCCCGGTCATGGCCGCCTGAATCGCTTCAAGTCCGGAGCGCTCTGCTAGAACGGAATATCGCTCGTGTCTTCGGGGTAGTCCCCGCCACTGGCATTGCTCGCCGCCTGGCGGTTGACCTGGTATTCGGCTTCGCCGGCGCCAGCTTCGGCCCGGCTGTCAAGGAACTGGAAGTCCCTGGCCGTCAGTTCGAGAGAAGCCTGGGGCTGGTTGTTTTTGTCTGTGTAGGCCCTGGCCTCGACCTCGCCGACCACCATGATTTTCATGCCCTTCTTGACGTAGCGGCTGGCCGTCTCCGCACGCTCTCGCCAGACGGTGACTCTGTACCAGGTGGTCTTTTCCTGGCGGTTTTCTTCCCGGCCCGTCACCCGGCTAACGGCTACGCTGAAATCGCAGACGGCTATTCCCTGCGGCGTGTAGCGAAATTCGGGATCGCGCCCCACATTACCGATAATGATAGTTTGACTCCAGCCCACGTCAGCCTCCCGTCTGGTAACGACAAACGCACATCGGTGCGCTTGAATAGCTACGTTTTGATTGCTCTATTATAGAACACTCGTTCAATTCTCGCAAGCGCCGCGTGCTTATCCTGAACAGCGCCCGGCCAGTTTGCTGCTCAAGACCTGTTGTACCAGATCAGCCGGGAACTTGCCCTTGCCCTCGCGCATGACCTGGCCCGTCAGGAACTTCAACACCTTTTCCTCGCCTGCGCAGTAACGAGTCACTTCGGCGGCGTTGGCATTCAGGATGGCCTCGACCACTGTCTCTACCGCGCCCGTGTCGCGGGTCTGCTCCAATCCGAGTTTCGCCACCCACTCCGCCGGATCGCCACCCTCGGCATAAAGTGAGTCTAGCACTTTTTTGCCCGCGCTGTTATTGATCGCCCCCGCATCCACCAGCTTGATCAGCCCGGCCAGCGCAGCGGGCGCAACCTTCGTGCTGCCGATAGCTTCCGTGTCCAGGCCCGCTTTATTCATTCGCGCAAACAACTCGTTGATGATCCAGTTGGCGGCTTTCTTGGCGTCTGCGCCCGCCGAGAGCACGGCCTCGAAGTAATCCGCGACGGCGCGTTCGGCCACCAGCACCGAGGCATCGTAGCGACTCAAGCCCAGCTTGATAAAGCGATCCCGCTTGGCGTCGGGCAGTTCCGGCAGATGCTGGCGAATCTCCTCAATCCACTCCTGGCTGATCGCCAGCGGCGGCAAGTCCGGTTCCGGAAAGTAGCGATAGTCGTGGGCGCTTTCCTTTTCGCGCTGGATAACGGTTGTCTGGCGGATTTCGTCCCAGCCCAGGGTTGCCTGATCGACCAGGCCGCCCTGCTCGTACACCTTCGCCTGGCGTTCGATCTCGTGGGCACTGGCCCGCTGCAAGCTGCGGATGCTGTTCAGGTTCTTCACCTCGGTGCGGGTGCGCAGTTCCACGCTGCCCACCGGGCGCACGCTGATGTTCGGCTCCATGCGCAGCACACCTTTGGACATATCGCCGCTGTTCACGCCCAGATATTGCAATATGGCGCGCAGCTTGCGGGCGTAGGCTTCGGCCTCCACGTCGCTGCGGATGTCCGGCTCCGAGACGATTTCCAGCAGCGGCACGCCCGAACGGTTGAAATCGACCAGGCTGCTGTCACCAACGTGAGTCAGCTTTCCGGTATCTTCCTCGAGGTGCGCCCGCCGGATGCGAACGCGCCTGGTCGAGCCGTCCGGCAGGTCAATTTCCAGCCAGCCGTTAACGGCGATAGGCAGTTCGTACTGGCTGATCTGGTAACCTTTGGGCAGATCGGGGTAGAAGTAGCTTTTGCGGGCAAAGCGGTTGAAAGGCGCGATCTCACAGTGGAGCGCCAGCCCGACGCGGATCGCAAACTCGACGGCCCGCCGGTTGATGACAGGCAACACACCCGGCATCCCCAGGCAGATGGGGCAGACGACAGTGTTCGGCTCGGCGGTGGTGCTGTCCACAACGGCACAGCCGCAGAACATCTTGCTTCGGGTTTCCAGTTCGGCGTGGACTTCCAGGCCGATCACCCCTTCGTATCTGGTCGTAGGCATCAATTCTCCAATCGGACTGAGCGCGACATCTGTCTCACCCCCGCCCCCTCCATTCTGATGTTCTGGTGGAGAGGGGAGCTAACGCTCTGAGCAGCACTTGCTGGCTGCCCCTCGCTGCTTGCGGAGAAGGAGCAGGGGTGAGGTCAATATGCTTACTCTTCGCCCGGCAGGCCGAAATGGTAGGCGCGTTTCTTGGCATCCAACGACTGGCTGAGGGCCGTTCCGGTATTGGGTACAGCGGCGATACGGCGCGGACGCCAGGTCGTGTGAATGTCCTTGACGAAGCTGGTCAGCAGTTCAAAGGCCATCGTCTCGAAGTTGGTTTTCTCGATGTCGTCGGAGACGCGCGGCCAGCCATACCCCCACGCGAACCATGATCCGTCGGCAAAAACCAGGAAATCGTAGAACGACTCGGCGCTGGGATCGTCGTTCAAGAACAGCGCAATGCGCCCGCACGCCTCTTTGAACTTGGCGGTGGCGATCCGCGCTTCGTCACGCGGGTTCGGCCATGCCGCCCCCACCAGCGGCACGATGATCACGCTCCAGTCTTCGATGAAAATTTGAAGTGCCTGCCGCCAATCTCCTGCCGGGTGCGGGATGCGGCGCGGCTTGGCAAGCCCTGGCACGCCGAGCGCCATGGTCTGGGCGACGGCTTTCTCGAAGCTGTCAAACAGGCGCTGCGTAAATAACTGCATCATTTGTTCGACCTGCTCACGCTGCCCGGTGCGCTTGGTGAGCTCCTTCTTGAGTTCGTTGATCGGATGATCTTCATCCTCATGGGGGGGGCGCATACTGAGAATTGAAGAGTCAGTCATAGTCCTAACCTCGCACCGCCAGTGCACAATGGCGACTGCATTTCCCTTCAGGTTGATTCCTCTATTTTGCTGAACGGCAGCCGTTGGCGCAAATAGCACGTTGGTCTTGCCCTGCCCATCGCTGCTTGTGGTGAGGGGTAGGGGGTGAGGGCTATTCTTACTCAGACCTCACCGCTCAGTTCAAACCTACCCGTGCCGCTGCATGAAGCGCCGCAGCCGTTCCAGTGCCTCTTCGATCTTCTCGTAAGCCGTCGCGTAGCTGGCCCGGACGTGGCCCGCGCCGCTTGCACCGAACGCGCTGCCTGGAACCATTGCCACGTGTTCCTCGGCCAGCAGTGTATCGGCGAATTCATTATCGTCCATACCGGATGCGCTGATGTTCGGGAAGGCATAGAACGCGCCACGCGGCTCAAAGGTCTTCAGCCCCAACTCGTTGAAGCCCGACACGATCAGCTTGCGGCGGCGATCATACTCGGTGCGCATCGCCTCCACATCCGGTTCGGCGCTCCGAATTGCTTCCAGGGCGGCGACCTGCGCCGTCGTCGGCGCGGACATGATCGTATACTGGTGAACTTTGCGCATCGCGTTCAAGATGGGCGCTGGCCCCACCGCGTAGCCGAGCCGCCAACCCGTCATGGCGTGGCTCTTGCTGAAGCCGCTCAGAACCACCGTCCGGCTGCGCGCGCCATTGAGCGTCGCAAAGTGCGTGTGCGGCACGCCGTACACCAGGCGGTCATAGATTTCGTCGGAGATGACCAGCAGATCGTGTTCTTCGGCCAGCCGGGCAATTGCCAGCAGGTTCTCGCGGGACATGACTGCGCCCGTCGGGTTGTTCGGGTAGCCGATCAGCAGTGCCTTCGTGCGGGGCGTAATGGCGGCCTCAATTGTCGCCGCCGTCACCTGGAAGTCGTCCTTTGCGTAGGTCGGGACACGGATCGGCGTGCCGCCTGCGAAGGTCACTTCCGGCATGTACGATACGAAGCACGGCTCCGGCACGATCACTTCGTCGCCGGGGTCGAGAACAGCCGTCATCGCCAGGTATAAAGCCTCGCTGACACCCACCGTGATCAGCAGCTCGTGTTCCGGGTCGTACTCGATGCCGTACAGTCGCTTGAGATAGCCGACCAGCGCCTCGCGCAGTTCTATTGTCCCGGAATTGCTGGTGTAATGCGTCTCGCCGCGCCGCAGCGACTCGATCCCCGCATTCAGCACCCGCGATGGTGTCACAAAATCTGGCTCGCCGATACCGAGCGAGATCACGTCCTCCATCGTGGCTGCAATGTCGAAAAAGCGCCGGATGCCGGAGGGGGGGACAGCATCCACACGCTTCGACACAAAATCTCGCATAATGCTTTCCTTTGATGATTCGGATCAACCGACAAAGCCGATTGCCGACGAATCGCCCACGTTGGCCGTGCGGAAGCGCCCTTCGACGCGGGCGTTGCGCCCGACAAGGCTCTGTTCCATGAGCGTATCCTTGCATACTGCGCCTTCATCGACAATTGTATCGCGCAAAAAGCTGTTGCTGATGATGCAGTTAGCGGCGATGGTGACGTATGGCCCAATGACGGACTGGCTGATCTGGGCCGAGGGATGGATGTTCACGGGCGGCACAATAATGATGTCCCGGCGGTTGCTAAACTCCGCGCTGTTGTCGCGGCTGTTCTGTAGCAGGTAACGATTGGTCTCAAGCACGGTATCGGGGCGGCCACAGTCCAGCCAGACCGAAACCGGCTCGATGCGGAACTTCATACCTTCCTGCACCATTAACTGCATTGCGTCGGCCAGGAAGTACTCGCCTCTGGTCATCATTTTGTTGTCCATCAACTTCTGGATGGCGTCGATCAGCCGCTTGCCGTTCTTGAAATAATACAGGCCAATGACGGCCAGCCGGTTATCCATCGTTGTGGGTTTTTCCACGAATCCGCTGATGTATTGATCGCCGTTGAGCGTTACGACACCAAACGGGCGTGGGTCTTCCACCTCTTTGACGAAAATCACAGCGTCCGCGCCAGGGGCGTCCAGCGTGGACAGATCGGCTTCAAACAACGTATCCACGAACAGAACAAAGACCGGGCCTTCGTCCAGGTAGTCCCGCGTCAACCAGATGGCATGAGCCTGCCCAAGCATTTCTTTCTGCTCGACGAATCGGGCAGGCAGGTGGTACTCGGTGTTGACGTAATCTTCGACCTGATCGCCCAGATAGCCGACCACAAAGATGTATTCTTCGACTTTCAGCCCGGCCAGTTTGTCGAGCAGATGCCCCAGGACGGGCTTGCCCGCAACGTTGATGAGTGGCTTTGGCTTGGAATAAGTATGAGGCCGCAGCCGCGTGCCAAAACCGGCGAGGGGGATAATCACTTTCATGCACAACTTCCTTCGGTACGCTAATTTCCAAATGACGCTGCCGCTTGACCTCACCCCGATCCCTCTCCAACTGGAGTGGGGAGTCAAATTTCCACTCAGCGCCAGCCGGCTCCTTCTCTGAATTCGGAGAGGGGGCACGGGGTGGGGTAAGTATTATCCAAGTGCCGGGCTGCGCTTGTGCCATTCGGTGGCCTGTTCGTAAGCATAAGCAGCCCGCAGAATGGCGGGTTCGCCGAATGCCGGGCCGAGAAGCTGCAACCCGATAGGCAGCCCTTCCCCATCGAAGCCACACGGCAGGCTGACACCGCAGATTCCGGCCAGGTTGGCAGGCAGGGTGAATACGTCTTCCAGGTACATTTGCAGCGGATCATCCGTCTTTTCGCCGATGCGAAAGGCGGTGCGCGGCGTGGTGGGCGTAGCGATCACGTCCACCTGGGTAAAAGCCTGGTCGAAGTCGTGCTTGAGCAGCGTGCGGCCTTTTTGCGCCTTCAAATAGTAGGCGTCGTAATAGCCCGCCGACAGTGCATACGTGCCGAGCATAATGCGCCGCTTGACCTCCGGCCCGAAGCCTTGCCCGCGTGTTGCCTTGTAGGTCGGCCACATGCCCGGCCTAGTGACTCGCCGTCCATAGCGCACGCCGTCGAAACGTGCCAGATTAGCTGAGGCTTCCGCAGGCGCTAACAGGTAATAGATCGGAATGCCGTAGTCGGTGTGCGGCAGGCTGACCTCGCGCACTGCCGCGCCCATTGTCCGCAACTGCTCGACGGCGGCCCGAACTGCCTGTTCGACCTCCGGTTGCATCCCCGGCAAGAAGTATTCCTTCGGCACGCCGATGCGCAGCCCTTTTACGTCCCCGGTGAGCGTGGCACTGTAGTCGGGAACGGGTGTATTCATGCTGGTCGAGTCGCACTCGTCGTGACCGGCGATCACACCCAGCAGCAGGGCCGCGTCTCGCACCGTGCGCCCGAACGTGCCGACCTGATCCAGGGACGATGCAAAAGCGATCAGCCCGTAGCGGGAAACGCGCCCATACGATGGCTTGATGCCGACTACACCGCACATAGCCGCTGGCTGGCGCACCGAGCCGCCCGTATCCGTGCCGAGTGCGCCCGCTGCGACGTGCGCAGCGACAGCGGCAGCGCTGCCGCCGCTGCTGCCACCAGGGATGCGATCCAGCTTCCAGGGGTTGCGTGTCGGGCAGAACCCGGAATTCTCCGTAGACGATCCCATCGCAAACTCGTCCAGGTTCGTTTTACCGAGCATGACCGCCCCGGCGCTGAACAACTTCTGCACGGCGGTGGCCGTGTAGGGCGGCACAAAGTCGCTCAGGATGCGCGACCCGGCGGTGGTGCGCACGCCCTGTGTGCACAGCACGTCCTTGATCGCCAGCGGCACGCCCAGCAGGGGCGCATCGTCGCCGGCGGCGCGGCGCGCGTCGGCCCGCCTGGCCTGCTCCATCGCCAGTTCTCCGGTGACGGTCAGGTACGCATCGATCTTCGGATCGATCAACGCAATGCGGTCCAGATACGCCTGGGTCAGTTCGGTGGCTTTAATCTCGCCGGAACGCAGCTTTGCCAGCGCTTCCGTCAGAGTCAGATCGGTTAAGGTCATCGGTTTCGCCTGTCACCTGTGAATCTCAGGGGCCGCACATCCGGGCACAAACGGCTTTCGTGGAGTGCCGCGCCCAAAAGTATACACGAAATGGGAGGCTCAGGCGTAGACTTCGATGAGAAAAGGCACAAACCCAAACGGTGGGGTGTCCCGATCCGTTTCAAAGAAACGTGCTACAATCTGGCCCAGTCGTGCAACCCTGACCTGAACCGGAACAACGATATGTCACCCTTCAAAGTCGTCTCCATCGGAGATTTTGTCTGCGATTTTTTTATCCAACTCGATCTGCCCATTCAGCCGCACGAGGTCAAATTCGCCAAATGGTCAAAGGTCGAGCCGGGCGGCGCGTCCAATTTCGCCATCGTCGCACAACGACTGGGTGTAAATTGCATTCCCGTCGGCATTGTGGGCAGCGATATGTACGGTGACCTGATCCTTGACGTATTGCGCGAAGAAAAGATCGATGTGAGTTTTACACAACAGCTACCCAACGCCCAGACACAGGTCGTCCTCAGCCTGGCCGACAGCAACCAGAAGGGCCATGCGTTCGTTGCCGTCAACCTGGCATCGGCAACGTATTATTCACTTGACGAGGCGGTCAAAAAGGCGATTGGCCGCGCAGACGCCATCTACATCCAGGGCTACAGTATGCGCGAGGAAGCCATCGTATCGGCGATTGAGTACGCATACTCGACTGGCAACAAGAACAACATTCCGATTTACATGGACATTGGGCCGCTGGGCAACACGCTCCGGCCAGAACGCCGCCGCCTCGTCCTCAGCCAGACCGACATCTTCCTGATGACGGAGGAGGAACTGCTCGCGTTCACCGGCCAGCGCGATTTTACAAAAGCCTGCGACGATCTTTTGCGTGCTTCGCGCGTCAGAATGCTCGTCGTTAAGCTGGGCGACAGGGGCTGCCGCATCGTCACCCGCGATGGGACACTCGAATTCCCGGCCTATCCGGTTGAGGCCCGAGATCAGATCGGCTGCGGCGACTCGTTCAACGCCGCGTTTATCTTTGCGCAGTTATCAGGATTACCCATTGAAAAGTGTGCCATGTTTGCCAATGCCGTCGGCGCAGCTAAGGCGCGCAAGGTGGGACCGGGGCGCAACATGCCGCGCCCCCCTGAGATCGCTAGTGTGATCAGCCAGTTCAACGTTCCGGTGGTGTTTGATCTGGTCAAAGGGTTGCAGCCAAACCCATAGCTGAACCGCTACTGTCGTCTGGCTTTTCAACCCGGCTTATGGGCCTGAGCCAGGCTGACCGCACGATAGAGGATGTCGATCAGATGAAGCTCCTTTTGTTCAGTGATCTGCACACGGATAGGGACGCCGCCGATGCTATTGTACGACGTGCCCAGGCGGTTGACATCTTGATCGGGGCAGGGGATTTCGCCAGCGTGCGTCGTAACCTGCACACCTGTATTGACATCCTGCGAGCGGTGGATCGCCCAACCATTCTTGTCGCGGGCAATAACGAAACGACTGATGAGTTACGGGCGGCATGTGGACAATGGTCTTCGGCTCATATTCTTCACGGCTCTCAGGTTACAGTTGGACAGTTGACTTTCTACGGCATCGGCGGAGGTATCCCTGTCACGCCGTTCGGCGCCTGGAGTTACGACTTTACGGAGGAAGAGGCTAGGGAACTGCTCGCCGATTGCCCCCAGGGTTGTATCCTGGTCACGCATTCGCCACCGAAGGGGGCAGTCGATGTTGCTGAGGGCGGAAAGAGTCTGGGCAGCATCGCCATTCGTGAAACCGTAGAGCGGGTACAGCCTTTACTGGTCGTCTGTGGGCACATTCATGCCAGCGCCGGGCGGCGCACAACAATCGGGCCAACGCCTATCGTCAATGCGGGGCCGCACGGGATAGTGTGGCAACTGGACGAGCCGGTTGAATGAGCCGGTGCCCGCCAGCCTTTCGTAACTTCGTAAACTGGTGATGACTGGCGGCTGTCATTTGCAGTGCCACTATTTACAAAAACGAACCTTGTCTACTTTGGAGCAAAAATGATGCCTACTCGTCTGCGCATGGGTGTGGTCGGTTGCGGCGCGATCAGCCAGATCATGCACATTCCGCACATTGTCGATTACGACGACTACTTTGAACTGGTGGCGCTGGCCGATGCCTACCGGCCTGTCTTGGAAGCCGTCGCGGATCGCTACCATGTCCAGCCCCGCTACACCGACTGGCGCGAACTCATGGCCCGCAGCGACATCGACGCGGTGGTCATTGCGCACAGCGGCTCGCACCGCGACACGGTGATCGGGGCGCTGGATGCGGGCAAGCATGTCTTCTGTGAAAAGCCGCTGGCCTGGAACGTGCGCGAGGTAAACGAGGTAGCTGCCCGCGCCGCGACCAGTGATCGTATCGTACAGATGGGCTATCACAAGCTGTACGATCCGGCCTTCTTTTACACCAAAGAGCACGTGGACAAGATGCGCGACCTGGGCTTCGTGCGGATCACCGTGTTGCACCCAACCAACGAACTCGGCTTCTCGCCCTACCGCATCCGGCGGGGCAACGGCCTGATTGTAGAGGGGCACGTCGATCCTGGCACGTGGGAAGACCAGATTCGCGCACAGTTACAGGGCGTGGCGGGCGGCGATCTGGCACCGCTGATGGACGAAATCCTGGGCGAGCGCAAAGGTAACGCACACCTGCGGCTGGCAGCGGGCATCGCCCTGCAAAGCCTGATCCACCAGATTTACATGATGTTCGGCTTCCTGGGCGAGCCGACACGGGTTATCCATGCCAGCCAGTGGCGCGAAGGCGAGTCGATCCATGCGCTGGTCGAGTACCCGAACAACCTGCGCTGCTCGCTGGACTGGCACTACCTCTCGCACCTGAAGGACTACCGCGAGGAGTATCTATTCTGCGGCAACTTTGACCGGGTGGCGCTGCAATTCCCGTCGCCCTATTTCCGCAATTTCCCCAGCCCGGTCATCGTGCAGGGCGGCGAGGGCGAACTGGCCTGGGAACGGCGCGTGATCGTCTCGCACGAGGAGGCATTCCGCAATGAGATGCTGGCCTTCCACGACAACGTGGTCAATAACAGGCAGCCGCGTACTTCTGTGCAGGATGCCGTTCGGCACGCACGCTTTACGCAGAGTTTGATCGACACGATGCAGTAGAGGCGTTTTCCTGCAATTGCCGCCAACCTGTGTTATGCTTTGCGACGCCTGGATACTGCATGAAGAACCCTGATGGCGATCACTAAAGCTGCATGAAGGCGTACACCCGTTTTGTCCCCGTTGTCATTGTGATTGTATTGGCGTTGAGTGCGTGCCAGGCCGCTGCTGCCCCGACGCCAACGCCCACCGAAACGCAGCCGCCAACGGATACGCCCGCACCGACGGAATCCGCCACCCCCGCCGAAACGGAAACGCCCACCTTCACCCCGACCACCACGCTGACGCCAAGCGCCACTTTCACTGCAACCGTGACGCCAACCATCACTCCAACCCCTTACCCGACCATCGACCCACTGCCGACGGTGGGTTTCGCGGGCGACAGATTCAACCACGTGCCGCTTGACAAGCAGGTGGTGGATGGCGTGGGCAAGGTGTGGCTGTCGTACATCAACATCAACGATAAGGTATCAACGGTCATTCCGGGCACGCCCGCCGCCGCCAGCGGCATGGAGACCATTTTCCTGGTGGCGCCCACCGGCGGGCAGCCGATCAAGATCATGGATCTCCCGGCGACCACCGGGCAGCGCCTCTACTGGTCGCCCAACGGGGCGTATCTGGCCTATTTCCTGGCAGGCAGCGGCGCAACGGGGTTATACGTCCTGGACATCAAACTCGGACTGAGCCTGCGCCTTTTTGATCTGGAAGACTTGAACCCGCGTGGCATCCTCAGTGAACCAGTCTGGTCACCGGACAGCAGCCAGCTTACGATTGCACTGGCGACACCCTTCGACGTGGATATTTACAGCGTCAACGTCGATGGCACACAGTTCCGTAACCTGACGCAGAGCGGCGGGTTTGACTTCTGGCCTGCCTGGTCGCCGGACGGCCAGTACATGGCTTTCGTGTCTGACCGGGCGCAATGCCCTTCGTGGGAGCCAAATGCGCCGCAGTCGTGCTACAGGCCAGACCGCCCGCCGCCAGATGGCGGCAACCTGTACGTCATAGAGGCGTCCAGCGGGCAAATCCGGCAAGTGGCAGACGTCTGGGTGAGCGCGCCGCCGCACTGGATTTCCTCGACCCGGTTGGCCTACGTCAGCGGCAAGCCCGGCGACCCGGCAGCAGGATCGACGTTGTGGTGGGCCGATCTACGCGGTGGGCCGCCGCACCGCGTCACCGACGCCGACCCGGCAGGACTGCTCGTCTTGAGGGACTCGTGGAGCGGGGACGGCAAGCGAGTCCTGTACCAGGAAGCGCAGTCCGTCGCGCACCTGGTCATGCGCGACGATCAGGGCAGCGAACTGGCTCGGAACACCGATCTAAACTTTCCGCGCTACGCTTTCGCGGCGGCATGGTCGCCTGACAACAAGCGAGTCGTGATCGGCGGGCACAACAGCCAGTGCCCCTATGGGATGATCGTGGCCGACGACTCGTTCAAGGTGCTGGTCAACGCACCGCCCAATCCGGGTGTGTGCGATCCACAATGGTCGCCGGATGGTCGGTACATCGCCTTTGCTGGGGTGACGCAGAGTAGCAGCGGCACGGATGGCCGCCTGGATGTGTACATTGCCGAGGCGTCCGGTTATGGCGCGCGCAACATGACCGGACGGGCCGGAGGGCAAATCCGGCTGTTGGGGTGGGTCGGCGGAAAGTAATCTCTTACCTCACCCCCCGACCTCGCCGATGAGAACATCGGTTCCGCTTCGCAGCGAGGGGGAACCGGGCGGCGCTGCGTCAAGGAATGGCTCCCCTCTCCACAGGGTGGAGAGGGGCCGGGGGTGAGGTTAACCCGGCGCTTTGCACAATTTTTGGCCCAAAATCTTTTGGACTTTGCTCGATGAAAATCCTGGCGGTCAGTGATAACGTGTTGCCACATATGGAATCGGCGTCGTTTCTGAAACGCGAATTTGCCGATGTAGAGCTGATCATAAGCTGTGGCGACCTGCCCGCCGCCTATCTTGAAATGATCGCCTCGACCTTGAATTTGCCGCTGTTTTTCGTGCGCGGCAACCATGATACGCAATACACCGAGGACAAGCCCGGCGGCGACAATCTGCACGGGCGGCTCATCAAATTCCGGGGACTGACCTTTGCGGGGTTGGAAGGATCACCAAGATATAATAATGAGCCGATACAATACTCGGATAGTGAGATGTTTCGGATGGTGCTCGGCCTGGCTCCGTTCCTGCTGCCGCGCCGCTTGCGCTACGGCTACGGTGTGGACGTCATGGTGACGCACGCGCCCCCGCGCGACATTCACGACATGCCAGACCGCGCGCATCGGGGCTTCGCCAGCCTGCGGACGATGCTGCGGCTGTACCGGCCACGCTACATGCTGCACGGCCATGTCGATACCTGGGATCGGCGGCGGCCCACCAGGACACAATTTGCCGGAACCGACATCATCAACATCAACCCTTCAAAGGTCTTGAGCATAGACAAACTGGAAAGGAGGTCGCCTCATGGACTCTGAGAGTGCTGTTGCCATCGCCGAAGCTGCGCGCAATTTCAACAAGGCGCGTATGGCCGCCTTCTGGCAGGAAGTGTGGGCCTTTTTGCGTGGCAAGTCCATCGACCTGCTCTCTTTCGAGGAAGTGAAACATCGCCTGCGGCTGCGCGACGAACGCTATCTCGGCCTGCAGGAGGTCGAACTGGACAAAATTGTGGGCAGCGTCGGGCGCTACCGCGACTTCACCCGGACGTTCCTGCCCCGTACCAACGCCGTCCGGTCACGCTGGCAGCGCCTCGACGCTATGGCACGCGGCCCGCAGGGCTTCCCGCCCGTCGAGTTATACAAGGTTGGCGACGTCTACTTCGTGATCGATGGCAATCATCGTGTCTCGGTGGCCCGGCAGCTTGGCGCGAAGACGATTGAGGCGTATGTGACCGAATTGCCGACTCCTGTGCCGTTGGACGCCAATACACAGCCGGACGACCTGCTGATCAAAGAAGGCTACGCCGACTTCTTACGGCAGACCCGCCTGGATGTATTGCGGCCCGGCAGCCAGGTGATCCTCACCGAGCCGGATCGCTATCGCCAGTTGATCGAACATATCTCCGTGCACCGCTACTTCCTGGGCCTGGAGAAGAAACGTGACATCAGTTGGGACGAGGCAGTAGCTAGTTGGTACGATAACGTGTATATGCCGATGGTCGAACTGATCCGCAAGTACGATGTACTCAGCCTGTTCCCTGGTCGCACCGAGGCCGACCTGTATGCGTGGTTGATCAAGCACCAGGAGGCGCTGCGCCTGCATCTGGGCGGCGAATCCGTCCCGCCAGAAGAAGCAGTTCAGGATTTCCTATCGAAGCTAGAGGCAAAGTAACCATGTGGCAACACTATTACAGCGCCACGTCAGTGGACGAGGTGCTGCGCCTGCTGTCGGAGCGGGGCCAATCGGCCCGGCTGGTAGCGGGCGGCACCGACATCATTCTTGAAATGGAGCGCGGGCAGCGCCCTGGTGTGGACACGCTCATCGACGTGTCGCGTGTGCCGGGCCTGGACGAGATCAAACTGCATGGCGATACGATCCGGCTTGGCCCACTGGTCACACACAATCACCTGGTGGGCAGCGAGGTAGTTGTGCAGCGGGCGCTGCCGCTAGCACAGGCTGCCTGGGAAGTCGGCGCGCCGCAGATTCGCAACCGGGGCACGGTGGCCGGCAACCTGATCACGGCCAGCCCGGCCAACGATACCATCAGCCCGCTCTGGGCGCTGGATGCGACGGTCACGCTCACCTCGCTGAACGGCGAGCGCACCCTGACTTTCCCGCAGTTTTACCAGGGTGTGCGGCGCACAGCCCTGCGCCCGGACGAGATGCTGACCGCGATCCATTTCCCGGCCATGCGCGACAACGAGCGAGGCATCTTCCTGAAACTGGGCCTGCGCCGCGCTCAGGCGATCTCGGTGGTCAACGTGGCGGTGGTGCTTGGCTTTGAAGGCGAGGTAGTCACACGGGCCAGCATCGCGCTCGGCAGCGTCGCCCCGACCATCATCCGCACCCCCACCGCTGAAGCGTTCCTGGTCGATAAAACCCTGACGCCGGACACGATCCAGGAGGCGGCGCGCCTGGCAGCCGCTACGCCCTCGCCCATCGACGACGTGCGCAGCACCGCAGAATACCGCAGCGAGATGGTACGTGTGCTGGTGAAGCGTGCGCTGCGCGCCCTGATGACGCACCAGGAACGCAGTACGTGGCCCGCCAACCCGCCGATGCTGTGGGGCGCGCACCGGGCGCATGTAACAAACCCCTTGCCCGACCTATCCGCGCATGGTGCGGATGAACCCATCGAAACGACCATCAACGGCCAGCCCTACACGCTGACAGGCGGCAACCACAAGACATTGCTGCGCCTGCTGCGCGAGAATGCGCATTTGCCCGGCACAAAGGAGGGCTGCGCCGAGGGTGAATGCGGAGCCTGCACGGTGTTTCTGGACGGTGTGGCGGTCATGGCCTGTATGGTCCCCGCACCGCGTGCCCACCGCGCTGAGATTGTGACGGTGGAGGGACTGGCGCATAACGGCACGCTGCACCCGATCCAGCAGGCATTCGTGGAGACGGGCGCGGTGCAGTGCGGTTACTGCACACCTGGCTTCTTGATGGCGGGCGCGAAACTGCTCGAAGAGCATCCCAACCCGACCCGCGAGCAGATTGCACAGAGCATTACGGGCAATCTGTGCCGTTGCACGGGTTATTATAAAATAGTGGAAGCGTTTGAGAAGGCGGGACGGAAATAGACCTCACCCCCGACCCCTCTCCACCCCGTGGAGAGGGGAATCTGGTGGAACTGCGTGTATAAGGAGCGAGCCAGGCGATGGTGAATAAGTTAATGCAGCCACCCCCAGATTTGTGGGAAAAACTTAAGCCGCTTGCACGTCAAAAGCGCCACGAGCCGACCCCGGCAGAAAATCGTCTGTGGGAACACATACGTAATAGACAGATCGACAATCTCAAATTCAGGCGGCAGCATCCAGTTGATAAGTTTATCGTCGACTTTTACTGCTCTGATGCTCGTCTTGTAATTGAAGTCGACGGTTGGATTCACGCATATACTATGGATGAAGACGCAATCCGCCAGGAGTTCTTGCCAAGCTTAGGGATCAAGGTCATTCGCTTTACCAACGATCAGGTATTCCAATCGCTCTACGAATGTCTTGAACAAATCGCTGTCGTAGGTCGTGAGCGGCGCATACCCTCACCCCCCGACCCCCTCTCCACAGGGTGGAGAGGGGGTCGGGGGGTGAGGTAGACTCATCGTAATCTTTTCATCATGGAGGCGTTATCTATGGTCAAGAAAGCTGAGGTTGTCCGTAAGCGCAGCCCTCTGTTGCCGGTGTTTGGCCTGATCACGGCGGTGGCGCTCTTTGCCATTGCCTACGTGCTGTCCAGCGAGGTCGTGGTCAAAATTCGACAGGTCAGAGACACGATACCGTTGCAGAATATGCCCCTGGCGCGTTGGGCGTTCGCCTTCGTGATCTGGCTGGTGCTGCTGGGGGTAGCCTACTTCCTGGTCTCTTTGCTGGTCGGCAAGGACCCGGAAACCGCAACCAACGTCGTGCTGCCGACCAAGCAAAAAGACTTGCCGAAAGAGCAGCGCAGGGGCTACCGAAAACGTTGAACGGTTGAGGAGTCGGCGTCAATGATGACGACAATCGTCGGACAGACCATTCAGCGCACGGACGCAGTGAGCAAAGTGACCGGGCGAGCCGCCTATCCGGGCGATCTGGATATGGATGGACAGTTGTGGATGAAAGTTCGATTTTCGGATCGCGTCCATGCGCGCATTGTGTCGATTGATACGTCGCGTGCCGAAGCCTACCCCGGCGTGGTGGCGGTCTTCACAGCCCGCGACGTGCCCAATAACGAGTACGGGCTGATCATCTTCGATCAACCCGTGCTGTGCGGCCCTGGCAGTAACAAGCCCGGCGCGGACATCGTGCGCTGCATGGCCGACCACGTGGCGCTGGTCGTGGCGGAAACGGAACAGGCCGCCGCCGCTGCCCGGGACCTGATCCAGATCGACTACGAGGATTTGCCTATCGTCACCGACGCGGAAGCGGCGATGGACGACGGTGCACCGCAGCTTCACGCCGCCAGCCCGAACAACATCCTGTGCCACTATCGTATTCGCAAAGGCGATATGCAGGCCGGTTGGGCACAGGCCGCCGTCGTGGTCGAAGGCACCTATACCACGTCCTGGCAGGAACACGCCTATCTGCAACCGGAAGCGGGCCTTTCCTACATCGACGAAGAAGGGCGTGTGACGGTAGTCGTGGGTGGACAGTGGGTGCACGAAGACCAGGAACAGGTGGCGCACGCGCTCGGCCTCGAACGCGACCAGGTGCGCATCATCTACCCGGCCATCGGCGGTGCTTTCGGTGGGCGCGAGGACATGTCCGTGCAGATCATCCTGGCCCTGGCCGCAATGAAGCTGCGCCGCCCGGTCAAGATTATCTGGAGCCGTGAGGAGTCGATTCGCGGCCATCATAAGCGCCATCCGGTCAAGATTTACGCGCGCTGGGGCGCTACGCGCGAGGGCAAGGTCGTGGCCGCCGAAGCGCAGGTGATCGGCGATGGCGGCGCGTATGCCTACACGACGACCAAAGTCATGGGCAACGCCAACCTGATGGTCACAGGGCCGTATTGCATTCCTAACATTCACATCGACACCTACGGTGTCTACACCAACAACATCCCGGCGGGCGCGTTCCGGGGCTTCGGCGGGCCACAGGGCGCGTTTGCCGCCGAAGGGCAGATGACCAAACTGGCCCAGGCGCTCGGCATGGACCCGGTGGAAATCCGGGCGCGGAACGTGCTGCACGAAGGCGATCTGCTGTCCGTCGGGACGCCGCTGCCGAAGGGCGTTTCGATCCCGGAAGTGGTGGCGAAATGTGCAGCCGAAAGTGGCTACTGGGAACAAACGCCGGATGGTTGGAAGCGCAAGCCGCTGGCTCAACCCGCCGACCCATCGAAGCGGCGCGGCGTGGGCTTTGCCTGCGGGTTCAAGAACGTGGGCTTCAGCTTCGGAGCGCCTGAACAAAACACGGCTACCATCGAATTGTACGGCAAGGCCGAGATCGAACGAGTGGTCGTGCGTCAGGGTGGGGCCGAAGTCGGGCAGGGCGCACACACTGTCTTCTTGCAGATGGCGGCGGAGGCCGTCGGCGTGCCCATTGAGCGCGTGGAGTTGATCACGCAGGACACCGCTCAGACCAGCAATTCGGGCAGTGCCTCGGCCTCGCGCATGACCTTCATGGCGGGCAACGCCATTCGCGGCGCGGCGGAACGTGCGCTCGAAGCATGGCGCAACGAGGAACGCCCGGCCATCGCCACCTACCAGTACCGCCCGCCCAAAACTACCCCCTACGATCCGCAGACCGGGCGCTCCGAGCCGAATTTCGCCTACGGCTACGTGGCGCAGGCGGTGGAGGTCGAGGTTGACCTGGAAACCGGCCACGTCCATGTGATTCGGGTGGTATCGGCCAACGACGTGGGCCGCGCCGTCAACCCGCAGCTTGTCCAGGGACAGGTCGAGGGCGCAGTCGTGCAGGCACAGGGCTACGCTATCATGGAGCATCTGGTCAGCGTGAACGGCGTGATCCAGAACCCGTACCTCTCGACCTACCTGATCCCGACAGTGCTGGACGTACCGCACGAGGTCAAAGCGCTCATCCTGGAATACGCCGACCCGATTGGCCCCTGGGGTGCACGCGGCATGGCCGAGATGCCCTTCCTGACGATTGCGCCCGCCATTGCCGCTGCCGTCCACGACGCCACCGGGGTGTGGATCGATTCGATACCGATGACGCCGGATCGCGTCGTCAGGCACTTGCAAGCGCACCATGTCGCTGTTTGACGTTCTGGTGCTGATTCGCGGTGCGGGCGATCTCGGATCGGGGGTAGCTTACCGGCTGTTCAAGGCGGGCTTCCCGGTGGTCATGACCGAGCTTGCCAGCCCGCTCATGGTGCGCACGACGGTCAGCTACGGCTCGGCTGTTCCTTACGGTAGTGTGGTCGTGGAGGGCATCACCGCCCACCGCGCCACGCTGGACGAGGTTCCGGCCCGGCTGGCCGAAGACACGATCCCGGTGCTGGTCGATCCAGCGGGCGAGACTATCCGGCGGCTTCGCCCGCCGGTGGTGGTCGATGCGCGCCTTGCCAAGACCAAGCTCGATACGACCATTCACGATGCGCCGCTGGTCATCGCGTTGGGGCCGGGCTTCGTGGCGGGTGTGGATTGCCACGCGGTGGTGGAGACCAACCGGGGGCACGCGCTGGGGCGTGTCATCTGGCAGGGCAGTGCCGAGCCGGATACGGGTGTGCCCGCCAGCGTCAATGGCAGGGGGCCGGAGCGTGTGCTGCGCGCACCGAAATCGGGCGAGCTGGTGCAGGTCGCCAACATCGGCGACTTCGTGAAGCAAGGCGAGGTGATCGCGCGCGTGGACGATGTGCCGATCCGCGCTGCATTTGACGGCACGCTGCGGGGTCTGCTGGACACGCCGGCACAGGTCACGGAGGGCATCAAGATCGGCGATCTCGATCCGCGTGCCAAACGCGAACACTGCTTCACCATTTCGGACAAGTCGCTGGCGATTGGCGGCGGCGTGGTCGAGGCAGTGTTGAGTGCGCCGCAGATACGGCGGCTGTTGCAGCGTGCCTTCATTGCCGACCTGGACGCCTGATGTTCTGGGGAATAGGTCGCGCGCTTGAGCAAGCCAGCAGGTCAACTCGCCTCTGGCAAGTATGGATTATCATTGTCCTCATCGCCGCCAGCAGCGTTCCGATCCTCGCCAGCCAACGCCTGGCCCATCCTATCGACGACGCCTACATCACGCTGACCTATGCGCGTTCGCTCTCCGAGGGGCGAGGTTTTACCTTCGGTGAATTTGTAGACAAGCCCAGCCTCGGAACGACAACTCCCCTTTACGCCGCACTGCTGGCTGTAGCGTCGCGCCTGCTACCGTTTGCGGACATGCCCCAACTGGCCGTCGCGCTTTCAGTCGTTGCCTGGCTGGCAACAGCCTGGCTTTGGGCCTGGCAGGGGCCGGCGCTTGGGCTATCACGCCTCGAAAGCCTGTGCGTGGCGCTGCTTCTGCTGCTCGAAACGAGCTTCTGGATTTCAGCACTTGGCATGGAAACACGCCTGTTTTGTTTCCTGCTCTCGCTCAGTCTCGTGGTTTACTTTCGAGGTTGGTATTTCTGGGCTGGCTTGCTCGCCGGGTTGTTGTCCTTAACACGTGGCGAAGGCTTTTTGATGTTTGCCGCGCTCGGCTTCTATCAGGTGTTGTCGGACGTGGCAAAGCACCAGTCGCCGATCAGCAAGCTAGCGCGACTGGCTGCCGGAGGCTTGATCGTTTTGGTTCCCTGGGCGATCTACACCTGGTTCACATTCGGCTCGTTGCTTCCGAATACACTGGCAGCCAAAGCCGCTCAAGTGAATACCGGGAGCCATTTCTCATTCTTGCCTTTTGCGGCCTCCATGTTGATCGTCAGGTGGTCGTCTCTCGGGGTGTTGGGCGTGAATTTCTGGCTGGTGCTTGCGACCCTGGGGCTTATGGTCGCAACTTTAGAATTCCGTAAACTGTTGGTGCTTGCCCTCTGGCTGTTGCTGTTCGTTGTAGGTTATACCGCAGTCGGTGCGCCTGGTTACGACTGGTATGTCTTGCCCATCCTGCTCATCGTCGTGATCTTCGCGGGCCTGGCAATTGGCGCTTTGCCCAGATGGCTGCTCAGGCACAGGAAGCCGGGACGGTCAGAAGGAACGCTATCGGCCCTTGAAAAGAGGCTTGGCACGATCATCAGCGTTGCAGCGCTTATCGCTGTTTTTGCCGTCGTATTGCCGCACAGTATCCCGGAGCAAACGCTGGGCGCGCCCAGCCATGATGTTTACCGGCGAATTGCCGCATGGATCAACGCCAGGACGCCACATCCTGCAAAAGTTGCGTTCGTTGAGGTCGGCTATCTGTCCTGGTATTGCCGCTGTGAAGTTGTCGATCTGCTGGGGCTAACGCGCCCCGATTTGATTCCTGCTGTCAAGCAGAAGAATTATCTGCTGGCCTTCCAGGAGGCTGCCCCGGACTATCTAATCTACACGCCGGATAATGACTTCTGGCTGAAAGCGATTGTGACGAATCCGGGTTTTCTGCACGACTTCCGGCCTGTTGCGACCTTTCCGCGCAGCGATGCCAGCCCGATGACTCTGTATGGGCATGTTCGGACGGTTGGAATGGGCGCAAGCAAGTAACAACTATCGAGCCGAGGTCTGGGATTCATCCCGATTCTGTTTCCTTATCGCCTGCTCGCTCGGATGCCTGGCCGTGCCCGAATAGCCCAACTCCCGCAGTCGCTCCGCTTCGAGCCGTTCCAGCGTGTCCGAAACTCTGGCGTAATCGCTCTCCGGGATGCGGTGATCGACTCCCGCCGCATCCCGGTATACGTAGCCAATCCCGCCGCACCAATCGCAGTCCTCGGTGACGCCGTCCTCCTCGAACCAGCCGTAGCCATCGCAGGAGACGCACCGCACAATCTCAGATGTCATTGATAGTGTACGCCCTCGCCCGATCCGGCAGCGCCAGCCAGCGCTGCACCGCCTTATCGACCTCTTCCTGGGTCGTGCATACATCGTAGGTGCGGAGGCGCTTGCTGTTGGTCACGGCAGCCAGCGACCCCACCAGCCGCAGCGCCTGGCTGTGCGTGCCCAGGATGATGTGTGCCGTCCGCCTTGAGGAAGGAAAACGTCCAGTACTGATGAAGCGGCCCAGGAAGGGGATTTGCGTCACCTCCAGCATGTTGTACACAGCACACACGTGGTCGTGCGGCCCTTCATCGGTCATCTTGACGGCCATACCGATTACGTCCAGCGCGTCTTTCGCCATCGTGACGCGCCCCCGCCCGATAATGTAGAGGACTGGCTTGCCGGTGCTATCCCACTCGATGTCAACGCTGTAGCTGGGTTGTTCGATCTTTGGCATGGTGCCGCACCTCGATCATGTTAGCAGATTGTGATCCTAGAATATATATATAGTCCAGAATTGTTTTTTGTGCTTGACCTATCTCCCGGATCACAGGCTTCAGGGCGGCTGCTGTTGAGGAATTTCTCGATTGGGGAGAGACGATCTCACCCTCGGCCAGAGGGTGAGATATGCAGTAGCGCTGTCAGCGGTACAGCGGTAGCGCCCGGATCATTGTGCCTGGGTCGCCTGTGGCCTGGGCTGCATCGGGGCAGGATTGTTGACGAAGGCGGCCACTGCCTTGTCCAGATTGGCGCTCAGTTGGTCGGATTGCGCCTGAGTAATCACGCCGTCGGTCACGTCCTGGGCCATCGCATCTTTATAGGCTTTGGACAGGGCGTCCACTACTGCCTGCGTATCCACCTTCTGATCGGCGGCGACAGCGGTAATCGATTTGCCGGGCGGCGTGATCAGCGTCTTGACCAGATCGGTGCATTTCAAATTAAGCGCCTGCGCGGTCACAGCGTAAGGCTTGACCAGGTTGAACAGTCCGCCGCCAAAAACGCCACCGAGGAAGCCGCCAGCGCGGGGGCCATTGCCGGGCGCGCCCTGCGCGTTGGGCTCCAGTTGCAGCAGGAAACGCATGTTGCCGATGTCAGGAAGCGGGTTGCCCAGGAATGCGGGAGGCTGCTGGCCTCTCTGGCCGTTCCCGCTGGGTGCGTTACCATTCCCACCATTCGGCCCGTTGCCATTGTTCCCGTTCGCCGGGTTGCCATTGCCACCTGGTGCGGAAGCATTGCCGCCCGGCGCGGCTGGTGGGGTTTCCAGGGCCGTCGCTTCGTCCTGGGTCAGCACGCCATCTTTCACTGCCTGATCAATATCGGCTTTGCGCGCTGCCTGAAGCGCGGCAGCAACCGTCTGGATATCCACGTTTTTGGCGGCAACGATGTCCTGCAAGGACTGACCTGCAACCAAGTCTTTGCGCAGTTCCGCCGCCGTGATGCCGATGGCTTTCGCTACGACGTCAGCATAGTCGGTGGCGGTGCAGGCATTGAACGCCTGGACGCCAATGGATGGACGACCTGGCTGACGCCCTTGCGCCAGCGCCGCCTGCCCGCTCAAAAGGGTGCTGGCCGCCAGGAGCGTCGCTGCACCTGCTAACAACGGCCATCTTGAAAACTTTGAAACGAACCTCATAGAAACCTCCGGTAGAAAGGTGATACAGCACCATCTTAGAGACGAATTGTCGGGAAAATGTGAAGATTTCGCGGGAAAAGTGTGAACTCCCGGTTTCTCATCGGAGGCTCATAAAGCGTTGAGCAACCGGCATGAGGCGGGATGCGAAGGTCAGAGTAGAGGTGGGCGAGTCGCTTGGGCCTGTTGTGCAGGGAAAGGCGCAGTCTGTTGATCTGGCGCATCAAGCAGCCGAATATTTATCGGCCAGTCACAGGTGGAATGCTATGTAAAACGCTCACGACGGTTTCGCGCCTGATGCACGGGCGATCAGGGAAACACGTCTTCCGAACGAAACTTGCCGGTCTTGTTTTCCTGCTTATCTTTGCCGTCGTGCTGATCGGGTGATTCGGCGGTCTGGTCTGTGACTCTCTTGTTGTGAGCCACGCGCTGTGCAGCCTCTTCGAGCTTGCTCGCTTCGACGTTTCGGAGCTTCTCCCGAAACAGATCGGCTTGAAGCTGGTCGATGTGATCCTGGTGATTCTGGTCGTAATCCATGCCTGATTCCTCTACAACCAGTATAACAGCTTATGCTAAACAGGATGCTTACGACCTCTGGCGTGCCCGCTATGATCGAGCTGATCCGGTGGTATAATGGCCTGCTGGTCGGACAAATACCGGAGAGCTGAATGCCCATATCCGCATATTTGCGCAACCTGCGCGCCAAAGTCGGCCATGATCTGCTGTTCATGCCGGGCGTCACGGCTGTCGTGTTGAACGAAGCAGGTCAGGTTCTCTTGCAGCAGCGCAGCGACAACGGGGAGTGGAGTCTGGTGAGCGGCGTGATGGACCCCGGTGAGGAACCTGCCGACGCGATAGTGCGCGAAGTTTGGGAGGAAACGGCGCTGCACGTCGTACCAGAGCGGATCACCGGCCTCTATACAGGCGAGGATTTCCTCGTCCGCTACGCCAACGGGGATGTGGTGCTCTATCTGGATATTACCTTTGCTTGCCGGCCCGTCAATGGAGAACCGCCGCGTGTGAATGACGACGAGTCCATCGACGTTCGCTACTTCCCACTGGACGGGCTGCCCTCTATGAAGCAGTTCCACCTGACACGTCTGGCCGATGCTCTGCGCAACGAGCCTCACGCCCGCTTCAAATTCGATGGGCAAGAAGGTGGAGGCGGGCACTGATGTCTATGTCAGAGTACATCCGCAGGCTGCGGCTGAAGATCGGGCACGAGCTGCTCTTCATGCCGGGCGCAACGGGTATCGTGATTGACGAAGCGGGGCAAGTGCTTTTGCACCGCCGCAGCGATAACGGACAGTGGTGGCTGCCCGGTGGGGCCATCGATCCGGGTGAAGAACCCGCCGACGCCGTCGTGCGCGAAGTCTGGGAAGAAACCGGCGTCCGCGTCGTGCCGGAGCGGGTGTTGGGCGTTTACGGCGGGCTGGATCATTTCGGGCGTTACCCCAACGGGGACGAGATAGGGATGGTCAGCGTGGTCTTCGTCTGCCGTCCGGTGGGTGGCGAACCTGCCGTCAACGATGAAGAATCGCTGGAAGTACGCTACTTCCTGCCAGACGCCCTGCCAGAACTGTTACCACGCCATCGATCTTATATTGAGTTGGCGCTGCGCGGTGACGTGCGCGCCGATTTCAGATTCACATTTCCTTCACCACAGGGGGCAAAAGAATAATGGCAAACCGTCAAGTTGTCCACGCCGAACATGCGCCAAAGGCTGCCGGGCCATACTCGCACGGCATACTCGCCAACGGTTTTGTGTACGCCGCCGGCCAGGCAGGACTTGACCCGGCGACGGGCCAACTGGTAGAAGGCGGTGTCACCGAACAAACGGCCCAGGCGCTCCGTAACCTGAGCGCGGTCTTGCAGGCTGCCGGAACGTCGCTCGAACACGCTGTCAAAACGACGGTCTAC
This sequence comes from Chloroflexota bacterium, assembly GCA_021325095.1. Lineage (GTDB taxonomy): Bacteria > Chloroflexota > Anaerolineae > Aggregatilineales > UBA2796 > JAJPHV01. Next base: position 5,693 of record JAJPHV010000151.1, on the reverse strand, counting down.
CTGCACGCCATGAGTGACTTCCAGGCGATGAACAAGGTCTATGCCGAGTTCTTTCCGGCCAACCCGCCGGCCCGGACGACGGTGGGCGGCCTCGATCTGCCGCTGGGCGCACAGGTCGAGATCGACATCATTGCTGTGCTCCCCTGACTTCGCATAGTGTGCTGATCGGCTCCTGCTTTCTGAATGCCTGAGTGTGGCAGCGCATAAGGAGCGAAGCCTATTCTGAACCACACCGACCTGACCGACGCGGAAGTTTTCAGCAAAATACGCCGGGGTGAAATCACCCTGGCGGGCCATCGCCCGCGCAGGGTGTATGGCCGCCTGGACTGCCGCAGCGGGCGGCACAAGATGAAGCGTCGCAATCGTGTCTTCTTCGCCAGCGAAGCCGAAGCCGTCCAGGCCGGCTATCGTCCGTGTTCGGTCTGTATGCCGCACGCTTACCGGCTCTGGAAAGCGGCGCACGCCAGCATTAACGGCCCGGCTGGCCGATAGGCTCCGGCTCGGCGCTGTGCAGGTTGGTCACCGGACGTTGAAGGTTTATTCGTTCCAACATATCCCAACCCGCGATACTGAAGAACGCAGTGGTGTACAGCAGGAAATAGACCACGAAGGACGGGGCCAGGCTTTCGGCCATCAGGGCTGCCATCAGGGTGTACAGCCCGAAGCCGATTTCCCATAGCAGATCGCTCCCGCTGTGCGTCGCGTAGCGACTGCGTTTCCAGCCGCGCGATCTGCCGCCGAGGTGGAATTTGGGGGTGCGCTTGAATTCCCCCGGTTTGCCGAGCAGTGCAGAGAGCGCAGCCCGGCTGTTGTTGACCGTCATCCCGCTGCTGAAAATCATCAGGAGCGGGAAGTACATACTACGTAGCAGCCAGTCGTCGTAAAGGGCCTGCTGGCCCAGAACGTACAGGAGCGGCACGCCCAGGCCCAGAACGCCCAAAGGAGCAACGGCCACGTCGTCCAGAGAGCGGGTCAACATCATGATCGGCGTGAGCGACAGCGTCAGGAGCATGATTGGCTGAATCGCATACTGGAAAAGTTGCAGCGCACCCATGATGCGCTTACGCAGACTCAGCCTGGAGCGCAAGAGCGGCCCGATCATTTTGAGCAAAACCTGGGTTGAGCCTTTGGCCCAGCGCGCCTGCTGCTGCTTGTAGGCGTGGATTTGTGGCGGCACTTCGCCGGGGACAACCACATCTCGCAAATACCAGAAGCGCCAGCCCCGAATCTGGGCGCGGTAGCTGAGATCAAAATCCTCGGTCAGCGTTTCGGACTGCCAGCCGCCTGCATCGAGGATGCAGGCGCGTCGCCACAGGCCACACGTGCCGTTGAAATTGAAGATCAGGTCGCCTGCACAGCGCGCATACTGTTCCACTGCGAAGTGTCCATCGATGGCAAGCGCCTGGCTGCGGGTCAACAGATTCTCGTCGCCATTCAGGTGGCCCCAGCGAGTCTGGATGACACCAATCTGCGGATCGGCCAGGAAGTACGGCACAGTCTGGCGCAGGAAGTCCGGCGCTGGAATGAAATCGGCATCAAAAATGGCGATAAACTCGCCATCTGTGTGTAAGAGGCCGTTCGCCAGTGCACCGGCTTTATAACCGGTGCGCCTGGCACGGTGTATCAGATCGATGCGCAATCCTTCTGACTGTAACTGGGCAATGCGGCCCTGGATCAGGTCGGTAGTGTCGTCGGTAGAGTCGTCCAGCACCTGGATATGCAGGCGCTCACGCGGATAATCCAGGGCCGCTACGGCGTCGATGATCCGACGGGCAACGTAGCGCTCATTGAACAACGGAAGCTGAACGGTTACTTTGGGCAGTTGCGTATCGCTGCACAACATTGCCGGCGATTTTTCGTCGTAACGGCGTCGGAAATAGGCATGAACAATATACGTATAAAGAAGATAAAGCTGCCCACAGGTATATAGTGCGAGGATCAAGATGCAAAGGACATAGACGAGCCGGAGAAGCGCAATTGCAAATCCCAACTTCGTTCCGCCTTTCGGGCCAGCAACTGGCGGTCCGCGACCAGTCAGACTGCCCAGGGAGAATGGATATAGATGGATTGGACCGATGCACACGATACGTTGGCATAGCTCCGACTGTTGCGCATCAAGGCGTGCTCAGAGCGTAGGGTGTCCAGACGAGGCTGAACAGTTTGCCAACTTGCCTGATGCCGTCTGTCCTCCCGACCACTAGCCAGTCAGCGGCGGAAGATTGTACCATGATCCAGATGCCGCGCGAATAGATGAGTTCCAGGGCCAACGCCTTAAAAAGGGAAACGAGGAAGTAGCCGACGAGGGTGAGGATGAGTGCGACACCATTCAAGAACAGGGCTGTCTGGCCCCAAATCGAGACTGGCACAGCACGGCGTCATCCGCTAGACTAAACGCGCATGGGGCGTGTGATCGCCTTCAAGGAACAGGAGACACGCGATGAATCGGCTATTCTTCGCTCAAAGTCGCGCCGGGCATCGCCTGGCAGCGGCGCTGCTGGTTGTCTTACTACTGATCGTGTTGGCGGGCGCGGGATTGGCGCTGGCACAGGGCGGTACGCCGCGCGCGCTGCGCGTCGGCCAGACCGTAACTGGCACGCTCGATGCAAGGAATTTTTCTCAAAGTTATACCTTTGATGCCAGAGCCGGAAACACCGTGACCATTGCTGCGTCCACCACGACACGCGGGCTATCGCTGGCCCTGACCGTGACCGACACAGCGGGCGAAACACTGGCACGCGCCTCAGATTTGACCAGGACCGAAGTGACGATCCGCGATTTCAAGATTCCCGCCGACGGCACGTATTTCATTACCGTGCTGCGTGCGACTGGCGCACAGGGCGCTGCTCAGGGCGAGTTCAGCCTGTCGCTGACTGGCGACGTGGCAACGGCCCCGGCAACGGTCACACTGGCGCAGGGTCTGTCCGTCTCGCTCACGTGGAGCACCAATGACGACATGAACCTGGAAGTGCGCGATCCGGTGGGTGGCGCAGTCAACTTCCGCACCCCCTCTGTACCCAGTGGGGGACGATTGTCCAGCAACGTCAACGGCGGTTGCACCAACACGACAGGCAACAACCCGACGGAAACGATAAGCTGGCCGGGCGGCAGCGTGCCGGGCGGCAGCTATGAGATCATCGTCTATTTCAATCAGGCATGTGGCATCACCACCGCCGGGCGAGAACCGCAGTTCAAGCTGGCGCAGACGCCTGCTGCAACAGAAGAGTCCACCGAGTCCGCCGTCCGTCCACAGTCCACGACAGAAGCAACGCTGGTTCCAACGTCCGCGCCCACCACGCAGCCGGAACAGCCCTCGCCGGTTGCGCCTGCTGCGCCCGCAGGCGCGCTCAATTTTGTGGTGACCATTACCGTAGACGGGCGTGTCCTGGAGCCGATCCGGGGAACGCTGGCCGCCAACCAGCAGTATGTGACGAGCTTCATCCTGGCAGGCGCGGATCAGGTCACCGTACAGCCGGGTGGCCCCAACCTGGAAATTGACCTGACACCTGCCGCAGCCAAGATTGCCGCGCCAACAGCACTCGGCACGCGCACGACGGTGAATGGCACGATCAGCCACGACAACCCCTTCGATGCGTGGAGTTTGCAGGTGGCGGCCAATGCACGGCCCATCACGATCCAGATGAATGCCGTCGGTGGCGGCAGCCTTGACCCATTCCTGGTGTTGCTCGGCCCGGATGGGAGCATCATTGCGTCCAATGACGACGCGAACGCCAATACGCGCAATGCGGAGATCGCCAACCAGGCGCTCACCGCCGGGCGCTATACCATCCTGGCAACCCGCTTCGCACTGGCAATCGGCGGCACGGAGGGCAGCTACACGTTGCAGATCAGAACCGGGACGGGCACAGCGACCAGCGCAACGGTCACGCCAACCGCCGCGGCCACCGCGGCCACTGCCACCACCAACCTGCCCACCGGCCCGATCCAGGTGACGTTGATCTGGAACACGCGCGCCGACCTGCGCCTGCTGATCCGCGACCCGAATGGCCGCTCCGTCTTCTCCGATAACCGCACTCCGGACAACAGCGGTATCCTGGAACGTCTCGGCAACTTCCGGTGCGAGAATGTCACCAACACGCCACTCACCTATGCCTACTGGCCGACCAACCCACCCGTCGGGACTTACGAGGTCAGTGTCTGGCAGGAGAGCCGGTGTAGCGATCCAACGATTCAACCGACCTACACGCTGACCGTCACTGTGCGCGGTAACGAGGTGATCCGCGTCACGGATCGGCCTGACCCGAACAAGCTGCACTTCCTGACCACGTTCACCATCGACGCCAGCGGCAACGCCACCGCCGGGCAGGGCGGCATCGTTCAGAAGACGTTCAACGGCCAGAACATTGCGGCGCAGTTGCCGAGCGCCCCGGTGCTGGAAATCGGCACGCCGGTCAACGGCACAATCGCCCCGGAAGCGCCTTTCGTGATCTACCAGTTCCAGGGCAAGACGGGCCAGAAGATACGGATCGAGATGAAGAACACGGGTGGTAACCTTGACCCCGAACTGTTCCTGCTCGATGCGAACGGCGTGCAGAAAGCTGAAAACGACGATGTGGAACCGGGCAAGGACTCCAACTCGCGGATCGACTTCACGATCACGACGGACGGCAGCTACGTGGTCGTCGCCACACGTTACGGCGTCGAATTCGGCGGGACAACGGGTAGTTACCAACTCACCCTTGCCCAAACCAACCGGTAGTTGCTACGATAGTGTTGGGGTACGGTCAATTCCGTACCCCTGCTGTGCTGTGTTACCAATGGAAAGCCTGAAATCTGATGAAAAAAGCCTACGTGCCTGTCGTGGTAATGATCCTTTTTGGCTTGCTTGTTACGGCGTGTGGAACGCCGCCGCCGCTGAAATCCGACAAATACCTGAATGACACGAGCCTGATCAGCGGTACGCCCTGTGCGCCGCCGTGTTTTCATGGGGTCACTGTCGGGCAGACGACCTACACCGATGCTCTGAGCAAAGTCAAAGCCGATTCGAGTTTCAAAGACGTGCAGGAAATCCAGAACCAGGACAAGGTTCCCTCGGCTGCCTGGAACACTGCGGGTGGTGAAGCCTGCTGCCAGATGAGCGCCGACAAAGACACCGGCCTGATCAACGCGCTGATTGTTAAGGTCGCGCCGAACATGACCGTCAAGCAGGTCATCGACAAATATGGCCCACCCGACTGGGTGACGAGCGTGGACTACACGCCGCAGGAGGTCGCACTGGGTCTGATCTTTCGCAAAGTGGGCGTGATGACCTGGGTGACGCCCGGCGACGAGAACAGTACGCTCAAGGAGTCCGACCCAGTGGTCATCGTGCTGTACCTCAACCCTGAGCCGAAAGAATTCGACAAGCTGCTAGACACGGCCACCTTGCAGGGCTGGAATGGCTATATCGCCTATAAAGCCTACAAGGCTGCCACACCCATCGTTACCCCGCGCGTGACGCCGACAGCCCAATAACGAACCGCTGGTTGAAACAAAAACGGAGGGCATCATACACCCTCCGTTTTGCTTTGCTGTCGGGGCGCCCGGATTTGAACCGGGGGCCTCTTGCACCCCATGCAAGCGCGCTAGCCAAACTGCGCCACGCCCCGTCCTGATCGTGAGTGAAATTCTAGCAGACTGCGGCAAAAGATCAAGATCAAAAGTGGGCGGGTGATAACCTCATCCCTGCTTCCTCT
>JAJPHV010000118.1 GCA_021325095.1 Chloroflexota bacterium | reverse complement strand
GCTGGCCGACAGCGCCTTCCAGCACTGGACGGCGAAATTTCGGACACCACACCAGGTGGTCGTTGATGTTGTAGTGCGCGTGCCTTGTTTGTTCAGTCACCATAAGCAAATTATATCACACGTTGTTCGCTTGTGCAAGTATTCGTTGTCAAGACAAAAGAGACGGGGCGCATTCCTCACCGGGCTTTAGCCCGGTGTCCCCTGCGCCGAATTCTATGGACATCGCGGCGCGAGTCGCGCTTTTTTGTTAGTTCTGGTTGCCATTGAAGAAGCGGAGGGAGAGATGGTTACGAAGTCCATTGAACAGGTCGATCCGGCAGTCGCCGCCAAGGGGTACGTCCATCCTGAAGTGCTCGTCTCGACTCAGTGGGTGGCCGATCATTTGAGTGACCCGTCGATCCGCATTGTCGAGTCCAACGAGGATATCCTGCTGTACGACCAGGGGCACATCCCCGGCGCGATCCAGATCGACTGGGTGGGCGACCTGAACGACAAGGTGCGCCGCGACTACCTGGATCGCAAGTCGTTCAGTGAATTGATGGCCCGCAACGGTATCAGCAACACCACCACCGTCGTGTTCTATGGGGACAAGAACAACTGGTGGGCCTGCTATGCCTTCTGGGTCTTCCAGCTTTTTGGGCACGAAAACGCCAAAGTCATGGACGGCGGACGCATGAAATGGATCGCGGAAGGGCGTCCCCTGACCAGAGAGAAGCCCACCTACCCGCCCGCGAGCTACAAAGCGCCCGAACGCGCCGACTACAAGTATCGCGCCTTCCGCGATCAGGTGGCGGCGCACATCGCCGCCGGGCAGCCGCTGGTGGACGTGCGCAGCCCCAAAGAATACAGCGGCGAACTGCTGCACATGGAAGCCTATCCGCAGGAAGGCGCATTGCGCGGCGGGCACATCCCCGGCGCGCGTAACGTGCCCTGGAGCCAGGCCGCCAACGAGGACGGCACGTTCAAGAGCGCTTCGGAGCTGCGCGCCATCTACGAGCAGCGCGAGGGCCTGAGCGAAGACGACAATGTGATCGCGTACTGCCGCATCGGCGAGCGCTCATCGCACACCTGGTTCGTGTTACACTATCTGCTCGGCTACCCGAACGTGCGCAACTACGACGGCTCCTGGACGGAGTGGGGCAACCTGGTCGGCGCACCGATTGAGCGCTGACAGGCCGGAAGGGTTCACCTCACCCCCGACCCCTCTCCGCTTCGCAGAGCGGGGAGCCGTTACCGGACGGTATTCCCCGCTGGTTCCCCCTCGCCAACTGGCGAGGGGGTCAGGGGGTGAGGTTCTGCAAAATCGATAGACAGGTCGGGTAGCCTCCAGCGAATTGGCAGGCGCGAGATGGTGTGAGGAACCATGTTTGACAGGCAAGCTTTTATCGACAACATCCTGGATCATTACGAGCATCCCCGGCATCGCGGGCCGATGCCCGACGCAACGGTGACGATGAAGGGCGGCAACCCTGGCTGCGGCGACATCATCACCGCGCACCTGAAGATCGGCGATGGCGAGCGGATCGAAGACGTGAGTTTCGAGGGCGAAGGCTGCACCATCAGCCAGGCCGCCGCTTCGATCCTGAGCGAGCAAATCCTGGGCAAGACCCTCGATGAAGTGAAGAACATGGATCACACCCAGTTTATCGAAGACCTGGGCAAAGAGGTGGTCATCAACCGCCTGAAATGCGCGACATTGGCCCTGAATACGGTCAAGGCTGCCGAGCGCAAATACCGGGCGCAGCAGGCGGGCGAGGCACAGAACGACAACGAGGTGACGAACTTTTAATGTCTGAATTCATCACTGTGGCAACCACCGACGAACTAAAACCCGGCGAGCGTATGATCGTCGAGGTAAATGACCATTACATTGCACTGTTCAACGTCGATAACCGCTACTACGCGATAGAAGATCGCTGTACCCATGACGATGGCCCGCTGGCCGAGGGCGAGCTAACCGGCACGGTCATCGAGTGTCCACGTCACGGCGCGCAGTTCGACATCACGACGGGCAGGGTCTTGCGCTTCCCGGCCATCACACCCGTACCGCGCTACGACGTTCGCGTCGAAAATGGCGAAATCCAGATCAAAATCTGAAACGTGCCGATCCGAACAGTCAACCTCAACACCAGAGCACTATTTCCAAGACCTCGATCCCTTTCTATAATTGAAAGGCGATGAGGCTGCTTGGGAGGCTTCATCTGCTGGAATGGAGTGCCTTGATGAGCAGGCAGTTACGTATCGTACTGCAAGAGGCCGAACGTGGGTTCGGCAGGCTCGTCCAAACCTGTCTCGAATGTGAACCCGACGGGCCACGTGTCGTCGGGATTTTTCGTCATCGCCTGGACGCGCAACAGATCGTCGATGCCAATGCCGATGCTGTGATGATCGAGGTTACAGCGCGCCGTCCGCTCGACCTGAGCTGGCGCAATACTTCCTCGCTGGCCTACCATATCCCTGTGCTGGTGTGCGCTCCCTCGGCGCTGCTGATTCCGCCGATGCGCGACAAAATTCAGGTCCTGGTCATGCCTTTCACCCTTGACGAACTGCTGGCCGCGCTCTCTAAACTGGTCGATCCGGCCATCCCGCTTGCCCCTTCTCCCCGTATGTGACAGGCATCATGCGCCCGATTTGCCGCGCTGTACTCTGGGGGCTGATCATGACCGCGCTGGCGGGCTGTCTGCGCACGCTGGACACAACGCCGCTGGAACCAACGCCCGTGACGCGGGTGGCGGTCATTCCATCGGCCACCGGAACCGCAGTTTCCACCTCCGCGCTCACTACCCAGGCTCCTACCGGTCTGCCCACAGGGCAGGCGACGAGTCCAGCAACTGTGTCGGCAACAACGGCAGTGGTCGCTACGGCGACGCCAACAGCAGCCCGGTCAGCAACGGCCACCAGCACGCCAACGTTGACCCGCACGGCCATCAGGACGGCGGCCACTGCCTCCCCGTCGCCTGTGCCCTCCGCGACGACAGAAACGTCAGGGGAGCTTCCGGCGCGCCCGGCCACCGCCACGCCGAGTGCGACTCTCACACCGACTGCGACGGCGAGTCATACCCCGACGGCTGGGCTGCCCTCAGCGACGGCAACCGCAACGCCGTCAGCAACACCCAGCACAACGCGGACTGCTACGGCCACGCCGAGCGCCATCTCGACCAGCACGCCTACTGCCATACCGCCGACCTGGACGCCGACCTGGACAGCCACCTCGACTGCGACGCCGAGCCTGACCCCAACGGCCACAGCCCTACCCTCTGCGACCCGCACGGCTACGCCATCCGCGACGCCAACGGCCGTGCCATCTGCCACACCCCTGCCCACGCACACGGCCACAGCCGTGCCATCTGCCACTTCAACCCCGATCCCATCGGCGACCCTGACGGCCACACCGCTCCCCACCAGCACGGCGACTTTGACCGCAACGCCGACGGTAACGCCGTCTGCCACACCCACCGAGACGCTCACGGCGACCCCGACGCCAGGCCCGACCCACGCATCGGGTGAGGCTACCACAGCGACCCCAACGGCAACGTTGACAGCGACCCGCACGCCACCCGTGTTCCCGACGGCCTCCGATGGCGCACGCGGCACCATCGACGCCGACTGTAACTACACGGTGGCCGTAGGGGATCGGCTGTTCCGGATCGCGCTGCGTTTTGGCAAGACGGTCAGGCAGTTGACGGAGGCCAACAACCTGACCAGCGCCAGCCTGATCCACCCGGAGCAGGTGCTGAAGATTCCGGATTGTCTGGAATAGATTGCCGCTTAACCAATCACCGCTGATCCGGCCACGCCTGCATCACCTGGCGCAGGATGCCTAGCTCGCCGATGTGGTAGGCGTTGTGATCGCCCACCAGGATGATCTCGCGCAAAATGGTCTGCCCCTGCCCGTGCGGGATCACGCTGTACAGGTCGGTTTTCGGGTCGGTGGCAAGTGCTTCCACGTCGCGCAAGTCCTTGCGGAAGGCGTCCAGTCTGGCCTGCCACTGCTCCGGCGTGGCCTGGCTGGACGGATCGGGCCAGTAGCCAATCGGCCAGTCCGGGGAAATATGCTTGGGGTTACGGACGAATTCCAGAATGTCCCACTGAGTGATGCGCAGGTGCTCCACCAGATGCCAGGGCGTGTACGGGACGTTGGGCGGGCGGGTATTGATGAGCGCCATCGGGAAATCGGCAACGACCTCCTCAAAGCCCATGTGCGCCTGACCGCCGCGCAGCAGGGCCACCAGTTGTTTGCGCAAGACCTGTTCGCCGTCCATCGGTCCTCCTGTCTGGCATCTGAACAGATTGTCCAGCACAGTGAGTTTCCGCGCAGTGAGTGAATTGTCAATCGGTTTGGGTGGAAATCTGGGACACGGCGTTGCGAGGATCAGTTCCGACGCCGCAACAGCCGCCGCAGCCGCGCCCAGATGTCTACCAGGCCGCCGGGCAGGGCCAACACGACCACGATGAACAACAGGCCGAAGATGATCTGGTGGGCCGACACGAGCCGGATGGCAAGCTGTTCGCGGATGAGGATGTAGAACACCGCACCCAGCACCGGCCCGATCTGCGTGCCGAGGCCGCCCACAAAGGCGATCAGCAGCGGGTCGAACGTCCACTGCGGGCTGAACGGCGCTTCGGGATAGTAGCTCACCTGCTGGAAGGCGAAGGTTGCACCCGCCAGCCCGGCAAAGAAGCTGCTGATCGCCAGCGTGAGCAGCTTGTGGCGCACGGTGTGGACACCGGTTGCCTGCGCCGCGTGTTCGTCCTCGCGGATGGCGAGGATGCCCAGACTCAGCCGGGAGTGCAGCAGTAGATAGGCAGCCAGCATTGTCGCACAGGCCACGGCCAGCGCCAGATAGTAGCGCAGCGCCAGGTTGTACCCGGCGATGGCTTCGGCAGGCAGCGTGGTGATGAGCGGGTTGGTGTTGGCGACGGTGATGCGCAGCACTTCGGCCAGTGCCAGCGTGCCGATGGAAAAGTACGCGCCGCGCAGCCGGAAGGTCGGGACGCCGATGATGATCGCAAAGCCCAACGAAGCCAGCCCGCCGGCCAGGAAGGCCAGCGCAAAGTTCGTCCCGTCCAGCCAGAGCGTGCGCGTCACGAACGCCCCAATGCCGAAGAAGGCTGCATGGCCCAGGTTGATCTGGCCGGCGAACCCGGCCAGGATGTTCCAACTCTGGCCGAGCGCGATGTACAGGAAGATCAGGAACAACAGGTTGAGGGTGTCCTGGCGGTTAGTGATCTGCGGGAGCAGGACGGCGGCGAAAAGGACAGCGGCGACACCGAACGCCAGCGCCAGCCGCCTCAGTGGGAGTTGGCGGTGGGCTGACCCGGCAGTTCCGGCGGTGGGTTGCACGCCCGGAATGGCCTCTTCGGTCATTTGATGCAAAACCTCACCCCCGGCCCCTCTCCAACTGGAGAGGGGAGAAAATACGCCAAGACGAGCCAACCATTTCCCCCTCTCTGCGCAGTGGAGAGGGGGTCAGGGGGTGAGGTAAATTCTCGGTCACGCGCTTCTCAGCCCGCCTTTCCCAAACAGGCCCTGCGGCCTGACCAGCAGCACCAGCAGGAAGATGACCAATCCGACCACCTGACCATACTCCGCGCCGATGACCAGCGCGCTGCCCGCCTCGGCCATGCCCAGCAGCAGGCCCGCCGGGAATGCGCCCATGATGCTGCCCGTGCCCGCCAGCACGACCACGACCAGCGCCTTCAGCGTCCAGGGCAGACCGATGGTGGGCGTGACGCCGTAGCCCATCGTCACCAACGCCCCCGCCACCCCGGCCAGCGCCGTGCCTATGGCAAACGTAACCAGGTACACGCGCTGAACGTCGATCCCGGCCAGCGTCGCTGCTTCCCAGTCCTCGGCGGTGGCGCGGATGGCCTTGCCGAAATACGTCCGGTGCAGAAACAGGTGCAGCGCGATGACAGCCAGCAGCCCGATCCCCAGGTTCGCCATGCGCGTGTAGGGCAGCACGATCCCGGCCAGCGCCAGCGTGCGCCCGGTGTAAGCGGTCTGGACAGTGCGCTCATCGCCCGTCCACAGCAGGATCGCCGTCTGTTGCAGAATCAGGATCAGCCCGAAGCTGATCAGCAGCGAGTTCTTGATCTTGCTCTCCGTGCCCTGCCGGACGACGTGCGTGTACAGCAGTTTGTGAAGGACTGTGCCGAGCACGAACATAACCGGGCCGAGGATCAGCAGCGAGACGAGCGGATCCAGGCCCACCAACTGGAACAGCCAGAAACTGACGTAGCCGCCGATCATGAGCAGCTCGCCGTGCGCCACGTTCAGCACGCGCATCACGCCGAAGACCAACCCCAGGCCGAGCGCCGCAATGCCATAAATGCTGCCCACGAACACGCCAAAGACAAGCGTCTGAGCAATCGTCGCCAAGCTCATTGCGCCGCAGCCTCCGGGCTGTAGCCCAGGTACGCCTGCCGCACGTTGGCATCGGTCAGCAGTTCCGAGCCGGTTCCCTGGCCGACGACGCGCCCCTGCTCGACAATGTACGCCCGGTGCGCCAGTTCCAGCGCGGCGTGGACGTTTTGCTCGACCAGCAGCACCGTGACGCCGGACTGGTTAACGGCCTGTACCACGTCGAAGATGTTCTCGACCACGATGGGCGCCAGCCCAAGCGAGGGTTCGTCGAAGAGCAGCAAGCGCGGCAGGCCCATCAGGGCGCGGCCTATGGCGAGCATTTGCTGCTGGCCGCCGCTCATCGTCGCGGCGATCTGGTGTTTCCGTTCGGCCAGGATCGGAAAGGTCTCAAAGACTCGTTGCAGCGTTTTATTCTTTTCGTGCCGCGCTCTGGCCGTGAATGCGCCGACTTCCAGGTTTTCCAGGACGCTCATGCTGCCGAACAGCCGCCTGCCCTCCGGCACGAGGACGATTCCCCGCGCCACGATCTGGTAGGCCGGGATGGTGTGGATCGGCTGCCCGTCGAGCAGCACGCTGCCCGCTGCCGGGCGATGCAGGCCGACGATGGTGCGCAGCAGCGTGGACTTCCCGGCCCCGTTTGGCCCGACCAGCACCACGATCTCGCCCTGGTTGATCGTGAGGGACACGCCCCACAGCGCTTGCAAGTCGCCGTAAAAGACATCGACTTCGCGCACTTCAAGCATGGGTGACACGCTGCGCTTTCCCCAGGTAGGCTTCGATCACGTGCGGATCGGCGGCAACCGCAGCCGGATCGCCCTCAGCGATCTTCTGGCCGAAAGCCAGCACGACCACCCGATCCGAGATGCCAAAGACGGCCTTCACCAGATGCTCGACCATGATGATCGTCACGCCTGCCGCCCGAATCTGCCGGATGAGGTCGAGCGCGGCCAGGACTTCCGAAGGGTTGAGGCCCGACAGCAGTTCATCCAGCAGCAGCAGCCGGGGGTGCGTCGCCAGGGCGCGGGCCAGTTCCAGCCGCTTACGATCCACCAGAGTCAGGCTGTGTGCGGGCTGATCGGCTCGATCCGCCAGCCCGACTCGATCCAGAATGGTCAGGGCTTCGCTCTCGGCCTGGCGGCGGCTGCGCACCGGTTCGCGCCCATAAACGCAGCCCACGCACACGTTATCCAGCACGCTCAGGTGTGGGAAGGGGCGGATGAGTTGGAAGGTGCGGGCGATGCCTTGCTTGCAGCGATCCGCAGGCCCCAGGCGCGTGATGTCGCGCTCGGCGAAGAACACGCGCCCGGAGTTGGGACGGTACACGCCCGTGATCAGGTTGAACAGGGTCGTCTTGCCGGCCCCGTTTGGCCCGATCAGGCCGAGGATCTCCCCTTCAGAGACGCTCAGATCGACGGCCTGAACGGCGCACAACCCCCCAAAATAGCGGACGATCCTGTCCAGCCGCAGCAGCATCGGCCTGTTACCGATCCGCAAACGGCTTGGCCGGGTAGGCCAGCGGCGCGACGGCCTGATCCTTCGGCCAGACCAGGACTTGCTTGCCGTCCTGGTATTGGTCGATGGTGGCCGTCACTTTGCCGGTTCCGTCGGGGTTGAACTGGACGGGGCCGATGACCGATTCCTTCAGGTCGGTAGCCGCAATCGCATCGCGGATCGCGTCACGATCCAGCGCTTTGGCGCGGTTGAGCGCGTCGGCCAGAATTTGAATGACGGCATAGGCCGGGCCGGAGGTGGCCTGCGCAGGCTTGTTGTACTTTTCCTGGTAGCGCTTTGCCATGTCCGCCGCGCCGGGGAATTTCACCGCCCGGTCCCAGCCTGGCATCAGCGCGAAGTAGTCGCCGTCTTTGCCAAGCCCCTGGCTCCACGCCGCGCCGTTGTCCGCCGCGCGGATGAAGATCGACAGGTTGGGCGTGTAGGACAGCTCCTTCATCTGCTTGACGATGGCGATCCCGTCGGGAGGTGTCGGCAGCGCCACGATGACCTCAGTACCCGCGCTCTTCGCGTTCAGGATCATCGTGCTGAAATCCTTCGCGCCGGGCGCATACTGCTCATCCGTCGTCAGGTTGTAGCCGCGCGTCTTGGCCTCCTTCGTCCACAGATCGCGCATCTCCGCGCCCCAATCGGTTTTCTCGGCGAAGATGCCGACCTTCGTGGGCTTGGGCGAGAGCGTATCCAGCATGTCGTAAATGGCCGTGACCAGGCTCGGCGACTTGGGGAAGGGCGAGAACAGGTACTTAAAACCCTTCTGGTGGATCGCATAGAGGGCGAAGGCCACGCCCAGGTACGGCGTCTTGTTCTTCTCGGCAATGGCCGCCGCCGCCGCGTGCAGGTCGCTGCCGAAGCCGCCCAGGTAGACCATCACCTGGTCATCGGCGTAGAGCGATTCCATGCGCTGCACGGTCTTGGTCGGGTCGGATTCGTCGTCCAGGACTTTCAATTCGAGCATCATCTTTTCGCAGTTGACGATGACGCCACCCGCCTTGTTGATGTCTTCGACGCCTAGTTCATAGCCATTCTTGATCTGTTCGCCGCCACCGGCATAGCGTCCGGTGAGCGGGATCACTGCGCCGATCTTGACGGTCTTGCCGTTGTCGGCCACCGAGGCGCACTGCGACGCCGCCGCAGTGGCCGCTGGTGTGCCGCCCTGCCCGCGCGTGATGACGGCAGGCGACGAGGCAAAGCTGAGGACGAGAATAAGGGCGACGACAGCGGCAAGTAGACGACTCGATGCACTGAGTGATCTGTTCATAAAACGCTCCTTAAATTCGTGTAGGAAGCACTACAGTCCAGCCGCACGCAGCGGCACACCCCAAAAATCTTTTATTTCCTGGCGCTCCGGGCCAGATCGCAGCGTATCAGACATCCGCAAGGCTATAGTAGTCTGCGAAATAGGCGGACATCTGTCGCCATTGGCGGACACAACTATTCGATTATTCCGAACGGGAACCTCACCCCGTGCCCGGCGCTAAAGCACCGGACTGAGAATACAAAGCCCCTCTGGGGCTGATTCAGCCCTGGGCTAAAGCCGCAGGGCTTCCCCGTCATGCGCCCCACACCTCCCGGCTGGTCTCCACCACGAGCCGCAGCTTGGCCTCCTGATCGGCCTGCGTGACCAGGTTGCCCTCTTCCGTCGAGGCAAAGCCGCACTGTGGACTGAGCGCCAGCCGTTCCAGAGGGACGTATTTCGACGCTTCCTCAATACGCCGCTTCAGGTCAGCCTTGTTTTCGAGCGCTGGTTTTTTGGTCGTGATCAGGCCCAGCACCACGACCCGATCTTCGGGGACGTGTTGCAGTGGCTCAAAGCCGCCGGAACGGGCGTCGTCGTACTCGACCAGGAAACGCTGGAAGCGCGTATTCCGGAAGACCTTAGAGGCAATCGGGCTGTAGTCGCCGCTGGCGTAGAATTTGCTCTGGTTGTTGCCCCGGCACATGTGCAGCCCAAAGGTAATGCCGGGATGACCGCTGATTACGGCGTTGTCCATCTCGATGCAGCGCTCAAGCAGCCGGTCCGGGTCGTTGCCGCGCTTGCGGTAGCCCTCGCGGATGTCCGGGTCGATCAAGGCCGTGTACTGCGGCGCGTCGATCTGGATGTAGGTGCAGCCCAGGCGGATCAATTCATCCACCTCGGCCCGCAGGATGTCCACCACGTCGGCCAGGTAGGCATCGATGTTCGCGTAAGCGCCCCTGGACTTTTCCGGGTCGTAATAGGCGGCGGCCTGCTGGGCGCTGATGAGCGTCGCTTTGGCGGGGCGGTCCGTCCTGGCGCGCAGATACGTGAACTCCTCCGAGCACATAGGGCGCAGCCGCTTGAGGCGCGAGACAACCACAGGCCGTTTGAAGACCAATTCGTTGCCCTGTTCGTCGCGGAAGGGAATGGCCCAGCCGCCAAACTTGTCGAAGCCCTCCACCGAATCGATCAGGTGTCCGTAGAAGGCGTAGCGGCGCATCTCGCCGTCGCTGATCACGTCCAGGCCCGCCTGGGTTTGCAGCGCAATGGCCTCGTCCACGGCGCGATCCTCGATCTTTTTGAACTCCACCGGGCTGATCTCCCCTGCCTCGCGGCGTTTGCGCGCGTCCTTGAGGTATTGGGGACGCAACAGGCTGCCAACTACATCGCTGCGATAAATGGGCATTGGGGCCTCCTAAAATGTCTATTGATATTATTCGCCTCACCCCCAGACCCCCTCTCCACCCTGTGGAGAGGGGAATCGGCTGGCGTTATAGTCTCGTATCAACGCCCCTCTCTGCTTGCGGAACCGATGTACTCATCGGCGGGGTTGGGGGTGAGGTTTGTTCTACACTATTTCCTTTGCGGCTAGTCTAACGGAAGTATTCCGTATAGTCTATCGGGCTGTCCGTGTATTTCGGACGGCGGGCTTGCCAGCTACACTTTTTTCCCCAATACTACAGGGCACACACTGGGAGGGTTCCATGCCAGAGATTCCCGCGTCCGACAGGCTACCGGAACGGCAGCTCTCCGATGACAAGGTTCAGGAATACCGGGATTTCTACGTCTCGCTGCTCGGCTTTGTGCCGCCGCGTATTCAGGCCCGCACCGACCTGCTGGCCCGTGTCGATCCCGATCTGCTGGACATGCAGGAAGCACTGCGGCGGCACTGCATGTACCCGAAGTGCTTCGACGTAAAAACTGTCCAACTGATGTTGTTTGGGATGTTACTGATGAATTTGCAGGACGCGGCGCGGCTCCATGCTATCGCCGCCTACCGCGCGGGCGCGACCTTCGAGGAGTTGAGTGCCGTCGTTAACCTGGCTTTCCTGTTCCGGGGGCTGTCCGCCGCCAACTACGGGGCGGAGATTTTGCAGGGGATCGCCAAAGACGCGGGCGTGGCCTGAGCTATGTTGCAGACGATTGAAAAGGCCAGCGACGTGCTGGCCCTGTTTGACCGTGACCGCACGGAGTGGGGCGTGGCCGAAGTTGCCGAGCGGCTTGGCCTGCCCAAGTCCAGCGCGCACGATCTGCTCACGTCGCTGGCGCAGGTGGGCCTGCTGGGCAGGACGGAAAAAGGGCGCTACCGCCTGGGCTGGCGGCTGGTCGCCCTGAGCGAAACGCTGCTCGCCACCACCGAACTGCGCCGCGAGGCGCGCCCGGTTATGGAAGAACTGGCGGCGCAGTACCAGGAGACGATCCACCTTGCCATCCTGGACGATACGAAGGTCGTCTACGTGGATAAGCTCGAAGGCCGGCAGGCCGTCCGCGTGGAGTTGACCTCGCTCGGCACGCGCCTGTACCCGCATTGCAGCGCGCTCGGCAAGGTGCTGCTGGCCTACCGCCCGGAAGCGGACGTGAAGCGCATTGTCCAGGCCGGTGGGCTGCCGCGCTTCACACCGAACACCATCACCGACGAGGCCGAGCTCGAGGCGGCGCTGGCGAAAATCCGCAAGCAGGGTTACGCCTACGACCTGGAAGAGATTCTGCCCGATCTGTGCTGTGTCGGCGCGCCCGTCCGCAACTACATGGGGGAGGTGGTGGCCGCCATCAGCATGTCCATCCCGTCCTACCGCTTCCAGCGCTCTCAGGCGCAGTTCCGCAATGCCATCGTGCGCGCCGGGAAACTGGTTTCGGAGCGCCTGGGCTACTACAGTTCCTAGGTGGGAGCAAGCCGATGAGCGCGCCTAGTTATTACTTTTACACGAAGGAGGTTGACCAGCCCCTGCCCCCTCTCCCACTGGCGAGGGGGGAACCGGTAGGCGCTGCGCTGTTGTAGGACGACTCCCCTCTCTGCTTGCGGAGAGGGGTTGGGGTGAGGTTCTGCATAACCAGATGAGTCACAATGGCAAGGTGAAGGTCGCCATCCTCGGCTCCGGCAACATCGGCAGCGACCTGATGTTCAAGCTCCTGCGCGATCCGGGCCACATGGAACTGGCGCTGCTGGCCGGGATCGAGCCGCAGTCCGAAGGGCTGGCGCGTGCCCGGTCACTCGGCATTCCGGCCAGCCACGACGGAATCAAGGCCATTTTGGAGGACCCGGACATCCGCATTGTCTTCGATGCGACCAGTGCCTACGCCCACGTGCGCCATGCCAAAGAATTGCGGGAAGCGGGGCGCATCGCCATCGACCTGACGCCCGCCGCGCGTGGCCCCTACGTCATCCCGCCCGTCAACCTGGGCGCGCATCTGGACGAAGCCAACGTCAACCTGATCACCTGCGGCGGGCAGGCCACCATTCCGCTGGTCTACGCCGTCAGCCGCGTTGCGCCCGTCGCCTACGCGGAGATGGTCAGCACCATCGCCAGCCTGTCCGCCGGGCCGGGCACGCGCCAGAACATTGATGAGTTCACCTTCACCACCGCGCGCGGCCTGGAAGTGATCGGCGGGGCCAGACGCGGCAAGGCAATCATCATCCTCAACCCGGCGGATCCGCCGATCATGATGCGCAACACGATCTACGTGCTGCTCGAATCCCAGGACGTTGACCGGGAAGCGATTTCCGATTCCGTCGAGGAAATGGTGACGGCGGTGCAGGCTTACGTGCCCGGCTACCGGCTCAAGAATCCGCCCGTCTTTGAGCAGCGCGACACGCCCGACGGCCCCCGGACGATGGTGGCGCTGCTGCTGGAAGTGACCGGCGCGGGCGATTATCTGCCGCAGTATGCGGGCAACCTGGACATCATGACCGCCTCGGCCCGGCAGGTGGGCGAGGTCTTTGCACGCAGGCTGCTCGAACAGGAAGCGCAGGTTGGGTCATGAAGCCGCCGCGTGTGACCGACACGACGCTGCGCGATGGCTCGCACGCTGTTCGCCACCAGTTCACGCGCGAGCAGGTGCGCAACGTGGTGACCGCCCTCGACAAGGCGGGCGTGCCCGTGCTGGAAGTGACACACGGCGACGGCCTGTCCGGTTCTTCCATTCAATACGGTTTCTCGCGCGTCAACGAGATGGACTTGATCGAGGAAGCCCGCAGCGCCGCCACGAATGCCCGGATCGCCGCGCTGCTGCTGCCGGGCATCGGCACGCGCAAAGAGTTGAAAGAGGCCGTCGAGCGTGGCATCCAGGTGGTGCGCATCGCCACGCAGTGCACCGAGGCCGACATCTCGCAGCAGCACTTCGGCATGGCAAAGGAGATGGGCCTGGAAGCGGTGGGCTTCCTGATGATGGCCCACATGCGCCCGCCCGAATTCCTGGCCGAGCAAGCACTGCTCATGGAAAGATACGGGGCCGACTGCGTGTATGTGGTCGATTCGGCGGGCGCGCTCCTGCCGGATGGCGCGGCGGCGCGCGTCCGGGCGCTGCGGCAGGCACTCAAGATACAGGTCGGCTTCCACGCCCACAACAACCTGGGCCTGGCGATTGGCAACACGCTGGCCGCCATTGAGGCCGGGGCTGACCAGGTAGACGGCACGATGCGCGGCCTGGGCGCGGGCGCGGGCAACGCGCCCACCGAACTGATCGCGACCACGCTCGACAAGCTGGGTCTGAATCCGGGCCTGGACGTGTTTGCCCTGCTGGATGCCGCCGAGTTCGTGGTTGCGCCCATGATGCCCTTCCAGCCGATCCCGGACCGGGACTCGATTGCCATCGGCTATGCGGGCGTGTACTCGACCTTCCTGCTGCATGCCAAGCGGCTCGGCCAGCAGTACGGCGTCGATCCGCTGCAAATATTGGTCGAACTGGGCCGCCGCAAGACGGTGGCCGGGCAAGAAGATTGGATTCTGGACGTTACCCTTGAGTTGGCGCAGCGCCAACACTCCACAGGAAAAGAGGCAGCATCCGCATGAGCGTCAGCAACGCCGAAATACAGGCTGGCGGTGTCCGCACCTTTTACAATTGCAGCGGCGAGGGCCACGCCGAGACGATTCTGTTTTTGCACGGCTCCGGGCCGGGCGTGACCGCGCTCTCGAACTGGCAACTGGCGCTGCCCGACCTGGGCGAGCAGTATTACTGCCTCGCGCCCGATCTGGTCGGCTTCGGCGCGAGCGAGCATCCCCAGAACCCGCCCACCGGCATGCGCAACTGGATGCGCCTGTGGGTCGATCAATGCCTGGCCTTCCTGGATGCGCTCAAACTGGACAAAGTGCACGTCGTCGGCAATTCGATGGGCGGCGCGATTGCGCTGCACCTGCTGATGGAAGCGCCGGAGCGCTTCAACCGCGTGGTGCTGATGGGGCCGATTGGCGCGCCGCACACCATCACGCCCGAAATTGACCGCCTGTGGGGATTCTATGAAGACCCGTCGATCCGCGCCTTTGGCAATATCATCCGCTGGTTCGTCTACGACGAGGCGTTCATCGCGGATCGGCTGGACGCCATCACCAAGACACGCTACGAGGCGGCTATGAAGCCGGAGGTGCGCCGCTCGTTCACGGCCATGTTCCCGGCCCCGCGTCAGAAAGTGATCGACGACCTGGTAGTGCCGACGCTGGCCCTGCACCGCATGATGCACCCCACCCTGCTCATTCACGGGCGCGACGACCAGATCGTGCCGCTCGAAACCAGCCTGCACCTGCTCCAACACCTGCCCAGGGTGCAGCTTCACGTCTTCGGGCAGTGCAGCCACTGGACGCAGATCGAGTATGCGAAGAGCTTCAACCAGCTTATCGCGCAGTTCTTTGAGGGGAAGCTATGAGTGCCGTCGAAACGCTGGCCGAACGGCTGGACACGGCCTGGCGCATGCACACGCCCATCCCGCCCATCACCGAGAGTGATGGCATCGCCAGCGTCGAGACGGCCTACGCCATCCAGACGCACTGGACGAACATGCGCCTGGCGCGCGGTGAGAAGATCGTGGGGCGCAAGATCGGCCTGACCAGCAAAGCCATCCAGCAGCAGTTGGGCGTCAACGAGCCGGATTACGGCACGCTGTGGCAGTCGAGCTTTTACCCGGCAACGAAGGGCCGCGTGGAGATTCCGGCGGGAGACTTCCTGCAACCGCGCATCGAGGGCGAAGTCGCCTTTCTGATCGGCAAGCCGCTGCACGGGCCGAACATCACGGCGGAGGACGTGCTGGCCGCCACCGACGCCTGCGCGATGGGCATTGAGATCGTCGCCAGCCGCATCGCCGACTGGCGCATCAAGCTGGTCGATACGATTGCGGACAACGCTTCCTACGGCGGATTCACGCTCGGCCCCTGGGACAAAAAGATGCGCGAGGCCGATCTCGGCGCGCTGGCGATGACCATCCACCAGAACGGCGAGTTGGCCGCGGAGGGCGTGGGCGCGGCGGCGCTCGGCCATCCGGCCATCTCGACGGCCTGGCTGGCGAACAAACTGCTGGAATTCGGGGTGTCGCTGCAACCGGGCGATATCGTGATCTCCGGCGGCATCACGCGCATGTTGCCCGTGAAGGCGGGCGATACCTTTACATTCTCGCTCACCGGGCAGCCGCCGGTGACGGTGGCGTTCGTTTAGAACCTCACCCCTGACCCCCTCTCCAGTTGGAGAGGGGGAACCGATTGGCAAGGCCATTGAATTGCTCCCCGCTCTGCGAAGCGGAGAGGGGCTGGGGCGGGGTCAAGAAAGGTTACTTATGATGGACATCGCGCAACTGGTCAGCGTGGCGCTGTATTCGCCCAAACCCGACGAAACGGTGGCCTTCTTTCACGACCTGATCGGCATGGAAATCAGTCACCGGGAGGGCCAGTCGGTTTACCTGCGCGCCTACGAAGATTTTTACCAGTACACCCTGAAAATTACCGAAGCACGACAGCCCGGCCTCGAAGAGATCACCTGGCGGGCGTCGTCACAGGAGGCGCTGGATCGGCGCGTCCAGGCCATCGAAGCGACGGGCCTGGGCGCGGGCTGGACGGACAAGGATTATGCGCACGGCCCGGCCTACAAATTCTGCACGCCGGACGGTCACTGCATGAAAGTGCTCTGGCAACTCGATTACTTTAACGCGCCGCCGGACATGAAAAGCAAACTGCGCAACCGACCCTCCAAACGGCCCTTGCGCGGCGTGCCTGTCCGCCGCATCGACCACGTGAACCTGATGGTGAGCGATCTGCCCCGCAACCGCGCCTTCATGCAGGATGTCCTGGGCTTCAAGCTGCGGGAGCAAAAGATCGGTGACGGCGGTGCGGAAGTGGGTGCATGGATGAGCGTCAGCCCGCTCGTCCACGAGATCGCCATGATGCGTGATGCGACGGGCGCGACAGGCCGATTCCACCACATTGCCTACTGGTACGGCGCGCCGCAGCACCTGCTCGACATCGCGGACATATTCAGCGAGCGCGACGTGCGGATCGAGGGCGGCCCGGCCAAGCACGGCACCACGCAAGCTTATTTCCTGTACGTCTTCGAGCCGGGCGGAAACCGCGTCGAATTGTTTGGCGACACAGGCTACCTGATCTTCGACCCTGACTGGCAGACGGTGGTCTGGAACGTGGCGAACGAGATTGACCTGGAAAAGAGCAGCATCTGGTTCGGCGGCCAACTGCCAAAAACATTCTATCGCTACGGCACGCCGGTGGTGCCCGGCCACAGCCTTGAGGAGATCGGACGGTGAGCGTGCGAAGCGTGCGCCCGGCGCTAAAGCACCAGGCTGAATCAACAAAGCCCGCTGAAGCGGGCTACATACTCATAGCACCAATCGTACTGAAAAGTGGGAGCGCATGAGCCAATTTTGTCTTTAGCCCCGGAGGGGCTTCGTAATCTCAGCCCTGCGGCTTTAGCCCAGGGCGAGAAACTTCCGCACCAGGAGAGACCCGGGTGTGAGGTAAGGAGTTTGCAATGACAGGAACCGTGACCGAGTTCAACTATCCGATCCTTTTGATCGCCAGCGACGATCCGTATCCGACATATAAGTGGATGCGCGACCATGACCCGGCCCACTACTCCGCGATGGAGGAGTTGTGGGTGCTGACGCGCTACGCGGATTGCTCCGCTGCCTTCAAGGACTGGAAAACGTGGTCGTCGGAGCGGCGCGGCAACCTGATCAACGACATCCCGGAGCGCGTCGGTAAATCGCTGGGCACGAGCGACCCGCCCAAGCACACCTTCGCCCGCTCCATCGTCAACAAAGCCTTCACGCCGCGCACCGTTGCGGATTTAAAGCCCAAAGTCAAGGCGCTGGCGCAGCGTCTGTGCGCCCAGGCGCGTGAAAAAGGGACCATCGAGTTCGTCAGCGACATCTCCGCGCCATTCAACGCGGCGATCCTGGGCGCGATGTTCGGCGTGCCAGAGCAGGATTTCATCCAACTGCGGCACTGGCTGGACGACTTCTTCAAGCGCGAAAAGCCGCGCGCCGGGGAAGAACCGCGCCAGGTGGTGGCGATGCGCCAGTTGCGGCTGTACCTGGACAAACTGGCCGAGGCCCGCCAGAAGGAGCCGGGCGACGATCTGATGTCGGCCATGCTGCTGGCGGAGGAGGACGGGCGGCGGCTGGCGATGGATCAGGTGGTCGTCACGACCATGACCTTCCTGACCGCCGGGTTCGAGTCCACCAACAATCTGTTCACCAACCTGACCTATGCGCTGTCGCTGCACCCGCACGTGCTGGCCGAAGTGCGCGCCAACCCCGACCTGATCCCGGCCTTCGTCGAGGAAGGGATGCGCTGGGATGCCCCAGCGCAGGGCTTCGTGCGCTCCCCGACCCGCGACGTGGAACTGCATGGCAAGCTCATTCCGCAGGGCGCGCAGGTGTTGCTGCACATCGGCTCGGCCAACCGGGACGAGCGTGAATTTGCCGATCCGGATCGCTTCGACCTTCACCGGGCCGACCAGCGACATCTCGGCATGGGGCAGGGCATCCATTTCTGTGTCGGCGCGCCGTTGGGCCGCGTCATGGCGCAGTTCCTATTCGAGGAACTGCTGCCGGTCAGCACACGCTGGGAAATCGACCTGAATCATGCGGCCCGCGTCACCACGCCGAACTTCCGGGGCTTCGTACAGTTGCCGCTGACCATTGCCTGACGGCGCGGCAGAAAGGATGGCGCTGGAGATTTAAAGGCTTTTGTTGTTATTGACCTCACCCCCTGACCCCCTCTCCAACTGGCGAGGGGAACCGATAGGCAATGTTATCGGGATTGCCCTCTCTGCGAAGCAGAGAAGGGTTGGGGGGTGAGGTTTGGCGACAGATAGTTCTTTAGGAGCAATTACATATGACCAGGACCTATAAGATGTACATCGGTGGCAAGTGGGTGGACTCCTGCGCCAATGAGACCTTTGACGATTACAACCCCTACACGGGCGAGGTGTTTGCGAAGGTGGCGCGTGGCAGGCGCGAAGACGCCACCCGCGCCATCGAGGCCGCCGCCGAAGCCTTCCCCGCCTGGGCGGCCACGCCTCCGGCAGCACGCCGCAAGATGTTCCTCAAAGCGGCGGACATCATGGAGCGCCGCCAGGACGAGTTGGTGCGGGTCCTGAGCGAAGAAACAGGCTCGACGATTGGCATCGCCATGTTCCAGATGTTCTTCGTGCCCGGCCTGTTCCGGGAAGCGGCGGCGCAAGCCTATAGCGTCACCGGGGAGGTCATCCCGGCGGATTATCCCGGCGCGTTTTTTATGGCGCTGCGGCAGCCCGCAGGCGTGGTGGCCGGGTTCGGCCCCTTCAATGTGCCGTACATCCTGTGCAGCCGGGCCATCGCGCTGCCCATCGCCTACGGGAATACGGCAGTCCTCAAGCCGTCGGAGGAAGCGCCTGTGACGGGCGGGGTGCTGATCGCGGAAATCTTTGAGGAGGCGGGCTTTCCGCCGGGCGTCCTGAACGTCGTAACTCACAGTAAAGCGGATGCGCCCGAAGTCGGCGACGAGCTGATCTCACACCCGGCGGTGCGGCGCATTAGCTTCACCGGCTCGACGGAGATCGGGCGCATCGTCGCGGAGAAGGCGGGCCGCCACCTCAAGCGGGCCGTCCTGGAACTGGGCGGCAAAGACCCGCTGATCATCCTGCGCGACGCCGACCTGGACTATGCGGCGGACGCGGCGGCCTGGGGCGCATTCCTGCACCAGGGCCAGATTTGCATGTCCACCGAACGCATCATTGTGGAGCGCAGTATAGCCAAGCCCTTTACGGAGAAACTGGTGCAGCGGGCCGCCGCGCTCAAGGTGGGCGATCCGCGCGATCCGACGACGGCCATCGGCCCACTGATCAACGAGGCAGCGCTCAACAAAGTCAATGCGCACGTCCAGGAAGCAGTGTCGGGCGGCGCGACGATCCGTTACGGTGGCAAGAATGACCGGCTGCTCTACCACCCGACGGTGCTGACCGGCGTCACCGACAGGATGAAAATCTTCACCGACCAGACTTTCGGGCCGGTGGCGCCCATCGTGGAGGTCGAGGACGCCGAGGAAGCCTTGCAGGTGGCGAACAATTCCAGGTACGGGCTGTCCTCCGGGATCATCACCAACGACTTCAACAAAGCGCTGGAGATGGCGCAGCGCCTTGAGACGGGCATGGTGCACATCAACGACCAGACGGTAAACGATGAGCCGCAGGCTCCCTTTGGTGGGGTCAAGGGCAGCGGCTACGGGCGGCTGGGCGGCAAAGCGGCGCTGGACGAATTCACGGAACTGCGCTGGATCAGCGTTCAGCGCACGCCGCGCACATTCCCCTAAAAGTTAGCCTCACCCCCAACCCCTCTCCACAAGGTGGAGAGGGGGACAACCGCATCGCCCTGGGCTAAAGCCGCAGGGCTGAAACAACGAAGCCCCTTCGGGGCTAAAGGCATAATTCGCTCACGCGCTCTTGCTTTTCCGACAGGGGTTGCTATGAAAACGCAGCCCGGTGCTTTAGCGCCGGGCGTTGCTGAGATCAATCCTCGCCTACTTGGCCTCAGTCGCCGCCATTGTCGCTGCTGGCGTCGCAGCGGCGGTGGCCGACGCAGCCGCCCCCGGTGCGAGGCTCGGATCGGTGAACGGCTTGACGGGCGACAGCGCACTCTTGGAGATCAGCTTGTGAATCGCGTCTGCGCCGGGGAACTTGACCGGCGAAGTCTCCAGTTTCCCCAGGCTGTTGCCTTTGCCCGTCAGAATCGGCTCCAACACAGGGGCCGCCTCGGACGTATTCCAGAATTTGGGTTCGCCCAGGGCGACGTTGTTGGGCAGTTCCCCAGCGGTCTGCCGGACGAGCGCCAGGTGCTGCCCTTCGATGACGGCCACCTGCGCGGCAGTAGCAGCCAGCAAGGGGTTGCCGAGTTCGGCAAAGCGCCGCGCCGCCGCCAGATACGCGCCGACGAAGACGGTTTCGGCAATGGCGCTGAACGCACCAAACGAGATCGCGCTTCGGTAGGTGTTGACCGGGAAATAAAAGCTATCCGCCAATGCTTTGGCGCCATTGGCATTCAGGAATTCCAGATGGGCCAGTTCTTGTTCGAGCGCAGCCCTGATGTACTGCGTCTGCTGAGACGTGAAACGGATGTTGCTGGTGAGCGTCCGGTAGTAGTGCGTACAGGCAAACGTTTCCGCCGTCGCCGCGACGTTCACTATCGTCTGAACGTCGTCGCCGTCGGCAGCCTCCGCTCGTCGCAGGCCGAAGGCCCCGGCAAAGCCAAGCGCCGAAGCGACTGCCAGCAATGCGCCGCCACGCAGAAACTCACGCCGGTTGTGAAGGCTACTCATCGTTGGTATGCTCCTGAACTGTAATGGCGTTCAGAAGTCATTATACAGGAAAACGTCTTTTTAATTCGCCGCTTCCTGCTGCCGGGCGAATGTGCCGGATCGCACCACCTACACCACCTGAAGCCGGTACGCAAACGAATAGCTCGATTTGAGCAGACAATACTGCTCAAGAGTATCCGGGCCGCAGCTTGCCGTTCCCAGCCCGCGCTGCGCGTGATCCAGGTTCAGGTAAACCTCGGCGCGCGGCTTCAGTTCAAAGGTATGGTTGGCCTTGAACAGGTCGTGGGCGGTGAAATGGCTGGCCGAAAACTCGATCAGAGGCGCGCCAACCACCCGGAGGCCGTGTCCATCTGTATCGGTGAGCGCCAGCCAGCGCACGTCGGTCTTGTGGCCGTGTTCCTGCGGCATGATGTAGGGCACGTATTGCTCGGTGACGGTGCTGCGGTAGCAGCCGACGATGGATGCCCGCTTGCGATCCGCGTAGTTGTCCCAGGGGCCGCGCCCGAACCACTCCAGTTGTTCCAGCTCTGGCACAAGCACCAGATCGACGCCCACACGCGGAATGTCGCGGATGCCCGGCCCCAGAGTGAGCGTGTTCTCGACCAGCAGTTCGCCCGACGGCAGAAGCTGGTAACGGTGAATGTGCTGGAAATCGTCCCAATTGTTGCGCCCGGAAATCCGATGCGCAATCTCGACCACAGGCTTCTGCTCACCGGAAAGCAGCCGGATGTGTTGCAGCCGTACCTGGGCCTTGTCCAGGCCCAGTTTCAGCCAGCGTGGTAGCGCTTTCCATTCCTGCCCGCCTTGCAGCTTGATGCCATCGTTGTCGGTGGCAGCGCGCCATACATTGAGCAGCGGCCCGCGCACGATCAGGTTTCTGCCCGCTGCGCCAAATTCGGCCAGCCTGCCCAAAGCTCCATCAAACACCGCCCGAATGTCCCCGGCGCGCAGCGTGATCGTTGCGCCCTGTTCCTGCGCCGTGACTGTCCCATCCCCGGTGGGTGGCAAGCGCCGCGCCCGGCCTGGCAACGCGATCTGTTCCCAGGCCACCTCGTGCCCCGCCGCTGCCCAGGGCGTTTCCTGACGCTGGTAGAAGCGGAAATTCAGGAAACGCTCGCCTGCCGGGAGCCTGCCATCCAGCCCGTCGAGCGTGACTGCCAGGCTCTCGCCTGGTGGGATGCGCAGCGGCGGCAGTTTGCCTGCCAGCACCCGCGTGCCGTCAACGGTCAGTTCCCACTCGCCGCGCAGCCAGGCCAGGCTGGTGAAGTCCTGCTTGTTGACGATGCGCACGCAGCCGCGTTTCAGATCGACGGCCTCGACGCGCACCGGCTGTACCAGATGCTTGAATTCGTACAGCGCCGGGTGCGGCGTGCGATCCGGCCAGACGAGGCCGTCCGTACAGAAGTTCACGTCGTTCGGCTCGTCGCCAAAGTCGCCGCCGTAGCCCCAATAGGACTGGCCGTTGGGTGCGGTCTTGCGAATGCCGTGATCGATCCACTCCCAGATGAAGCCACCTTGCAGCCCGTCATACTTCTCGAAGGCGTCCCAATAGTCCGACAGGCTGCCGTTGCTGTTGCCCATCGCGTGCGAATACTCACACAGGATCAGCGGGCGATAATCGTTGTTGTTGCGCGCCCAGTCCACGATGTCGCTGATCGGGGAATACATCGGGCAGATCACGTCGGTGACACGCTGCCCTTCGTTCCATTTTGCGCCGCTGTGGCGCGAGATGGCGCCTTCGTAGTGCAGCGGGCGAGACGGGTCGAAGCCGCGCACCCAGCCTGCCGCCGCGTCGTGATTTGGGCCGTAGCCGCTCTCGTTGCCGAGCGACCACAGGATGATCGACGGGTGGTTTTTGTCGCGCTCGACCATGTTCTGCACGCGCTCGACGAAGGCGTGTGTGTAGCGCGGATCGCGGCACAGGTCGTGGTAGAAGGCGTGCGCTTCGATGTTGGCCTCGTCGATGACGTACAGCCCGTACTGATCGCACAGGTCGAGCCAGTAGGGGTCATTGGGATAGTGTGACGTGCGCACGGCATTGACGTTAAACTGCTTCATCAGGCGGATGTCGGCTTCCATCACCGCGCGGCTGACGGCTTTGCCCGTCGTGTCGTCGTGGTCGTGGCGATCCACGCCTTTGATCATGACTGCTTTGCCGTTGATCAACAGGTGGCGCTCCCGGATTTCGACTTTGCGGAAGCCGACCCGGCAGCTTACGCTTTCTTCCCCGTTGGGCGTTTTCAGCGTGACAACCAGCGTATACAGGTACGGCGACTCGGCTGACCACAACTTTGGCGCGCGGACGGTCTGTTCCAGCATACATTCATTGCGGGGCAGGGTGGAGCGCCCAAACATATCCACCGGGCCGCGCCCGGCGGGCAGTGGTTGAGCAAAGACTGCCTTGCCCTCGCCGTCGAAAAGCTGCGCCACGACGCTGCACCCCTCGTGCTGCTCACCCGGCCAGCCGACTTTGCAGGTCAGGCGCAGGATGCCCTGCCGCAGATCGTCGGAGAGGTCGCCGCGCGCGAACACATCCTGTAGGTGCGGCA
Source organism: Chloroflexota bacterium (assembly GCA_021325095.1). Classification (GTDB taxonomy): domain Bacteria; phylum Chloroflexota; class Anaerolineae; order Aggregatilineales; family UBA2796; genus JAJPHV01. Next base: position 5,106 of record JAJPHV010000118.1, on the reverse strand, counting down.
CGCCCGTCGAGTAGAGATAGACCTCGCGCTGAAGTCCGGCCTGCCACCAGTGATCCTGATCTTCGACAAAGCTGGCATCCGACCACTGCACGACCACTGCTACCAGTTCATTGTTGGCCCCGTAGCGCACGTGCCGCGAGATGTCGAATTCGGCAGGTGTGCGCGCATCTTTGCTCAGGCCAATGGGCTGGCCGTTCACGTAGACGTACAGGACACCCTCCGAACCGCCGAAGTGCAGCACGACCCGCCGCCCCTGCCAGCCCGCTGGCACGTCGAACCAGCGGCGGTAGATGCCCGTCGGGTTGTCTTCGGGGACGTGCGGCGGCAGGTTGGGGAAGGGCATGATCACATTGGTGTAGTGTGGATGGCCGAAGCCCTGCATCGTCCAGTTGCCGGGAACCTGGATGTTCGACCAGTCGCCCGCAACCAGGTCGCCAGTGGTCACGTCTTCCGGCTTGGGCTTGATCTTGAAATCCCACTGCCCATTCAGGCTGATAAACCAGGCCGATTTTTCGCGCTGCCCGGCCAGCGCTTCGGCGGGCGATGGATAGGGAATCAAGGTGGCACGGGCCGGCAGGCGGTTAAAGCTGGTCAGTTGGGGCATTTCCCAGGTTTTGGCCCCGGCGATGAAGAGCAGGGGCAGAGGGGAGGTGTCGTTGGTCATGGATTGGCCTCAGAAGTTGGTAATTGTTCAAGAATCGTTGGCGTGCCGGAGCCGTATTCTCGTGTCATCGTAACTCGTGATATTCCAGATGAAAATCTATAAAAGGGTGTCTGCGATTGAGCCGCTGCGTGCCGAATGTGTCCCGGCAGTGCGCTTATCGGCGCGCTGCCCAGCCAGCCCACAACACGCAGCGGAAGCCTGACCAGACTTGTCCTTGCTCACCCGTACAGATTCGGGCGGCGGTCTTCCAGCACAGGCATCTTGTCGCGGATGTCGTTCACCACGTCGGTGTTGATCTGTACGGTAAACATTGTCTCGACTTCGCCCAGTTCGCAGATCAATTCTCCCCAGGGATCGACGATCATCGAATGGCCGAAGAAGACTGTGCCGTTGGCCTCGCCCACGCAGTTGCAGGCGATGACAAACATCTGGTCTTCGATGGCGCGGGCCTGAACCAGCGTCCGCCAGTGGTGGAGGCGCGGGTGCGGCCACTGCGCGGGCAGCAGCAGCACCTTCGAGCCATCGACAGCGTAGCGGCGCATCAGTTCGGGGAAGCGCAGATCGTAACAGATGGCAATCGAGGTACGGCCCCAGGGCAGGTCAAGCGTCAGCGGCGCTTCGCCAGGACTGAGGAACTGCGGCTCGTTCATCAGGCCAAACAGGTGAATCTTCCGGTACACGCCCAGGACGCCGCTGCGGGGCGAAAAGACGGCAGCGCTGTTGTAGACGCCGATGCCGCGCTTTTCCAGCATCGAGCCGACGATGTGGATATTGGCCGTGCGCGAGAGCGCCGTGACTTCCGCGAACAGTCCACCAGCCAGCGGGCTGGCAACCTCTTTGGCCCGCTCCAACGCATAGCCAATGTCCCACAGTTCGGGCATCACGATCAGGTCGGAGCCACGACGGGCGGCCTCGGCCACCCATTCCTTTGCTTTTTCCCAGTTGGCGCGGGGGTTCCCGGCCTTCACGTTCATCTGCGCAAGGCTGACGGTCAAAACTGGCATAGCTGATTCCCTCTTGGTGAAGCCTGGTGAAATCACAACGCGATGGATAGCACGATTGGCGGCGCACTGTCAAGACATGACACCCTGTTTTTCGTGCCAGAAGGCGATGGCGCGTTCGGCCACCTGGTCAACGGTCAGCAGGGTCGTGTCCAGCTTCGGGAATTCCATAAGCTGGTTGATCATCCGCTCGCGGCGGATCTGGTTTATGGCAGCGGCACGTACCTTCGGGTCATGAAAGCGCGCACCCTGGCTGGCGTACAGGCGGCGCAGAATCTCGTTCAGCGAGCAGGTCAGCACCAGCACCGGGCCGCTGTTTATGAGGCGCTCCCGGTTCACCTCCTCCAGCAGCGTCGGCCCGCTGATGGAAAGGACACAGCCGCGCCGCAGGCCAAGCTCCCGGCATAATTCGCCCTCGATAGCGCGCAGGCGATTTTCACCGAACAACTGGCGGATGTCGTCCGGCGACATCTTCTCACGCAGTTGAATTTCGGTATCCAGGTCGATGAAGGGCACATTCATTTTTCTGGCAATGGCACGCCCGACAGTGGTGCGACCCTGACCCATGTGCCCGGTCAGGATCAGATTGTAGTACGGTGTCGTTCCCGGTAGTGTCATTTTCCTCTCCCTGTGCCGTCTGGTTGGACGGCAGTGGTGGCGGTTTGAGGGGCCGCACGCCAGCCCGGATACCACGCATCAAGAATCGGCAATAACTCGTGCAGGCTGTTGATGGCACCGTCGGGAATGATCAGGCCGCTGATCAGCGGTGGGACGCGCTGGCCCACCCGCAAGATGGCCCGCATCCCGATGCTCTGTGCCCCGGCGATGTCGGCTTCCGGGTTGTCGCCGACGAAGACCGCCTCCTGCACGGCCACGCCCAGGCATTCCAGCGCCGCCTCAAAAATCGACGGGTGCGGCTTCAGGTAGCCCATATCCGCCGACGACAGGCGGCAGTCTGCGAAATGCGCCAGCAGGCCGAACGCTTCCAACTCGCGGTCACGCATCCACATGGGCATGGCGGCATTGGTGATCAGCCCGATTTGGATACCGTTCGCTGCCAGCACGGGCAGCACTTCCAGCGCATCGGGGAAGGCTTTCACCCCGCTGATGGGCTGCCAGTCGTGCGCGCGCAGACACGCCTCGACGTCGATCAGGTCGGCAGGCACACCCATCTGCTCCAATGCCTGCCGGAGGATGCTGCCCAGACTCGGCGCACGCAGACCACGTTCCGCCGATAGCCACGCCTGGCGGGACAGAGTACGCACAGTATCGTAAAAAGCGTCGGGGGCGCGAAGCGGATGCACCTCGCGGGTGACGTAATTGAAGACGCGCTCCAGGTGGCGGCGTTCGTAATCGTGCCAATCCTCCGAACGCTCGCTCCAATCGACGAGCGTGTCGTCCATATCAAAAATAACGGCCCTGAGCATAACCCTTTCCACTGGCTTGTAACTGATGGGACTGTAGCACTTCTGTGGGCCTGACGCAAGCCGTTTGGGTTAGGGGATTCGACTCGGCTATAATTCTGCGCCATGCCAAAACTCGCCGCCAGACTTATCGCTACCCACCGCCTTTTGATCGTGATCGTCGCGCTGGCGCTGGCGCTTCGGCTCGTGCTGCTGCCCTTCATCCAGCATCCGGGCATTGCCGACCCGAACCACTATTACGACGTGGGCCGCCAGCTTGCCGCGGGGCACGGCTTCACCCTCGACTACATCTGGCAGTACGACAGGCCGCCTGCCAGCGTCGTCCACCCCGAAGATTCGTGGATGCCCCTGACGAGTGTACTAGCCGCCGTGCCGATGGCGATCTTCGGCGTCAACGTGCAGGCCGCCCTACTCCTGTTTGTGCTGATCGGCGCGCTGCTGCCCGTTGTGACGTACCTGTGGGCGCTTCAATTATACGGTAGCCCGCGCACGGCGCTGTTCGCTGCCGCTTTTGCCGCCGTGCTGCCCGAATTCCTGCTCAACTCCCTACGCACCGATACGACTCTGCCCAATGCTCTGTTCGTCTGTGCCCACCTCATGCTTCTGACGCTCGGCCTGCGCCGGGGCAAGCCGCTGGCGTTCGCTCTGAGCGGCGTCGCCGCCGGGCTGTCCTACCTGACCCGCAACGAGAACACGCTGCTGCTGCTGCCCTTCGCCCTGACTCTGGCCGTGTACGCGCTCCTCAGCCGTCGTGCCATACGCTGGCGTTACGTCCTGCTGGTTCCGCTGCTGGCGCTGGTTGTAGCCTCGCCCTGGCTGGTGCGCAATATCCGGTTGTACGGCAGGGCCAGCACGCTCGACATGAGCCGCCTGCTGTTCCGCAGCACGCTGCTCGACTTTTATTCGTACAACCGCGAATTCTCGCTGCAATCGCTGCTTGCCAGCCAGAGCGTCGGGCAGCTTATCGGCAAGCGCCTGTTTGAGATGGCCGCCAGCGCCAAGCTGATGTACACGACGCTCGACGTGTTCCTGCCGGTGGCCGTTGCGGGCGGGCTGATCCTGCTCGTCATCTTTGACCGGGAGCGGCTGCTGATCCTCTCGCCCGTACTGATCTTGCTGGCCGCTATGTTCCTGTTTTACAGCATCCTGCTGCCTTTTTACAGCCAATCGGGGAGCTTCAAGAAAGCCTACCTGACGCTCATCCCGATGCTGCTGCCGCTGGGGGCCTACGCAGTGGAGCACGTCGTCGCCAACCGCCGCGCGCAGATTGGTGTGGTCGCGCTGGCTGTACTGTTCACCGGCGCGAATGCCGTTGAGCTGGTGCGGGCCGATGCGCGCTTCACGAACACCTACCTGGCCGAGATGCGCAAGGTAGCCGCGCTCGTCCAGTCTCTGCCCGACCTGAACGGCGATGGGCAGCGCATCCTGATGGCTCAGGATCAATTTATGCTCAGTTTCCTGGGCATCCAGTCGGTTGCCATCCCCAACGAGAGCCGCGAGACGATCCTGGACGTGGCGCGCCGCTACCACGCCGACTACCTGATGTTTCCGCCCGCCCGCCCCGCCCTCGATCCGCTCGATCAGGGTGCGGAAACCGATCCGCGCTTCGCGCTAGTGGCGCGCGTCCCCGGCACGCTGGTCTCGATCTACAGGTTCGTGTTTCCGTCTGCGCCGTCGGCGGTATTTTGAAATGTGGGGCAATTACAGTTCTTGAACCCGTAACATTGCCGCCTGTATGTCCGCAGCAATTGAGCGCCATCGGCCCCCTATGTCCCCTTCGAGCGAGTCAAGGCCTGGGAACACGTCCAGCGCGGGGTTTGTAGTACCTTGCCCGCAGATCGACCAGCCCAGTGCCGTCCGTTTCCTCGCCGGTAAACCCGAAGACGGTTTGCTGTGAACCAGATGGGTTATTTGATTCTCATAACCGATTTCATACGTAAATTCGACATTTACGCCTGCCGAACCCGGTCAATCATTCCACCTTCCGCACCACGCGCGCCGGGTTGCCCGCCGCGAT
>JAJPHV010000078.1 GCA_021325095.1 Chloroflexota bacterium | reverse complement strand
TGTTGCAGCCCTCATCCCCTGGCCCCTTCCCCCGCCAGGGGAAGGGGAAAAGCCCCTCGCTCTGCGGGAGAGGGGTTGGGGGTGAGGGCTTATCTAAGCAGTATTGGGTCTAGAGCGCAACCCTGAGAAACGGGAAACGACGGTGAAATCCGACCCTCGCCAATAGGTCTCTCCTCGACGTTTTCCCCACGCTCGCTCGGCGCTCGTTGCGATAGCCGCGCCAAAACGGTACACTTCCTCTGAGTGCACGTGTACTGTAAGTACGGAAGGCAGATCGACGGCGAGGGATTTATTGTGACGCGGATTTTGCGGCGCATCTTTTCTCTATCGGCATTCTGGCGGCGGCTGCGCAACACGGTGCGCACCGTGTTTACACGCGGCGACTTCACCACCCTGATCATTGCCATTTTGCTCCTGCTGATCCCGGTGCTGGCATTCAGCGCCGGGACTCACTTCACCCAGGAATTCAATAAGCAGGCCACCAACCTGTGGCCGATCAGCCTCAACCAACTGATCCCGGTGGCGATTCTGTCCGTCGTCTTCGGGTTTTTGTTGGCGCGCAGTCACTATTCCGAACTGCTGGCGCTGATCATGAGCGGCATTTACGGCGTCGCCACCATTGGCGTTGTGCAGTACACCAGCGCACCGGGCAGCCCGCCCACCCGTGTCTACAACATTGTCTCGCGTTTCGTCGGCTCGTTCAGCATGACCAGGGGCGGCGGTCTTGATCCGTATCTGCTGATCCTGTTCCTATCCATCCTGATCTGGTTCCTGGGGCACAACACGGCCTGGCACACCTTCCGCATTGACCGGGTGTGGCGCGCAGTGCTGCCGCCGGGCATTGTGCTGGTTCTCGTCTACTTCTATGGCTACCAGGATGTCAATCTGGATGGCTACCTGATCGTCTACATTTTCCTGGCGCTGCTGCTGGTTGTCCGCTCACACATCGAGGCGCGCGAGTTCGATTGGTACATGAACCGTATCGCCTTTCAACGCAACTTGCGTGCCTGGTTCTTCCGGGCCGGGGCATTGTTCGGCATCCTGATCCTGATCTTTGCCTGGGCCATGCCAACCGGCAATGCAGAAGACAATGCCAGGCGCTTCCAGCAGTTCCTCAGCGGCGACATTGTGAACAAGGCGTCACAGTTGCTCAACAAGCTGTTCGGTTCGCTGGAAGGCCAGGGTATTGCGTCTGCCGATTACTACGGCGGCGATAAGTTGACGCTGGGCGGTGCGATCCAGCTTGGTGACCAGATCGTGATGGTCGTCAAAGCGCCAGAAGGACCACGCTACTACTGGAAGTCGCGCGTCTTTGATCTGTACGAAGACGGCACGTGGTCGTCGCCACGCAGTTTGCAACTTTCCTCCGAGCAGCCCGGTCTGACCATCCGCTACCCGCCCACCGACCCGAATGCCCGCAGGGATGTGGAGCAGCATTTCACGATGATCCTGGGCGCGTCCCGGCTGATCTACGGCGCGCCGCAGCCAACCCTGCTTGGCCTGCCAGCACTCGTCGATATGGATTACATCGATCAGAGTGCCCGCACGATGAACCCGGCGGTTTTCCGGCCTATCAAGCCGCTGGAAGCGGGCGACGAATACAGCGTCGTGTCTTCTATCAGCACGACCACAGCCCAATTTCTGCGCACCACGCCCACCGATTACCCGCAGTGGGTTAAAACCCACGACCTTCAGCTTCCGGCGAGCGTCACTGCGCGAACGCGGAACCTGGCGCAGCAGATCGTCCAGGAGGCAGGCGCGCAAACGAATTACGACAAAGCCAAAGCCATCGAGCGTTGGCTGCGCAAAAACATCAAGTACAACGAAGCGATGCCCAACCCGCCGCATGATCGAGACCTGGTGGACTGGGTGCTGTTTTCCCAAAAGCAGGGCTACTGTACCTATTACGCCTCCGCGATGATCGTCCTGCTGCGGACACTCGGCATTCCGGCGCGGATGGGCGCGGGCTTCGCCCAGGGGATTTTTGACCCGGCTACGCAGTCCTACGTGGTGCGGGAGCGTGACGCTCATACCTGGGTTGAGGTCTATTTCCCGGCGGCGGGCTGGGTCGAGTTCGAACCGACGTCGGCGCAGCAGACGTTGGATCGCCCGGATTCCAATGCACCGCAGCCGACGATCACGCCAACCTTCACGCCGTCTCCCAGCCCGACGCCCTCGCCCAGCCCCACGCCAACAGCAACCCAGGCCGGGCAGCAAGCGCCGCCCAATGCGCAGCCGCCGCAGCCCATGGCGACCATGACCGCCACGCCCGTGCCGACGTTTACCCCGACGCCGACGCCGCTGCCTCCACCGCCGCCCCGATTCCTGGACATTCCACCGCAGCTACAGAGCGCAGCCAAAGGCTTCCTGCTGCTTGTCGGGCTGCTGACAATCCTGTCTTTTGCAGCGGTGGGCGCGCTGTGGTGGATCGAGTATCGCGGCCTGGATCGGCTGAGTCCGGTGGGGCGGGCCTATGCGCGATTGGCGATCTACGCGCGCTGGCTCGGCATTCCCCTCAGCGAGGCCAACACGCCGCTCGAACGAGGGCGTCGCATTGCGCGCGAAGTGCCGCACGGCAGCCGTCCGGTCACGTCGATCACGGACATGTACATCACCGAACGCTATGGGCGCCCGAAGGACGAGACGCCCGATGAAGAACGAAACGCGCTGGCGGCCTGGCGCGACGCACGGCGGGCTTTTATCGCGCGCAAGATTCGGCGGTGGCTCCGGCGAGAATAAGAGCCTGGGCAGGCAGGGTGGTGCCCTGCCTCAACGCCATGCAAGGTTCTGATTGTCACGAACAATTCACATCACGAATACCGTCGCCCACGACTTGCCGCCAGCGCTATGCGTTACGCCTGGCTGCCGTGGGCCAGTTCATCGGGTAGATGATCGGTGACGTGTTCAAAGGTCACTTTGAAGCCCTTCGGTAGTGGCAGCTCATCCAGGTCGATCTGCTTCACGTTCAGCGCCACGTCGTCCACCTCCATCAGGGCATCGCGCAAGAACCTGTCCGTTGCCATATGCAGCACGCTGTATGGAAACCTGGTCCGTAACGCGCCAATGTAGACTTGAAAGTACACGTCAGGATAACGCTTGCGCAAGTCCTGGAGTATGCCCGACACGCATTTGTAGAGGTCACGATAAGGCTCTTCCACGATCTGGATCATATCCTCATTCCAGTGGTTGCGTTCGATGACTTCCCTGGAGTGCTTCTGGAACGATTCTGCACGCTTGGGGTCGACGTTGACGTGCACGATGAGCATCGGCAGTTCACGCTTCAGGATGGCGTTGATGACGACCACGGTCAGTTTTGACCAGGTATCACAGAAGTAGATGGCAAGCTCCTTGTGCACTCTGGAATCAAACTCGATGGGTCGCCTGGCGAATACGGGTGTGTCTTCGAGCCGCAGCTTGGCGGCAGTCTCCTTGTAATGGCGATGGATCTGGAAAAAGACCCAGACCAGGAATGGAATGAGCAGCACGATGAACCAGGCCCCGCTCGTAAACTTGGTAATGATGAACACGATCATGACGATAAAAGTGACGACGGCGCCCGTGCCCGATACAAGCAATTTGGGCAGCCAGTGCGGATCGTAGGTGATCTTGGTCTCCAGCCCCCAGGTGAACTCGCCAGGCTTCAACCGGCCAGCGCGCCAGAAGCGGCGTGCCATGCCGGTCTGGCTGATGGTAAAGCCCAGGAACACGCCAATCGCATACAGCGGGATCAGGTTGGTGACGACGGCGCCGGTGATGATCACCAGGGCGATGGAACTGAAGGCAAGGATGAGAATGCCCCAGGTAAAGACCAGACGGCGACCCCGGTACGTCAACTGACGCGGCAGAAAGCCATCGCCACTGTGCAGGGCTGCGAGCTGCGGGAAGTCGGCAAACGGTGTGTTGGCTGCCATGAACAGGACGGCAAATGCGCCCGCGATGGTCAGCACGTAGGCCGCATAGCCAACCCCTTCTTTGCCGTAGATCGTCCGTGCAATCTGGCTGATGATCGTTTCTTCATGCGACGGGACGGCCTGGATGGCGTTCGCCAATATCGTGATGCTTATGAACAGTGTGATCAGGATCAGACTCATGGTGACCAGGGTGTTGGCTGCGTTCTTGGCCCTGGGCTGGCGGAACAATTGTGTGTCGTTGGAGATGGCTTCGATTCCGGTCAGGGCCGTACAGCCCGACGAAAAGGCTCGCAGGATGAGGAGCAACGTCACTGGTTCGAGGACGTTGTATTGGATGGGCTGTACGTCTGTCACCGGATTCAGCGTGCCCGTGAGCAGTTTGTAGAAGCCGATGCCGATGGTCAGGAACATCATGGTGAGGAAGAAATAGGTCGGGATAGCGAACAGGCGTGCGCTTTCCTTGACCCCCCTCAGGTTGACCAGGGTCATGAAGGCAATGATGCCAACCGTTAATTCCACGCGGTAAGGAACCAGCCCGGACACGACGCTGGTCACGTTTGCCACCCCGGCGCTGATACTGACCGCGACGGTCAGGATGTAGTCGGTGAGCAAGGCTGCGCCCGTCACCTGGGCCAGTTCCTCGCCCAGGTTTTCTTTGGCAACGCGATAGCCGCCGCCGCCCGCCGGGTTAGAGAAGATCGTCTGACGGTAGGAGATGGTGACGATAGCGATCAGGATGGCAATCGCAACGGCGATGGGAATAGAAACGCCGTTTCCCTTAAAACCGGCCAGCGTAAAGGAGCCAATCGCGGCAGTGCTCAGAATAATGAGGATTTCCTCCGTCGCGTAGGCTACCGAGGACAACGCATCGCTTGCCAGGACTGCCAGCGCGATAAAGTTCGGGGCAGTCTGATGCTTCATCTCTTCAGTTTTTAGCGGCTCGCCGAGAAGAACTTCTTCCAGGCGTTCGCGTATTTCACGTAGTGTCATCTAATCCCCCCATCTACAGGCAGTGTCTGGGAACTGCCTACGCATGGTGATTGCACGTAAGTGCAACAGGTACGTTCCACGCTTCTTGGCAGGCCCCTTAATCGGCTGCGGTACCGAGCTTTGGCATTGAAAAATCAATGAAATCAGTGCGTCTTCTCAGTGGGAATGAGCGAAGGTATGGCGGATAAAGGCATCCATTCGTCGAGAGCGGCAGGTCTTTCAAGCGTGTTCAGCAGTCGCCCCTGCGCTTCAAACTGTCGGTGGACACGCCACATCAAGAATCTTCGCCACATCGGCAGCCTGTAGCGTGGCAACGTAGCAAAGGTCAGATGTGCGTCGAAGTGTTGCGCGGCGTCAAGGATGGCGTCACTCAGAATCATGTACTGGTACAGCGCCGAAGACGACGGCACCCCATAGTCCTCAGCCGTCATCATGCATTCGTGCAACTGCTCCTGGTCGGCGGGCGAGAAGTTCCACCTGCCGAAGTCGGTGCCTAGCCAGCCCGGCTGGCCGGCAGGAACCAGCTTGACGAAGGTTAGCCCACAGCCATTGGCACGGGCTATCGTGCAGGCTATGTGAAGCGCGTTCGAGGTCCATTCGGCCTCGCCAAGTTGAACCATGACGGATTGGATGCAGGGAACCTGCATAGTTCAGCCTCTCACAATGTATGTCTTCGATAAAGATATAGCGGGGCGCGTCAAGATGGTGTAAGCCTTTTCACCGAACGTATAAATTTCTTATCAAGAACCTGTATTGAGGGGCGGCACGACGATCTGATCGTTTAGCGTGGCAAACAGAATCCGCTGTTCTATCCGCGTTGCTTGCGTACTATAATGGAGGCAGCGCGTTTTTTGGCCTGTGTGATCGTGCCTGTAATCTGGGAAGGTGAAAGCGGAGACTGATGACTACGGAAACGTTGCTGGCCTGCTTGCAGGACATCCAACCGCCCGCCGACATCGAAGAATGGATACGCACTGCGGCAGTGGGCGGGCACGGACGTGCCCTCTCTGCGGACTATCGCCAGGGTGTCCGTGACGTATTGACTGCATTCGGCTTGCTGACCGGGAACGGGGAGCCTGCCTCCCCGATGGCTTACTATTTCATCCAGAGTTTGCTCCGCACGGTGCAGGACGGCGCGCTTGATACAACGTCGTGGCAGGAGGGACTGACCGGACCCTGTTCAAGGATCGGTTCACAGCTCGTCCATCTGCTTGAACAGCACCGGCTCGAATGCGCACCGGCGGCCACCCCATTGCGCGTGGTCGAGGCCGTCACAGCCGTTATCAAAGCCCGGCGTGCTGGCGGCGATGTCTATCTGATGCAGTACGACGAAAAAGCGTGCCAATTCCAGCCTCTGGGCGGCAAGCGTGAAGCCTTCGACGCCAGCAGCGAAGCGGCTCTGGCCCGTGAGTTGTGCGAAGAGCTGTCCATTGCCACGCTAATCCCCGGCACAGATTTTCGCGCGCACCCGATTGTCGAGCACGTGCAGATGAAGGAAGTCTCGGCCAGTCTGCATGTTGTCACCGCCTATGACCACAGCCTCTACCACCTGACCGACGTGCGCTTTCCACTCCACACCGATCACGCCACGCGATGGATCACGGCGGCGGAATTGGCCGCGCACAAAACGACTGACGGTCTGGCAATCACTTCACTCATGGACGACCACGCGCCCGGCGTACTGCCCACGCTAGGCTATAGCCTGCCGGAACCACTGCCGTGATCTTCACTACATTTTTGCAGACGAAAAATAATGGAACTTACATATGCGTCAGAACATTCGAGCGGTGGCCGATCTGTTCCGCAGTGCCCGCCATGCGGTGGCACTGACCGGGGCCGGGATCAGCACGCCCTCCGGCATCCCGGATTTCAGAAGCGCTGAGTGTGGTCTCTGGGAAAACTATAACCCCGCCGAGGTCGCCAGCCTGTACGGGTTCAGGACCCACCCGCAGACCTTCTACGACTGGATCAGGCCCCTGGCCCGTCTCATCCTGAATGCGAAACCCAACGACGCCCATCTGGCCCTCAGCCGTCTTGAACAACTTGGTCGTCTTCAGGCCGTGATTACGCAGAACATCGACATGTTGCATATGCGCGCTGGGTCGCGCCGGGTGATCGAGGTGCACGGCAACCTGCGCGAGATGACCTGCATCAGCTGCTTCCAGGTTTACGACTCCATTGCCTTTATCGAACCGTTCCTGGCAACGGGTGCGATCCCCCACTGTCCTCAGTGTGGTGGCGTCTTAAAACCAAACGTGATATTGTTTGGGGAGCAGTTGCCGGTTCAGGAATTGATCGCGGCCCAACAGGCTGCCGCCCGCTGCGACGTGATGCTGGTGGCCGGGTCTTCGCTGGAAGTGGCGCCAGCCTGCGATCTGCCTCTTAAAGCGCGGCAACATGGCGCGGCTGTCGTTCTGGTTAATCTCGAAAAAACGCCCGTAGACTACGCGGCGCAGATCGTTATCCACGACGACGTGGCAGTGGTGCTGCCCCAGATCGTGGATGTGCTGGAGGCTGGATAATCGCTATGTCCGCTCAACAACCGCCCATCCTGGATCACGAGGTCACGATCCGTAACTATCTGCAACTGCTGGCTCGCTACGAGCGCCTGATGGAGATCAGCCGTCAGTTGAATTCAACCCTCGACCTGGGGACGCTGTTGAACCGGATCATCAAGGCTGCCGTCGAACTGACGGATACCGAATCGGCCTCGATCATGCTCATCGACCCGCGCACGGGTGAACTGCGCTTCGAAGCGGCTTTGAAGATGAGTCCTGGTGCAATGGAAGCGCTGGTTGTGCCGATGGAAGGCAGCCTTGCCGGGTGGGTGGTTACACACGGTGAACCGGTGCTGGTCGAAGATACGCACAACGAGCCGCGCTGGTTCAAAAACGTGGACGACACGACGGGTAGCAGCACCCGCAACTTGCTCGGCGTGCCCATGATCGCTCACAGCAAAACCATCGGCGTGGTGGAGGCGCTCAACAAGCGCAACAATGCCCCCTGGACGGAGGATGACGTCAACACGCTGACCACACTGGCGGCACAAGCGGCCATTGCCATTGAAAATGCGCGGCTCTTCCAGCAAAGTGATTTCATCTCGGAGATGGTTCACGAACTGCGTACCCCGCTGGCAGCACTGAAAGCCAGCGCTTCCTTACTGATGCGCCCCGATCTGCCCGAACACCGCCGCAAACAGATCGTGCAGACGATGGAGAGCGAGACAGACCGCCTGACACGAATGACGACGGATTTTCTCGACCTGGCCCGCCTCGAATCGGGCCGCACACGGCTCGAAACCAGTGTTTTCAATTTGAACGAGTTGCTCCTGGAAAGCGTCGATGTGGTGCGTAATCAGGCGGCAGATCGCCACGTGACCATTTCGATCAGCTGTGACCCCACCCTCCAACTGGAAGCGGATCGCGGTAAGATCAAACAGGTGCTGCTGAATCTCCTCACCAACGGCATCAAATACAACAAAGAGCAGGGCGCGATTTTTATCACTGTCACGCCGCCGAACGGTCAGGATGGCATGGTGCGCGTCGAGGTGCGGGATACCGGGCGCGGCATTTCCCCGGAAAACCAGAAGCACATGTTCGAAAAGTTCTACCGGGTCGCCGACACCGCCGGGTACACGCAGGGAACCGGGCTGGGGCTGGTTATCGCCAAGCGCATCGTCGAGGCGCATGGTGGCGAAATGGGCATGGAGAGCGAACTGGGCGTCGGGACAGCCTTCCATTTTACCGTTCCAGCAGCCCCTGCCGACTGAACAACCCCGTTCCCCCAAGAACTGATACACTCTTCCGGGCAGGAAAGCGAGGTTGAGTTTGGAACGAGTCCACGAACTGCCTTACCTGGAAATCACGCCCTTTACCGCCGATCACTGCTTGAAGTGTAACGTCTGTACCCAGGCTTGCCCCGTCGCCGCCGTAACGCCGTTGTTCCCAGGCCCCAAGACCGTCGGGCCGCAGGCGCAGCGCTTCCGCGATCCCGATCTTCCTTCGCCGGATAGATCGCTGGAATACTGTTCAAGCTGCGGCATCTGCACGCTGGTCTGCCCACATGGCGTTCGTGTGATGGAAATCAACACGCAGGCGAAGGCCAGGAAGGTCGAGTCGGAAGGGCTGCCGCTGCGCAACTGGGTACTGGGGCGCAATGCCTGGTGGGGCGTCCTGGGAACGCCGTTCGCGCCGATCTTGAACTGGCTGTTTGACTTCAAGCCATTCCGTTTGGGCCTGGAAAAGACAATGGGCATGTCGCGCCGCGCCGCCTTTCCGAAGTGGGCGGGCTACACCTTCCGGGGCTGGTGGCGTCGGCGCAAGAGCAAGCTGAGGCTGCCCGCTGATGCGCCCACCGTCGTCTATTACTACGGGTGCAGCACCAATGCCTACGAGCCAGCTATCGGTAAGCTGGCCGTCAAGGTGCTTGAGCACAACGGCTTTCGCGTCGTCGTTCCCGAGCAGGGCTGCTGCGGCTTGCCCATGCAGTCCAACGGCGATTTCAAGGGGGCGCGCCGTTTCGCCCGCAAGAACATCACAGCGCTGGCCGATTATGCGCAGCGTGGCATCCCGATTGTCGGCACGTCGGGAAGCTGTATCATGGCGCTCAAGAGCGATTACGAGCACATCCTGGGACTGGAAGACGACGCTACGCGGGCGCTGGCCGCCGGGGTGTGGGACATCTCCGAATTCCTGGCGATGCTTCATGCGCAGGGCAAGCTCAAGACCGATTTTAAGCCGCTCCAAGGGGTCAGCGGCACGATCCCGTATCACGCGCCCTGCCAGCTCAAGGCGCACGGCATGGGGCGCCCGGCGCTGGACGTGCTCGAACTGATTCCGGGCCTCCGGGCTGTCGAAATCGATGCTGACTGCTGCGGGATCGCGGGCACATATGGCTACAAAGCCGAGAAGCGCCAGATTGCCGAGGACGTGGGTAAACACCTGTTTGAGCGGGTCAGGCAGAGCGGCGCACCGCTGGCTGTATGCGACACCGAAACGTGCCGCTGGCACATCGCCCAGATGACGGGTGTCCGGGTCGTTCATCCTATACAACTCATTGCTCAATCTTACGGAATTACAACACAGGGCGATTAATATTAGAGATGAAAATCGGCCTGGATCGCTTCCAGAGCGCCCCGAACCGGTTATGATCGAGAAGTGATTCGTAGAGGGAGTGATATGCTTTCAATCGTCGCTGAACTGCCACCGCTCACCGTCGATAGTGAGGGTGTGATCCGCGTGGGCAGGACACGAGTCACGCTCGATACAGTATTCGAGGCGTTCAACGAAGGGTTGACTGCCGAGGAGATTGTGCAACAGTATCCGGTACTGCGCCTGGCAGACGTATACGGAGCTATTGCTTACTGCCTCAATCATCAGCCAGCCGTCAATGAATACCTTGAGCGCCGACGAGCGGAGTCGGCAGCCGTTCGGCGACAGAATGAGGCTCGATTCGACATGACGGGTCTCCGAGCGCGGCTTCTGGCACGCCGGGAAGGACAGGCATAGTGCCGCGATGCTGCGTTTTGCGGCGGATGAGAACTTGAATGGTGACATCGCGCGTGGCCTGCTCCGCAGTGAACCGAGATTCGACATTGTGCGTATACAAGATGTAGGCTTACGTGGCGCTGACGACCCAACGGTCCTGGCCTGGGCAGCACAGGAAGGGCGCATCCTGTTGACCCACGATGTGACAACCATCACGAAGTTCGCCTATGAGCGTGTGACCGCTGGATCGCCAATGCCAGGCGTGATCGAAATCCGGCGTAGTGTGCCACTTGGTACGGTTATTGGTGATTTGCTCCTCATTGCGGGGGCGAGCACAGAAGAGGAATGGGAGAACAAGATCGGCTATTTGCCTCTTCGATAAGTTTTCGCATGATTCTCAGAGCTGTACAGCTATCAGGATTCAGGAGTAATGTATGTCCAACAATCCCAACAATCTGCCGCCTGATCCGAGCAGACCGCAGCCGCCGCGCTTCCAGATTCCCAACTGGGTCGTGCCGCTGCTGCTGCTGCTCTTTACGGCGTGGTTTATTGCGCGCATCCCGTCCATCATATCCGCGACGGCCAATGCGCCCATTGAGATTCCCTACTCGTTCTTCAAGACGCAGGTGGAGGCCGACAAAGTCGCCCGCGTGGTCATGCAGGGGTCGCAGGTCACGGGTGAATTCAACGGGCCGGTGACGTGGCCCCCGCCGGGTTCTGCTGAGGCCAGGCAGATTCCACCGATATCCTCTGACCGGTTCAGCACAACCCTGCCGCCCATCACTGACACTGAATTACTGCCCCTGCTGGCGCAGCACAAGGTCACGCTGGTTGCTACCGATGCGGAGCCGTCGCCCTTGCTGTTACTGCTCCTTAACTGGGGGCCACTGATCCTGATCGGCGCCTTGCTGTTCTGGTCATTCAACCGGACGCGCCAGCAGCAGGGCACCATCTTCGGGTTCGGCCAGAGCCGCGCGCGTCGTTACAGCGAGGAGCGCCCGCGTGTCACCTTTGCCGACGTAGCCGGAGAAGACGCGGCGAAGGCCGAGCTGTCCGAAATGGTCGATTTTCTCAAAGACCCGGACAAATACCTGCGGCTCGGCGCGCGCATTCCGCGTGGTGTCTTGCTGATCGGCCCACCTGGAACCGGCAAGACACTGCTGGCTCGCGCTGTGGCCGGAGAAGCCAAAGTGCCGTTCTTCTCGCTCTCGGCGTCGGAGTTCGTCGAGATGTTTGTAGGTGTCGGTGCGTCCCGCGTCCGTGACCTGTTCACGCGGGCTAAGGCTGCCGCGCCGTGCATTGTCTTTATCGACGAACTGGACGCGGTGGGACGGCAGCGTGGGGCAGGCCTGGGCGGCGGCAACGACGAACGCGAACAGACGTTGAACCAACTGCTGGTCGAGATGGATGGCTTTGACCAGCGCGAAACGGTCATCGTCATGGCGGCCACCAACCGCCCGGACGTGCTTGACCCGGCGCTGCTGCGCCCCGGACGTTTTGACCGCCAGGTGACAGTCGGGCTGCCGGATCGTGCGGGCCGCGAAGAAATTTTGCGGATTCATACGCGAGATATACCGCTGTCGAAGGACGTGGACATCCCTAAGCTGGCGCAGGCCACCATCGGCTTTTCGGGGGCCGACCTGGAAAATCTCGCCAACGAGGCGGCGCTGACCGCCGCGCGCAACCAGCATGACAAAGTCACAATGCGCGATTTTGAGATGGCGTTGGATCGGATCATCCTCGGTTCGGAGCGCCCGCCGTTGGTCGATGAGACGGAACGCCGCACCGTAGCTTATCATGAGGCCGGACATGCACTGACCGCCGTGTTGACGCCAGGAGCCGACCCCATCCTGAAGGTGTCGATCATTCCGCGGGGCCGTGCGCTCGGCGTGACTCACAGTATGCCCACCGATGATCGGCGTAACTATTCGCGCGATTATCTGATGGCCCGGCTGATCGTGTTGCTGGGCGGGCGCAGCGCCGAAGAGGTTGCGCTGAACCAGATCACCAGCGGCGCGGAAAACGATCTCCGCCAGGCCACCAAGCTCGCCCGCGACATGGTGGCGCAGCTTGGCATGACCGAAACGCTTGGCCCGGTCAACTACGGCGATTCCGATCAACAGCCGTTCCTGGGTTACAGTCTGGCGCAGCCCCGCCAGTACAGCGAGGAAACTGCGGCGCTAATTGACCGGGAAACCAAGCGGCTGATCGAAGAAGCGCACGATAGGGCACGGCGGTTGCTGATTGAGCACCGTGCGCAGCTTGACCGGCTTGCCAACGAACTGCTGACCAAAGAGAGTATCGAGCAAGCGCAGGTGCTGGCGATCCTCGAGGCAACAGCAGAGCCACAGGTCGCTTAATCTCCCTCATGCTCGGCCCCTCTCCACAACGTTGTGGAGAGGGGCCAGTTAGGTTTTCGGTCTGCAATTGCTTGGTAAGGGCGAGTCGCCGCGCCTATGGCGACGCCCTCAGCAGGCTCACGCAAGCCTTGATCGGCAGTGAGTGCTCGCAAGTGATTTTCACCCCTGATCCAACTACCTGTCTTAAGGCCAGGCTATTCCGTGAAACGTACCTCGAAGGCTTTGGCGTCAGGCTCGATAAACCGGACGAGCCGCTCGGCTTCTTCGGTCAGGGCGCTGCGGTTTTGCTTCGTCAATGGTTCAAACGGCTCGATCAGGAGCGTGGCCGTCCCTTTTTTCTTTTCGACTTTCCACGCGCCATGCACGAAGCCATCTATCAGGAAGGTGGCGGCGACGCGCAGAGCGGGGAGGTATACTCTGGAACGATGTTTGTCCGCAACCACGCGAGTGCGTTTCTCATGTGACAGGAGCAGGTTATCGAATTCGGGCAGGAAACGCTCTGGCGCAGGCGTATCGGCATCAGGCAGCGGCATGTCCGGCAGATCAAGCAGTTCACGGCCCCGCTCGTCCCGGTAGACACGCAGCTCGGCCTTCAACTTCTCAACAGCGTCCTTGAGCTTGACCAGCCCCGACCAGGTTTGTAAGTCCGTCACGGTGGCGGGGCCGAAGGCCGCCAGATAGCGGAAGACCAGTGTCTTAAACTGATCCTCGGCAGGAATTGGCTTGCCAAGCCAGGAGTCGGCCAGCGTAAATTGGGGTACGGATGGGTAGCGCCAGCCGCTGTTGACCGGAACCTGAACGAGCGGGATGTGCGTCCGCACGGTGTAGCGCATTGAGCCGAGGTCGATTTCCGGTTTCAGTTGGGTGAGCATGGCGCTGATTTCAGCGAAGGTACGCGGCGTTTCGGCAATATAGCGCCGCGCCACTGCCAATATTTCCTCGATATCGAAGTTGTCCCCGCCCCGGCGTTTAGCGATGTCTGCCGAGGCGCGTTCCAGGGCGGGTTGCAGCGTGGCGCGGAGCAGCAGATAATCGTCGGCGGTGAAGAGATGGAGTGTGGCGCGCATCAATGTTGCCCGGACGACCCGTCGTTCCTCGATCAGACGTGCCAGGTCTTCGCGCCGGAAGCCGTTCAGGCGTGTCCAGAGGCCGACAAAGGGCGGCATGGGTAGCTGCGCCTGCAAGCCGACCAGCCGCTCGATGGCTGCTGGAACAGGCATCGAGGCGCGTTCTAGAAGCAGTTGGCGAGCTAACGTCGCGCGGTTCAGTTCCCGAAGGGTCAGGACACGTTCTGGCACGGGATTTGCTCCTTGCGGATGCAGGCTCCTCGGCACGATGTGCGTTATGCTTGGTGTGCGCAGGGCCGGACTGCTAAAGTAGCACGCCTGTTCTAAACTGTCAAGGGCGAGTTTGGTGTAAACGCCATCGCCGGATTCTTTTCACTTTGCAGAGACGGGGGAATGGCAGATGAGCCGGATGGAGGTAAATGTAGATGATTAGCCTGTGCAAAGGAGTGCAATGATACTTTCGGTGACACCCAACCCCGGCATCGATCACGTGGTGATCGTGCCCGGATTCAAGCCAGGCCAGGCGATCACGCATCCTGAGACGCATACGGTTGCGGCGGGAAAAGGCGTGAGTATGGCGCGAGCGGCCCGCACCCTGGGCGCTGATCCGGTATGCGCGGGCTTCCTGGGCGGGTTCATGGGCCGCCTGCATATTGACCTGACCACCCGCGAAGGTTTGAAAACGGCCTGGACGTGGCTGGACGCTGAGACGCGCACCTGCACGATCATTGCCGATACAGAACAAGGAATAGCAACGGTCATCAACGAACCAGGGCCAACGGTTAGTGCGGCTGATTGGGCAAGGCTGTGCCAGGATGTCTTGCGCGAGGCTGCGCAGGCCAGCTATGTGTCTTTCAGCGGGAGTCTGCCGCCTGGTTCCTCCACCGAAGTATATGGAGATTTGATCCGCGCACTGATGGCTGCCGGGCGGTCAGTGTTTGTGGATTCGAGCGGCGATGCCCTGCGGGCAGCGCTGGCCGCCCGCCCGACGGCGATCAAGGTCAATGGTCTGGAGGCAGGGGCCATATTGGGACGGCCTGTGAAGACTCTCGCCGAAGCGCTCGAGGCTGCCGCCGAGTTGCGCCAGCGTGGGATCGACCTGGTGGCGCTGACGCTCGGCGAGCGCGGCGCTGTGATGGTCAGCAAAGACGGGCAGTGGATGGCGAGGCCGCCCAGGCTGCAACACATTGTCAGCGCCGTCGGCAGCGGCGATTCGTTCTTCGCCGGGCTGGTCAGTTCGTTGGAGGCCGGTCTCGCGCTTGCGGAAGCGCTGTGCCGCGCCGTCGCTGCGGGCGCCGCCAACGCGCTCTCGGCTGCCGCTGGAGAGTTCCAGGCCAGCCAGTTTGCGGCAATATTGGCGGAGAGCGTGGTGGAGAAATGCTGATCAACCCCTATTGATCCGTTTGCAAAAATACTATACGATTAAGAAGCAGCTAAGAGAGTTTTATGATGCCCTATGGAAGCGTTTCTGAATGTCACTATGCAACAGCCTTCGAACTACGAAGAGCGTCGCGTTCCGCCGGAAACCCATATTCACGACGTGCTGCGCGGCGACCTGATCACGCTGGAAGCTATGGGCCAGCGTATTCAGGTTCATGTTGCAGCGATTACACCGGAAACGCTGACGCTTGAAGTCCAGGGACCTACCAACGACCACCGCAAAAACCAGTCAACCAGACCGCGTCGATATGTCCTGCCCCGCAACAGCACACTCTCGCTCTCTGCGCCCACGCCGGGCAAAAGCCCTACCTGGACGTTTGAATGGACAGGCAGACCGGCCAACAATTGATCGCACATCGCCAGGCCCGCCTCTCCCAACAATGCAGCATTTCGAGGTAAAACCATGCCACGCTACGATTACGAGTGCGACACCTGCGGCAAACGCTTTGAGGCGAGTCACGGTTACGATGCGCCTCTGCCTACCTGCCCCGATGGGCACACCGCCGTGCACCGGATCATCACGGGCGCGCCCCGGTTGCTGAGAGGCCCCGCCGCGCCGGTCAGTTACCGGGCCAGCAAGGAAGAACTGCGGCGAAAATGGGCAGAGGAGACCCCAAAACTGCGCAAGAAAATGGTTGATAAACTGGGTGAGGAAGCGGTCAGCAAGTTTGGCGGTACACTGAACGCAACCTACGACGAGTAGTCTTTGCCCCAACGCCAATGAGCCAGCTTGAAGCCACTGTCGCTGCTTGAGGCGGATTTCGCAGCGCTCAATATGTCTTCCTGCTGAAGCGGCTGTTTATCACATCTGCCGGAATCGCCGGTGCCCGGGCCGATGAATTGCCCTTGTGAGCGCGA
>JAJPHV010000071.1 GCA_021325095.1 Chloroflexota bacterium | reverse complement strand
TGTTGCAGCCCTCATCCCCTGGCCCCTTCCCCCGCCAGGGGAAGGGGAAAAGCCCCTCGCTCTGCGGGAGAGGGGTTGGGGGTGAGGGCTTATCTAAGCAGTATTGGTTCTAGGGCAGGCAGGTCAGGGATGGTCTGGACAGCCAGGGCGAGCACGAGCAGCAAGCGTTCAGTGTGGTCGGGCTGCCAGACCTGGGAGCGCTGTCATTGCCAGCCACCGGATTTGAGGTCTCGAAAGCCCTATTCTTGCCAGGCGCGCAAGGCGTAAGCCAGGACACTCAGGTGCGGGTCATTAATTATTTATTATAGAGAGAGAGGGGTCAATGCGTATTTCGGATATTAAAGCGACTACAGTCACGGTTCCCCTGGAAGCGCCGCTGCGGCACTCGGCGGGCGCGCACTGGGGCCGCTTCGTGCGGACGATTGTCCAGGTCTATACCGACGAAGGGCTGGTCGGCCTGGGCGAGATGGGCGGCGGGGGCGAGAGCGCCGAGGCCGCTATCACCGGGATGAAGCAGTACCTGTTGGGTCACGATCCATTCCAGCTTGAGGCCATGCGCTGGAAGATCATGAACCCCACCGCCTCGCTGTACAACAACCGGATGCAGATTCACGCCGCGCTCGAATTCGCCTGCCTGGACATCATGGGCAAGGCGACAGGACATCGAGTCTGTGACCTGCTCGGCGGGCCGCTGCGCGAGGAAATCCCCTTTGCTTCGTACCTGTTCTACCGCTATCGGGACGAACAGACGGGCGCGGGTGGCGAAGAGACCGCCGAGCAAATGGTCGCCCATGCCCGCGACCTGGTGCAGAAGCACGGCTTCAAGACGCACAAGCTGAAAGGCGGCGTCTTCCCACCCGAACACGACGTGGCCGTGCTGCGGGCGCTGGCCGAAGCCTTCCCCGAAGCCAGCGTGCGGCTTGACCCCAACGCGATCTGGTCTGTCGAGGAGGCGATCTGGGTGGCACGGCAGATCGCCGACCTGAAGAACGATTACCTGGAAGACCCGACCTGGGGCCTGGAAGGCATGGCCCGTGTCCGGGAGAAAATCCCCATGCCGACGGCCACCAACACCGTCGTCGTCAACTTTGAGCAGTTGGCGACGTGCATCCGCAACAAAGCGGTGGACGTGATCCTGCTGGACACAACGTTCTGGGGCGGGCTGCGGCAGGCGTACAAAGCCGGGCTGGTTTGCGAGACGTTCCAGTGGGGCATCGCCGTCCATTCCAGCGGCGAACTGGGCATCCAACTGGCGACGATGCTGCACCTGGGCGCGGTGCTGCCTAACCTTCGTTTTGCGGCGGATGCCCATTACCACCACCTGACCGACGATCTGATCAAGGGTGGCAAGATGGCCTACCACAACGGCCAGATTTCGCTGCCGACTGCGCCAGGGCTGGGCGTCGAACTGGACGAGGACAAATTGGCCGAGTATGCAGAACTCTACAAGAAATTGGGCAGCTATCAGTATGATCGAGACCCGAAGCGCCCCGGCTGGTATGCGGTGCAGCCCTGCAATGAGTATGCACAGCTTTCCGATTGAACGATCACGTGCAGAGGGAGCCAGTGAAATGTGCGCTCCGTTGGACCGCTAATCCGGTGACAGATTCCACAAAAGTACTGACGTTTTGCACTATGCGCTGCCAGACCGGATAGGCTAAACTCCTGTCCTGTATCCCTTACACGGTTCTTGTAGCTCTTTCCTTCGGCGACTTAAACATGCCTTTTATGCCGTCGATTTGCTTATCTATGAGGTCTTGCCTCTAGACTGCTTCAGCGGGCTTTGTCGATTCAGCCCGTGCTTTAGCGCCGGGCGCTGGGGGCGGCATGGGAACCCTGGAAATTGTCCGGCAGCTTTTGTTCCACATCCAGGGAGAATCCCACCCCATTTACGCTGCCGAGCGTCGCAGTGGGATGGCCGCGCTGCCTTTCAAGTTCAATCGGTGGGGCAGCTACCTGTTCGTGGTGCTGGTCATCGGTCTGCCGCTCCTGGCTCTGGCCGAGAGCCAGCTTGGTTTCCGATTGAGCCTGTACCGGGAACTGCTGATCAGCGGCCTGTTTGCGCTGGTCGGTGGGCTGTTGAGCCTGGGCTGGACGGTCCCGCTGGCAATGCTGGCCGGGCGGGGCATTAGCCGGGAACGCACTGCCCAGACGTGGGATGCGCTGTTGGTAACGCCCCACCCCACCGAAACCATCCTGCTGGCAAAAGCTGCCGCCGACATCGAGCCGGTCTGGAAAGGCGTCCTGAGCCTGACTTTCATTGCCTCCCTGCCCGGGTTATTCTTTGCCGGGCCAATCATGCTGTTCAAGATGATGAACGCCCAATCGCCCTGGTTGGGCATCCTGTTCATGCTGGTCGGTTCCGTCGCCCTCGTCGTTGAGCGCGAACAGGAAGTGGCACTTTCGGTTACAATGGGGATTGCGGCTGCGTTCATCAGCGATTCGCGGCGGGTGACGCTGCTGGTCGGCCTGATCGGTGGGCTGCTGATCCGGCTCGTCCAGACCTTGCTCACGCTGATCCTGGTGCGGAGTGCGCCGCTCGCGCCGCTCAATCTGGCACTGCTAAACGTGGTGGCCGGGTCGTCGGCAGCGCTGGCGGCTGTACCGGGCTTCGAGAGCCTGATCTTTGTCGTCGGCATGATCGCTGCCCGCGAGGGCCTGATCCGCACCCTGTTTGCCTGGACGGTTCGTCGCGCTCACGAAGGATAATGGCTGCGTGGACACCTATCACTTCCTGCTGGCCCTCTGGCAACACTGGACAAAACCGACTCACCCTGTTTACCGTGCCGATAGCAAACACGTCAAGTTGACGCCGAGCGTGCTGATCCTCTGGAAATTTGTGCAGCGCATCTGGCGGCCCGTCGCCGCTGTCGGGCTGGTGGTGCTTATGACGGCCATTGCCGAGTTTCTATGTGGCGGTGGGCGTCGCGCGCCGCTGTCCTTTTCCACCGCCCTGTTCTCACTGATTTCGGCGGTGGGCGTCAGCCTGGCGCTGATCGCCATACTGCTGCTGGCCTACCTGTGGCCGCTGGCCGTCGCTATTGGCGCGAGCGGAGTCATTGCGGGCGAGCGCGAACGCCAGACCTGGGACGTGCTGCTGACCACGCCCTTTGACTGGGCCGACCTGATCCTGGCGAAGCTGGCCGCGTCGCTGCGCCGCTTGAATCCCTACGGCGAAATGCTGCTGTGGGTGCAGGCTTTCCTGGTGGCGATCCTGTTTGTGGTCGTACTTGGGGATTTTCTGCGCGATGTCGTTTCCGGGGTGACCAGTCCAGTATTCCAGATCGCGCTGCTGGTCGCGGCCATGATCGAATTCGTGGTGGCACGGGCGCAGGATTACGTCCTGAGCAGCCTGGTCGGGCTGATCGCTTCGCTGCTGACGCCCAACCGCCAGACCGCCGGGGCTATCGCGCTCATGCTGGCGCTGGCGCTGGTGCTGGTACGTGCCCTGCTGACGCTGATACTGCTGGCGGCGTTGCCACCTACCCCGCCGCCCCTGCTTGCGGTACTGATTGCTACGGGGCCGGCCTCCGTCATTGCGATGGTGGGCAACGTGCTGCTCGGCATTCCGGCGCTGATCGTGATGATCGTGGCCCGCGAAGCGCTGATTCGCGCCATGTTTGGTTGGCTGGTACATCACATGGGCGATGCGACGGAAGCGCACGTGCTTTGACGGTACTCTCTCTAATTTTGCAGCCCAGCCCATCGTGCAGACTGTCAAACCCTGTCTGGAATCGGGCCGCGCTGCCATAGGTCGTGCCGCACAGTGCCCGGCACGCTTCCCGCCCGCCAGTTAGCGCCGATAAACTAAAGGGTTGTCAGAATTCTATCCTTAACCCCCAAAGGACACCTATGTCCAGTACACTCACTCACCTTGAATGTTCGTTCTGTGGCCGTATCCTGGATGCGAATCGGCTTCAAAACCTTTGCCCGGACTGCCAATCGCCGCTGCTTGCCCGATACGACCTGGCCCGCGTCCGCGAGGCAGTCACCCCCGCCGAGATCGAGCATCGTCCGCATGGGCTGTGGCGCTGGCACGAACTGCTGCCCGTCTCCGATCCGCACTGCCGGCTGACGCTGGGCGAGGGCGGTACGCCTTTGATTCAGGCACACAGGTTGGCAGAGCGGGTCGGACTGACCACCCTGTACATCAAAGACGAAGGGCTGAACCCCACCGGGTCGTTCAAGGCACGCGGCATGGCTGTTGCCGTTTCGCGGGCGCTCGAACTGGGGGCACGCACGCTCGTCACGCCGACGGCGGGCAACGCGGGCGGCGCGATGGCGGCCTATGCGGCCCTGGCCGGGCTGGAAGCTCATGTCTTTATGCCCCGTGATGCGCCGCTGCTCAACCAGCTCGAGGTACAGATGTACGGCGCGCACCTCACGCTGGTGGACGGGTTGATCAACGACGCAGCGCAGCTCGCCGCCGCCGAAGCCGCCAAACACAACTGGTTCGACGTTTCGACGCTCAAAGAGCCGTACCGCATTGAAGGCAAAAAGACGATGGGGTTGGAACTGGCCCTGCATTTTGCCGAGAACGGGCACTGGCAGTTGCCGGACGTGGTGTTTTACCCGACAGGCGGCGGCGTCGGGCTGATCGGCATGTGGAAGGCGTTCGACGAAATGGTGGCGCTCGGCTGGGTTGAAAAGCGCCGTCCACGCCTGGTAGTGGTGCAGAGCGACGGCTGCGCGCCCATCGTCAAAGCCTTCGAGGCTCACGCCGACAGCGCCCAGGTGTGGCAGAACGCACACACCATCGCCAGCGGCCTGCGCGTGCCCGCCGTGCGCGGAGATCGGCTGGTGCTCCGCGCGCTCCGCGAGACGGGCGGCACGGCTATTGCCGTCTCGGACGCAGAAATCCTGGAAGCGCAGCGACTCATTGCACAGTTGGCAGGTGTCTTCGCCGCGCCCGAAGGTGCGGCCACTTACGCCGGATTGGTGAAACTGGTGCAGAGCGGGTGGATCAAGCCGGACGAGCGTGTGCTGCTCTACAACACCGGGACGGGCATGAAATACACACACTTGCTCACGCCGCCTTCGTGATCGTCTTTACGGCTGTGCTGTTTGTGCATTGTGCCAATAAGCCTTCAGAATCATTGACATGCCCATACGGATATGGTAGCTTTTCTAATATGAAATACTCCACGACCCACCCAATGATCTGCTGCGCCAACTGTTGTTGTATGGCTTCATTCGGCACGGGTGCGCCCTGGAGGATATTGGCGTAGGTAAACACCTACATCCTGTTAAAGAAAAGGCCGATCCTCATCAGGGATCGGCTTTTTATTTTGTGGTTCAGCCGTCGGGTTTGCCCATCGTTAGTTCATTTGCGGGAGGACGTGAGGCCAATGATCGCTCAGAACTGGAAAGAAGCCTTAGGCCATCAAATCCCTGAGGAACGCGCACAGGAAATTGAAGTCTTTGCCGGGCAGTTAGAGCTTAGACGCCAGAATAAGCTGGACGAAAAAGTCTTTGCGGAGACGCGCCTGCGCTGGGGCATCTACGGCCAGCGCTACGACAACGGCCAGCGCTACGACGGCCAGAAAACCCAGACCCTGACCTATCCGTCCGGCGGTCTGACGAAGGGGCCGAACACGCTCTGGGATGCGCCGGGGATGCAGCGCATCAAAATCCCCTTTGGCGGCCTGACTCCCCGGCAGATGGAAGTCCTGGCCGAGCTTGCCGACGAATACTCCGACGGTATCTTGCACGTGACGACCCGGCAAGATTTCCAACTCCATTTTGTGCACCTGGACGACACGCCCGACCTGATGCGGCGGCTGGCGGCGGTGGGTGTCACCACCCAGGAAGCCTGCGGCAACACGGTGCGCAACGTCACGGCCTGTCCGCTCTCCGGCGTCTGCCACGACGAGCAGTTCGACGTGACCCCCTATGCCAAAGCGATGGCCTATTTCCTGCTGGGCCACGACGACACGCAGGACTTCGGGCGCAAGTTCAAGACGGCCTTTTCGGGCTGCGAGCAGCACGCCTGCGGGCTGCTCAATATACACGACCTCGGCCTGCTGGCCCGCACCAAAGAGGTCGATGGCGAGATCAAACGTGGGTTCACCATCTTCGTGGGTGGCGGCCTGGGCACGATCCCGCACCAGGCGAAGGTGCTGACCGAGTTCGCCACCGAGGACGAAATCTTGCCCATTGCGCAGGCTATCGCGCGCGTCTTTGCCCGGCTTGGCGAGAAGCGCAACCGTAACCGCGCTCGCCTCAAGTTCCTGGTCGAGCAGCTTGGCATCGAGGAGTTCCGGCGGCTGGTCTTTGAGGAACGCGAAAAGCTGCCCCACGATGATCGCTGGACCGCTTACCTGCCCGACGTGCCGAACTTTGTCGAAACGCCTGTTCGGCCCGCGGTGTCGCTGAATGGTCAGGTCAGGCCGGAAGGCTTCGAGGCGTGGTACAAGACCAATGTCTACCAGCAGCGGCAGCCTGGTTATGTCGTCGTCTATGTTAACCTGCCGCTGGGCGACATTACCTCTAGCCAGATGTTCAACTTGGCTGACATTGCGCGGGCGTACAGCGGTGACAACGTTCGCACGACAGTTGAGCAGAACATGGTGCTGCGTTGGGTCTCGGAGGCCGACCTGCCCGCGTTGTACAGCGAACTCAAGGCCATCGGGCTGGCTGAACCGGGCATCAACACCATTGTGGACATTACGGCCTGCCCCGGAACCGATACCTGCAAGCTGGGCATTGCGTCGTCGCGCGGGCTGGCGGGCGAGCTTCGCCAGCAGCTTGCCGCCAAACTCCCGACCTTGCCCGATGCCGTAAAGGAGTTGAAGATCAAGATCAGCGGCTGCTTCAATTCCTGCGGCCAGCACCACATCGCGGACATCGGCTTCTTCGGCAACAGCCGCCGCTCCGGCAACTACCTGGTTCCGCACTTCCAACTGGTTCTGGGCGGCAAGTGGCAGCAGAACGGCGGCAGCTACGGCCTGGCGGTTGGAGCAGTTCCCTCCAAGCGCGTGCCCGAAGTCCTGGAAGCGATCACCCAGCGTTTTGCCCAGGAGCGCCAGCCAGCCGAGACGTTCCAGGATTGGATTACCCGGCTCGGCAAAAAGGAAGTGAAGGCCATGCTGGAGCCATTTACGCGCGTGCCCGATCACGACCTTGATCCGTCCTACTACTCGGACTGGGGCGATACCCGCGAATACTCATTGGGCGACATCGGCGTGGGCGAGTGCGCGGGCGAAGTCGTGTCGCTGTTCTCGATGGAAATCGCCAGGGCTGAATCGACGCACTTTGAGGGGCTGCTGGCAATCGACGAAGGCAAGTACGCCAAAGCCGACGAACTGGCCTACCGGGCCATGCTGCTGGCGGCGCGTGCTCTGGTGCGCACCAGCTATCTGGACGTACCGGATATTCCCGACAAGATCATCGACGAATTCCGCACCCGCTTCTATGACACCAAACTGTTCTTCGACCCCTTTGCCGGGGGCAAGTTTGCGCAGTATCTGTTCCAGCGCCACGAGAACCCGCCCACCAATCCCGACGCCGACTCGGCGCGGAAACTGGTCGAAGAGGCGCAGCTTTTCATCGAGGCCGTCCACACCTGCGAAGCGAAGGTGAACGGCAGCATCATCGGCAGCATCGGGTCGTGAGTGAGGATAGCCCCATGATACCTTTCCGAACGCAGGTCAAGTTCTTTCTGAGCAACCCGCAGGGGGCAAAGCTCTCCACGTTCTCAAGCCTGTTCCAGCGCTGGATACAGCAGCAGGCGCTCGAAGGGATGCTGATCGACGTGGCGGATTACGCGCACGTCTTTGAAGGGCCAGGCGTCGTCCTCATCGGGCACGAGGCGGATTACGCAATAGAGAACAAAGGCAGCCGCCTCGGCCTGCTCTGCACGCGCAAGCGCCAGCCAGACCCCGATCTGCCCGCACAGCTTCGCACGACGATACGGTTGGCGTTGATGGCTTGCGCTTTGTTGGAGACAGAAAGCTCATTCAGGCCGAGGCTCAAGTTCCGGACGGACGAGATCGAGATTCGCTTTGCGGATCGCCTGCGGCTCCCCAACCGACCAGAGACCTTTGATCTCGTCAAGGATGACGTGCGGGGCGTCCTGACGGAGCTGTATGGGCTGTATGATGGGACAGAGGCGCTCGACCTTGCGCCCGCGAGTGTCGATCCACGCCATCTGTTCACCCTCAGCGTGCACCACCAGACTTCAGCAGGCGTGTCCGATCTGTTACAACAATTGAAGTCGGGCGTGCAGAAGTAGCCGTCTGAAATCCGGCCACGTCATTCGCTTGCAGGAGCCTGCCACCGTCGGCAGGCTTTTGTTGGTGGGAAGGGGCGAGTTGTTATTTTGACATTGGCCTGGTTCCCTGCTACACTCCATTTTTGTCCCACAGACTACAAGATAATACATATGCCGGAGAGGAGGGCAAATCCGCGCCGCTGGAGTCCGTTTGCATCGTGGCAGGCCATCACTTTCGGGCCTGGATAGTTATAGAATGTAGGGTTTTGGAGGTCAAAACATGAAACGGCATTTCTTTATGTTGTTCACCTTGCTTGTGCTCGCGCTGCTGGTCGCTATGCCGGCTTCGACACGGCTCGCTGCTGTGCAGGCGACGATGGCCCCCACGATGGCGGGAACCCCGACCACCGGTTTCGATCCCGCCGTCTGTTTCCGCGCTGCCACCAATAACGACAAGATGGTGACCTTTAAGGCCAAACCCGGCCCCTACACCATCGGCATCAGCAACTCTTTCATCGGCAACGCCTGGCGTACACAAATGATCCAGATGGCGAAAGCCTATGCCGAAACGCCGGACATCAAGCCCATGATCAAGGAACTGACCGTTGTCAGTTCGGGGCAGGACGTTGAAGCCCAGATCGCGGCGATGGACAATATGATCGCGCAGGGCGTCGATGCCATCATCCTGAACGCGGCCACGCCCGAAGCCTTCGGCGCGGTCATCAAGCGCGCGACAGACGCCGGAATTATTGTCGTCTCCTTCGATAACATCGTCACTGCTCCTGAAGCGGTGCTCGTCAATGAGGATCAGGTTGAATTTGGCCGTGTCATGGCCGAAGACCTGGCGAAGCGCATGAACGGCAAGGGCAACGTCGTGCTGGTCAATGGCGTGCCGGGCACGAGCGTCGACTCGGACCGCAACAAGGGCGCCAAAGAAGTCTTCAGCAAATATCCTGACATCAAGATTCTGGCCGAACTTGAAGGCAAGTGGGACAGCGGTACGTCCCAGACCGTGATGGCCGACCTGCTGGCGACCAAGCCCAAGATTGATGGCGTATGGATTCAGGGCGGCGGGCCGGGCGTCCTTCAGGCTTTCAAGGACGCCAAAGTACCGTTGGTGCCGATGGCTGGCGAGGCCGAGAACGGCTTCCGCAAGGCACTGGCGACGATGAAGGATCAGGGCCTGACCGGTATCTCTGTCGGCCAGACGCCGGGTATGGTTGCGGTCTCGATGCGCGTGGCGCTCGAACTGCTGCAAGGCAAGACGCTCCCGCGCGTGATCGCCATGCCGCTGCCCATCGCTACCACCGAGACGATGAAGGAAGGCGTCGATTACTTCTCGAACGTGCCCGACGATTTCTTCACCGCCATCAAGATTCCGGCTTGCGGCGTTGACCTGACGCCCGAAGAAATCCTGGCCGTCAAGGTTCAATAAGCCGAACCTCACCCCCTGGCCCCGCTCCGCAAGCGGAGCGGGGCGTCGATACGCATAACACTGCCAAGCTGTTCCTCCTTCTATGGGTGGGAACACGCTGATAACAATCGCTTAGTTTGATTCTGGCCCGATTATTTTTATGGCAACCTCAACCCAGACCGTCCCTCCTACTGAGCGACGCGAGGCCGGTAGACCGCCGCTGGTCGAGGCGTTAAAAGTAACCAAACATTTCGGTGGTACGGTGGCGCTCACCGAGGCATCCTTTGCCTGTCACCAGGGCAGTATTCATGCCCTGGTTGGCGAGAACGGCGCGGGCAAAAGTACGCTAGTCAAGGTGCTGGCTGGTGTAATCGTACCGGACTCCGGGCAGATCATCATCAACGGCCAGCCCTCGCCCATCCATTCTCCGGCGGACGCCAGTCGATTGGGTATTGTCCCTGTTTTTCAAGAACTGTCCCTCATGGCGACACTGACCGTCGCCGAAAACATCTTTATTGCCTCACCGCCGCGCAATGCCCTCGGACTGGTCAACCGCCGGGCGCTGCGGCAGCGCACCGAGCAGCTTTTTGCCGACCTGGGCTTCCATCACGTTGATCCCGACGCGCTGATCTCCGAACTGCCGCTGGCGCAGCGCCAGTTGGTCGAGATCGCCAAAGCGCTTTCGCACCAGCCGCAACTGCTGATCATGGATGAAGGAACGTCGGCGCTTTCCATTCACGACGTGGAACTGGTCTTCAAGGTGATGCGCCGGATGCGCGACGAGGGCCGCTCCGTGATCTTCATCTCGCACCGCATGGCCGAGGTCAAGGAAATTGCCGACACGCTGACCGTCTTCCGGGATGGCCGGCATGTCGGCTCCTTCCCGATGGGCGATGTCCGCGAGGATGAAATGGTGCAATTGATGATCGGGCGCAAGCTGGAACAGGCTTTCCCACCCAAACCTGCGCCGCAGCAGCGCGCTCCTTTGTTAGAAGTGAAAAACCTGACCTGGGAGCCGACGCTGCACGACATCAGCTTTACGGTGGGCAAAGGTGAAATCGTGGGGTTGGGCGGCCTGGACGGGCAGGGCCAGGGCGAACTGCTATTCGGGCTGTTCGGCTTGCTGCGCCAGATGCGCGGTGAGATCAGGATCGAGGGCCAGCCACAGCGCATTTCCAGCCCGGCGGCAGCGGCCAGAGCGGGCATCAACCTGGCGCTGATTCCCGAAGATCGTAAGACTGAAGGGCTGATTCTGGGCATGTCCGTCAGCGATAACGCCACGCTGGCAACCATTGATCGGGTGACGCGCTTCGGCCTGATTGACCGGAAACGCGAACGGGCCGCCGTCGAGCGCGTGATCGAGCAGATGCGCGTTCGCACGCCTTCCCGCCAGACCAGAACGGGCAACCTGAGCGGCGGCAACCAGCAGAAAGTCGTCATCGGCAAGTGGCTGTTGACCGAAGCCAGGCTCTATCTGCTGCATGACCCATCACGTGGGATCGATGTCGGAACCAAGCAAGAAATATACCTTCTGATGCGCTCGCTGGCCGATCAGGGGGCGGGCATCATCTTCTTCTCCACCGAACTGCAAGAATTGGTCGGCATGTGTGACCGCGTGCTGGTGCTCTACGAAGGCCGCATCTTCCGGGAATTGATCGGCCCGGAGATCACGCAAGAAAATATTGTGACCGCCGCTTTGGGATTGAATGCCAACGGCGAGAGCCAGAAAACAAAAACCTGACCCACTTATTCGAGAACTTTATGACAACGACCAGGGTATCCTCCGTTTCCCCCGTAGCCAGAGCCGACTCGCCACTGCGCCGCTGGATCAACCGCAACTTTCGCCTGTTGCTGGCTTACGTCGTGATGCTGGCCCTTTTGCTGCTCAACGTCGTGTTGAATCCCCGGTTCTTCACACCACCGGTTATCACCTCGACCTCGAACCAGGCCATGACGCTCGTCTTCGCAGGCATGGCCCAAACCTCGGTGGTCATTACGGGCGGCATTGATCTGTCGGTAGGGCCCATCATCAGCCTGTGCAATTCGCTGGCATCGGCGCTGTTCACGGAAAGCGTTGCCAGTGCGGTGGGCGTGATCGTTTTGCTGCTGGTCGTGGGCGCGGTCTGTGGGCTGATCAACGGGCTGATCGTGGTCTACGGTAGGTTGCAGCCAATCATCGTGACGCTGGCAACCTCGTCCATCTTCAGCGGCCTGGCCCTGGTGGTACGACCTCGCCCCGGCGGTTTCATACCAGGCTGGTACGGCGATCTACTGACTGGCCGCGTGCTCGATTGGGTTCCAAACTCGTTGATCTTTCTGGTCATTGTGGTTGCGCTGGTCTGGATTCCGTTCCGGCGTTCGCGGCTGGGCATGTGGGTTTACGCGGTAGGCAGCAACGAAGGGGCCGCCTATCTGAGCGGGGTGAACGTGAACCGGGCCAAGATCGCAGCCTACGTGATGAGCGGGCTTTTCTCGGCCATCGCCGGCTTGTTCCTGTCGGCCTCGACGCTCTCCGGCAACGCCACCACCGGGGCGGTCTATACCCTACAATCCATTGCGGTGGTCGTGCTCGGCGGCACGTCGCTCTTTGGCGGCATGGGCGGTGTGGCGGGCAGCCTGGCCGGGGCGTTCTCGCTGCGTCTGATCAACGGCATTCTGTTCTTCGCCAAAGTGAACCCGCTTCAGCAGCCATTGTACGAAGGCATCGTCATTTTGATCGCTGTTGTCGCCGGAGCCAGTCGCATTTTCACCGTCAGGAACCGTCTGGACATCATGCGGTAGTGCGGAGGCAGCCATGACCGATCTCACATCCGCCGCAAAAGCGCCTTTCTCCCTGCGTACCTGGTTCACCCGCCTTGAACGGCAGGATCGGAGTGTCGTCGTCGCCTACCTGCTGATCGTCGTGCTGATCGCCGCCGGGACGCTCTTTGTCACACCCAACTTCGCTTCGCCGACCTTCCTGTTGCAGCAGCTGCGGCAGGCTTCGTTCCTGGGCATCATCGCCGCCGGGCAGATGGCCGTCATCCTGACGGGCAATATCGATCTCTCGATAAGCTGGACGCTCAACCTGGCGGCGGTGCTGGCAACGTCCGTCGCCGCCGGGCAGGACAGCCAGTTGATTCCGGGGCTGTTGGTTGGTATCGGCGTCGGGGTGATTGTCGGGCTGGTCAACGGCATCGGCGTCGCCTATTTGCGCATCCCGTCGATGGTGCTGACGCTCGGCATGAACGCCCTCTTGAAAGGCGCGACGGTGCTCTACACCGGGTCGGCGCCGCAGTTTCAGAAGACGCCGGAGTTTTTGAGCCAGTTGGCGACACAAGTCTTGTGGGACATCATACCCGTCGCGGTGCTGGTCTGGGCCGCTATTTCACTCCTGAACATCGTCGTCCTGCACCGCAGCGCGCTCGGACGGAAAACCTACGCCGTCGGTAATAACGAGGTGGCCGCCTATCTTTCGGGCATCCGCACGCCGCGTGTCATTATCGGCGCGTTCGTCCTGAGCGGCGTCATGAATGCACTGGCGGGCCTGCTCATTGCGGGCAATGCGGGTCGCAGTTTCAACGAAATGGGCGAAGCCTATCTGCTGCCGGCCATTGCCGCCGTCGTCATCGGCGGCACGTCGATCCTGGGCGGCTCCGGCAAGTACGTTGGGACCGTCGCAGGCGTCATCCTCATCCGGCTCCTGGACGCCGGGTTAAGCATTATGAGCGTTACCCCGGCGGCGCGCCAGATCATCTTCGGTCTGGTTATCCTCGGCATGTTGTTCCTGTATGGGCGCGGTGAGCGCGTGCGAACCTGATTTCACCTCACCCCCTTTTCCGCCTCGTAGAGAGGAAGAACCGGAAGGACACTGTTCTCGTGCTGGCTCCCCTCTCCAGCTAGCGAGGGGCCGGGGGCGAGGTCAACGCTTTGCGCTTGTCTGGCCCTCAGGCAATCGCTATCGGATGCACCCACGATCCAGTTGCCCCCTGCAAGCGCAGCGGCGTTACGATCAGCAGAAACTCGTAGACGTGGTGTACCGCCAGGTCTTCCAGGTACAGATTTTCCAGGTGCGTGATGCCGTGATGGACGAGCAGGAAACGGTGCACCGGATGCTCCATCGGCGGGAATGCCTCCACTGTCATGTTATCCGCGCCGAACAGGATCATGCCCTGGCTCACCAGCCAGCGGGCGGCGTCCAGCCCCGGCCCGGCGATGGCGTTGCTGTAGGCCGGGTTGCCGCTGGCAAGATGCCGGTAAAAGCCGGTGCGCACAAGTACCGCTGTTCCCGGCCTGACCTCGGTTTGCTGCGCAGCCAGCGCTTGCTGCACGTCTTCCAGCGTGACGACGTAGGCATCAGGCAGTACATCCAGCCCCTTGTGGCCCGCCACGTCGATCAGGACGGCGCGCGTCACAATCGGCGGCATGTCGGCAATGCTGAGGTGAGTTTGGCCGCGATAGTTGACGTGATCGGCGGCACGCACTGTTTTCCCCGGCCCTGCATAGAGCCGGACTTCGCCCTCCGGATCGACGTCGCCGCGCGCGTTTTGCCGCTCCCCGATGTGGCACAGCGCGTCGATGTGCGTGCCGGTGTGAGCGGCCATCGTGATCGCTTCGGCGGCAGCGGAGGCAGGCGTCAGCGCGCTCAGGTCGCCATGCCGCAGGCGCGGCGTCAGCGTGTAAGGAACCATCGGTTCAGGCACAGGTATCCCCTCGTAATAGACCACTGACAGGCTGTAGACGGTTCCAGTGCGTATCAGCGCCAGCAAGTCGGGGGTGACACAGGGCACAGGCAATGCGCCGTAGGGCGCAAGCTGGCCTGGTTGTGCACTTGAGTCGGTCATCTCAATAGCCTCCACTCAACAGCCGCCCGTCTGTTACGCGGGCGCGACGAACCCTTTGTGCAGCTTGCATGGGAAACCTGCACTGATGCCCGGATAGCACTCCAGTGACAAATATCACTTTCAGCACAACATCTGCCACCATACTATATATAATATCGCTGAAATCGATGCGTGTACTTAGCGCCGTCAGGAAGCACCTTGGAAGAATCGACCTCGAACGCCCTACAAAAACCCAACCGCCACCTGCGTGCTGTGCCCTTCTGGATACTTCTGAGCGGCTTGTTGGGCGGCCTGATCACCTTTGGCGGGTTTACCTTCCTGTACGCCCAGGGAACGTCCTACTTGTCCGATGACGCCAAAGCCTGCGCCAATTGCCACATTATGCGCGATGTTTACACGGCCTGGAATCACGGCAGTCACAAGGCCGTTGCGGTGTGCAACGATTGTCACACCCCACACGATAGTTTCGTGACCAAATACGCTGTCAAAGCCATCAATGGCTTTAACCACAGCCTGGCCTTCACCATAGGGAACTTCCCCGAACCCATACGTATCACGGCCATGAACCGCGATATTGCCCAACAGAACTGCGTGTTCTGTCATGGATCGATGACCTCCCTTATCAATCACGGCACTGGCTCGCAACAACCGGTGGATTGTTTGCGCTGCCATGCCAAAGTCGGGCATGAGCCTTAACGAGGGTGATTATGTCTCAATCCAAGCCTCCAACCCGGCCTTTTCGCACCCCGGCCCTGATGCTCCTGGCATTTGTGCTGGGGGGCGGCATCATGCTGGGCGTTGCCTTCCTGCTGCTCAGTATTCAGCAGCACAAGGACGAAGCCAGGGCTTTCCCGGCGCAGGTGGTACCCATCGCCGAGAATGAGCTTGACCCGGCGGTCTGGGGTGTCAATTTCCCCCGCGAATACGATTCGTTCATGAAGACCAAAGATGACACCATCGTCACTCCCTATGGTGGCTCTGTGCCCTACAGCAAGTTGCAACGTGTCCCGGCGATGGTGCGCATCTGGGCCGGTTATCCCTTCAGCGTCGATTACAACAAGGCACGCGGGCACTACTACGCCCTGACCGATCAGCTAAGGACTAAACGGCAACAGGTTGTCAAGCAGCCTGCGACCTGCGCCAACTGCCACGCGGCGGAAGCGCCCCAGTTGATCGCTCAGATGGGGTGGGAGAACTTCAGCCGCACCCCTTACGCCGACATCAAGGACAAACTGCACATCGGCTCCTCCTGCGCTGACTGCCATACGCCGAACACGATGGAACTGCGCATCACCCGGCCAGCTTTTATCAATGCCATGAAGGAGCGCGGCATCGACGTCACCAAGGCCAGCCGCCAGGAAATGCGTACTTACGTCTGTGCGCAGTGCCATGTCGAGTATTATTTTAAGGGCGACAACAAAGTCCTGACCTTCCCCTGGAGCCAGGGCCTGAACATCGATGACATCGAGCGCTATTACGATCAGGCCAACTTCAAGGACTGGGTGCACAAAGAAACGGGCGCGCCCATGCTCAAGATGCAGCACCCGGAGTTTGAGATGTGGAGCAGCGGTATTCACGCCCAATCCGGTGTAACCTGTGCAGATTGCCATATGCCCTACGTGCGCGAAGGAGCCATTAAGGTTTCCGATCACTGGCTGCGCAGCCCGCTAACCAACATCAACAACGCCTGCCAGACCTGCCACAAACAGGAAGAAAGCCAGCTTCGGGATCGGATCATCACCATTCAGGACAGCACCGCCAAACTGCTGCGCAGCACCGAAGCTGCCCTCATCGACGCCATCAATGCTATCGATGCGGCCAAAGCCGCTGGCGCAACGGATGCCATGCTGAAGGATGCGTTGTGGCTGCATCGGCGCGCCAGTATGCGTTGGGACTTCGTATCGTCGGAGAACAGCACCGGCTTCCACAGCCCGCAGGAGGCGGCGCGGATTCTGGCTGACGCCCTCAACTTTGCGCGGCAGGCCCAGATCGCGGCTATCAAGGCCACGCCGACATCGCAGGTCTTCTGACTCAAAAGCGAAGTGGGAAGGAGATAAGCCAACAGCTCCTCCCACTTTCAGCACTTCATATCCTCTACCCTGCCGGCGCCTGAAACCACACCCTACTCTCGCCCTTCGCCTGGCCTGATCCCGTGAAGCCTGTACTGTGGCCCTGTCTGCATCTGGTTTGCGTTTCGCCGTAGGCCCGGAGGTGAAGCCAATGTAACAGCGATATATCGCTGTTACAGATCTGCAAATAGGTGATGTTGATCAGGTCAATTACAGGATTGTGACAGATTTGATGCAGACTTTACAAGGGGCACGAAATGTGTTACACTGACGGCGCGTAAAAAGTGATCGCCCCCGCTGGCGGTCTCTTATTTTAGCTCCGTTACGGTGCTCGCAGGTCATCAGCACCGGACTGCCTGGAAATCTCCGTGTGGGAAATAACGAGAGCGCCATAACGACTTGGGAGAACAGGATGTCTGAGCAGATCCAATATCTAACCCCCAACGGCCTGAAAGAGCTTGAGGCGAAGCTGGACTACCTCCGCAACGTGCGGCGGCAGGAGGTAGCCGCGCGTCTGCACCAGGCGCTTGAGGAAGGCGGGGAACTGGTCGAGAATGCCGAGTACGAGGACGCCAAGAACGAGCAGGCGTTTGTCGAGGGCGAGATTCTGCGGCTGGAGACTATCCTGAGTAATGCCCAGATCATCGAGAAGGAAGGCCCTAAAGGCGTGGTCGGACTCGGCGATAAAGTCAAAGTTCAGGAAAAAGGCCGCAAGGAAACCGAAATCTTCACTATCGTCGGCGCGGCGGAAGCCAACCCCGCCGAGGGCCGCATTTCCAACGAAAGCCCGCTTGGGCGCGCGCTGATGGGTCATAAAGTCGGGGACAAAGTGACGGTGCGCGCCCCCGATGGTAATATCGAGTTCACCATAAAAGCTATCCAATGAGCTAACATTCGACGGGGTTTTTGCACGCCCATGCTGACCCTTCGGCATGGGCGTCTTGTTTGAATCACCATTCTTGCGTAGGAGTAGCGAGCGTCATGCCCTGGCAACCCAGTAACAATCTTGAGCGCGAACGCCTGGAAAAGCTGGAACGTTTGCGCGCGCGCGGCATTGAAGCCTACCCGAACCGCGTGCAGCGCACACACACCGCTGCCCAAGCCATTGCTGCCTACGAGGCTGCCGAACAACATAACGGCGAAGTCGCCGAGTCGATTGAGGTCAGCGTGTGCGGGCGTATCCGTTCGGTGCGCGTGACAGGCAAAATTACCTTCGCGCACATTGAGGATGGCACGGGCCGCATCCAGCTTTTCATCCGGCAGGACGAGGTCGGCCCGGACGCCTACGAGATGTTCAAGCGCGACCTTGACCTGGGCGATTTCGTGCAGGCCGACGGCACAATGGTGCGCACGAAGGCGGGCGAAGTCAGCGTCCTGGTGCGGGCAATCCAGGTGCTGGCGAAGGCGCTCAGTCCGCTGCCCGTCATCAAGGCGCAGGAAATTGACGGCAAGACAGTGACCTACGGCAGCTTCAGTGATGTCGAGGAACGCTACCGTCAGCGCTACGTAGACCTGGCCTCCAACGCCAACGTGCGCGAGGTGTTCCGCGTGCGCGCCCGCACCATCAACGCTGTACGGCAGTTTCTCGACAACGAAGGCTTTCTTGAAGTCGAGACGCCCATCTTGCAGCCGATCTATGGTGGAGCAGCGGCGCGGCCATTCATCACCCACCATAACCAGCTCCATCAGGATTTGTACCTGCGCATCAGCTTTGAACTGTATCTGAAGCGCTTGCTGGTCGGCATGTACGACGCCGTGTACGAGATCGGGCGAGACTTCCGCAACGAGGGCGTCAGCTTCAAGCACAACCCCGAATTCACCATGCTCGAATACTACAAGGCATACATCGATTACTTCGGCGCGATGGACATCACCGAACGCCTGATCGCGTTTGTGGCGAAGCAGGTGACGGGCAGCACCACTATCCATTACGGCGGCCACGCCATCGACCTGACCCCGCCCTGGCGTCGGGTGCGGATGCGCGACGCCATCCTGGAAAAAAGTGGCATCGACTACACGCAGTACCCGACGGCAGAGTCGCTCTACAAGGCGCTGGAAGCGGCGGGCATTGAGGCCAACCCGAAGACAACCTGGGGCAAACTGGTCGAACATCTGCTCGGCACTTACGTTGAGCCGACGCTGATCCAGCCGACCTTTGTGCTGGATTACCCGCGCGACATTTCACCCTTTGCAAAGGCTGTGCCCGGCGACCCTACGCACGTGGAGCGCTTCGAGTTCTACATCGGCGGCATGGAGTTCGGCAATGCCTTCACCGAACTGAACGATCCGCTCGACCAGGAGCAGCGCTTCCTCGACGTGGCACGGCTTTACGCGGAAGACGAAGACGACGCCGCTCCACTGGACGAGGACTACCTGCGGGCTATGCGTTACGGAATGCCGCCCACAGGAGGCGTCGGGATCGGGATTGATCGGCTGGTGATGCTGCTCACGGATCGAGACACGATCCGTGAGGTGCTGCTGTTCCCGCACCTGCGCAAGAGCGAGGAAGAGTAGAGGCGAATTGGAATTGCAGCCCGTTAGACTCACAGCGGCTCTCTGACCGGGCCGCCGTGAGTCTTGACCGAGTTATTGAGCGTTGCCGGTTCCTTGCCAGAGGCTCCGCTTTGCTATCCCGGCGGCCATTTAGTTGTCTGCTGGCTTCAGGCGATACACCGAGAGATAGTGGCCGTCGGGGTCCTTTGCCATGAAATAGCGCCCGAAGGGCCGATCCATCGGCTCGGTCACTAGCTCGACGCCCTTTTCCTTCCAGCGCCGCCACGTGCCATCCACGTCATCGACTTCAAAGCTCACTTCGACGCTGCCAGGCTGTCCTTCCTGTCGAGGTGGCAGCCTCTCGGCTGCCTTATCTTGTAAGCCGATCAGTGCGCCACCGTCAGGGCGGAGGGCTATAAAGGTCGGGCCGGAAAGTGCCTCCAGGACGGGCAGGCCCAGTGCATCAGTGTAGAAAGTCTTCGCCTTGTCCATATCGCGCACGTACAGAATAACGAAACCCAGGTTCATTTTGGCTCTCCTCCGTCTGGTCAGCTTTACATCTTCATTGTAGGAGAGCCAAGTGACAACGTTATGTCAGCAGCATTTCACGGCCTGGGCTTGGGCTATCAGATCAGGTGGAGGTCGCCCTCTACCTTGAGGCGGCGTTCTGCAGGGCGTGTAATGTGCGATGGCGATTTGGAACAAAGGCGGGAAGAGGCAGGCCGCAGTATGATCGGGTGATATTGAATCTAGCTGCCTTTGCCCAGTTTGGAGATAAAAATGCCGAAAGTTTTCGTATCCCGACGGGTGATCGGTCTGGAACCCTACGCGGAGCGGCTGACGCTGGACATCTGGGAGGGTGCACTGCCGCCGTCGCCGCGCGAACTGCGCGAACGAACACGCGGCTGCGATGGCCTGGTCAGCCTGCTCACGGACAGACTGGACGCGGACTTTTTTGATTCTGTGCCGGGCCTCAAGGTGGTGAGCCAGTACGCCGTCGGGGTCAACAACATCGATCTGGCGGCGGCCAAAGCGCGCGGCATCCCCGTGGGGCACACGCCGGGTGTGCTGACGGACGCCACCGCCGACATGGCCTTCACGCTCATGCTGGCCGCCGCGCGCAATGTCGTGCCCGGCGCGGACTACGTGAAGGCTGGGAAATGGAAAACCTGGGAACCGGCCCTGCTGCTCGGCCAGTCGGTGTATGGCGCAACGCTCGGCATCATCGGTTACGGGCGAATCGGGAAAGCGGTGGCCGAACGGAGCCGGGGTTTCAAGATGCGTGTCCTGGCGGTTTCCCCAACACTATCCGCCGAACAAGCCGCCGCCGAGGACGTTACAGCTACCTCGCTGGACGATCTGCTGCGCGAGAGCGATTTTGTCTCGATCCACACGCCGCTGACGCCCGACACCTACCATCTGATCGGGGCGCGCGAACTGGCTCTGATGAAGCCCACTGCGACCCTCGTCAACACAGCCCGCGGCGAGGTGATCGACCCGGCGGCGCTATACGAAGCGCTGCGGGCTGGGCGCCCCGGCTTCGCGGCCCTGGACGTGACCGAGCCAGAGCCGTTGCCGCCCGATCACCCGCTGCTCAGTTTGCCGAACTGTCTGGTTGTGCCGCACCTGGGCAGCGCCACCATGCAGGCGCGGCTTGCCATGACCCGCTCCGCGATGGCGAACCTCGAAGCCGGGTTGCGCGGCGAACCCATGCCGCACTGCGCCAACCCGTAATCAGGGTTGAGCGATGAGCAATCGGAACTGAGCAGAAAGCTGGTCTTGCCCGAAACTGATGGGTAGAGGGTGAGACACAGGCGCCTGTGTCTCACCCCTTTTGCACCGGGTTGTTACTGGCCTGCCAGCGATTGGAGTTGGCCGCGTATCGCGCCAGCGGGGAATTCCGTAGTGTGGACGTTGACGTAGAAATTGTACGGTGCAGTGAGAATCCTGGTGATCAGCTCCCGATCCACGCCTGTTGTGCAGCCGTTGGCGCGGCCCGACGCATCGGGCGCGGCGAACGGCACAACCACCGGGCCAGCCACACCCGCCGCACCCTGATGGATGTGCGCGGCGGTAGCCGGTAGAGTGATGCCGTGTACGTGTTCCAGTATGAAACAAATCGTGCCGGGGCCGGTTTCCGGGCGAGAGACAATGACCGTTACGTCACCGCCTGCGCCCGACGGACCGGCCTTTGGCACTTCGTTGCCGCCCGACAGGGTCGCGGACAGCGTGCAGCCGGTGGTCGTCTTAAATGGCTCTACTTTCATCGCCGAGGCCGGGCTGGCTGCGGTTCCAGCCATTGCTGCGGCAGTGGCCGCCCGCGTGGCCGCCACTGCGGGCGCCATTGTGGCGGCTGGGGTGGCCGCGGCGCTCATCGTGGCAGCGGCAGTCGGTTGGGGGATGACTGCCGGGCAGGGTGGGTATGGCCCTTCATCTGCAGGTGTGGCCGCGCCTGCGGCTGCTGTGGCCTGGGCGGGTAGCCCGGCCTGAACCTGTGTACCGATACTTGCCAGGACGAGGACGAAAATGAACGCTGTTACTGAACTTACCTTGAAAAAGTTAGACCGCATACGTTCCCTCCACAAAATGTAAGCGCCGGGGATTATATTCGCCCACAAGCGGCAATGCCAGAGCCACAAATCCCATCCGTCCAGATCAATCGTGCGTTCTTAACCGCAGCTTAGAATTATGAACCCCTCACTTGACAGCAACCCCCTTTTTGCCGAAAATGGATTTATCTATTCGAGTAGATTCGTTTGATTTTGACCCATTGGCTTAAAAATTATGCCCTTTCCAAAA
This sequence comes from Chloroflexota bacterium, assembly GCA_021325095.1. Taxonomy (GTDB): domain Bacteria; phylum Chloroflexota; class Anaerolineae; order Aggregatilineales; family UBA2796; genus JAJPHV01. The sequence goes on along the minus strand of JAJPHV010000071.1, from coordinate 30,696 downwards.
TCCAAGCGGGTGACGCGCAAAGACGTGGCACGCCTGGCTGGAGTCTCCACAGCTACGATTTCCTACGTTATCAATAACGGGCCTCGGCCTGTCGCGCCCGAGACCCGCGCCCGAGTGCTGCGCATCATCGACGAGTTGGGTTACTATCCGAATGAACTCGCCCGCAGCCTGCGCATCAAACAGACTTCGACCATTGGCCTGGTCATCCCCGATCTGCGCAACCCGTTCTACGCTGACCTGGCGCGCAGCCTGGAACAGATCTGTTTCAGCCGGGGTTACGTGGTCATGGTCTGCAATACAAACCGTGAGACCGATAAGGAACGGCGCTTCGCCGAAGTGCTGCGCGCCAAGCAGGTGGACGGCGTGGTCTTCCTGCCCGATGCCGATTCGCTGGAAGCACTCGATACCCTGCGACTGGCCTGCATCCCGATGGTCGTGCTCGAACATGACGTGGAGGGCCTGCACTGCATCGCCATCGACGACTTTACGGGCGGTTTCATTGGCACGGAGCATCTGATCCGGTTGGGCCACCGGCGTATCGGATTCATTCAGCAGCGGCCCAACCACACCACCAGCCAGCGACGGCTGGAAGGTTACTTCTCCGCCCTGCAAGCAGCAGGACTGCCCATCGATCCATCCCTGGTCGTCACCTCCGACCCGGAGCCAGCCGCAGGCGCGGTTGCCACGAGATCGCTCCTGTCGCGCGAGCCGGGTATGACGGCCATTTTTGCTCACAATGACCTGATCGCGCTCGGCGCAATGCACGCCCTCCGCGAGGCCGGGCTGTCGATTCCAGGGGATGTTTCGGTGCTCGGCTACGACGATAACGCCAGCGCCGCTTTTTACGCGCCGCCCCTGACCACCATCAGCTACCCGAAAGAGGCCATGGCGAAGGCGGCGGCCCGGCAGCTTTTCCAGATGCTCGACGCCGATCAAGACCCGCCATCCCCCACGACGGAACTGCTCCCGGTGAACTTGATCGTGCGTCAGTCAACCGCGCCCGTCGGCTAACGGGCAACACAACCAGGAGGCGCAGATGCGACTCGGTTTTCATGGTGCAACGACAATGACCTCCGACCTCGAAACTGACATCAAAGCCACACAACACGGTGGTTTTCGCTACCTGGAACTGTGGGCGGCCAAGCTGGATCGCTACCTGGCCGACCATCCAGTCAGCGACCTGGCCCAGCTTTTGAAGGCACATCGTGTGACGCCCACCGCCATCAACTCGATTGAGTTCATCGCCTTCCGCAGTCAGGCCGAATTCGCTGCCATCCGCGAGCGCTGCCGCGAGTTGAGCCAGATCGCGCAGGCCATCGGCTGCGCCAGCGTCGTCGTCGTCCCCAGCCCGCTGCCAGATCGTTCCCTCCAATGGTCGGCCATCGTGGACGAGTACGTGCGCGTCCTGCGCGACCTGAGCGCGATTGCGGCGGAGTATGGTGTCCGCCTGTGCTTCGAGTTCCTCGGCTTCGGCTGGTGTACGGTGCGCACGCCGCGCGCCTGCTGGGAGATCGTGCAGAAAGCAGACCGCCCCAACATCGGCATGACGGTGGACGCCGCCCATTTTTACGGCGGTGGTGGCCTGCTCAGTGAACTCGACGCAATTGATCCGGCGCGGATTTACACTTTCCACCTGGACGACCTGGAAGACACGCCCAAAGAAGCCATCACCGACGCAACGCGCCTGCTGCCGGGAACGGGCGTCGTCCCGCTGGCCGACCTGTGTGCGCGCCTGAAGCGCATCGGCTTCGACGGCCAGTGCTCGGTGGAGCTGTTCCGCCCCGAATACTGGCAGTGGAACCCGATGGAGCTGGCAATTGCCGTCCGCGCGTCGGCGCTCAGGGTGCTGACGCCATATTTCAACGTCGAATAACTGGGCACACCGTGCACCATGCAGGGAATGCAAAGGGGGTGGTAGGGGAGAGTAGAAGCGAACGTCGGCCGCGTGGCGAGGTAGTGCCTGTACCTTCGTCGTGGTTGTTTCAAGGGGTTCGGCTTTCGTTCATAGAGGAGATTTGAGATGAAAATGCGGACAACTAAACTTTTGTTGTGTGTGATGATCATCGCCCTCGGTCTTGTTGGCCTCAACAGACCGGCCAATGCGGCGACCAAGATCGTCGTGGCTGCCGTCCAGGGCGTGGAAAGCGCCGGGATCAAGGCCGTCATTCCCGATTGGGAGAAGAAGACGGGCAATTCGGTGGAGTTGGTGGAACTCCCCTATCCAAACTTGCAGGATAAGGTATTCACCGACGCTCAGGCCGGCACGGGCAGCTACGATGCCATCTTCATCGATGACCCCTGGATGCCCTTCCTGGCAAGCAACAACTATTTGACGCCGCTGGATTCGCTCGGTTACAAGGTGGATACCGACTTCGTGCAGAAATCGCTGGACGTGGCAAGCTGGCCGCCGCCCACTGGCCCGCGTCTGCCCGGCACGCCCAAAGATGCCACACCAAAACTGTACGCGCTCCCGGCGCTGGGCAACGTGCAGTTGTTCTGGTATCGCAAAGACATCATCACCACGCCACCCGCCACCATCCAGGACTTGATGAAGGCGGTGACCGAGAACTCCGGGCCTGGCAAGGCCGTCCCCTATGGCTTCACGGTGCGCGGCAAGAAGGGCAACCCGGTCGTCACCGACTTCAACGCCTGGAACTGGAGCTATGGCGGAGACATCTTTGACGATAACTGGAAGGTCATCGTCAATGGCCCCAAGTCGGTTCAGGCTCTCAAAGACGAATTGAGCATGGCGAAGCTTTCTCCGCCCGGCGTGGCGAACGCGGATGCCGATGAACAGGCCATTGCCCTGCTGAACGGCAGCACGCTGGCCGGAATCATCTGGCCCGCCTACAACGCCCAGATCGATGATCCGTCAAAGTCAAAGGTTTCGGGCAAGATCGCCGTTGTGCCCTTCCCCAAGGGCGAAAAGCAGACCTCGCAGCTAGGCAACTGGCTGCTGGCAATCCCGGCTGCCGCCAAGAACAAGGAAGTGGCATTGGACTTCATCACCTGGGCGACCAGCGCCGACGTGATGAAACAGTGGGTCGGGGCGACGGGTGTTCCGCCGACGCGCACCAGCGTCTTCAAAGACCCTGAACTCAGCAAGAAGTACTGGTGGCAGGAGGCCAACCTCGAAGCGTTGAGCAACGCCACATGGCGTCCGCGCACACCCGAATGGAGCAAGGTCGAGGACATCCTCGGCACGTATCTGTCGAAGGCCATCGCTGGCGACATGGACGCCCAGGCAGCGCTCGACGCCGCCGCGAAGGAAATCACCGACGTGATGACTCAGGCCGGGTACTACAAGTAGTCCTTCTCTGAGCCTGGTTTTACCCCCTCTCCACAGGGTGGAGAGGGGACTGGGGGGTGAGGCAATGGCATCCCTAACCACTGCGCCAATCGAACAACCCACCGACGAGCGTAACCCGCCCTGGTATCAGCGCCTGGGAACGGATTACCTGCCTTTCCTGCTGCTTGCCCCGGCAGTCATCACACTGCTGGCGCTGACCGTTTATCCGTTCTTATATTCCGTCTACATCAGCTTTTTCCGCTTTAGGGGCGGCAGGCCCGACACCTTTATCGGCCTGGACAACTATGCGCGTCTGCTGCAAGACCCTCATTTCTGGGAATCGATCCGGACGCTGCTGCTCTACGCGGCCCTGTCCGTGACACTCGAATTTGTGCTGGGCACGGCCTTAGCCCTGTTCTTCACCGGGCACTTCCCACTGCGCGGCCTCTGGCGTTCGCTGATGATCGTCCCCATGATGCTCACGCCCGTTGTCATCGGCGTGATCTGGCGGCTGATGTACGACCCGAATTTTGGCATCACGGCTTACGCGCTGCGCAGCATCGGTCTAGCGCCCATCGAGTGGTTAAGCAAGGGCAACTGGGCCTTCGTCGCCGTTGTGCTGGTCGATGTCTGGAACTGGACGCCGTTCATGTTCCTGCTCATCCTGGCCGGACTCGAATCGCTGCCTGTCGAGCCGTTTGAGGCAGCCCGCATGGATGGCGCGTCGCGCTTCCAGATATTCAAGGACCACATGCTGCCCATGCTGGCTCCAACCATGCTGGTGGCCCTGCTGGTGCGCAGCATGGATGTATTGCGCATCTTCGACCAGATATTCATCATGACCTCGGGCGGCCCCGGCAGTGCTACGGAGGTGACCAGCCTGTATCTTTACAAAACGGCCTTCAAGTTCTTTGACATGGGTTATGCGGCGGCGGGCTTGTTCGTCCTGCTCATTCTGATCACCATCCTCAGCCGGATTTACATTCGTTTCCTGGGCACAGGCGAGGAGGGCTGATGGATACCCGGCGCTTCGAGTGGTCAAACATTATCGGCACGGCCATCAAGTATGCCGTGCTGTTGCTGATCATGGTGATCGTGCTCTTCCCGATCTACTGGATGGTCATCACGTCCTTCAAGGGCCGCCTGGAACTGACCACCTACCCGCCCACGCTATTCCCCAAAAACATCATTCTGGATAACTACCGGGACGCCTTTTCCGACAGCGACATTCCGCGTTACATGCTCAACAGCGTGATCGTGGTCGGTGTCTCCACCCTGATTTCGCTGTTTTTCGGCACGCTGGCGGGCTACAGTCTGGCGCGCTTTGCCTTTACGCCGACTTTTAAGCGGCAGATCTCGTTCTGGATACTCTCTACGCGCATGATCCCGCCCATCGTCACGATCATTCCGATCTTCCTGATCTACCGGAACCTGCAACTGCTGAACACCTACGCGGGCATGATCATCGTGTACGTGGGCTTCACACTGCCCTTCACCACCTGGATGATGCGGGCCTTCGTGCGCGAGGTTCCCGTCGATCTGGAGGAGGCGGCGATGGTGGACGGCGATACACGCCTGACGGCGCTGCTGCGGATCGTGCTGCCGCTGACTGCGCCCGGCCTGGTGGCGACGGCCATTTTCTCGCTTATCCTGGTCTGGAACGAGTTCCTGTTTGCCCTGATTCTGACGACGACCTCAGCCACGATCACGCTGCCCGTTGGCATTTCCGGCTTCGTCTCCCAGTTCGAGGTGCTGTGGGGCCAGATGTCAGCCGTCGGCACGGTGGCGATCATCCCGATCCTGATCTTCACGCTGGCCGTGCAGCGCTATCTGGTGCGCGGCCTGACCCTGGGCGCGGTGAAGTAAAACGGCGGAACGGCGAAAAAGTATGGATGTCCAATACGAACACCTGACCAAGAAGTTCGGCGCGGTGACGGCCCTGGATGACTTTACGCTGCACGTGCCCGATGGCGATTTCCTGGTGCTGCTTGGCCCCTCCGGGTGCGGCAAGACGACGGCGCTGCGCTGCTTGGCCGGGCTGGAAAAGCCAACCAGCGGCATCATCCGCATCGGCGGCAAAGTGGTTAACCGGCTGCAACCCAGGGATCGAGATGTGGCACTGGTCTTCCAGAGCTACGCGCTCTACCCGCAGATGACCGTCGGCAACAACATCATGTACCCGCTGCGCATCCGGCATATTCCCAAAGAGGAACGGCTGCGCATGGCCCACGACGTGGCACGGCGGCTGGAGATCGACGCCCTGTTCGACAGGCGGCCCAATCAGCTTTCCGGCGGGCAGCGGCAGCGTGTGGCGCTGGCCCGTGCCATCGTGCGCAACCCGAACGTCTTTCTGATGGACGAACCGCTCTCGAACCTGGATGCCCGGCTGCGCGTCAACATGCGCGCCGAGTTGAAGCACCTGCAAAAGACGCTGGGCACGACGACGGTCTATGTCACGCATGACCAGGCCGAGGCGATGACGATGGCGGATCGAATCGCTGTCATGCGCGATGGCAGACTGGAACAAGTCGGCACGCCCGACGAAATCTACTTCTCGCCGGAGACGGTCTATGTGGCCGGGTTCGTCGGCAGCCCGGCTATGAATCTCCTCAACGTGCGCGTCGATTCGGCGAGTCGGGCGCTGGTCGGCGACGGTTTCAGTCTGTCCGCTACGTCTGTGCTCGAAGCCCACGCCGTTGACGAAACGAAACACTACATCCTGGGCGTTCGTCCCGAACACCTGACGCTCAGTCTTGAGGCCCATCCAGGCAGCATAGCCGGGGCCGTGTACGCCGTCGAACCGATGGGCAACGAAACGCTGGTCTACGTCAAGGTGGGGCAGTCCACCCTCGTGGCGCGGGCCGACGCCATGCTGCGCGCCGCTGTCAACACCCCCTGCTGGCTGGAAATACGCGAAGATCGGCTGCTGCTTTTTGACGCGGAAACCGAACGGCGTGTTCCCCGGCGCTGATCGAGCGTTGTGAGAAGCCAAATTCCCGGCTGGGGTAAAATAGATCGCCAGTCAAACTTCAGTCGGGAACATCACCATGTGCAATCGTCTTTACCGGAACGGCTGGCTGCTGATCGCTGTGGCCGTGTCAATCGTCGCCGGTCTCAGCAGTCCTGATGCCGCGCAGGCCCAGGCCAAAGTGCCGCGCTACGAAAAAACGACCTGCCAGTTCGAGGCTCCACAGAATGTAAAGGTCGAGTGCGGCTATCTGACCGTGCTCGAAGACCGCGCCAGGCCACAGGGCAACCAGATCAAGCTGGCGGTGGCGGTCTTCAAGGCGCAGAGCAAAAAGCCGCTGCCCGACCCGATCATCTTTCTGAACGGCGGGCCAGGCGGCTACACGCTCAAGCGCGTGTCCTCGCTCTACACGCCGCTGGCCCAGTTCACCGCAGACCGCGACCTGATCTTCTTTGACCAGCGCGGTGTCGGCTTTTCGGAACCAGCGCTCGAATGCCCCGAAGATACCAAAGTCACCTACGACAACATCGGCAAGAACGTGAAGGCAAGCGAGCAACTGCGGCTGCACAGCCAGGCCATCCGGGCCTGCCATGATCGGCTCGTCGCGGAGGGCGTGAATCTGTCCGCCTACAACACGACGGCCAGCGCCGCCGACGTGAATGACCTGCGCCTGGCGCTCGGCTACCGAACATGGAACCTGTTCGGCGCGTCCTACGGCACACGGCTGGCGCTGATCACCATGCGCAATTTCCCCAGGGGCATCCGCAGCGTCGTCCTCGATTCATCGTACCCGCCGCAGCTTACGGGCTTCGCCGGGACAGCACTGCGTGCCATCAACGTCCTGACGGATGGCTGCGCCAGTGACGTACAATGCAATGCGGCCTATCCGAAGTTGCGAACGGTGCTCTACAACCTGATCCGCACCTTGAACGACGAGCCGGTCACGGTTACGGCCAAACATCCTGTCACCGGGCAGGAGTTTGATCTGCTGATCAACGGCAATTCGGTGATCGAGGCCGTTTACTATGCGTTGTATTCTACCCGCACGATTCCCAATCTGCCGCGCATCATCTTTGAGGCCAGCCAAGGCGATTACGCCGAGCTAACGCAACTGGTTATGGGCGCGACGGTCTTCACCGAGGAATTTGGCAGCAAGGGCGCGGCCTATTCCGTCGGCTGCTCAGACCGAATTTACTCGCCCGTACTGTGCGAAGATTGGAGCCTGACGCCTTCCGGCCCGGAGGCCAACCGGCCCGTTTCGAGCAGCATCCCGACGCTGATTCTGGCGGGCGAGTACGACCCCGTGACGCCGCCGGCCTTCGGCCAGATTGCCGCCAAGACACTCAGGATCAGCTTTTTCTTCAAGTTCCCCGGTATGGGGCATGGCGTGAGCTTTGCAGGCGAGTGCCCGCGCAGCATCATGGCCGCCTTTTTCAAGGCTCCGACGCGCAAGCCGAACAGCGCCTGTATCGCCAAAATGACCGGGCCGGTGTTCGTGCTGCCAGCAACGCCCTAGTGGCTCCTGCGGCGATGGCCTCACCGGCGGGGCCAGGGCTGAGGTTAATTTTCCCGATTACGTAACAGTTATCGAAGCGCAAAACCGGAATTGATATAATCTTGAGTCTCTGGCGTCGCCATAGACGCCCTATTATCCTCTACAATAGCAGCCTGAATGGGTTCTGAATCATCCAGCCAGAGCGCTGGCTAGGAACAAGTCGTGAGCAACCACAACAAACGAATCGACCTCCAATGCATACACTGTGGCTACATCGTGCCCTATACCCGGCCTATGGCCGCCTGCCCGGAATGCGGCGAAAACATCCTCAAAGCGCGCTACGACCTGGACTACCTGCGGGAAACGCGCTGGATCGAGCGCATTGCCGAGCGCGAACCCGGCCTGTGGCGCTATCACGAGCTGTTACCTATTTACGACACCCGGAACATCGTCAGCCTGGGCGAAGGTTGGACGCCGCTGCTGCACGCCCGCAACCTGGGGATGATGATCGGGCTGAAAAACCTGTACATCAAGGACGAGCGCCAGGGGCCGACGGCCTCCTTCAAGGATCGGCAGGCGTCGGTGGCGATCTCGGCCATGCGCGAGCAGGGCATCAACGAAGCGGTGGTCGCTTCGACGGGCAACGTCGCCATCGCTTACTCGGCTTACGCGGCGCGCGCCGGGATCAAAATGTGGACGTTCCTGACCAGCATGGTTCCCGGTGAGAAAATGCGCGAGTGCGCCATCTACGGCGGCGAGGTGATCAAAGTCACCGGAACCTACGACCAGGCCAAGGTGGTCGCCGCCAGCTTTGCCGACAGTAAGGGCCTGTTCCTGGATCGCGGTATCAAGAGTATTGCGGCTGTCGAGAGTATGAAGACGATGGCCTTTGAGATGGTTGAGCAGTTGGGCTGGCGTTCGCCGGACTGGTTCATCCAGTCGGTCAGCGGCGGCATGGGGCCAATCGGCGTGGCGAAGGGCTTCGAGGAATTGATCGCGCTCGGCGTCGTGGACAAAATGCCTGCTCTGGGCGTTGTGCAATCGCAGGGCTGCGCGCCGATGGTACGTGCCTTCAAGAACGGCCAGCGCGTGGCGACCCCGGTGGAGAACCCGCAAACGGTCATTGCCACGCTCTCGACGGGCAATCCGGGCCGCGCCTACGAATTGCTCTACGATCTGATCGGGCAAAACGGCGGCAGCATGGAGGACGCCTCCGACGAGGAAGCCTTCAACGCCACGCGCCTGCTGGCCCGCACCGAGGGACTCTCGGTGGAACCGGCGACGGCGGTGGCCTTCGCCGGGCTGTTCAAGATGGCGCGGCGTGGCATCATCAAGCCCGACGAGATAGTGGTCATTAACTGTTCGGGCCACACCTTCCCGGTGGAAACGCAAATCCTGGGAGATCGCTTTGCTCACCTGGTCGATGTCAGCGAGCAGGGCGCGCGCATCAGCGTGCCGGAAGAGGGCTTGCTCTCGGCCCTGGAACAGATGGAGGAAGCGATCCGGCGCGTTGTCGTCATCGAGGACAATCCCGATGCAGGCCGCCTGATCAGCCGCATTCTGCAAGCGCGGGGTAACTACGAAGTTCACCTGGCGGACGGCGGCGCAGAAGGCATTGTCCTGGTCGAGCGCGTCCACCCTGACCTGGTGATCACCGATCTGATGATGCCCGACATCGACGGCTTCAAGATCATCGATGCACTCAAAGCGGATGAAAACACGCGCCACATTCCGATCATCGTGCTGACTGCCAAAGAGCTGACGGTGCAGGAACGCGAGCGGCTGAACGGGCAAATCGAAAGCCTGCTGCAAAAAGGCTCGTTCATGGACGAAGACCTGCTGCAAAGCATCGTCGATGCCCTCAAATGATGGGCCAGGGCTGAGTGCACAGTTCAGCCGGGGATACAACTGAGGGGAACCAGAGCGTGGGTGATAAAACGACGATCCTCTATATCGAAGATGATCCGGGCAGCCTGGCGCTGGTTCAGCGGGCGTTGTCGTATGCGGGCTACCGGGTCGTCACCGCCACACGGGGCATCGAGGGGCTGGACACAGCGAAGCGAGAAATGCCCGACCTGATCCTGATGGACATCAACCTGCCGGATTTATCCGGGCGGGAAGTAACCACCAAGCTGCGCAGCGATGCACGTTTCCGTACCCTGCCGATCATCGCCCTCACGGCCTTGAGCCAGGCCGGTGAACGCGAAAAGACCATTGCGGCGGGCGCAACGGGCTACCTGACCAAGCCCATCGACGTGGATAAGCTGCCGGAGCAGGTTGCCACTTTTCTGGCGGGCGCGCGTGAAACGGTGGATGTGGATAGTCTGATGCAGGCCCACTCCGCCTACCACCAGGACCTTGTTAATCGCCTGGAAATGAAGATCCGCGAGCTGGAAACCCGCAACGAGGAATTGCGCCGCCTGGACAAGATCAAGGACGATTTCATCCAGCTTACCGCCCACGAACTGCGCACGCCGCTGACGCTGGTCTATGGCTACAGCCGTCTGTTGCAGGAGTCATCGATTGTGCGGCGGCTCAAGGAGGAAAGCGCCGAGATCAGGACGTTCATCGACGGGCTGGTTGAATCCATCGAGCGCATGTCCAGTGTGATCAACGAGGTGTTGACGATCTCGCGCATTGCCACCGGGCGCATCGAACTTTCCGTCGGGCCAACCAACCTGGCCGAGATTGTGGGCCAGATCGTCACCCAGTTTGCCCAGCCTGCCCAGCAGCGTAACCTGCTGATCAGTTTCGACCCAACGCAGTGGCCGACTTTTATCCAGGCCGACGGTGACCTTCTGGAACTGGCGCTGTACAACGTGGTCGGCAACGCCATCAAGTACACGCCCGATGGCGGAGTCGTTACCCTGAACTGCAAACCAAACAGCACGACGGTGCTGGTCACGGTCAAGGATACAGGTATCGGCATCAGCAAGGAGGATCAGGCTCGCATCTTTGATCGCTTCTATACGGCGGGCGATACGCAGTTGCACTCGACCAGCAAAACTGCCTATCGCGGTGGTGGTCTGGGCCTGGGCCTGGCGATCTGCCGCGGCGTCGTCGAGGCACACGGCGGGCGTATCTGGGTGGAAAGCGAGGGGCGCGACGAGGAAAAACTGCCCGGCAGCACTTTTTACATAGAGCTACCCCTGCAAGCCCGCACATCCAGCCCGCGCCGTATGCTCGCCACCTAAGAATCGCGCCATGTCAAACCAGCCGCCTCGCCCCGCCGCAGTGAGCTTCCGCGAAGTCTTCGCGGCGCTGCTGACTCCCGCCCTGTTGGGCACTGCGCCGCTCTTCGGTAAGCTGGCTTACCTGGGTGGCTCCGATCCCTTCACCGTCGCGGCCACTCGCACGGTAGTAGCCGCCGCCATGCTCTGGATTCTGTATCTAATGTTCCAGCGGCGCTTTATCTACATTTACCCGGCGGGTCTGCTTGGCTGCGTGGTGGTGGGGATGACGAACGGCATCGGTTCGCTATTCTACTACAATGGCCTGCATTACCTCGACGCCTCGATGGTGCAACTGCTGAACGCCACCTACCTCATCTTCGTCGTGCTGTTCACCCGACTGGGCGGCTACCCGCTCACCCAGCGCACCATCATTCGTGCACTGATGGCACTGTGCGCTGTCGCGCTGCTGACGGGCGGTGTCTCCGGCGGCATCAACTGGCTTGGCGCGGGGCTGATCATTGGCAACGCCATCCTCTTCGCCGGAACGGTCATCATGAGCCGCCGCGTGCTGTACGAAATGCCCTCGCCCACCTTCACGCTGTACGTCGTCACGACCATGGCCGTTGTGGTCGTGATGGCTCGCATTGTCTATCGCCTGGAATGGATTCCGCAGTCCCCAGAGGCAGCCTGGGCGATCCTGGCGCTCGGCATCACGACGGCGCTCTCTCGCCTGACGCTGTTCATCGGCGTCAAGACGCTGGGATCGCTGCAAACAGCGCTGGTCGGCGTCTTTGAAACGGCTGTGGCGCTCGTGCTGGCCTTCCTGTTCCTGCACGAGCAGTTGACGGCGATCCAGTGGGTTGGCGTGGTCATCCTGGTTGCCAGCCTCGTCCTGGCACGCCCTGACGACCTGCGCAACCGCGAAACGAGCGAGATGCCGGTGTTCAACATGGCGGGCCTCAACTTCCAGCACGTCGCCTTTAGCAAAGCCTTTGGCAATGACCTGGCCGACGTGACGCCCGAAGAACTGGAAATGATCCGGCGAATGATGACCGCCCCGCCCCGCTACGATACGCCCGCTGCGCCGCCTGTAGAGAACCCGCCTCAGCCAGCGGAGTGAGGCGCTTTACTTCACAAACTTTGCCAGCGGCCCGTCCATTCGGATCAGGCTCGTGAGCGTCGCATACGGCACGACGACGTGCTGCGGCCCGACAGCGTGGGGCGTCACCTGGTAGTCGTCGAAGTTGATCAGTAGCCCATCTTGTGTGATGTTCCAACTTCGGAAGTTCTCCTCTTTCGGGGCAGCACCTTCGGGAAAATCAAGCCTGTCTGCGGCTTTCAACGCCTTGATACAGTAGGCAGACAGCGCATCCAGGTAGCGCGCCTTCGGCTTGAAGAGGTCGGCCAGCGCCAGTGTCTTGCTTGCCGCCAGATCATAGTTCAGGCTGATCGTGTACGAATTGGGGTGCGCTGCACCGGCGCTGTACCAGCCCACATTAAAGCGGACGCTGATCAGGCCATTTGGCGTATTGAACACCTCATAGTTAACGCTAATATAACTGCCAAGGTCGGCCATGTCCGGCGGCAGCGTGGCGATGGCTTCGTTCTCAAGCGTATCTTTCTTGAACGTGCCTACTGTGTCTTGAATAATGCTGTCCACCGCCTTGTTGAAGCCCTCGACGGCTGGCCCCGTTTGGCCCGTGAGGACAGGTTTGCTCACGTCGATGCTGAGTTTCGGCTTCTCAATCGTTTCGTTGGACCGCCTGTCAACGATTTGCAAGCCATTGTCGAGCGCGATGGCGGGCTGGGTGGCTGGCATCGTCGCCGTTGGCGAACTATCCTGTGCCTGCCCGGCTCCCACCGCCAGCAAGCTGAACAGCGCAGCCGCCACGAACAGCGTAAGCGTCCTGATCGGTCCGGTCATTGCGGTCTCCTGGATGGTGAATGTCAGATCAGTGTCACAGCCGCCCAAGCATAGCACCCATGCCACAGGACATCAAACGCGGCGCGGCGCCCGCACAACTGCAACTGAGACGCATTTGCATTAATGTGACATCTTTCACAGTTGCACCTGACTTCTCTCACTACGCCGTAGGCTGATTTGGCTGACAATATAGCTATATCGAATAAGTTGATCTCAGCCACCAAGTGGAGAGAATGAAAATGACTGAACACATCGTCAAGACCAATCGTGGAACCATCGTCACCAATCCGCCTCTTGCACGTCTGCTGTTTGATGACACGCGCTTCTCAGTGATCTGGGCCGTTATCCGCGTCCTGGTGGGCCTATCCTGGGTCGATGCTTCGCTGCACAAACTGAGCAGCCCGGCCTGGATGGAAACGGGCGAAGCGCTCAAGGGCTTCTGGGCCAGCGCCGTCAAGATCCCGGAGACAGGCAGGCCGCCGGTGACTTTCGACTGGTATCGGAACTTCCTGCAGGGGTTGCTGGACAGCGGGTCGTATGTCTGGTTCGCCAAGCTGGTTGCCATCGGTGAGTTTGCTGTGGGCGTGGCCCTGATCATTGGCGCGTTCGTGGGTATTGCGGCCTTCTTCGGCGCGTTCATGAACTGGAACTTTATGATGGCGGGTTCGGCAAGCACCAACCCACTCCTGTTCGCCGCTGCTATCCTGCTCATGCTGGCCTGGAAGACGGCAGGGCACTACGGCGCGGATCGGTTCCTGCTGCCTCGGCTTGGGACACCCTGGGATCGCAAAGTGGCGAGTGCGCCCGGTGGTAGCCAGAGCGAAACAGCGCCAAGCGCAGCTTGAGATAGTTAACAACCTCATATCCTACTCGACGCAGCCGGGGAAGTTGATCAACTTCCCCGGCCTTGTTTTAAGGGCAGAGTCAGGCGGGCGGTAACTACCGCCCGCCGCCCATGTAGCACCTATTCAGTTGTTGAAGCCTTCAACCCTGTTACGGCGTTATTGCCTCGCCGGAGCGGCCTGTTGTGCAGCGGATTGCTGAAGCGGCAGGTAGGTGCAGCTAAAGCTCTTTTCCCCACCACCGGCCCAGGTCACCTGATACTGTGAACCGACATCGGTGATCAACGACAAGGCGGTTGAATCAAAGGTTACATAACCCCAATGGGTCTGTGGCGGAGCCACCAGCTTCAGCGTCACCGCGCCGGCGGGCGTCTGATGCGTGACCGGAGTCGTGCTGGTGATTTCGGCCAGAGAGAAGGTGGTCAGAGGGAAGCCTTCCTCAAGCGCGTTGATACCCCATACGTCGATGTTGTCATCATTGCAATAGATAGCCAGATGGTCTCCGGTTTGGGGGTTGACCCGTTTGTCATTCGCGGCGAACGGTGCGCCACCGTCCGCATGAGCAGGCATGGTCACGAATGCCAGGACACCAAACAGCATGACAGCAGCAAGTGCGAATCGCATGATACGTGTACGCATTCCAGTACTCCTTCTCGCAAGATCTCGAGTTGGCAAACCGAAGCATTACACCGGTGTCGTTTCTTCAGCGTTGCACATAACACCATAACGCCGCAATATGAAAAAGTCGTGAGAAAGTCGTAGAGTAATTGTGGGGAAGTAATGAAGATATTTTCATAAGTGTGAAGACAGCTTCACATTTCTGGTTGAGGTCGCTAGGGGATTCGCCGTGCACTGAAAGCCCCGCCCAGGCGGCGTGTTGCGATCACAGTGGCTTCCGTACCGCCGAGGCCCGTCTGATAGCGCAATTCATCCTGTCCCGCTGGCGCCGTTGAATAGACCGCAGTGGTCGCGTCCGCCCAGCACAAGTTAAAAGCTGTCGTTGTGGCCGGGAAACGCTGCAAAATCGGCCCGGTCTGCGCCCACAGTTCGCCGGGACTGCCATGCACAAACGTATAGCTCAGGCCATCGGGCAGCCAGTGGGCGGGTTCGATCTTCCCGACGGCGTCCTGGGCAATAAGCCGTTCGTCGGAGCCGTCGCTGTTTGCCCGGTATAGCGCAAGCCGGTTGTCGGCGAGCGGCCCCATGCGCCGGGCATAGAGTACCTGCTGGCCCGTCACCGAGAATTCGGGCAGGCCGAAGAAATCGGCCCGAACATCACCCAGACGTGTCGCCTTGCCCGTCAGTTCCAGCCGCCAGAGCACGGTAGGAGGGATGGTCTGCGTGGCATAGAGCAAGTTGGGATCGGGGATGGCGGCGAACAGGCTTGCCCCGTCGGCGCTCCACTGCGGGTGGGCATAGAAAGGTTGAGACGAACCGGTATTGACGGCGGCATATTCCAGCAGCTTGACTTTGTTCTGTCCCCCGGCGTTGACCCAACTGATCGTCCCCGGCGTCCGTGAGACGCTATCGCCGGGCAGTGACAGGGCAATCCCCGCCGGATTCACGCTGAATGCGCCGCCTTGCCCATCTTCTAGCAAGCGAATCACCCTGCCGGAGGTGACATCAGCGCGCCACAGGTCGTCGGCGAACTGCTGCTTGACCAGTCGTTTGGGATGAAACGTGAAGGTATTGAAGATCAGCGTGGTATCGTCTAACCAATGCACGTCCAGCACCTGGCGGGCCGGGCCAGGCATACCAGCTGCTACGAGCACATGGGCAGAGTTTGGCCGGTTCACCTCGGCCAGCCAGAGCGCATCGCCAACCTGAAAGATCACATGACTGCCTGCTGGTGAGAGCAGCGGACGGCTGATCTGGCCCTGTGCCACGACGCGGGGCGTGGGGTTGTCCTGCCGCCACGTGTAGAGCGTATCGCCATCCAGGTAAGCCACAATCAGGGGGTGCGTGCTCGATTGTGCCCTGAGCGATCCGTGCGGCAAGAGGGCAAGGAGAAGCAGGCCGAGGAGCAGCGCCTGGATGCGTGTGCGGAAGAACTGGCTGACCTCACCCCCGAACCCTTTCCGCTTCGCAGCGAGGGAGGATGGCACACGGTGACGTGCACACCGGGCCTCACTCTCCGTATTCGGAGAGTGGGATAGGAGATAAGGTGCTTCATACTGCGTCCGCTGCAAGATCGGCATCGCTATCCCTTTCTGGCTGCGGTATTATATCCCCATGCAGCAGGAAACCCTCGAAGGCGTTATCGAACGCATCACCTACTACAGTGAAGAAAGCGGTTACACAGTCCTCCGGCTCCGTCCAGACAAACCGTACCGGGCCAGCAGCGATGGCCTGCTGACCGTTGTCGGCACGCTGCCCGAATTGCAACCCGGCGAGTCGGTGCGGCTGACCGGCGTGTGGACGAGTCACCGTGAACACGGCAGGCAATTTCGGGCCGAGTCCGTCGAGCAGATGGCCCCGGCCACGCTGGAAGGACTGCGCCGCTACCTGGGCAGCGGACTGATCAAGGGCGTCGGAACCAAAACGGCCAACCGGATCGTCGATTACTTCGGCATGAAGACGCTGGACATCCTGGAACACGCGCCGGATCGGATGCGCGACGTGCCGGGCGTGGGCAATTACCGCACCAACCTGATCATCAAAGCCTGGGCTGAACAACAGAAGATCAAAGAGGTGATGCTCTTTTTGCAGAGCCATCGCGTTAGCACGACGCTGGCCGTCAAGATTTACAAGCATTACGGCGATCAAGCCATCGACCAGGTGCTGTCCGACCCGTATCGGCTGGCCCGTGATATTCAGGGCATCGGCTTCAAGACGGCGGATCAGATCGCGCGCAATCTCGGCCTGCCGCTGGATTCGCCGGAGCGGATTGCGGCGGGGACGGTATTCGCGCTGTATACGCTCAATGACGAGGGCCACGTTTACGCGCCGCGCCCGGTGGCCGTCCAGATGGCGGCAGAACTGCTCGGCGTCCCGGCGGAGCTGTGCGAAGCGGCGGTGGATCATCTTCAGCGCAGCGAACAGATTGTGGTGGAGGAGCTTCCATCTGAGCAGGAGGGGCAGCCGGAAAAAATTGAAGGGCTGTACCTGCCGCCCATGTACTACAGCGAAAAAGGTGCAGCGCGGCGCATGTTGAACATGACCGCCTCGGCGTCGTCGCGGCTGCTGGCGGCACGCTCCTTGGATTGGCAAACCTTCTTCGCGCGGCTGGCCGAAGAGGATAATGTGCTGCTGACCGACCAGCAAAAAGAGGCCGTGCGCGCCGCGCTGACGCACAAGATCAGCGTATTGACGGGCGGGCCGGGCACAGGCAAGACCACCACACTCCGGGCTGTCATTCGGGCGCTGGAATCGATCCGGGGACGGTATGCCCTTGCCAGCCCGACAGGGCGTGCCGCCAAGCGCCTGGCCGAAGCGACAGGACGCCGTGCGCAGACTATTCACCGTCTGCTTGGGTTCAGCCCCAACGAAGGCTTTGCCTTTAACGAACATGCGCCGCTCGACGTGGACTTGCTGGTGGTGGACGAAGCCTCCATGCTTGACCTGGTCCTGTTCTACAACGTGTTGAAAGCGCTGGCCCCCGAAACGCATCTGATGCTGGTCGGCGACGCCGACCAGCTACCAAGCGTCGGCGCAGGCGACGTGCTGCGCGACGTGATCCGCTGCGAGAAGGTGCACGTGACCCGGCTGGCGGCGATCTTCCGGCAGGCCGAAGACAGCCTGATCATCCGCAACGCGCACCGGGTTAACCAGGGACAGATGCCCGATCTGACCAACCAGGGCACGGATTTCTTCCTGTTCACTGCGGAGGACCCCGACGAGGCCGCCGACCTGGTGGTGGACGTGGTGCAGAATCGCATCCCGCGCCGGTTTGGCCTGCACCCGCTGGACGACGTACAGGTGCTGGCGCCGATGTACCGGGGCAGCGTGGGTGTCCAGTCGCTCAACGAGCGGCTCCAAAATGCGCTCAACCCGGCAGGACGGTTGGCCGAACGACGCATCGGCGGGCGAATCTTTCGGGTGGGCGATAAAGTGATGCAGACTCGCAACAACTACGACAAGGACGTGTACAACGGCGACATCGGGCGCATCCACAGCATCGATTTCACCGAGCAGCTTATCCGCCTGAGCATCGATGGGCGGTTCGTCGATTACGACTGGTCGGATGCCGACGAACTGGTACACGCTTACGCTGTCAGCGTGCACCGCAGCCAGGGCACAGAATATCCCGCCGTCGTCATCCCGATGGTTTCACAGCATTTCATGATGTTGCAGCGCAACCTGCTGTATACGGCCATCACGCGGGCCAAAAAGCTGGTGGTGCTGGTCGGGACGCGCAAAGCGATTGGCATGGCTGTTCGCAACGATAAGGTCACGCGCCGTTACAGCGGCCTGACCTGGCGCTTGAACGAGAGGCTGTGAGCGGCTTTCGGCGGTTTGTACAAGCGTTAAGGTATTGAGTACATTAAGTCCGGAGCACAATTCAGTGCTGCACGTTTGTGCAGGACATTTGTGGGTAAACGCACTCGATCTTGACAATCCCAAAACAAAATGCCCGCTTTGGACGCGGGCATCGGCAAGGATTTAAGTATTTTATTTGTGGAACTAAGCTCTATATTTTCAAAATCTTTACGATTCATAGTTTAATACAAGATTAACGGCTTGTCGAGTCCCCCGCCCCCAAAAGTTGCTTTAGAATTGAGGTATTCTGCATTAATGATTTCTTTCACATCAATTCTTCTTGGGAACTTCATAAAATTTTCATATCAAGCCGGCTGGGCATTGGACATTTTGCCGATGAAGCACAAACAACCAGGCAGAGCGAAACAACCAGGCGAAGTCAGCGACGAGGTACGGTCTGCAAGCGGGCGGCCACGCGCTGGATGATGGCCTCGGCGACAGCGGTTTTGGTCTGTTGCGGCAACGTCACTATGCTCCCGTCCGCGCCCAGGATGGTGACGACGTTCGTATCGGCCTGGAAGCCCGCGCCTTTGGCGGTCACATCGTTGGCGATGATGTAATCGGCGTTCTTGCGGCGCAGCTTGGACTGCGCATTTTCGATCAGGTCCTGTGTCTCGGCGGCAAAACCGATCAGGATGTGGGGGTAACCTGTCTCGCGGCGCTGCTCACCCACTGTCTGTAGAATGTCGGTGGTGTGGCTGAGGGTGATCCGCAAGTCTTTGTCGCCTTTCTTGATCTTTTGGTCGGCGTACTGCGCCGGGCGGAAGTCGGCGACAGCGGCAGCCATGATCAGCGCGTCGGCTTCCGGCATACAACTCAGCACAGCGTCCAGCATTTCCTGGGCGCTTTCAACCAGGATGACGTGCGCGCCGACGGGTAGTTCAAGACCGGTGGGCGTGGTAATGAGCGTGACGGATGCGCCAGAGTCGAGCGCGGCCTGGGCAACGGCGTAGCCCTGCTTGCCCGACGAACGGTTGGTGATGTAGCGCACCGGGTCGATGGCTTCACGTGTGCCACCCGCCGTGACGACCACGCGCCGATCCCGCAGCAGCCCCCATTCGCGGCCCAACTGGTGGCGGATCAGGCCCAGCAGTGTCGGCACTTCGGGCAGCCGCCCCCGGCCCATCAGACCGGACGCCATGCGCCCCTCCTCCGACTCGATCACGATCACGCCGCGCTCCTGCAGGCGGCGCAGATTTTCGGCGACTGCCGGGTGTTCGAGCATGTCACCGTCCATCGCCGGGGCAATGACCACCGGGCAGCGCATGTTCAGCACCGTCACGGACAGCAGATCGTCGGCCAGGCCATTGGCGAGTTTGCCGATGTGATGGGCTGTGATAGGCGCGATGACCATCAGGTCTGCGCCCTCGGCCAGCCCGATGTGCGCAATATGGGTCGGCAAGCCGCCGTCGCCCTCTGTATTCCAGAGATCGGTGTAGACGGGCCGTCCCGTCAGGGTACGGAACGTGAGCGGGGTGACAAAACGCTGCGCCGCCTCGGTCATGATTACGTCTACGGTTGCGCCGGCCTGGGTCAGCTTGCTGGCAAGATCGGCGGCCTTGAAAACGGCGATACTGCCCGTGACACCCAGGACAATACGCTTTCCGTCGAGAATCGTAATGCGTTCCACGTCACCCATCCTCATCTTCTACGGGCGCAGTTTGTGCACGGAAGGCTCGCCAGAAGATCAGCAGCGACGCGCCCGGCAACCAGACAAACCCAAAGGCCAGCACAAGCAGGTACACAGCGATGCCAGCCGGGGAATCGGCGTTGGCGACCAGGTTGTAGGATAGTGTCCCGGCCACCAGAAACACGATTGCCAGCACAATGTAGGTAATGGCATTGGGGGCGGCGAACGTCATGTGGGCCAGGAGGGACGGCTCGTAGCCTCGTCTGTGGTAGGACAAAGCCCAGACCATGAATGCGCCAATGGCGATCACGACCAGCAGCCACAGGAACGGGATGGTTTCCTGGAACATGCCGAGCACAAGCGCCACAAAGAGCGGGACACCTGCGACAATGGCCTCCCACCACAGCAATTCCATCTGCTTTTCGCGGAAGACGCGGAAGCGGGGCGCGACGCCGGCCAGCAGAATACCGATGATGACCAGCGCCGGGAGAACGTAGAGCGTAGCCGTCTCTATCGTCACCAGGCCCCAGTTCGCTACCGTGCGCAGCGGATACCAGTGCACCCAGATGCCCCACAGCACGCCGATGGCGACTGCCCCGGCGATTGGCAGCGGCTCAACCTGCTTGCCACGCATAACCGTGACGAACAGCAGCAGGCCATACAGCCCGGCCCCCGTTTGCAGCCCCATGCCGCGCACAATCAGGCTGTAAGGCAGGTTGTCAAAAGCGCTGCGGTTGATGATGGCCGAACTGACCAGCCCGTAGACGCCGCTGACCAGCAGCAGCGTCGCCGGGCTGCGGGCCTGGAAACGAGCCGTCAGGTCGAGCAGGATGGCGGCCAGGGCCGTGTACAGAATGAGCAGCGCAGGCCAGTCGAGCAGTTGGCGAGCGGGTGGATTTTGCCACATGACCAGTTCGGAGAGCGTCAGCAAGATCACGCCCAGGATCAGCCTCAGTCCCCAGACCGGCAACCGCTCCCTGACTCGAATGCGTTGACGCATGGATGCTCCTGCTGCAAGGCCCGCACAGTCCCGTAGATTTTACCTGGTGCACGGCGGATGACGAGTCAGCAGGTAACAGATGGGACGTTGCACGCATAGCGATAGTTATAGAGCGGTTGAAAAGTTGGCCCGGTTTCAGGTCAAAGGCCAGGATCTGCATGGGCGAGAGCAGTCATCCGAGTGCCCAGCCAGCGCTCGGTGATGCGGTTCTGGCGGGGGATTGCCTCTATCCCAATGGTTCACACACCGACACTTAGCGGGGATAGTTGAGCCGAATTGACCCCACCCCCTGCTCCCCTCTCCAAGTGGAGAGGGGTTGGGGGTGAGGTCAACGCCCTACGTGCGAGTCGCCCACAGCATCCCGCGCAGGACAAGTTCCCGTGCTTGGGGTGTGTCGAAATCCTTGCGCACGTGTCCGAGCGAACTGTACGCCACACGGCCCTTGCCCCACCGCCGTGTCCAGACGACGGGCATGACACAGCCGTCGATCCAGGGCACGTATTCGCCGCTGAAGGTGGTTGTTGCCAGGACGTGGTTCGACGGATCGACATGCATATAGTACTGCTCGGAGTGCATCCAGAAGTCCGATAGGCCCTCGGTGATGGGGTGATCGGGGTGGGCGATGTGCACTTTGTAGTCGATGATGTTACCAGGGTGAGCCACCCATTGACCGCCGACCATGAACTGGTACTCTGGCGAGGCGCGAAAGGAATCGCCCATCGTGCCGTGCCAGCCCGCGATGCCCACGCCACTGGCAACCGCATCCAGCAGCCCTTTCAACTGCTCAGGCGTGATGGTGCTCATCGTCCAGATCGGCACGATCAGGTCGAGTGCCTGCATTTTGGCCGTATCCAGGTAGCTATCCAGCGTATCACTCACTTCGACGGCATAACCCCGCTCGCGCAGCAGTCCTGCGAACAATTCAGCGCCCAGTTTGGGTTCGTGACCTTCCCAACCACCCCAGCACAGCAGCGCCGACTTGGCAGATCTGGGTTTGGAACTCATGCCGCACCATCCAGCGTGCCGTACAGCAAGCCCATCGGCAGCGCCGCCGGGCGCGCACAGGTACTGGTCAGTTCAACGTGCCGCCCCGTCTTTGAGGACTCGTCGAAGGCGTGCATGATGTCCAGGACGTGATAGGCCATCTCGCCGGTGGCCCGGTGCGGGCGACCATAGCACAGCGCGTAGGCCATGTCCGCCGGGCCGATCCCGCGCTGCACTTCGACGGTGTGCGAAAGGGCCATCGTATCCCATTCCTTGCTTCCTGCCCGCAGCAGGCTGACCGGGCCACCAAACACGTTCGGGTCCGGGCAACTGAGCGAGCCGTCTGTCCCGTGAACTTCCAGACGCGGCAGATGATGGCCCCAGACGTCGAAGCTCATGATCATCGTGACGATTGGCCCGCTGACGAAATCCAGCACAGCGCTGGCATGGGTCGAAACCTCGACGGGGATTCGTTTCCCGTACAGTTCCTTGCTGGTGGCGATCCGTTCCGGGAAGGACATGCCCGTCGAAGCCGCGATGCGCCGCACCGGGCCGAGCAAACTGATCAGCGCCGTCAGGTAATAGGGCGCCATGTCCAGGACCGGCCCGCCACCCTGCTGGTAGTAAAAGTAGACGTTAGGATGCCAGCTTTCCGGGCCGTGCGTTGCCAGAAAGGCCGTCGCCGCAATCGGACGCCCGATCCAGCCGTCGTCGATCAGTTTGCGACAGGTCTGCAAGCCGCCGCCCAGGAAAGTATCCGGGGCGCAGCCGACCATCACGCCCCTGGTTCGGGCTGCTGAGATGATCTTCGCGCCGTCCTCCCGGCTGACAGCCAGCGGCTTTTCGGAATAAACGTGCTTGCCCGCTTCGATGATAGCCAGGTTGACCTCAGCATGTGCCAGCGGCACAGTCAGGTTGATGACGATCTGAATCTCCGGATCGGCCAGCAGTTCCTCCACCGTGCAGGCGCGAGGGATGTTGAATTCCGCAGCCCTGGCCCGCGCCCGTGACATGTCGATGTCGGCGCAGGCCACGATGTCCAGAATGTCGAATACACCGCAGCCCTTCATGTAAGCCTGAAAGATGTATCCGCAACCGATGACCCCGACTTTAACTTTTGCTGCCATAACCCAGTTTCTCTCCAATCAGATATGAATAGCTCTTGTACACCGCCTCGAGCATGTCCGTTGCGCACCGATCCAGTTCGACAATCAGCCATTTGGCCGTTCCTTCGGCAGCGCGCACGATGGCGGGAACATTCATCTTGCCCTGGCCGACGGCCACCATCGGCTCTTCGCGCACACAGGGGCCATCTTTGATGTGGAGCAACGGTGCGCGCGTGCCAAGCGTTTTGATGATCTGTACCGGATCGGCTCCTGCGGTCTGCGCCCAGTAGGTATCGATTTCGAGGATAATGTCCGGCTCCAATCCCTCGCGCAGCAGGTCGGCGGCATACCGGCCATCGATCTTGCCATACTCAAACCAATGATTGTGATAGCCAAGCGTCAGCCCATTCGCGCGACACACGCCATTCGCCTCGTTGAGCAGCGCACAGGCTTGCTTGATGCCGTCCACAGATTGGAAGTATTTGGCAGGGTCGAGCCAGGGGCAGATCAGCGTGTCCGTGCCGAGCGTCGCCATTGTCTCCAGCACTGTCGCCTGATCTTTGCCCAGTGGCAGCGCGCTGTGGGCAGCCACAACCTTCAGGTTGAGCGAGCGAAACAGCGCCGCCATATCGGAGGCAGACGTACCAGGGACACGGTAGGTTTCGACGCCCAGATAGCCCATGTCCGCAATTTGACGGGTCACGCCGACGAAATCTTTTTCGAGCGCTTCCCGCACGGTATAGAGTTGAAGTGCAACGGGGATAGTCATGGCCGTCCTTTCAGTTGAGCAGAAACGCTCCAAGTGTAGCGCGGTCTGTCCGATTTGTTCCACGAAATGCCCACAGAGTGCCGTACAGACAAGCGATGCCGACACAAAGACGGTATATAATCGGTTCAGGTAAGACATTGGGAAAGGATGCCCCATGCTGACCACACTGTTGGAACAATTGCGTGCCGCTGCGCCGGAAGCCCGTCTTCAGGCGTTGCAGACACTCGCCATGCTGGAAGAAACTGATGCGTTGAGCATCCTGGGCGAAATGTGGAAAACTGAACAAAATCCTGAACTCAAGCAGGCCATCCACCAGGCGGGGCAGCAGATTCACGCAGCCAAACAGCGCGGCTACACGACTGTCGAGGGCATGGCCGCAGCCTACCGCGCCGACCTCAGCCCCGACGAGAAGGACATCGAAGAAAAGCGAAAGCTGGCCCAGATTCAAACCAGCATCAATATCGAACACGCCAGGAAGCATGGCGGCAGCGAAGAGTCGCGCGCGATGGGCGAATTTACCCGCCGCGCCGCCACGACCACTGCTATCGGGATGGCTTTTGGGCTAGGCGCGGGCGCGATGATGGCGGGCCTGACCCCGGCGATCAATACCTCCCACAATCTGAGCGACGGCACGACGGAAGGGCCAGGGATTGGCAAGCAGCCCATCATTCCGCCCCGGCCCAGCGATACCAACGTCAACCTCTGGCTCAAGAAGCTGGACAACGCCGATGCCGCCGTCCGCAGGCAGGCGCTCCTCCAACTCCGAGACCTCAACAATCCAGCGGCGTTGAACGCACTCGGTGCTCGGTTCGCCATTGAGCCGGAAGCCGACCTCAGGCAGCTTATTCAGCAAATCGGCAAGGACATCTATTTCAGCGCGCTCTTCTGGCAAGACCACGATCCAAGCCGCAACGAACAGAAGATCAATGAACTGCGGGCCAAAGCACAGGTCGCAAAGGAAAAGCGGGCCACACAGCAGTGAGGGACGAGACTGAGCGAAAATGCGCAGAAGCGTGTAGTGCGTGCGAAATGCTGGACATCGCTAGAATGAGGAATTGGAAGGGAGAAAAGAGCGATGAGCCAAAAGGATCGACGGAGCTACAGCGCCGAATTCAAGTTTGAAAGCGTGCTAAGTACAAGCAAAGAAGAAATGGTGGATGTTGATCTCCGATTCTGCGTCACTGTGCCAAAGGCATCCGACAGAATCTGATTGGATGTACTTAGACGATTGAGGCCAAATCATGACTGTCCGGATTCGTAACGCACGGAATGAGCAGGACGTGCGTGGCGCAATGCAGCTTGCCCTTGACGACGACCTGCGCTGGCGCTGGCAGCGCTACGGCACAGCTACCCCCCTGGCACAAGCTGAAGTTGAGCAGATTTTCCAGTTCTGGTGGGGAATTTACCAAAGTACGCCCGAAGGCTTTATGGTGGCCGAGGACGACGAACGTGGCCTGATCGTCGGTGTCGCCGCAGCGGTGCGC
The DNA here is from genome assembly GCA_021325095.1 of Chloroflexota bacterium. Classification (GTDB taxonomy): domain Bacteria; phylum Chloroflexota; class Anaerolineae; order Aggregatilineales; family UBA2796; genus JAJPHV01. The sequence continues at coordinate 5,553 of JAJPHV010000071.1, read as the reverse complement.
CGTCCGCCGCAGTGGATGCTCACCAACTTTTACGTGCACCCGGACTATCGAGGGCGTGGCATCGGCCACCAGTTGCTCACCTGTGCCTGCGCGGTGCGCGAGGGTTGTGATCGTTTTTGCCTGCACGCATCGGACGATCCGGCGGCGCAGGCACTCTACTTACGCTTCGGCCTGTATCCGCAGCCGCATTCCATTAAGTTCACAGGCCATGCCTGGCAGAAACTTGACGTGCCGGCGCATCTCAAACTCGAAGAAGTCTCGCCCCTTGAAGCGCTAGATGTTATCAATCCTCTGGATCGATCTGCGCTCGGCTATGAGCGCGTGGTCGATCACCGGTATTGGATGCGGTTCGGCAGCTATTTCCTGGTTCGGCGTGGGCAGGACCTTTTTGGCTATTTCCGCATTGGGCGGCTGCCGGGCAACAAAAGCGACATAGGGCCGCTGGTCGTCGCCGAAGATCAGTCGATGGGCGATGTACTGCAAGCGGCTCTGGCGGTGGCCCAAAGCAGGTCGGAGCAACAGTCCCTGCTCGTGCCGGGCGCAAACCAGACGGCTATAGCGCGCCTGTTAGAATATGGCTACCGCTGCCACGACGTAGAACTGCTCATGAGCAGTGTGCCCATGCCGGGCCTGTCCCACGTGGTCTTCCAGGACACCGATCTGCTATGACTCTGACCGCGAAGCACCTGCAACGCTTCGTGTGGATCGAGCGGAGCAGCAGACGCTGGCACTTCGCAGTAACATCTCTGCCATTGGCAATGGATGAGGCCAGGCCCGCCCCATTGGACAGCGGGCGGGGATGCGGTAGACTGTTCCCGACATACGCAACCAGCACATGACGAAGCCCCGATTCAAGGAACTTGGGATATGAAGCAATCCTTCAGGAACACGCTGAACATTTTGATCGTAACCGCCGCAACGTTGGCGTTGACCTCGCCCGTCCATGCCCAGGAAAGCGCCGCACCTGCCCAGTCCTCTCCGGCAGGAGTCGGAATTCTGATCCTGCTGATGGGGCTGGCCGCCATCGGGTTGGTGGCTTTTGCGCACCTGGCGCAGTCGCGGGCAGCGCGTAACCCCGACGAGAATTTTGAGGATGAGTGACGGATAGCATCTGTGCCATATGCTGCGGTACTGGCAGAAGCGGGTACAATAGTAGTGCGAGAAGTTGTATCGTAAGCGTAAACCTGAAAAACGCATCCAGGAGTTTACAGTATGGTTGAAGCAAGCTGGGAAAAACCCCAAACAGCCGTGAAAGTCGGCACCACCAACCGGCCCAAGTTCGCGATTGCCGGCCTGGTCATGCTTGGCGCAATGATCTTTTTGATCCTGAGCGGCACGGCCTCCAATGGTCGCTATTTCATCACCATCAATGACCTGCTAGGGCGCAGTGACCTAGCCGGGAAAACCGTCAAGGTGACGGGGGCGGTGATCGGCAGCTCCATCAAGTTTGATGCGGATACGAAGACGATCCACTTCACGATGGCCCACCTGACCGACAATGCTGCGGAACTCGAAAAAGAGGGCGGATTGGCAAAAGCGCTGCACGAGGCCGTCCTTGATCCAGACGCAAAGCGGCTGGACGTTGTCGTGCCGAACCAGGCCATGCCCGACCTGCTCAAGGATGAGGCCCAGGCTATCGTCACCGGGAAACTCCGCCCGGATGGTGTCTTCCAGGCGGACGAATTGCTGCTCAAGTGTCCCTCGAAGTACTCGGCAGATGTGCCCCAGCAAGCCGTTAGCCAGTAGGAAGGGTTGAGGGACGAGTTGCGCACGGCACTAAAGTACCGGTCTGAATCAACGAAGCCCGCTGAAGCGGGCTAAATCCGCGAATAGCCGCCTGTCGTCGTTCCCGAGTTGGCTCCAGCCGACTTTGTTGATTCAGCCTGACGTTAAAATATCGGGCGTCCCCTCCGCTTCGCAGAGAGTAGCGCTTAATGCCTGACTGTGAGGGCTTCTGAAACGGCGATTCTGGATCGTGATTGCGTCGGCGCTGGTGCTGGCAGGCGCGGCGCTGGCCTGGTCGGCAATCGATCCCCAGGCAGCGCGTCCGGTTCCCGATCTGACGCTCAGGACCTACGGGGGCACGCTCTACCGCCTGGGCGAACTGCGCCAGAAAGTGCTGGTGATCAATTTCTGGGCAAGCTGGTGTGCGCCCTGCCGTGCCGAAGCGCCCACTTTGCAGCGGCTCTGGCTCGATCTGCAAGCTCGCGGCGTCGTATTTCTCGGCGTTGATCAGGCGGACACGACAGATCATGCCCTGGCCTTTCTGCGGGAGTTCGGCGTCAGCTATCCGAACGGCCCCGACGATGGCTTCGTGCAGGCTTTTGGCGTGCAAAGTTTGCCGACAACGATCCTGGTTGATCGGAACGGGCTGATTCGAGATACACTGTATACGGCTGTTGTTGAGATGGACAGCCTGCGCGCGCGGATTGAAGCCCTGTTACAGTAATCGCAATAGCGGATTGCCCATGACGCTTTTCGGCCATCGTCGCCGCCAGTTAATCCTGCTGTGTACGCTCATTTTGACATTGGGTTCGGTGTCCGGCGCGTGGGCACAGGAGCCGACTTCTACGCCGCTGCCACCGGAACCTACGCTGTCCACGACGCCGGTTGTGCTGACCGTCGGTGGCACCGTTACCAGTGGTACGGCGGGCGTCAGTGTGCCCGCCGGGTTAACGCTGTCGTTGCATGTCGTCCGGCCCGGTGCGCAGGGGACGCTGCCGACGGAGATCCTCAAGCGCGATGGGCCGCTCGGCGCGGACAACAACTTTCACTTCGACAACGTGGCGGCGCGGCCCGGCGATGTCGTTTTTGCCACCACGTCCTTTCAGAACGTGGTGCAGGGCAGCCAGCTTATTTCCCTGCGCAACGGCCAATCCACGCTCGACCTGCCGATCACGCTCTACGCCCTGACGAACGATCCGTCGGTCATTACCCTGATTCGTGTCCAGCACATCCTGGATTACAAGCCGGGCGGTTTGCTACAAGTGCTGGCGACCTACGATTACAAGAACACCAGTGATCGCCTGTACCAGTCCAATACGCTGACGGCAAAGGGTTTACCGGTCTCAGTGAGCGTGCCGCTGCCCATTGGCGCGCGGGCGGTGGCCTTCAACACGCAGTCCATCGAGCGCTTCAGCCTGGGCGGGGACGTGAACGCGCCCATCGTCCAGGACACCAAGCCCGTGCTGCCGGGCCAGACGCACGAGATCGTATTTTCGTACCAGTTGCCTTATGCCAAAGGTGCGCCCATCGACCAGGATTACCCGTACAACACGTCCTCAATTGAGGTGTTGATTCCTCACGACATCCACATTGCCATCCTGGACAATAACTTTGAGACCGCGCCGAACACGTCCATCAACCCGCAGCGGACATATACCCAGTACGTCTTGAAGTCACCGCTGAAGGCCGGGGATCGGCTGGTGTACACACTTGGCGGCGCGGCGCAGGTAGCCACCGCGCCCAGGCCGCAGCCCGCCGCCAACAGCAACACGTTGTTTTTTGCCTTTCTGGCTGCGGCTGCCGTCACGCTGGTCGTTGCGGTAGGGTTCGTCGCCATACGGCGCAGGCAGGACAATCCAGCCGAAGCCAGCCGCCGACGCAGCCGGAAGCGGGCCTGATTGCTTCACCCATGAGTGACAACCACGAGATGATCCGCGCCAGCGGGCTGGTGAAAGTGTTCGGACTGCGGCCCGTGCTGCGCGGGATGAACTTCAGCGTGGCGCGCGGATCGATTGTGGCAGTGTTGGGCGCGAACGGTTCCGGCAAGACCACACTCCTGCGCATTCTGGCAGGGTTGAGCCGTCCTTCGGCGGGCGAACTGACCATCGGCGGCTGGACGATTCCGAAGGAGATCACCGCCATCCGTTCGCAGCTTGGCCTGGTCGGGCATCAAACGCTACTGTACGACGACCTGACCGCCGAGGAAAACCTGCGCTTCTATGCCCGGCTGTACAACGTGGATCGGCCCGCCGAGCGCGTTGCCGAGGCGCTAGAACGGGTTGAGCTGGCGAAGCGTTCCGGCGACCTGCTGCGCACCTTCAGCCGGGGAATGCAGCAGCGCCTTGCCATTGCCCGCGCGATGCTCCATGACCCGGCCATCCTGCTGCTGGACGAGGCGTACACGGGCCTGGACATCAACGGCGCGGCGATGCTCGACGGGCTGCTGCGAAGCTGGCACGAGGCGGGCCGCACCATCCTGATGACTTCGCACGACCTGGAACACGCCGCCGCATTCAGCGATCACGTCCTGATCATCAGCCAGGGCCGGATTGCCATCGATGCACCCGCCGCCTCGATTGGCGACCTGCGCGCCACCTTTGAACAGGTGACGGCGGGATGAAGCGCGGCACCCCCTTTCTCAAAGCGGTGCTCGCCATCGTGGGCAAGGATTTGCGCGCCGAACTGCGCAGCCGCCAGTTGATCAGCGCGATGGGCCTGTTCGCGTTGATGGCGACGATGGTCTTTTACTTCACGCTGGAGAGCCGCCCCGACGTCCGACTGTCGGCCACGCCTGCCGTGCTGTGGGTGACGACGGTTTTCGCCGGGACGCTCGGCCTGAACCGCAGTCTGGCGCAGGAGTATGATCGGGGCAGCTTCGACGGGCTGCTGCTCGCGCCCATTGATCGGGCGGCACTGTTCTTCGGGAAGCTGATCGGCGCGTGGGTATTTTCGCTGGTGGTGGCGGCGATTGTGACCCTGGCACTGACCATCCTGTTCAATGCGACTCTGTTCAGCCTGGCCTGGCTGGGCATTCTCCTACTAGGGACAACAGGCTTTGCAACGGTAGGCACGCTGCTCGGCAGCGTAGCCGTGCAGGGGCGGGGCCGCGAAACGACCTTCCCGATCCTGATTCTGCCCGTTGCGCTGCCGATCATCATGGCATCGGTCAACGCCTCGAATGCGATCCTGGCCGGTCTGCCCTTCTCCGATTGGGCGACGTGGCCCGCGCTGCTGGCCTCGGTGGATGTGATCTTCCTGGTACTGGCGTTTGTCCTGTTCGAGTACGTGGTGGAGGAGTGAAGGAACGTTTGCCTGATCCCCTGTTTAACAGGCAAGCGAAACAGGTGTAGATGGATTGCAACTAGGGCCATAGGCTAGATCAAAAGGAATAGACAAGCAGTCTCTTTGTTGGGTAGGGTTAAGTCGCCAAACCAAGCCCGAGCCAGCAAAGAGACAGCGCAATGATAGACAACTTTGACGATTTTTGCCTGTGGAGTTATGTGATCGTGGACGATATTTGGCGAGAAATCGCCCCGTTGTTTAAGCGACCAGGACCAGCGTGCAGCGATAGTGAGTTGATGACGATGGCGTTGGTGGGCGAATGCCGAGGCTGGGACGAAGAAAGGACGCTGTTGAGCCAATGGAGCGAACATCGAGACTCGTTTCCGAACATTCCGACGCAGAGTCGCTTCAACCGGCGGCGTCGCGCGTTGATGAGTGCCTTCATGAACTGCGGTCAGAAAGCTGGACAGAATTTCGGTCAAAGTGAGAGAGAACGGCCTAAACCATAGTTAGCGTCCATCTCAGCCGGAGTAGCATAGTTGAGCG
>JAJPHV010000144.1 GCA_021325095.1 Chloroflexota bacterium | reverse complement strand
CGCCGGGCCAGAGTCTAAAGCCTCTGCGCGTCCGGATCGAGCGGCAGTGTCACCGGACGGCCCCCCTCCGCTGCCGATTGCCGTATCGCCAGGATTAGCTCCTGATCCAGCCTGCCTTGCAGCGCGCCGTAGCTTGGTTCGGTCCCGTCACGCACGGCGTTGACCAGGCTCATGATGCACCCTGCCACGCCGATCTCGTCATCGTGCCACTGCGGGCCGTGTCCCTGGCGGGACGGCGCGAACGGATTGTCCCAACGCACCGTCGGCAGGTCGGGATTGCCCGTGTGGGCGATCATGGCTGCCAGTGCGCCGCCATCGACCCGTTCCCAACGCCGTTCCAGCGTGATAAAAGTCGGAGCCTCGCCGTCAGGCGCAAGCAGGGAAAGCCGCTCCTGCACTTCCAGCCAGACCCCTACCGTGATGCCCATCCCCTTTTCCGCCAGGAAGCGGCTGCTGCGCCACCAGCGCAGCGGCGAATCGTAGCCCACGCTCGTCCAGTGGAAAATGCCCAGGCGCCCATCCTCAAATTCGATCAGGCCGTGTTCCTGCGTCTCGTTGCGTGGCCTGGTGTCGCCGGCCAGGCGCGAATAGTAGGCGATCAGCGGGTATTCGTGAACTGTGCCGACCACACGCACCGGTCTGGCGTCGAAGCCCAGATAGCTGCGCATCACGCTGATTCCGTGATAGCCGTGCCCGGCGAAGTCGCTGAACGAGGAATGCACCCGCCCGAACAGGCCCGAAGCGATCAGCTTTAGCTTGATCTGTTCCAGCGGGCGGCGGTGGAACTGCTCCGCAATCTCGATCTTCAGCCCGCGACTGCGCGCCGCATTGATGATCGCGTCGGCCTCGCTCAGTTTGTGGGCAATCGGCGTTTCCAGCAGGACGTGCAGCCCGTGTTCGACAGCCATCAGCCCGACCTGACCATTGGCGGCGTAGGCCACCGAGACGATTCCGATCTGCGGGCTGGTCTCCCGGATCAGGCGATCCAGGTCAGTGTACCAGGGCACGCGCAGGCTTTCGCCGAGCTTGCGCGCCGACTCAGCGCTGCGTCCCCAGATCGAGACCAGTTCCACATCTGGCAGCGCCTGCAAGACTGGCCCGTAGAAATGGTCGGAGCGCGCGCTCGTTCCGATGATGGCAATACGCATCGGTGCGGGATTGTCCATATGCTACTCCTGTGCAGTGAGTAGGATAAACTTCGCCTCGCCGCAACAATACCTTACGCAGCCCGATGTCACAAATTCACCTTTTCACTGGTCTTATTCAGTGAAATCGGATCGAGAGGATGGATATGAGTGAGGTTGATACGGACCAATTTGAAGCCTATCGCCCGTTGATGTTCTCCATCGCCTACCGGATGTTGGGCAGCGCGACGGAAGCGGAGGACATCGTGCAGGAGGCGTACTTGCGCTACCAGACAACACCACCCGCGCAGATCGTCTCGCACAAGGCATTCCTGAGCACGGTGGTCACGCGGCTGTGCCTCAACCAGCTTGAGTCAGCCCGGATGCAGCGCGAACGCTACATCGGCCCCTGGCTGCCGGAACCGCTGTTGGCCGAACCCGACGAGTCATTGCTGCCCGCGCGCCAGGCCGAGCTACACGAATCGCTCTCGCTGGCCTTCCTGACACTGCTCGAAGCACTGACGCCGCTGGAACGGGCCGTGTTCCTGCTGCGCGAAGTCTTTGACTACGAATACGCCGAGATCGCGGACATCGTCGGCAAAGAGGAAGCCGCCTGCCGACAGATGTTGAGCCGCGCCCGCAAGCACATCAGTGAGCATCGCCCGCGCTTCAAGCCCACGCCGGAAGCGCATGATCGTATCCTGAACCAGTTCATCCAGACGGTTAGCACGGGCGACATGGACCGTTTGCTGCAACTGCTGTCCGAGGACGTGACACTGTGGGCGGATGGCGGGGGCAAGGCGCGCGGTGCGGCACTCTATCCGTTACGTGGACGGGAAGCGGTTGCGCTTTTTGTAATGGCATCCACGCGCTTCTTGCCGGAAAACTTCCGGGCAGAACTATCCAGAGTGAACGGTGAATTGAGCCTGATCATGCGCGAGGGCAGCAAACCCGTCGTTGTCTTATCCATTGCCGTCGATCAGGAACGTATCTGCGAAATCCGTGCCATTGGCAACCCCGATAAGCTCAACTGGTTGGGTGGTGCGGCCAATCCTGGGGAGAAACAGTCATGAGAATTGTCGTTTTTGGCGCAACCGGTGGAATCGGCCAGCAGGTGGTCGAGCAGGCGTTGAACGCAGGCCACGAGGTAACGGCGGTAGCGCGTCGTCCTGCCGCCGTGACTATCCAGCACCCGTGCCTTGAAGTCGTCGCCGGAGACGTGCTACAACCAGCTACCATCGGCCAGGCAGTGGCCGGCAAAGACGCGGTCTTGTCCTCGCTCGGCGCCAGAGATCGCGGGCCGACCAGCGTCTATTCGGAAGGCGTCACCAACATCATGCGTGCCATGCAAGCCGCCCGCGTGCGCCGCCTCATCTGCATATCCGCCAGCGGCCTTGAGCCGGGGCCGCTCATCCAACGCCTGTTCGCCAGACCCTTGCTCTGGACTTTCCTGAAGAACATGTATACCGATCTAGCGCTCATGGAAACGCTGGTCAAACGCAGCAGCTTGGACTGGACAATCGTCCGCCCACCGAGGCTCACCGATGGGCCACGCACCGGGCGTTACCAGATCGCTACCAACCGGCAGCTATCCCGCATCTGGACGATTTCCCGTGCCGATGTGGCCGACTACATGCTCGCCCACCTGACCGATCCGTCCTCCTACTGCGGTGTAGTCGAGATCGCCTACTAGGTGGGCACACGCCGCTCACCGTCAGACACGGCAGCATGAGCATTTGATGAAATTACGGTGAAACCCCCTGCTCTGGATTATCCTATATAGGGTGTAGGGATGGGAGAGCGTCCAGAGCAGAAGGGAAGCCATGTTACGCCTGCCACAGCGCTTGCAAGACATCCGCACCCTGTTGAACGTCGTCAACTGGCGCGATCTGGAGGCTCAGGTTGAGGGTGAGGCGCGCGCTCGTCTGGCGATTGTCGGGCCGGTGAACTCCGGCAAGTCCAGCCTCTTCAACGCGCTGGAAGGCCGCGACATCTCCGAGGTCAGCCCTGTGCCCGGCACGACCCGCGATCTCGTCAAAGAAGCCTTCGGGCCGTTTACCCTGGTCGATACGCCCGGCTTCGAGGAGGCATCCGGTGCGGAACGCCACCGCATCGCCCAGGAGGCGATGGAGCAGGCCGACGCTCTGGTGCTGCTGCTGGATGCGGTTGCGGGCATTCATCAGGCCGATGTGCGGCTCTACCAGCACATCAAGCAGTTGAACAAACCCGTTCTGGTCGCACTCAACAAAATCGACCTGATCGGCAGCCGCGAGCGGGCCAGCGTGATCGTCGATGCTGAACATAAGCTGGGGGCGGGCGTGCTGGCACTCTCTGCCAAGACGGGCGAGGGCATTGCCGACCAGCTTATGCCCGCCGTGATCGAGCTAGACCCACGAATCGCCGTCGCCATAGGCCGCGCACTGCCAACCTATCGACGGCAGGCAGCGGATCGCATCATCCGCGATGCAGCGCTCATCGCCGGGGGCATCGGCCTGGAACCCGTGCCGCTCCTGGACGTGCCGCTGCTCCTCGGCCACCAGCTTCGGATGGTGCTTCGCATCGCGGCCATTTACGGCGAATCGTTTAGTCTGAGACACGCGCGCGAGTTGATTGGCACCATTGCGGGCGGGGTTGGTATCCGCTACCTGGGCGAGCAGGTTTCCAAATTCCTGCCCGGCCCCGGCTGGCTGGTGGCGGCGGGCTTTGCCTCGGGCGGCACATTTGCCATCGGCAAGGCCGCCGAAGCCTACTTTGAAAGCGGCAAACAACTGAACGCGCCGCAGCTACAAGCCATTTACAAACGCCTGCGGCGCGAGCGGAACAGACCTGCTGATGAAACGAGTTCGCCTGAATCCCGATCTTGAGCGAGTGGTCGCTACCGCGCCCGCTTCGCCCGGTTCTGCGGCACGGTGAATATCTTGTGATTGTACTCCCACAGGGCACTGGCCGCCGCCTCCAAAGGCGCATTCACTTCGCCGGACGCCTGAATCGTTTCAGCAGCAATTGTCAACACCTGCGTCAAGTAGTGCAGGTCGCCCGCCGTGCGCCGATCCAGCGTTTCATCCTCGTCGGTCAGCGAGTCGGCGTAAGCCCGGATTGCCGTTTGTAGACGCTCCCAGTTTTCCGGCAGGAAATGGCCTCCCACCGTGAAACGAAACAGAAAACCGTCCGGGTTCTCTGTCTCGTGGAAGATGATCGACTTTGCAGTATGAAGGTCCATCGGGCCGTCTCCAATCAATCCGGCGAATGATAAGTGCCATCATAGCGGTGATATTCAAACCGCGCAATTCGCCCTCACGACAGGAAGAATTCGGTTCCACAGAACCGGCATCGGGCCACGCCCTTGCCGCTCAAGGTGATCTCCCCGCCGCAGTTCGGGCACTGCTTCAGATCGCGGAGCTTGCTGGCTTCGCTCGAATACAGGATGCCCCTATCCCAGTTGATGTAGCCGCTGAAGACACCCAGGCCAACCAAACTGTACAGCATATCCTTGATGCGATCTTTGGGAAGCTGCATTTCCACTACCACGTCGTCCAGCTTAACCTCGCCCCGGCTCTGCACGATGTTGAGCAATTTGCGCTGTTGTGCAGCGTCCTGCTGCTGGTCTGCCTCTTTGCTGCCCATCGTCGTCAGGTAAACGCCGCCGCCGACCAGTGGCGCGACGATGACCAGCAGCGCCACCCCCAACCCCAGAATGCGCGCTGGCCCGGTCAACCCTTCGTTGGTGAACAGCCAGGCCGCAGCAATCAGGCCCACGATCAGCCCAACCACGACCAGTATGATCCCGATCAAACGGTTTGAATTCATGGGCATTTCCTTTGCACGCTACCGCATCTGTCTGGACTCCCCTCTCCGCCGGAGTGGAGAGGGGCCGGGGTGAGGCGAATCACCCGAAACCTGCGCTGCCGCCGCCAGAACTGCCCCCGCCCGAAGAGCCACCGCCGCTGAACCCGCCGCTGCCCGAACTGCTTGGGTGGCTGGTCATGATGCTTGAAGCGTCGTTGAGCATCCTGGTCAGGCCGGCGCTCATTGCGTTCAGGCCATCGGTCAGCGACTGGCTCATCTGGTTGAGGCCACCTGATCCGCCTAAGTTCATGTCAGCTTGCATCTGGCCGCTGTAGTGACCGCCGCGATAGCCACCACGATAGCCACCGTGCCAGGGGCCACCCAGGTAGGTCGGATAATACCACGACGGCATGGAGGTCAACACGGGCGTGAAGGTGTGCAGCCACTGGCGATCCAGCCCGAACGCGACGGCGTAGGCAATGTATCGCTCGAACTGGTCGCTGGCTTGCTGCAGGTCGGCGTACTTTTTGATGTTTTGCAGATAGGTGCGGAAGGCCCGCCAGCGGGCTGCTTCCTGGGAACCTTTGGGCGTCTTGGCGGGCATGTAATTGGCGGCAATCAGCGCGGCCAGCCCGGTGAGTCCCAGGCCGAACGCGGGCAATACGGCCAGCGGCGAGAGCCGCCACAGCAGCGTATACGCGCCGTAGCCGACTAGCCCGGCCACCACCAGGATCGCAATCCCGACCATCGTCCAGATCGAGCGTGTCGTATCCGGCGATTGGGAGAAATAGCCGTTGCGCACGACCTCCCTGTACAGTCCCGTTTTGATGGCCGGAATCTTCGTATAGAACTTGTTACGCAGATCGCTCAGTCTGGTCGTGTTGCCATAGCCACTGAAGATGCCCCGCAGCAGTGCCTGTTCGTATGGATAGAGCTGGCCGGTATCCTGGTCGGTGCGGTGGAAGATGAACTCGACGTGCGAGAACAGGCCACCTGTCGCCGTCTGTTCGATCACGATGAAGCCGCGCCGCGCCAGATCGATGAGCGTTGCCATGATGTCCTGCATGTCCGCTGTTTCGTCCACCAGCGTGCCCACCACGCCCGGCGGATCATTCGAGGGCGGCTCCGTCAGGTATTCGGGCACGATCACCGGTTCGGGGTCGCGGCCCCGCCTGGCGTACTGGGTGTAGATCAGCAGCGGCCCACCAATCCCCAGGAGCACTGCCAGCGCCAGCCCGCCCAGCCCCGCAACCGGGCCAAGTACTTGCTCAAGCTGGCGCTGCCGGTCAAAGGCAGGCTGCCAGGGTGGGACGGCCATCTGCGGATCGTGCGGGTACTGGACGCGCACCTCGACGTTGCCGTTTTTGCCCAGGTTGCCCGGCGCTGTCCAGGTGATCGTGCTGCCCGACACGGTTTGCCGCCAGTCCGGGGAATCGCTGGCGTAGCCCGCCACAACTTGCGGCGGGCGGCCTTCCGGCATCTGCACCGTCACCGTCGAGTTATACACTGGGAACGCTCGATCCGGAGCCAGCGCTGACCAGTAAAGCTGATCACCGTCGGGGTAGGAACGCAGTGCCCCACGTACCGTGTACTTGATGACAACGTGCGGCTCATCTCCCCGATTGGCTGATCGGCGGAAATAATAGGTGATGCGAACTGCATTCTTGGGTGTGGTGACGCAAAATGTCGCAGGTTGCTGCGAGCAGCCGGGCGTGAACGCTGTTCCATCCTGTGATACCTGCACGTTCTCGATCCCGGTCAGCCGATCCGTCGGGATCTCGCGGAAGCCAAACCAGTATGGCCCCGCCTCAATGTACAAGTCATACGTCTCCGTCACGTCGAAGCTGTTGGAGGCCGTGACGATATGATCGATGCGCGTGTCCCAGCGCTGCCAGTACAGGCTGCGGCTATCTTGAGCCTGGGTGCGCTGGCTGCCAACCGCGAGCAGCAGCGCCCCGGCAGTAACCACAAGTATCAACAGGCGAGATGACTGCTTCATTGCTCACTCTTCCTCGATTTCCTCCTGGGGGTGGTAAAGCTGCGCCAGCTCGTCGCCGGGCGGCGCGCTGCGCATTGGGATCATGATGTGGAACAGGCTGCCCGGCAATCGCTGCTCATCATAGCCGGGGCTTTCCGCCCAGATGCTCCCGCCGTGCGCCTCGATGATCCCTTTGGCAATTGCCAGCCCCAGCCCCGGGCCACCGCCCTTGAACTTTACCTTGCTGCTCGAATGTAGCGCTACGTCGCCCATCGAGGCGAACTTGTCAAAGATGCGTGTCAGGTTTTCGGGCGCGATACCGATGCCCGTATCCGCCACCATCACATCGGTGAAGCCCGGCAGATCGCGGGCTGCAATTGTGATCGTGCCGCCGTCGGGTGTGTACTTCACGGCGTTGGAGATCACTTTATTGAAGACCTGCATCAGCCGTTCCGGGTCGCCGTAAGTAGGCGTATCCTGGAAGAACTCGCGCCGCAGCACCAGCCGAATGTTGCGCTGCCGTATGGCCTCATCCAGCACTTCGACAGTGATTTCCAGCAGGCGCTTGAGCCACACTGGTTGAAAGTGCAGGTTGAGCAGGTGGGTGTCGATCATCGACACGTCAATCATATCCTCGATGATCTCCCGCAGCCGTTCAGCCCCGCTCGAGATCCCGCTCAGGATCAGGGCCGCCTGCGGGTACTGCGCCTCCGGCAGTTCAGCGCGCAGCATGTCGGTGTAACCCTCGATCAACGTCAGCGGCGTCTTGAGTTCGTGCCCGGCTACGGCGATGAAATCCGACTTGCTCTTGTCCAGGCGCTCGATGTGCGTCTGGGCTTTCGCCAGTTCGCGTTTCACGTCGTTGAGCAGCGCTTCCGCTTCCAGCGAGGCCAGGTAGCCGCTGGCATCGGTGAACAACTCCTCCGATTCCAGGATCAGTTCGATGGCCTCCTCGGCTTCGGTCAGGTAATAAATCTGCCGCCACGTCACGCGCTTGAGCGTCGCCAGCACGGGCAGCAGCGCTGTCAGTTCCTCATCCGTCGGAGCGCTGCGGGCCTCCACCCAATCGATCAGAATAGCGTGCAGCGGCACCGTGCTCTGCGCTCTGGCCGCATGTTCCAGCGCCTCGTAGAAAGCGGCAATCGACTCCTCGACGCTAACGCGCAGTCGTTCATCGGACGATAGCTCAACGGAGGCAGCCTGGATCAGTTGGGAAGTGTGCTGTCTCAGCCATGCAGCCAGCTTGCTCATGAGTGGGTTCTCTTGTGTGCATTCGGCCAGGGTAGGCCGGTTGGTTTCACCACCCTAAGTGTACTGCTGAACCCAGGACAGGGGCCAATCACCCGCTTCCCCCAATTCGAAGCGACCTGACTCCCCTCTCCGGTTGGAGAGGGGCAGGGGGTGAGGTCAACAGCTATCCTCTTTCCGGGTGAAGTTGCACCGTTGCCAAGTACGCCTCCAGATCGGCCAGGGCGCGGGCGCTGTATGCCTGGGCGCGCTCTCGCCTGCTATGTGGTGGTTGATCCAGCGGCGGCATGATCCCGTAGTTGGCCTTCATCGGCTGGAAGTCGCCGGGCGCAGCGTGAGTGACGTAATGGCACAGCGCACCGAGCATCGTCGTCTGCGGCAGCGTGATCAGCGGCTGGCCTTGCAGCAGGCGCGCCGCATTCAGACCAGCCAGCAACCCTGTGCCGATGTTGCCGACATAGCCTTCCACACCCGTGATCTGCCCCGCAAAAAACAGGTCGGCCCGCTGGCGGTACTGCATGGTTGGCTCAAGCAGCATTGGCGCATTGATAAAGGTGTTGCGGTGCATGTGGCCCATGCGGATGAATTCGGCGTTTTCCAGGCCGGGGATCAAGCGCAGCACCCGCTCCTGGTCGCCATAGCGCAGGTTGGTCTGGAAGCCGACGATGTTGTACAGCGTTCCGGCGAGGTTGTCCTGCCGGAGCTGCACCACCGCGTAAGGGCGGCGTCCGGTGCGTGGGTCTTTCAGCCCTACGGGGCGCATCGGCCCGAAGGCCAGTGAGTCCTTGCCGCGCCGGGCGATCTGCTCGATGGGCAGACAGCCCTCAAAGAATTTCGGGTCTTCCCGCTCGAAGTCGTGCAGCGGGATCGTCTCGGCCTGCAACAGCGCCTCGACAAAGCGTTCGTATTCCTCGCGTGTCATGGGGCAGTTGATGTAGTCGCCTGCTTCGTCTTCGCCCCGGTCATAGCGGCTGGCCCGGAAGGCCACATCCAGGTTGATGCTCTCGCCGGAGACGACGGGCGCAATCGCATCGTAGAAGTATAGGTATTCCTGCCCGGCCAGCCGGGCAATGTCCTGGGCCAGCGCGTCAGCAGTGAGCGGCCCGCTGGCGATGATGCACGGCTGCGCCGGGATGGCCGCCACCTCCTCGCGGATCAGGCGGATGCGCGGGTGGTTCTCAATGGCATTCGTCACCGCAACTGCGAAACGTTCCCGGTCTACCGCCAGTGCGCCGCCTGCTGGCACGGCGGCCTGTTCCGCACAGCGGATCAGCAGCGAGTTCAGGCGGCGTAGTTCGTTCTTCAACAATCCCGGTGCGCGATCCGGCAGATCGGAGCCGAGCGAGTTGCTGCATACCAGTTCGGCCAGATTCCCGGTGACGTGCGCGGGCGTCGAACGCCGGGGCCGCATCTCGTACAGCGTCGTCATGATCCCCGACTCGGCGGCTTGCCAGGCCGCTTCCGTCCCCGCCAACCCACCGCCGACAACAATCAGTTCCTCGGACATATCCGTTTTCCTTGACCGCTTACCAGGTCATCTCCCTATCCCCAAATAGAAGTACCATGCATCTGCATACGGCAGCCGTCCCTCTGCGTATGAGTGAGCATTAATTGAACCCCCGAGCCAGGATTTTATCAGAATTTCACCCCAAGTTCCTCGTTCCTTGCTGTGTGAGCCGTGAACATTTGCACAAACAGCCTGATCGTGCCATTCTAGGCCATGCAAAAAGGAGGCTTTGATGAGTATCAATCTTTGGGGACAAAAATATACCCGGCGCGAATTAGAAAGTTACATGGGCGATCTGCGGCAGGTGGCCGACATCCGTCTGGCGACCCTGGACGACGGCGCGGAACGCGGTGTGCGTGTGGCCGAGGTGCGCACGGGCAGCGGCTTTGATTTCACCGTGCTGCTGGATCGCGCAATGGACATCGGCACGGCCACCTACAACGGCATCCCGCTGGCCTGGCAGAGCGGCACGGGTGCGGTCCATCCCTCGCGCTACGAACCGGGCGGGCGCGGCTGGCTGCGCACCTTTCACGGCGGACTGCTGGCGCTGTGCGGTCTGACCCATGTCGGCCCGGACATGGTCGATCCCGAAAACGGCGAGGTGCTGGGCCTGCACGGGCGGGTCAACACCATTCCGGCCCAGGACATCGCCATCGAGCGCGATTGGGACGCCGAACGCCCCACCCTGCGCCTGCGCGGTTCCGTCGATGAGAAAGTCCTGTTCGGCTACAAACTGCACCTCGAACGGACGCTGGAATTCACGCCTGGCGAAACGACAGTCTGGATACGCGATACTGTACGCAACACAGGCGGGCAACCCGCGCCGCTGATGGTGCTCTACCACTGCAACCTGGGTTGGCCGCTCGTCTCACCCGATAGCGAAATGATCAGCCCGTCGAAAAACGTTCAGCCGCGCGATGCTGTTGCCGAACCGGGTATTGGGTCGTGGCATAAATTCCACGCCCCCACACCCGGCTATCAGGAACAGGTCTTTTTCCACCGGGTTGAGCCATCAGACCAGCCAGTCACGGCCTCGATGGTCAACCGGGCGCTTGGGATCGCCCTGGACGTGATGTTCGATACGCGCACTATGCCCTACCTGACCGAGTGGAAGCAAATGGGCTACGGCGATTACACGGTGGGCATCGAGCCGGGCAACGCGCTGCCAGAGGGCCGCGTCCCGGCCCGCCAGAGCGGACGGCTGACCATGCTCGCGCCCGACGACACGGCCCGCTTCACCCTCGGCTTTCACGCCTACAGGCCATAACTGTCGCCTGAATCTCCCCCTCTCTGCAAAGCGGAGAGGGGTGAGGTAAGCCCCTACCTCCTCCCCCGCTCCCCGCCGCGCGGCTTGCCCCCCCCGCGGTCCGCCGCCTGCGCCTCCTGGAGCGTCCAGTTTTCCAGCACGGCCCGCCGGCTGAGGCGCACTTTGCCGCCATCCACGCTCGTGACCATTGCCATCACTTCGTCGCCCAGGTTGAACTCGTCCTCGATCCGCTCGACGCGGTGATCGGCAAGCTGGCTGATGTGGATCAGGCCGTTGGCCCCGCCTTGCAGATCGACGAACACACCATACGGCTCGATGCGCGAAATCTTCCCGGCATAGACGCGGCCCAATTCGACTTCTTCCGTCAGGTTGTAAATTTCCTCGATGGCTGCCGTCGCTGCCGCCACGTCGATGGCCGCGACCACGATCTTCCCATCCTCGTTGATGTCGATCTTTGTCCCTGTCTTGGCCTGGATAGCGCGCACCGTTTTGCCGCCCGGCCCGATCACGATCCCGATCTTGGACGGGTTGACATGGATGGTCGTCAGCTTTGGCGCGAAGGGCGACATGTAATCGCGGGGCTTGCTGATCACCGCGTTCATCTTATCCAGGATGAACAGCCGTCCTTCCCGTGCCTGATCGAGCGCTTCGGCCAGAATGTCGATGGTCAGGTCGGTGGTCTTCACGTCCAGGTGCAGGCTCGTGATCCCATTCTCGGTTCCTGCACATTTGAAATCCATGTCGCCCAGTGCGTCCTCGATGCCCTGGATGTCGGTCAGCAGCACGTAGCGATTGTCACCGGGAGCAGCGCTGCGCACCAGGCCCACGCCCACCGCCGCCACGTGCGTCTTGAGCGGCACGCCCGCCGCCATCAGTGCCAGACTGGCCGCGCAGCACGACGCCATCGAACTTGAGCCATTGCTGGACAACACTTCTGACACGGAACGGATCGTGTACGGGAACGTCTCGTGATCGGGCAGCACCGGCTCCAGCGCACGCTGCGCCATCGCGCCATGTCCCAACTCACGCCGTTTCTGCCGGATTGGAGCGACCTCCCCGGTGCTGTACGGTGGGAAGTTGTAATGATGCAAGAAGTATTCTTCTTCGGCAGCCACGACCATCGTGTCCAGTTTGCGGGCGTCGGCAGGGCCGCCAAGCGTCACTGTATTTAAGACCTGCGTCTGCCCGCGCCGGAACAACGCCGAACCATGCACACGGTTCGGCAGAAAGTCGATCTCGATGGAGATAGGCCGGATTTCCTTCGCGCCACGCCCGTCGGGCCGGATGTTGTTATCCAGGATGGCGCGCCGCACCTCTTCCTTCAGGTTGACCTCGAATGCCTTGAGGATTTCTTCGGTCTGCCCGGCGATGTCCGGGTTAGCCGGATCGATGAAGCGTTCCAGCACTCTGGCCCGCACCTGATCGGTGTTGGCTTCGCGCGTTTTCTTGTCGGGGTGGTTGGCCGCGCTGCGCATTGCCTCACCAAACTCCTGTGCCATCGTATCGACCAGAGTCGTGTCCGGTTTGGCGGGCACAAATTCACGCTTTGGCTTCCCGGCCTGCCGCCGAATGTCGTACTGCCATTCGGCTAGTTCGGCGATCAAGGGCTGCGCAAAACTCACCGCCTTGATGATCGTCGTTTCCGGAATCTCGTGCCCTTCCATTTCGATGGTCGTCACCGCGTCGCGCGTCCCGGCGATGGTCAGGCTCATCTTACTGTGTGCCATCTGCGTGAAAGTCGGGTTCAACACGAACTCGCCGTCGATCAGCCCAATTTTGACCGCGCCAATAGCATTCTCAAAGGGGATGTCGGACAGGATCAGCGCCGCCGATGCGCCGATCATCGCCAGCGTAGAAAAGTCGTTTTCGCCGTCGAAAGACAGCGACGATACTACGATCTGCGTCTCGTTGGTGTAGTATTTGGGGAACAGCGGACGCAGCGGGCGGTCAATCAACCGCGCCAGCAGCGTCGCTTCCAGCTCCGGGCGGCCTTCGCGCCGGAAGTACGTGGCCGGGATGCGCCCTTCGGCATAATAACGTTCCTCAAAATCGACGGTCAGTGGCAAGAACGCGCGTCCGGGCGCGGCTTCGGGCGCAGCAGTGGCTGCCGCCAGAATCATCGTGTCCCCCTGCCGGACGGTCACGGCTGCGCCGGCCTGCTGCGCGTAGCGCCCCGTCTCGATCACGATCTTGCGCCCGGCAATTTCCTTCTCAAAAATCATGTGTGCTCCTGCATAGTGCTTTGCTTCAGGGATTTTACCTCGTGATGTGGCTTAAAGTCGATCTTCATCATCTGATCTGCTGCTCCGAACCGTCGTCAGTGGGTCGAGAAACGCCTGTCAGTACGCTCCCGCACGCTGATCCGGCGGTTCACTCCAGGCCCGAATGCACTCCGCGAAAAGCTCATCATAGCCCCTTGAAACCCTGGCAGTGTCAGCTAATGGACGGTGTGAAGTCAGCGCATTGTCGTAGGGCTGGGCCTGGTAAAGGATTATAATCAAGTTGGCATGTGAAGCATTGTGGAAGGTGAAAGCGATCACCGAGGCATCGCATAGAAAGAGGAAAAGTATATGAATCTAAGTTCCCTCTTGGGGTTTCTGTCACTGGCCGGGTGGGTCATGATGATCGCCGGAGCCGGCATCGCCATCAGCAACGCTGCCCAGAACCGGAATGCGCGGCCCGGCGTGGTGCTGGCGCTGATCGGGTTGCTGGTCGGGGTCTTGTTCTTTATGGCAAGCTCCGGCCTGGTCGAAGTCGGCGCGAACGAGGTGGCAGTCATTTTCCAGCGTATCGGTGGCGATCCGGCTACCAACTCATTGTGGCCCAGGCCGCTTGGCCCTGGTGTCCATATCATCGTGCCGATCCTGAATGAACCAACCATCTATTCGACACGCACCCTCAATTACACGATGTCGGGCAAAACCAGTGAAGGGCAGGTTCAGGGCAACGATGCGGTAGAAGCACGTACCAAGGACGGACAGGAAGTCTTTGTCGATGCCACCGTCCTGTTTAGCATCGACCCGGAGAAAGCCAACTTGATCCATTTGAAGTGGCAGAACCGCTTCGAGAACGAATTTGTGCGGGCCACGGTGCGTGCGGCTGTCCGGGATGTGGTGTCCGGGTATGCCGCCGAAGATGTCTACGGCGAAAAGCGCTCTGCCATTCCTATTGGCGTGCGTGATGCCATCTTGCCCGCATTTCAGGCCAACGGCTTGATCCTTCAAGACCTGTTGATTCGCAACATTACCTTCAGCGAACTGTTTATCAAGGCTATCGAGCAAAAGCAAGTCGCGCAGCAGCAGGCCGAACAGGCCAAACAGGAAGCTGAACGCGCTCGCACCATCGCCAAAGGCAATGCCGACGCAGCGGTGACAGCTGCCAAAGGTGAGGCCGATGCGAACGTAGCAAAGGCCCAGGGCGAGGCCCAGGCCATCGAACTGCGGGCGGCTGCCGATGCCAAAGCGCTGGCGCTGATCAACGAACAGTTGAGCAAGAATCCGCTGCTTGTCCAGTGGCGCTACATCGAAAAGCTGGCGGGCAACATCAGCCTGGTGCTGGTGCCGAGCAACAGCCCGTATCTGTTCGACCTGCAAAGCCTGCTGAACCAGGGTAAGCCAAGCGCGACGGTCAGCACGCCGGAACCGCAGCCGACCCCCACACCATAAGGGATAAGATTCGGCACGGGGAATACTGGATCGGAGCCCGGTGAGAACGGACAGACGTCCGCATCGATCCCAGAGAGCGATCCCTTGCGGACACTCATTTTGATTGGCTCTTGACACCGACCCGGCTTTGGAGTTAGGATTGCGAAAACGATTGCGCAACCGTTTTCGCAATCGGTTTTGAAGAACGCGATGTCTTTAAGTTACTTATGCCTACTATTCGAGACGTAGCGGCGCACGCCAAAGTATCGGTCAGCACGGTTTCTCATGTGCTCAACGGCACACGTTACGTCGAGCCGGAAACTGAGGATCGGGTGCGGGCCGCCATCGAAGCGCTCGGCTACCGCCCCAACTCGGTGGCGCGCAGCCTGCGGCGGCGTCGGACAGGCACCATAGGGTTGCTCGTCCCGGATAACTCCAACCCGTTCTTCGCCGAAGTGGCCCGTGCCATCGAAGATGCGGGCTTCACCGAGGGCTATAACCTGATCTTGTGCAATTCGGATGGCTCCGCAAGTAAAGAGGCGGCCTACGTTGACGTGCTGCTTTCCAAGCAGATGGATGGTCTATTACTCATTTCCTCCGGCAATCGTCCCGATCCACTTCAATCCATTCTGCGCGCGCGGGTCCCCGTTGTGGTCGTAGATCGGCGGTTGGACGATCTGCCTGTCGATCAGGTGCTGGTGGACAATGAGGAGGGTGGCTATCAGGCCGGGCGCTATCTCGTGCAGTTGGGGCACCGGCGCATCGGCTGCATCACCGGGCCAAGCAGCATTTCTCCGAGCGCAGACCGGATCGTTGGCTTCCGGCGGGCGCTGGGCGAAGCCGGGATCGCGCTGCCGCCCGAAGCTATCGTTCGCGGCGATTTCCAGTACGCGGGCGGAGAAGCCGCCACACACGAACTGTTGAAGCGAAGGCTTGGCCTGACCGCGATTTTTGTGGTGAACGACGTGATGGCAATCGGCGCGATCAATGTGTTGAGCCGGGCAGGGCTGCGCGTGCCCGACGACGTATCGGTCATTGGTTTCGACGACATTCCGCAAACCCGTGCCATGATGCCTTCCATCACAACCATCGCCCAGCCCATCGCAGAACTGGGCAAGGTGAGCATTTCGTTGCTGCTGGATCAGATCAAAAAGGGGCCGAAACCGCCCACGCGCATTGTGCTGCCAACCACGCTGGTGGAGCGCGAAAGCTGCCGCGCCATCGTGAGGGAAACCACGTGAAAAAAACGGTGCTGCTGAATCATCGGCTTTCGGAGATCATTGCGTCGATGGGCCACACGGACACGCTGGTCATCGCCGACGCCGGTCTGCCTGTGCCGCCGGGCGTGACCTGTGTGGACCTGGCTGTGATGCGCGACGTACCGCGCTTCCTGGATGTCTTGAAGGCCGTTGCGACTGAGCTTGAGGCCGAGCGGCTGACGGTGGCGACAGAATTGCAGGCACGGGGCGGCGATCTGCCAGCGGCCATTCAGAGCTTTTTTCCGCAGGCGCGGCTGGACAGCGTTCCGCATGAGCAGTTTAAGGCCCTGACTGCGAAGGCACGGGCAATTGTGCGGACAGGGGAACATACGCCGTATGCCAACGTCATCCTCCACAGCGGGGTGGTCTTTTAGTCGCAATCATTTGACCCGATGGCAGTTTTATTGAAAAGAGAACGGTAAAGAATGCCCCAACCGGTCCTGAAGATGGAAGGGATCAGCAAGTCTTTTCCGGGCGTGCAAGCCCTGGACAATGTTCACCTGGAGGTGCTGCCGGGCGAAATTCACGGCCTGCTGGGTGAAAACGGCGCGGGCAAGTCCACGCTGATGAAAATCCTGTCGGGGGTCTACCAGAAGGATAGCGGGCACATTTTCCTGGATGGGCAGGAGATCGTCGTCAATAACCCGCACCACGCACAGTTGCTCGGCATCTCCATTATCTACCAGGAATTAAACCTGATGCCGAATCTGACCGTCGCCGAGAACGTGTTTATCGGGCGCGAACCGAACCGGGCGCGCTTTGTCCAGTGGGGCAAACTGCACCAGCAGACCCGCGAGTTGACAGATCGGCTGGGCATTAAACTTTCTCCCACGGCAACGGTGCGCAATCTGAGCGTGGCCGAGCAGCAAATGGTCGAGATCGCGCGGGCGCTGTCCATCCGTTCCCGCGTAATCATTATGGACGAGCCGACCTCGGCCCTGACCGAAAACGAGGTGCAGCACCTGTTCAATATCATGCGCGGCCTGAAAGCGCAGGGCCTGGGTGTCATTTTCATCACGCACCGCCTCGAAGAAGTCTTTGAAATCTGTGATCGGATCACCGTCCTGCGCGACGGCGCTTACGTGGGTACGATTGACGCCAAAGCCGCTACGCACGACCAGTTGATTCGGATGATGGTCGGCAGATCGGTTTCGGACTATTTCAGCAAGGAGGCCAGCACGCCTGGCGAAGTTGTCCTCGAGGTGCGCAACCTCAGCCGCACCGGAACGGTGGACGATCCGACTGCTTCGGTGCTGAACAACATCAGCTTTCACGTGCGGGCTGGCGAAATCCTGGGATTGGCCGGGCTGGTCGGGTCAGGTCGCACTGACCTGGCGCGATGCGTGTTCGGAGTGGATAAACGCGACAGCGGCGAGATCTTTCTCAACGGCCAGCCGGTGGACATCCGCTCGCCGCGCGATGCGATCCGCCTGGGGATGGGCTTCGTGCCTGAAGATCGGAAATTGCAGGCGCTGTTTCTGTCGATGTCGGTGGAAGAAAACGCCAGCATGGCCTCGCTGGGCGGTGTGTCGCGTTTTGGCTTCATCCAGGGCGGTGCACGTCGTCACCTGGTGAGCGAATATGTCAAGACGCTCAGTATCCGGCTGGCAAGCCTCGATCAGCAAGTGCTTGACCTGAGCGGCGGCAACCAGCAAAAAGTGGTGATCGCGCGCTGGCTGGCGCTCAGGCCGCGCATTCTGATCGTCGATGAGCCGACACGCGGCATTGACGTGGGCGCGAAGGCCGAGGTTCATGCCCTGATGAGCCAGCTTGCCAGGGAAGGCGTAGCAATCATCATGATCTCCTCCGAACTGCCCGAAGTGATGGGCATGAGTGACCGGATGCTGGTCATGCGCGAGGGACGGGTCGTGGGCGAGGTCATGCGCGATCAGGCGACGCCGGAACAGGTCATGACCATGATGACGACGGGATGAGGTAAATCGACCTATGACCGAACTCTCTGAAAATGTCACCGCACCGGCTGTCGAGGCCGGACGGCGTCGGGCTAACCTCCTGGGACTGATCGGCAAATTCAGTGCACTGATCTTTCTGGTGGCGTTGGTCGTTGCCTTCTCAATTCTGAGGCCCGGCTTCCTGGCCCCGCTCAACATCTGGAATATTGTGCGCCAATCATCGATCACCGGCCTGATCGCCATCGGCATGACCTTCGTTATCCTGACGGGCGGCATTGATCTATCGGTGGGGTCGGTGCTGGCGCTGGCCGGAATGACGGCAGCCTACGCTTACAAGGGCGGCACGCTTCTGGCGGGCGCAACGGCAACTTCGGGCATCGGCGTTGGCGGCGCAATTCTGGTCGCGTGTGGCGTTGGCCTGCTGTGCGGGTTGATTCAGGGCCTTGCTATCACGCGGCTGGGCGTTCCGCCATTTATCGTCACGCTGGGGGGCCTTTCGGCTTTTCGGGGTATGACCCTGATTATCGGCGGCGGCGGGCCGATCAGCGCCTTCGATCCGAGCTTCAATTTCTGGGGGCAGGGGAAGTTGTTCATGGATTCTGAAAACCCCTGGATTCAAGTGCCTATTCCGGTGATCATTTACCTGAGTGTGGCCCTCGTTGCCTTTGTCGTTTTGCGCTACACGCAGTATGGGCGCTATATCTACGCGGTGGGCGGCAACGCCGAAGCGGCCCGTCTGTCGGGGCTGAATACGCGGCAGTTAATCCTGAGCGTGTACCTGATCGTGGGCTTCCTGGCCGGTCTCGGCGGCTTTATCCAGGCTTCAAGAGTGAACTCGGCAGAGGCCGTCGCCGGGCAGGGCTACGAATTGACCGTGATCGCCTCTGTCGTGATTGGCGGGACAAGCCTGTTTGGTGGTGAAGGCAGCGTGCTGGGAACCGTCATCGGCTCGCTGCTCATTACGATCCTCAGCACCGGGCTGACACAGATGAACGTCAGTTCCTACTACCAGCAGATCGTGATCGGTGCCATCATCGTGCTCGCTGTGTTCTTTGATCGGATTACCAAGTCTCGACGGCGCGCCTGATGACACTGACCCGGATGGCACTACGATGTGCTACCACGATGTGCTGGCTTAAGGAGGTGATGTCTATCAAAAGTATGCCTCGGACACCGCGTAAATCAAAGTAACGTGTTCACTTTATCTCTGGGAGGAGATGCTAGAAATGCTGAAAAAGACCATTGTGATCCTGGCGTTGCTCGCCATCGTCTTTTCCGCGTTCATGGTCACCGGGACACCCACCCGTGCCCAGAACAAGCCGCTCAAGATCGCGCTGTCCCTGCCCGATCTGGCTTTCCCATTCTTTGTCAACATGGTTAAACAGGTCCAGGACGAGGCCACCAAATTGGGCGATGTAACCATCATCGTCATGGATGGACAGGGCAAGACCGATAAGCAAACTGCCGATCTGGAAAGCGTGATTGCTCAAAAGTACGACGGCTTGCTGGTTTCCCCCATCACGGTGGACGCGATGCAACCGGCTGTGCAAGAAGTCGTGGATGCCAAAATCCCGGTGGTGACCATTGATCGAAATGTCAGCAACGTCAAGACGCTGGCGCACGTCGGTGCGGACAACGTCAAGGGTGGCGAACTACAGGGCGAGTTGATCATGAAGATGTTCCCCAATGGGGCCAAGATCTTCAACTTGCAGGGCACGCCTGGGGCCTCGCCTGCCATTGACCGCAACAAGGGCCTGCACAACGTCCTGGACCCCGTCAAAGACAAGTACAAGATCATCTTCGAGCAAACCGCTAACTTCAACCGCGACAACGGGCTGTCGGTGACGGAAGCGGGCCTGAATGCGAACGACGTACCCGACGTGATCAGTTGCGCGAACGATGACATGGCGCTCGGTGCAATCGAAGCGCTCAAGGCCAAGAACCTGGTCGGCAAGGTCGCCGTGATCGGCTTCGATGCCCTGCCAGAAGCGTTGTTGGCAATCAAGAATGGTCAGCAAACGGGCACGGTTGAGCAGTTCCCCGGCGGCCAGTCTCGGACGGCACTTGACCTGATCGTGGACTACCTGCGCAACAACAAGTCGCCGGAGAAACACGACAACTACCTGACGCCAGCCATGATCACCAAAGACAACCTGAATGACGCCGAGCGCATCGCGGAGATCGAAGCACCCGCAACGATGGCTGCGACGATGGCCCCCACGATGGCCGCTACCAAGTAATTCCGCCACCTGCTTCTTCATCCCCGTGCCTGCCATCCTGACGGGCGCGGGGATTTTTGTGCCCCGGCCTTACTGCGCCAACCCTCTGCATCGACTATTGACTTTGCCTGTTTCCCTCACTAAACTGTGCCGGGCTGCTGGACGATGAAGTGCGGAGTTTGCATTCAAGATGCCAGCGAAGACCGCCGCAAAGCTAGAGGCGTGGGCTGAGAGCGTTCCCGGTACTGCGTCCTCGTGGACATGGGGTTGGTTGTCGTCGGAGGAGAATCGTTTTGCTGCAACAAGTGTTGACCATCCTGATCGGTATATTAGGAGGCATTTCGGTAGGCGTTCAGTCACCCATCGCCAATGGGATTGGGCAGCGGCTAGGCGTCGCCACCAGCACGTTCATTGTCCATGTCAGCGGCGTATTCTTTTCAGTGAGCTACGTTTTGTTGCGTGGTGGGGAAAACATCGGGGAGGCGCGCACGCTGCCCTGGTGGATGTTCGGGGTAGGTGCGTTTGGCGTCCTGGTTCTGGCGGCAATTAACTACACGATTCCGCGCATCGGCGTTGCGGCCACGACGACACTAATTGTCGCCGGGCAGCTTGTCGCCGGGCTGCTGATCGATCAGTTTGGATGGCTCGGCGTTGCCATGCGGCCCATGGATGGGACGCGCATCCTGGCAATTTTGTTCCTGCTGGCCGGAGGCTACCTCATGACGCGCTCAATGGTCGCCAGGTGAAACGCCATGAATCGCACAGATCGTATGCTGGCGATGGTGCTGGAATTGCAGGAGCGGCGCAAATGCCGGGCAGAAGATCTGGCAGCGACCTTCGAGGTCAGCAAACGCACGATCTACCGTGACATTCAGGCCCTGAGCGAAGCGGGCGTACCGATCATCTCTGTGCCGGGAGAAGGCTATTCGCTAGACGAGGGTTACTTCCTGCCGCCATTGAGTTTCACAACGGACGAGGGCGCGATGCTGCTGCTTGGCAGCGACGTGATGGCCCAGAACTTCGATGCGGAATACCGGGCTGCAGCACAGTCAGCAAGCCGCAAAATTTCGGCTGTACTGCCAGCGCACCTGCGTGAGGGCGTTGAATATCTGCAAGGCAGCATCCGGTTCGTTTCGCCTGGCGCGCTCTCAAATCATGACGAGGAACGCCATCTCCAACAACTGCGACGAGCGATCATTAGAAAGCAAACGGTCAAATTCCATTATCATGCGCGGCGCGGCGAAAGTGCGCTCCGTGAGGCCGATCCGTATGGCTTGCTGCACATCACCGGTGCATGGCTGCTGGTTGCCTACGACCATCGCCGCAAGGCAATGCGCAACTTCCGCCTGTCTCGCATGGAAAACCTGGTCGTGCAGCCCAGGCAGTTTATGCGACCCCCGGATTTCGACATGCGAAAGTACCTGGCAAAAGACCAGCGCGTTGCACCTTCGGAGCGCATTGTCGTGCGTGTCTTGTTCGATCACGAGATCGCGCGGTGGGTCCGGGAGTCGTACACTTTCTTCCTGCTGGCGACGGAGGAAACGCCTGAAGGTCTGCTGCTAACCCTGGGGGTACGTGAGGAGCGGGACATCTTGCAATGGGTATTGGGATGGGGCCGCCACGCGCACGTGCTGGAGCCAGAGTCGCTCCGACGGCTGGTCGCAGAGGAGGCCAGAGCAATCTGGAAACGTTACGAAACGGTGTGATTCACTGCTGACAGGGCGCTGCCCCCGCACCCTTACGACTGGCATTTGTGACCGCAAACACAAGAGGAACGCCGTTGGTCAGCGTATGCACTAAACTTATCTTACATACCGCCGCAGGGCCGCAAACCCCGCCCAGGGCCTATCAAGCTCGCCTCGGATCAGCAGCCGGCCCATCTGACACACGTTGGCACGGCTGGTGATCCATAGATATGGAACCCAGGCGTCTTGCCCCAGGATCGGGTCGTCCAGGTCGGAACCGGGCGGCAGATAAACGGCGGCAGTGATGAACGGCGCGAAAAAGGTGGTGATGCCGCCGCCATAACTCATTACCGCTCTGGGGTAAATTCGGGCATGGCACGGTGTTCCGAACAGGGCAATGAGCGAACCGAGCCTCAGGCCGGAATCTCTGACCAGGATATTGTCAACGGTGCGCCCGTCCCGGGACGGGGTTAGCAGGACGTCCGCCGTCGCGGTGGTGACGGCGATCTCGCCCGGCCTGAACTCGGAATTCTGGCCGGCCAGGAGAGCCTTCGCCTCTTCCCAGCGCGTCTGGCCGGGCACAATGCCGAGGTAACAGGGAGCGCCATTGCAGCGATCCAGCCCGTTTGCCAGTGCGGTAACGGGCATCGAGCGCGCGAAGGCGATCACGGCGATGCAGAACGCCACCACCAGCAGCCAGAGCACCGCGCTGAAGCCGAAAATACGTTTCATCGGCTTTGCGCGTCCATCACGGCAACGGCGGTCATCGACACGATGGCCTCCACGTCATCGCCCACTTGCAGCACGTGTACCGGCGCGCCCAGGCCCAGCAAAATCGGCCCGATGGTGCGCGCCCCGCCCAATCGCGCCAGGAGCTTATAGGCGACGTTGGCCGACTCCAGACTTGGAAAGACCAGCACGTTGGCCGACCTGACCTTGCTAAACGGGTAACGCGACTCGATCAGTTCCGGAACGACGGCCACGTCGGCCTGCATCTCGCCATCGACGGCAATGTCAGGGCGGCGCGCCTGGACAATCTCGACGGCGCGGCGCACTTTGTCCGAGAGCGGGTGCGGCGCGGAGCCAAAGTTCGAGAACGATAGCATGGCGACACGGGGTGTGATGGTCAGTTGCGAGGCGAAGTCTGCCGCGAGAATGGCGATCTCGGCCAGGTCTTCGGCCCCCGGCTCAATGTTGACGGTGGCATCGGTAAACACGTACACATCGTCGTGAACGATGACCAGATACACGCCACACGCGATCCGCATTCCGGGCCGGGTGTGGAAGATTTGCAGCGCGGGCCGGATCACATCTGGGTATTCATAGGTCAGCCCCGACACAAAAGCGTCGGCGTGCCCGGCCCTGATCATCATCGGGCCGAAGACGTTGGGCTTGCGCACTTCCTCGTAGGCGCGTTTGGCAGTAATACCCTTGCGCTTGCGCAGTTCAAAGTACTGATCGGCATATGCCTGGCGCAGCGGTGACAACGGCGGATAGATCACTTCTGGCTTGTAATTCTGGATACCCAGTTCCGCGATCTTTTGCTCGATCACGTCCGGGTGGCCCAGCAAGACCGGGTGCGCGATGCCCTCGTCCGAAACGACGGCAGCAGCACGGATAATCGAGGCTTCTTCGCCCTCACCAAAGACCACCCGCTTCGGCGCAGACTTGGCCTGGTTGATGATAAAGGCACGCACCTGCTGGCCCTTGCCCTGCCGCAGCGCCAACTGCCGCACATATTCTTCCGTGTCGATGTGGCGGCGGGCTACGCCGCTTTCGATGGCCGCCTTTGCAACGGCAGGCGCTTCCCAAAGCAGCACGCGCGGGTCAAGCGCCTTGGGAATCAGGTAATCCCGCCCGAAGTGCAGCGCTTCCAGCCCGTAGGCACGCAGCACGCTTTCCGGCACATCCTGGTGAGCCAGCGCGGCCAGGGCGTGCGCGGCGGCCAGCTTCATCTCGTCGTTGATGGCCCGTGCCCGCACGTCCAGCGCACCCCGGAAAATGAATGGGAAGCCGAGCACGTTGTTGATCTGGTTGGGGTAATCGCTGCGCCCCGTCGCCACGATTGCATCCGGGCGGGCCGCCCTGGCAACCTCGTAAGCAATCTCAGGGTCGGGGTTGGCGAGGGCAAAGATCATGGGGTTGTCGGCCATCGACTTCACCATGTCTGCCGTCACAATATTCGCCACACTCAGGCCCAGGAACAGGTCAGCCCCCTGCATGGCCTCGGAGAGGGTGCGCAGGTGCGTATCGGCGGCGAAACGGGCCTTGTAAGGGTCCATTGCAACGGAGCGGCCTGCATAGACCACGCCGTGCTCATCGACCAGGATAATGTTCTCTTTGCGGACGCCCAACCGGATGTAGAAAGCCACCGTCGAGAGCGCCGCCGCGCCTGCCCCGGTCACCGTCACGCGCAAATCCTCGATGCGCTTGCCCGTCAATTCCAGGCCGTTGAGCAGTGCCGCGCCCGTGATAATGGCCGTACCGTGCTGGTCGTCGTGGAAGACCGGGATGTCCAGCACGGCGCGAAGCTGCTCCTCGATGTAGAAGCATTCGGGCGCTTTGATGTCTTCCAGATTGATCCCACCAAAAGTGGGGGCAATGGCCCGCACAACGCGGATCATCTCGTCGGGATCGCGGGCGTCAACTTCAATGTCAAAGACGTCAATATCCGCAAAGCGCTTGAACAAGACGCCTTTGCCCTCCATGACGGGCTTGCCGGCCAGCGCACCGCGATCTCCCAATCCCAGGATGGCCGTCCCGTTGGAGATGACGGCCACCAGGTTGGCTTTGGCAGTGTATTCATAGGCGGTTTCGGCGTCGCGTTCCAGTTCCAGCACGACCTGAGCCACGCCGGGCGTGTAGGCCAGCGAAAGATCGCGCTGAGTCAGCAACGATTTGGTCGGGGCGACTTCAATCTTGCCGGGCCGCCCCTGGCTGTGGTATTCAAAGACTTCTTGCGGCGTGAGAGCCAAGCTGCCCTCCTTGTGTGGAAAAACCTCACCCCAAGTGCACGGCGGTTTGAAAGTCCCTCTCCACTTGGTGGAGAGGGATTTAGGGTGAGGTAAATAAACTCACCGCCCCAGGATGCGCTGCACGTGTTCAAGCAAATCTTTGGGCGAAAACGGCTTGATCAGGTAGTCGTCTGCGCCTGCTGCTTCTCCGGCATCCACGTCCGATTGCTGACCGCGCGCTGAAATGACGATGACGGGCGGAGCCTTTGGGCCAAGCGTCTGCTTGACCTCGTAACAGATTTCCAACCCGCTGCGGCCCGGCAGCATCACGTCGAGCAGCAGAATGCGCGGTGGCTCGTGGAGCGCCATTTGCAGCGCTTCGCTGCCGTCGGGCGTGGTGCGCACTTCGTACCCGGCAGTTTCCAGTTTGCGTTGAATCAACAACTGGATATGCGGGTCGTCCTCGGCGACCAGGATATACGTCATTCGGCCTCCACTAACGGAATAGAGAAGTAAAACGATGAGCCGTAGTCCAGTCTGGATTGGAACCAGATATGCCCGTTGTGAAGATCGATGAAGGACTTGGCAATTGCCAGCCCCAACCCCGTACCCGCAATCTGGCGGCGAGCGGCCTGCTCTGCCCGGTAGAACCGTGTGAAAAGGTGCTTTTGATCTTGGGGCGCGATACCCATACCGCGATCATGCACCGCCACCTGAATGGCAGGCACAAAAATATCGGGCGGCGCACCCGCTGCGAAATCTTCTGGCTCTCGCACCAGCCGCGCCTCGACGATCAGTTCACTATCTGCCGGAGAATACTTGGATGCGTTGCTCAACAAATTCGTAAATGCCTGGGCAATGCGCTCCCGGTCTATCCACAGAGGTGGCAAATCCGGCTCGATCTTGAGTGTAAGCTGCTGGCGGCGGCTGTCGATGACCAGGAACATGGACTGCACCACCGAGTCGATCAATTCGTCGATAAAACACAGGCTGCGCTTTAGATCGACGCGCCCGGCCTCGATGCGTGTCACATCAAGAATATCATTGATCAGCCCGATCAGGCGACCCGTGTTGATTTTTACAATGTCCAGGTATTCGCGCACCTGGCCGTCCACCGGCCCCGCGTCGCCGTCCAGAATAAAGTCGGTGAAACCCAGGATCGAAGTCAGCGGTGTGCGCAGTTCGTGGGACACCAGGGAAACAAATTCTGTCTTCATCCGATCCACTTCGCGTTCGCGCGTGGCATCACGGAAGACAAACAGACGGCCCACGTTTGTGCCATCGTGTGCGTAGACAGGCGAGCTGTACCAGACCAGGACGCGCAACTGCGGCCCACCGATCTCAAAGTCGCCGCCTGCACTCTGGTAAGCATCTCCCACGAAAGTCAGCAGGATATTGACCAATTCGTCGGGCAGGTCGGGGCGCATTTTGATCTGTTCGGTCAACACCTCGACGGGCTGGTTAATGATCTGGTAGCGCGCCAGGTGGAAAAATGCCTCGAATTGCAGGTTGGCCGACACAACCCATCTGGCCGAATTGACCATGATGATGGCGTCGTTCGTCGTTTCGAGGATCGCTTCCAGGAGATCGCGCTCTTTCTGCAAGACGTTTTGCAAGGTGAGGCGTGCCGAAATATCCACACAGAAAAGCAGCGCGCCGGCAATAGTCCCCTGGGCGTCCTTCAGCGGCGACATACTCACGTAGGTTTGGATGATCTGACCATCTTTGCCCAGCACCTCGGTATCGCCCCGCAACGCGCGCCCTTCCTGGGTCACCAGGCGCAGCCACAGCGCAAATTCGGACCGGCGCGGTGGGGGCACAAGCGCGGAAATATGCTGGCCGATCAGCTCCGGCGCGGCGCAGCCAAACAGCATTTCGGCAGCAGCATTGAAGCGATTGATCAGCCCGTCCAGGTCGGTGGTGATGATAGCGTCAGCAGCGCCCTCAATCAGGCTGCCGAGGATGCTCGCCGCATGATCGTCGTTGTCCATGCTGTCCCTGAGATGTGTGCCATGTCAGATGCCATGTTATTCGGGAAAGATGAAGGTGTAGCCGACGCCGCGCTCATTGCGAATATACTGCGTATCGTCGGATTTTGCGGCCAGCTTGGCGCGCAGGCGGGCGATGTGCACGCGCAGCGTCTCCTCATAGACCTCTTCGTTCGGCCAGACCCGCGCAATCAGGGTCGACGACGGCACGATGTGGCCTTTATTCCGCAGCAGCACAGACAGCAGACTGGTCTCCGTAGGCGTCAGTGCAATGACCTGACCGTCGCGCCAGATCTGGTTGTTGGGGAAATCAATTGCCAGGTGCTCATCGACCTGCACGACAGGACTCTGGGCATAGGAGAAGTCGGTGATGCGGCTGAGAACACGCTGAATTCGGGCCTCGACCTCCCGGATATTGAACGGCTTTTTAATGTAGTCGTCGGCGTACAGCTCAAGGCCCTGGACGACCACCTCCTCCGAGTCCACGCCGGTAATGATAATGATCGGCACGTCGCCCATCCGCTTGATGAGTTCCCCAACTGTGAAGCCGTGCATCCCTGGTAAGCCCAGGTCGAGCAGGATGAGATGAGGCAGGCCGTTCTTCTTCAGGAAATTCAATGCGTCGGGGCCATCGCGCACCGTAGCCACGTCATAACCGGCCTGTTCGAGGACTCGCTGAAGCAGGTCTCGTGTCACTGAATCGTCATCAATAACCAGTAATCGTTTATTTGCCACGTGATTGCGCTTCCAAGCGATGACACTTGCCAGGTCAATCTGTACCGAGTATTATCCGCGATGGTAGTACAATGTGACTGTATATTATAGCACGGACATCGCACAAGTAGCGTGGATAGAGGTTGGTTAGCTTGAAGCCGGCGGCAGCGATTATCCAGCGGCGGCGCGAACGCCGGGCTATGCAGAACAGTGCGCGATCCCGGCGGGTGGCCCGCGTGATCACAGTGCTGGTTGTGCTGCTCGTCCTGATCCCGGTTTTGCTGCTGGGGAGCGGCACCGCGTTAGCGGTGGGCGTTTACGTCTACTACGCCCGTGACCTGCCCAACCCCGATGCGATTGTGAGTGCGAGGCAGCAGTTCGAGACGACGCTCATCTATGACCGCACCGGAAAATCTGTCCTGTACCAGGTGCTTGATCCGAGCGGCGGGGATCGCCAGTCGATTGCGCTGGCGGACATCCCACGCGACCTGATCAACGCCACCATCGCTATCGAGGACAAAAGTTTCTACGAGAACCCGGGCTTCGACGTGCGCGGCATTGTACGCTCGATGTGGATCGCGCTGCAAGGCGGCACGGTGCAGGGCGGCAGCACGATCACCCAACAGTTGACCAAGAATGTGCTGCTTTCGCCGCAAGGCCCGGCTGCCGTCACGTTGGATCGCAAGATCAGGGAGATCATCCTGTCCAGCGAGATCGCGCGGCGCTACAGCAAAGACCAGATTCTGGAGTGGTATCTCAACAACAATTTTTACGGCAACCTGGCCTATGGCGTCGGCACAGCAGCCAAAGTCTATTTCGGCAAGCCCGTCCGCGAACTGACGCTGGGCGAGGCGGCGATGCTGGCCGCCATCCCGCAGAACCCTCAGCTTAACCCACTGGACAACCCTCAGGCGGCACGGCAGCGGCAGGTTGTCGTCCTGGATAGCATGGCGGCGCTGGGCTTCATCACCCGCGACCAGGCGGTGCAGGCTGCTTCCGAGCCGATTGTCATCCAGCCCATCACCGAACGGTACGGCATTCTCGCGCCGCACTTCTCGCTGTATGCCCGGCGGCAGGCCGAGCAGTTGCTCAACGCCCAGGGCCGGGATGGGGCGCGGCTCGTCCTGCAAGGCGGCCTGCGTATCTACACCACGCTCGACCTCGACTTGCAGTATCAGGCTGAATGCGTCATGCGCGCCTGGATCACACGCATCCAGGGTGGCGATCCGAAAGCTGCGCCCAACACCAACGAAGGTAAGCCGTGCGTGGCGGCGCAGTATCTCGTCACCCCGCCCAAGCTGAAACTGAGCACGCAGCGCAACGTCACCAACGCCGCCTCCGTTGTTCTCAAACCCTCGACGGGTGAAATCCTGTCGATGGTCGGCAGCCTGGACTACTGGAACACCGGCATTGACGGCAATTACAACGTCGCGCTCAGTCTGCGCCAGCCGGGGTCGGCCTTCAAGCCCATCTTGTATGTAACGGCTTTTTCGGGCAAATACACCCCGGCCACGATGGTTCTGGATGTACCAACCACCTTCGACCAGGGCGGCACGCCCTACACCCCCAAGAACGAGGACGACCAGTTTCACGGCGTCATGAGCGTCCGCGAGGCGCTGGCGAACTCCTACAACATCCCGGCAGTGCAGGTGCTCGCCAACGTCGGCATCGGGCAGGTCATCCGGCGCGCCCACCAGCTTGGCATCAACTCGCTGAACGACAGCCTGGACAAATATGGGCTGGCATTGGCGCTTGGCAGCGGCGAGGTCAGTTTGCTCGACCTCAGCTATGCCTACAGCGCCTTTGCCACGCTCGGCACGATGGCAGGAACGCCTGTGCAGAATGGCCGGGCAGGCTACCGCGCCTACGACCCGATCTCGGTGCTGCGCATCGAGGACAAAGACGGCCACATCCTCTGGCAACTTGACGAGAAAGGTGACACCTTTGGTCGCCAGAATGTCATGGAGCCGGGGCTGGCCTACCTGATCAACAACATCCTGGAAGACAACCAGGCGCGGCTGCCCTCCTTCGGGCCGGGCAACGCCCTGGAACTGCCGCGCCCGGCAGCGGCCAAGACGGGGACGACCAACGATAACCGGGATGCCTGGACGGTGGGCTACACGCCCCAGATCGTGACGGGCGTGTGGGTCGGCAACAACAACAACTCGCCGATGTCGCCGGACATGACCGGAGGCACTGCCGCCGCCCCGATCTGGCACGCCATCATGGAATACCTCCACCGCCGCGATAACCTGCCCGCCCAGGATTGGAAGCGCCCGCCGACGATTGTCGAAGTGCCCGTCTGCAAGCAAAGCGGTTTATTGCCCACGCCGGACTGCCAGAAGGTCAAGGAACTGTTCTACGCCGACGCCAACGTCAGCACCGTGCCCACGCAGACCGACATCTACTGGAAGCGCTACCAGATCAACGTCCGCAACGGGCTGATTGCGACAGCCTCCACGCCACCCGAACTGATACAGGAGCGCGTGTTCTTTGACTATCCACCCGAAGCCCGCGATTGGGCCAAAGCTGCCGGGCAGCCCTTACCACCCGTCGATTACGACACGGTTGGCGCGCGGCCCGCACCGAACATTGCCGCCATCACTGCGCCCGCCGGATTGGCACGTGTGCGTGGCGTGATCGACATCAAGGGGGCGATTGAGAGCCAGGACGTGGTGTCATTCAACCTGGCCTACGGCGCGGGCATCAATCCGACGCAGTGGGTCAGCATCGGCGGTAGCGATCCCAAAGTGCGCGGCACGAACATCACGCTTGGCCGTTGGGACACCACCGGGCTGGATGGACTGTATACCCTGCGCCTGAGCACCGTGCTGAAGGACAACGTGCTGCAACCCTTTACCGTGCAGGTCACGGTGGACAACAGGCCGCCGACGATTCGCGTCATCTCGCCGCAGGCGGGCGCGAAGATTGGCCCAAACGACAAGCTGGTTCGATTGGAAGCCGAGGCTACCGACAACGTAGAGGTAGCCTACGTCGAGTTCTACCGCAACAACCAGTTAATCGATACTGTCAAACAAGCGCCCTACCGCACGGAGTGGAACGTTGACCAGGGTGGGCCGCAGTCCTTCTACATGATCGTCTACGACGCGGCGGGCAACAGCGCCCAAAGCGAACCCGTGCGTATCAACGTGCAGCGATAGGCGAAGAAGCAGTGAAACCCGTGACTGTCGAAGAACTGCCTGAGGAAGTAGGTCGGTTGCCCGCTATCCAGAAGTGGCAACTGGTCAAGCACGTGTTGGACACGACGGAACTCAACACCTATCTGGACTGGCCGGCGTTGGCGCAGCTTTTGCGGCTCGAACGCCGTTGGACTGCCCTGAGAACCGGTCAGATCACCACTGAAATTCGCTGCGACAGCACCAATTTAGTGCCCGATCTGGCGGATGCCAGCCGTTTATCGTCTCAGCATTCCCCCCGCGTTTTCCCTGTCATCCGCAATGCGGCTCGGTCTGTCTTGAACCTGTTTCATCCTGGCCGTTGGTCGGCTG
>JAJPHV010000147.1 GCA_021325095.1 Chloroflexota bacterium | reverse complement strand
GATCGTCTTGTTCAGTACCGCTTCGTAATCTGGTTTCTGGAATTGTCTGCTCATCATTCCAGTTTACCCCGCCTCTCCTCTTACAGGGTTCTCCGACAACCTGCTAGCGGTAAAGATTGAGGTAAAGCGCCAGACTCCACGCTACAATCAAGCTGTATTGGATTGCCTGCCACCAGAATGGAGAGCACCTCATGCCTCAGACTCTAACCCCCGGCAGATGGCGCGGCCTGAAGGCCACCAGCACCGCCGATAACCGGTTCAACATCCTGGCTTTCGACCAGCGCGGCTCGTTCATCAAAATGCTGCCCGCCGGGACGCCCTACGAAACCGCTGTTCAGATGAAGCGCGACATTGTGCTCTGGCTCTCGCCAGCGTTCAGCGCCGTCCTGCTCGACGCAGAGTACGGAATGCAGGCCGCCCTGGATTTGCCGGGCAACAAGGGCCTGCTCATGGCGCTCGAAAAGAGCGGCTACAGCGGCGACGCCACCTATCGCAAGATCGACTTCACCGAGGGCTGGACGGTGGAGCAGATCAAGCGCATGGGCGCAGCGGCGGTAAAGCTGCTGGCGTATTACCATCCACAGTCAGGCGCGCTGGCGGAGGAGATCGAAAGCGTGATCCAGAAGGTGACGGAAGACTGCCACCGCCTCGATCTGCCCATTTTCGTCGAACCAATCTCGTACAGCCTGGACGCTGCGGTATCCAGGGACAGCGCCGAGTTTGCGCGCACTCGCCCGGCAGTGGCCGTCGAGACGGCGCGCCGTCTGAGCAAACTGGGCGTCGATATTCTCAAGCTCGAATTCCCGGTAGACGTGAACATCGACAAAGACGAGAAATCCTGGCGTGCGGCCTGCGAGGCCATGAGCGCGGCCAGCAGCGTGTCCTGGGTGCTCCTGAGCGCTGGCGTCGATTTCGAGACGTTCGTCGTACAGGCTCGCGTCGCCTGTCAGGCCGGGGCCAGCGGCTACCTGGCCGGGCGTGCCATCTGGAAAGAAGCCGTCGTCATGACTCCGGCAGATCGACAGCGCTTCATCCAGGAGCAGGGCATTAAGCGGCTGGAAATGCTCAACGCTATCACCAGGGAATATGCGCGCCCCTGGACGGATTTCTACCGTCCGATTGAAATTACCAAGAACTGGTTCATGGATGCTCCCCAAGCGCTGCACGCATGAACCAACCGTTGGGGCAGAAGGATGCTCCACCTCGCTTTAATACGCTCAGTGACCGCCTGCGTTACGAGACGCGCGGCCTGACCACCTGGGCCGGGCAGCAGGGCGTCCGGCTCGGTATCGACCCGGACGTGGTGACGATCCTGGGCCTGGTCGTGGTGCTGATCGCGGCCTGGCTGGCGGCGCGCGGCAATTTCCTGGCGTCGGGCATCGTGTTCATCCTCGGCGCGCCGCTGGATACGCTCGATGGGGCGATTGCCCGCGCCCTGAATCGCAAGAATCGCTTTGGCGCGCTGCTCGACTCCACCCTGGATCGTTACGCCGATGGCTTCATGTTCTTCGGGCTGGCCTACTACTTCGCCGCGCGCGGCCAGCTTGCCGAGATGACACTGGCCGGGTTCGCGCTGATCGGCGCGTTTGCCGTCAGCTACGTGCGGGCGCGTGCCGAAGGGCTGGACATTGGCTCGATCAAAGAGGGCTGGTTTGACCGGACTGTGCGCTCCATCGTGCTGGTCGTCACACTGCTGACAGGGCTGATCGTGCCCGGCTTGATCATCCTGGCCGTGGGCAACCATCTGACGGCCATCCAGCGTATCGTGATCGTGTATCGTGCAACGCGGGACGATTGAAACAGCCGATAAGTGCGGCGCCGGAGGTCTCGCGGATGAAATGGTGCTGGATCAGGGACGAAGGACGACATCATCCACCCACACATAGAACACGCCCGCGCGCCTGTCATGGTCGTGTCATGACAGGTAAGGATGGACATAAATGCCAAATGCGCGCATCCTTTAGGAACACCTGCGAAGGAGCGCCCGATGCTCAATTACGTTTGAAATGACGTTTGAAATGAGCCACTGCCGATGATTCCCCTTAGCGTCGACTCGGCAGGCATTCACGTCTTTGCTTTCACGCTGCACTGGTATGGCATCCTCGTCGTCGTCAGCACGTGGATCGCGGTGGAGGTCGCCACGTGGCTGGCCGCACGCGACGGGCGCGATCCCGAGCACATCTGGCGTGGGCTGGTCTGGGTGGCGCTGGGCGGGCTGATCGGGGCGCGGCTGTGGTTTGTCCTGTTCCCGCCGGATTCGATGGTCGCTATCGGGCGCACGCCCGACTGGTTCCTGTCGCACATCTTCGACCTGAACCAGGGCGTGATCGCCGTCTGGACGGGCGGCCTGGGCCTTATCGGCGGGCTGGCGGGCGGGGCGTTGGGAATGGCGATCTATACGCGGCGGCGTGGTCTGCTGCTGCTGCCCTGGCTGGACATCGCGGCGGTTGCGCTGCCACTGGCGCAGGCCATCGGGCGGTGGGGCAATGCGGCCAGCCAGGATTTGTATGGTCCGCCTACGACACTGCCCTGGGGTGTGCTAATCGATGCTGCCGAACAGCGCGTCGGCCCTTACACCGATCTGGTGCGCTACCCGCTGGCGACCACGCGCTTTCATCCGGTCTACCTGTACGAATCGCTGTGGATGACCCTGGTCTTCGTCCTGCTATTGACCCTCTTCCGGCGCTACCGGAGCCGCTTTGCGCCCGGCTGGTTTGCACTGCTGTACGTGGCGTTATATAGTTCAGGGCGCTTCATGCTCGAATTCCTGCGCGTCAATGTCTCGCACGCTGGAACGGTCAACATTTCGCAAGCCGTCGCCGCAGTGGAAGCCGTGCTGGCTGTCGGCGCCCTTTTGCTTTACAGCCGTACCAACGTACTACGCCCGCCTTCACAGAATATTCACAGCAGCACCACCGAATCGACACTACAATCGTAACAGCAAGTACTCACGAGGAACGCATGATCGAAGCTGAAGGGTTGACCAAAGATTTCAAAGACTTCCGTGCCGTAGACGACGTGACCTTTACTGTACCGGCAGGCAGCGTGCTGGCCGTCCTGGGGCCGAACGGCGCAGGCAAAACGACTACCGTCCGTATGCTGACCTCGCTGCTGCGGCCCACGTCGGGCCGGGCCAGCGTGGCCGGGTACGACATTCTGACACAGCCAGCGCAAGTGCGTGCCAACGTCGGCGTGCTGACCGAGCAGCACGGCCTGTACGAACGCATGAGGGCGCTCGAATATCTGGACTTCTTTGGGCGTGTCTACCGCCTGTCGGCCCAGGAGCGCCGCAAACGCGCCCTTGACCTGTTGGAGCGCTTTGGGCTGGCCGATGCCACCAACAAGCGGCTCGGCGAATACTCCAAAGGCATGAAGCAAAAACTGGCGCTGGTGCGTGCCATGCTGCACAACCCGCCCGTGCTGCTGCTGGACGAGCCAACCTCGGCCATGGACCCGCAGAGCGCCAAGCTGGTGCGGGATGCTATCGTCGAATTGCAGCGTGACCGGCGCACCATTATCCTGACCACGCACAATTTGAACGAGGCGCAGATACTGGCTGACCGGATCGCGGTCATCCGGCGCGGACGCATCATCGCCAACGGCACGTTTGCCGAACTATCGCAGCGCTTTGTGGGCGACCCGGTCATGGAAATCCAGTTCGCGCAGCCGCTCAATGGCGTGGCAAAGGAACTGGCGAGCATGGTCGAGGTCGTGGACAGCGCCGAACTGTCGCTGCGCTACCGCACCCCCGATCCGAAAGTGACCAACCCGGCCATCCTGCGCAAGCTGTCGGCGCACGGTGTGGACGTGATC
Source organism: Chloroflexota bacterium (assembly GCA_021325095.1). GTDB lineage: Bacteria > Chloroflexota > Anaerolineae > Aggregatilineales > UBA2796 > JAJPHV01. The sequence goes on along the minus strand of JAJPHV010000147.1, from coordinate 130,233 downwards.
ACCCTGAGCGAAGTCAAGCAGAGTCTGGAAGCAGTGTATTTGCAGATTGTAGCGGAAGATGAAGAGGCGGAAGGGCAGGCGCAGCATGGCAACCACACTCAGCGTTAAGCGGACACACAGGCTGGACATCGAAGGTCACCCACTGGGTGAGACGCTGCGGAACGCGCTGATCGTCACACGGCGCGAGGTGCGCGACAGCTTCCGAGATTGGCGTATCATGGCCCCGATCCTCGGTTTGACGCTGGTCTTTCCGATGCTGGCGCAGGGCATGACGCGCATCTTCACCAACTTTTTCGTCTCCAATGGCGCGGCCCCGCTCATCGATAACTTCCTGCCGCTGCTGCCGATGATCGTGGGCTTCTTCCCCGTCTCGATCTCGCTGGTCATTGCGCTGGAAACGTTCGTGGGCGAAAAAGAACGGCGCAGCCTGGAACCGCTGCTCTCCACGCCGCTGACCAACACCGAACTGTATGTCGGCAAAGCCTTCGCCGCGATGATTCCGCCGCTGATGGCGAGCTACATCGGCATGGGCATTTATCTGGGCGGGCTGATCTTCGGCGCGCAGCAGTGGCGGCCCGAACTGGAATTGATCATCCAGATTCTGATTCTGACGACGGCCCAGGCACTGGTCATGGTTACAGGAGCGGTGGTCGTCTCCAGCCAGACCACTTCCACGCGCGCTTCCAACTTGCTCGCCAGCTTCATCATCATCCCGGTGTCGATGCTGGTCATGCTCGAAAGTTTTATCATGGTCACCAACAACCGCTACGTGTTGTGGTACATCGTGGTCGGGCTGATCGTGGTGGACATCCTGCTCTTTAGTATGGGCGCGCGCATCTTTAACCGCGAGGAACTGTTGGGCCGCGCCATCGATGAGATCAACCTGAAATGGGCCTGGAAGCTGTTCTGGGGACGGCTGCGCGGCGGCCCGAATGTCAGGACTCTCGCGGACTGGTATCGCTACAACGTTCTGCCCGTGCTGCCTACCCTGCGCCCGGCGATGGTCATCGTCGCCATCTGTATCGTCGCCATCTTCGTGGGCGGGTTTGTGGTGGCTCGCGTGCGGCCCGATCTCCAGATTCCGGATTCCGTCGCTGCCGGACAGACCAACCTGATGAACAACTTCAAGAAGGTCATCGAGTTCGCCGGGGACAACCCGCACAGCGTGATCGCCGCTGTCGTCCAGAATGGGCGGGTGCTGCTGGCGGCTACTATTCTCTCGGTCTTTTCCTTCGGCGTGTTCGGGGTGTTCTTTGCCATCGTGCCCTTCGGCATTGTAGGCTTTTTGCTTGGGCAACCGGCCCTGGCCTTCCTGGGCATAGGCACGTTCGCGGCGGCTATCGTGCCGCACAGCCTGGTCGAAGTTCCGGCCACCGTCATCGCAGCGTCGGCAGCGCTTCGCCTGGGCATGATCATCACCCGCCCGCCGGAGGGCCAGGGCGTCTGGGAAGCGTTCGTGCTGGCCCTGGCCGACGCCCTCAAAGTCGGCATCGGCATCGTGCTGCCCCTGCTGGTGCTGGCCGCGATCATCGAGGTGTACGTCACGCCGCACATTGTGCAGATGGCATTGGGTGGCTGAAGTGACGTCGTAACTCACGTAACACAGAACCGCACCCCGACCCCTCTCCGAATTCGGAATCGATGTGCTCATCGGCGGGGTCAGGGGTGAGGTAAAATCACCGCACATCAATACGAAGGAACCACATAATGGCACAAAAAGCGCCGGATTTCACGCTGACCAGCGACGAAGGCCAACCGGTCTCACTGTCCGATTTCAAGGGCAAGCGGGTGTTGATCTTCTTCTTCCCGAAGGCAGGTACAGCCGGCTGCACGGCCCAGGCGTGCGGCTTCCGTGATCATTTCCCGGCGATCCGCGATAAGGGTGCAGTCGTGATTGGCATCAGCCCCGACAAACCTGCCAGGCTTGCCAAATGGAAAGCGGCGGAGAAGCTGCCCTATACCCTTCTGAGCGATCCCGATCATGCCGTCGCAGCGGCTTACGGCGCCTGGGGCGAAAGATCGATGTACGGGCGAAAATTCACCGGCATTCTGCGCAGCCATTTTGTGATCGACGCCAGCGGCAATATCGAGGATGCGCAGATCAAAGTCAGCCCACAGGTGAGCGTCGAGCGGGGTGTCAAGGCACTGGTAGAGAATTAGCGGATACGTTCCTTACAATTTGACGGTCACTTTCAGGCGGCCCAATCGCAATTCATCGCCGTCGTGCAGCAAATGTTCTGTCTGCGCTGCGAGCCGCTGGCCGTTCAGCCATGTACCATTGCTGCTGCCCAGGTCGGCGGCGTAGGTTTTGAAGCCCTGGTAACGGATTTGAAGGTGCTGGCGCGAAACGCCTTTTTCGTCCGCGCCATAGGGAGCCAGATCGACATCCGGTTCCGAGTCACCGGGAATATTGCTGACGCGCCCGACAATGATCCGCTCTCCAATGGGCAGGATCAGATTGTGCCCCTCGATCTGAAACATGACGGACGCCTGGCTCGTATCCTGACTGGAACGCGCCGTCCGATCAAACTGACCGGCTGTTTTTTCTTCCTCGGTAATCTGGCGGGTTTTGCCGCCCTTGTTGAATACGTTTCCACAGCGTGGGCAGGCCAGTTCGCCAACACGATAGCGCTGGCCGCACATCGGGCAGGTGAGCATTTCTGCCGGACTATTGCCTGAGTTCATCGATTCCTCCGGGTATGTCTGGCACTTCTCCTAGTTTACCGCAATCCCGGCGTATAAGTCACACACAGGCCACGCGCAACGGTTACGCCGCTGGCGACCAGTCGGTGATTTCAAGTTCGACGAGCTGGACCTCGCCATTCCGAATCAGCCACGCGCACACGTCCGGCTGCTCCGGGTCCTGGAGGCCGACGATCAGGTGTACGGCATCGGGCCAGGTGGCCCGGGCAATATCCGTTGCCGAGGGTGCGGCAGGCGCATCCGGGTGAGAATGATAGATGGCGACGACTTCCAGCCCCTGCCTGTGGAAACGCATCACGCTATCCACCATTGCCTGGCGCTCGATCTCGTAGTGGACGCGGGGTGTCGGCGACGAATTGGGCAGCGGGGCGACGATCCGCGCCGTATGATCGCGCCCGCCGATCATGCCGCACGTTTCGTAGGGATAATCGTGGCGCGCACACTCGATGATAGTTTCAAGATCAACGCGGCTGATGGCAAGTTTCAAAGCTGTAGACATGGCCCCTGCACTGCTTCAACGGCAATTTCGTGCGAACTGATGACTGTGTTGGACGATTGGATATACTAAAAGAGTCTGATCCATCCCTGAGCATTATACACGGGCGATGCGCAATTGTGTATCGTCACGGCCTTTGAGCAAAGTGTGGAGAAAACATGCTGGCGGAAATCGTTTCAATCGGGGAAGAACTCCTATCCGGCGACTCAGACATTGTCGATACAAATTCGATCTATATCACGAAGGAACTGCGCGGAACCGGTGTGCGTGTGGTCTACAAAACCACCGTCGGCGATGACGAACAGCGCATCACCGACGTGATCCGGCTGGCCCTCAGCCGCGTGGACGTGATCATCACGACGGGCGGCCTGGGGCCGACGGTGGACGACATGACCCGGCAGGGCGTCGCCAACGCCGTCGGGCGAAAACTGGTGCTGCACCAGGAACTACTGGACGATATCGCCGCCAAATTCGTGAAGTTTGGCTCGCGGATGACCGACAATAACCGTATGCAGGCCATGATCCCTGAAGGCGCCATCCCGATCCACAACCCGGTGGGGACCGCGCCGGGCTTCATCGTGGAGCACGAGGGCAAGGTTATCCTGAGCGTCCCCGGCGTGCCGCGCGAAATGAAGTACCTGGTCGAACACAGTGTGATCCCCTATCTGAAAGAGAAGGCAGGCGCCAGCGGTGTGATCAAAAACCGGGTGCTGCGGACTGCCGGAATTGGCGAAAGCCTGATCGACGAGAAAATTGGCGACCTCGAAAAGCTGACCAATCCTGTCGTCGGGCTGGCCGCGCACGCCGGGCAGACCGACATCCGTATCGCCGCACGGGCAGCCACCGAAGCCGAGGCCGACACCCTCATCGCCGAGGTCGAGGCCGAAATCCGCAGGCGGATGGGCAGTTTCATCTATGGGACGGACAAGGAGCCGCTCGAACATGCCTTCATCACTGCCCTGCAAAAAGCCAACCAGCGCGTCGCCATCCTGGAAGCAGGTACGGATGGCCTGCTGCGCCGGCGCATCGAGGCCGAACCCGGCGGCTCGGCGCTGCTTATTTCGGCGGAGGCGCTGCCCAGCGTGGAGGCGTTGCGCGCCTCGAATGGCCTTGATACAAATCTCAATTTCAAAGAACTGGCCGAGAGCGCCGCAGCGGCGCTCTGGAAAAAAGTGGGCACCGGGCTGGCAATCGCCATCGTGACCGACGAAGCCGGCACGGGCATTGGCCTGACTGACGGCAAGGAGATGCGCAGCCGCACCTATGCCTACGGCGGCCATCAGGTCGAAGCGCCGGAATGGGCCAGCGCCTGGGGCATGTCCATGGGCTGGCACCTGCTGACGAAAGCGGAGGTGACTCCGCCAGAGCGCTCCTCATGATGTTCTGTGATCGTTTGTTCGAGGCACAGCACCGCAACCAATCCACGCTGGCGGTGGGATTCGCCCCGGCCTTGAAGAAGATGCCGTACAGCCTGCAACGTTACGACGATCCGCTGCTGCCCTATGGCAAAGCGGTCATTGATGCAACAGCGGATACGGCCTGCGCTTACGTCTTTCATCTGTCTGCCTACCTGGCCTATGGTGCGTCGGGAGCCATCGCGCTGGAACGCACATTGGCCTACGTGCCGCCGCCCATCATCAAAATCCTGCATGGCCCTTTTGCCAGTGGTGAGTACGCGCGCGCTGCTTTTGAGGATGCCTTCGCCGCCGACGCCGTAACGCTGATCCCGACGACGGAGACCGATCTGATCGCCGCGTATACTCAGCAGCCCAATCATGCGGCCTTTGTCCGTGCCGACAACGCCCCAGACGACCTGGTCGCGGCGCTGCAAGCGCTGACGGCGCGCTGCCCCGGCCAGGTCGGGACATATCGCCAGCTTGCGCCGGGCCAGGCTGTCTTGAATCTCCTGGTTGAGCCGGTGGTTGAAATGCGCTGGTACAGTGTCGAGGCGCTGTGCACGGCCCAGGGCGACGATTTCCGCGAGGCGCTGCACCAGGCTGCTGCCCGGCTGCGCCAGGGGCCGCCCCCCCGCAGAGGTTCAGCCTGATGGCTATGACAATGCCGGATACACACGATGTGGTTCATGCACTGGTGCGCATCGGGGCGATCCAGTTCGGTCAGTTCGAGACGGAGCCAGGTGTCTTTGCGCCCCTGGCAATCCGCCTGAGCCTGCTGCCATCCTACCCGGCAATCCTCCGGGTGCTGTCGGCTGAGATTGCGCCGTTGGTGAGCATCGGCGGCCTGACGCACCTGCTTGCGATGCCCGCTGCCGTGCCCCTCGGCGTGGCTGTCAGCCTTGCGGCGGAGATGCCCCTGGTCTATCCTTCCACAACCGGTGGGCATACCGTTGAAGGAGCCTACGATTACAACGTGCCGACGGCTCTGCTGACCGATTTGCTGACAGATGGTGCGGCAGAACGCAGCCTGATCACGCGGGTCAGGCCGCTGGGCCTGGACGTGAAAGCGGTGGTGGCCGTGCTTGACCTGGGCCATGCGCCGGATCGAGTGGGCACGCTGCCGCTGATCGTCTGGCGGCGTGTAGCGAATATCGTCTCGGAGATGACGACCCTGACACCCGCCATGCGAGCAGTGGTGCTGGATTGGTTGCAATAGCACGAAGAGACTAATTTACGGCTCAGGTTTTGCTGATAAACTTATATTACAGGTACGCAAATTGTTTGATGGTGTAAAGAGTGACGCTGTGGGAAAAGTGATTGCTGTGACGGGCGCAGCCGGATACCTGGGCCAGACGCTGGTCGCGTACCTCGAAAAGCAGCCCTGGGTCGAGCGCATTATCTGCCTGGATGTCAAGCCGCTGCCCAGCACTGAGCGAGCTATTTCTTATTGTATGGATGTGCGTGACTTCTCCTTGCTGCGGGCCATTTTTTCCGAACACGCCGTCACTCACCTGGTCCATGCTGCCTTCATCGTCACACCGCCACCCGGCTTGACTGAACAGCAAATGTACGCTGCCAACGTCGAAGGTTCTCAGAGCGTCTTCCAGAACGCAATTGGCTACGGCATCGAGCATATCCTGTTCATATCAAGCGTGGCTGTGTACGGCTACCGTTCGGGGCGCTCGCTGGCCGTCCGCGAGGACGCTCCCCAGGCACCCACCATGCTGTACGGCGAACACAAAGCCCAGGTGGAACGTAATTTGAAACAGTTGGCGGACAACTTCCCCAGGGTCAGAATCGCTGTCGTGCGGCCCACCGCCGTCGTGGGGCCGCTGGGGAGAATGCTTTCGCCGCTGCGAGCGCTGACCGCACACCCGATCTTTGTGTTGTCCAATGGTGGTAAGGCGCTGACTCAAGCGCTTCACGAGCAAGATGCCGCCGCGCTCCTGGCGGCAGTTGTGGAGCGCGGCCTGGCCGGGGTCTTCAATGCTGCGCCCAACGATTTTGCGTCATGGGCTGACATCGCGCGGTTGTCACGCCTGCCGACTGTGTCGCTGCCGCGCTCCCTCCTCAATTTCGCCACCCGTTTCAATACCGTCTGGCCTGCGTTGCGAGGCTTTACGCGCGATGTGGTCGATCTGTTTTCCGAGTCGCTGGTCGTGGACAACACCCTTGTGCGCCAGGTAACGGGCTGGATGCCCCGCCACACCACCCGCGAAGCCTTTGCGCAGTTGTTCGGAGCCGAAGCGCGCGAATTAAGTTCCGTCAGGGGTCTAACAGGATAAACAGGCGACAGGTTTTGCCACATGCCCAACTTTCACCAATCAGGTTCCCTAAAGCCCATCTCCGTGCTGTTCGTCTGCGCCGGGAACATTTGCCGCTCGCCAATGGCCGAAGCGGTCTTTCGCCATCTGGTGGAAGAAGCCGGCCTGGGCGAGCGGATCGAGATCGATTCGGCAGGCACGGAGAGCTATCATGTCGGCCAGAGTGCCCATCGCGGAACCCTGAAAATTCTGGAGAAACGGGGCATCGCTTACAATGGACGCTCTCGACAGGTGACCCACACCGATCTACAGCGCTACGACTACGTGATCGTCATGGACAACGACAATATGGCCGACCTGCGCTATATGGGCGGGGCAAAGGGGACACTGGCTCGCCTGCTGGATTTTGCGCCCGATCAGCCCATGCGCGAAGTTCCCGATCCGTATTATGATGGTGGCTTCCAGCATGTCTACGATCTGGTGCTGGCAGGCTGCACAGGCTTGCTGGCGAAAATCCGGCAGGAGCACGGCCTGTAACACCACCTTCCTGTGCCCCGGGAGAGGGCTATTTTCCCCTCCGCTCTTCCTACGCTGGCGTCGTAAACTCTCGCCACAGTTCTGAACAGTTGCTAATATTGGCAGCCTAATCGATTGCATCTGGAATCTGCCATGAGACGTATTGCAAAATTCCTGGGCAGGACAATCCTGCTCCTCATCTGCCTGGGGGCCATTTACTGGCTGTCAAATTCGGCCCTGAACGGCATCCGCGATACCATCCAGCGCCTGAACACCAACCGTTTTCATAGCGAACAGCAAGCCGTTTTCCCTGGTACAGCAACGGCCATTAACGAGATCAACGTCCGGTTGAGCTACGACAAGACCCATGCGCCCACCCAGACACCGACGGAAAGCGAGGACACCCCACCACCGGAGGACAATCAGAGCGGCGTGACCGAAATGCCGCTCACCCAGGATACTGTTTTGCCAGCGGAGCCAACCATGCCCGACACGCCTGAGTCCCTTCAGACAGCCGCTGCGCCGGGCACCGCAGATCAGAGCGCCGTACAGGTTGCCGCGCTGGCGACGGCGACTAACATGCCGCCCACCGATACAGTTGTGCCGACGGCCATCACCACACATACGCCAACGGCAACGCCCATTCCACCGACCATTCCGCCAACGATGACGGCAACGGCCACCGATAGCGCAGCCCCGACCAGTACGGCCTTCCCGACCAACACCAGCGCCCCGACGCAGGTCGCGCTCCAGGCCACGCTCCCACCGACCAACACGAAGCGAGCGGCAGTGCCCACCGCGACTCCCACCGTCGAGCCGTCAGCAGTCCCGGCCACGCTTCCACCAACCATCGGCTCCAGCCCGACGGCTGCTTCAGCGGCAACGCTTGTCCCCACGCCAACCAGCGCCAGCGGCCCGCAGGCGCTCCCAACCAGCAAGCTGCCCGTCGTGGTGCTACCCGCACAGCGTACCGAAAAGCCGCAGCCTACCGCCATCCCAACCAACGCACCCCGTGTCAAGGCCAACGGCAACGACATCCTGAACATCCTGCTCATTGGCAGCGATGCCGATCTTGATCCCTCCGACCCCGATTTCCGCACCGACACGATGGTTATCGTGTCCGTCAACCGGACGACGAGCACCGTCGCCATGTTGAGCATCCCGCGCGATCTGTACGTGTATATTCCAAGCCTGGGGATGCAGCGTATCAACACCGCTTATCACTGGGGACAGGCCGTCAAGTGGCAGCCCGGCGGCGGCTTTGGCCTGCTCCAACAGACCATCCTGTACAACCTGGGCATTCCGGTACATTACTACGGACGTATCAGCTTCACCGGCTTCAAGCAGATCATCGATACATTGCATGGCATCGATCTGTCGGTGGACTGCCCGATCAGCGATCTGCGCTTCCAGGGCCAGTACGACGAGAAGCAAACCCCGGTCTACTCGCCCTTCAAGCTAGACCCCGGTTACTACCACATGGATGGATCGCTGGCGCTGTGGTATGCCCGGATGCGCCACCAGACCAGCGACTTTGACCGCAACCGCCGCCAGCAGCAAATCTTACGGGCTATCTGGCGGACAGCCCGCGATCAGGGCCTGATCACCAAAGCCGCCGAACTGTGGGGGCAGGTCACGAGCATCGTGGAGACCAACCTGCCGCTCGGCGACGCGCTGGGGCTGGTCCCCATCGCCTTGAACCTGAAACCGGGTGACATTGCCAGCTACTACATGCTCAAGGGCTACCAGCTTCAGCACTGGCGAACCCCGGCGGGCGAAGACGTGCAGTTGCCCGATCCGGCAGGGTTCTTCCAGACGATTAACGATTTCTATACGCCGCCGACCAGCAACCGCCTGAGCCGGGACGCAGGTATCATCGAAGTGGTGAACGGCACGCCGCTCAAGGATATGGACAAAGTGGCCGCAGACGTGCTGGCCTGGAACGGCTTCGAGGCCCAGAGCAAGGGCAGCGGCGATCCCACCTCGAAGACAATGGTCTACGATTACACCGGGAGTGCCAAGCCGGGGGCGCTGGCCGCGATCCTCAAGGCGCTAAACCTGAAACAAAACCAGGTCGTCAGCCAGCCCGACCCAAATCGTACCGTCGATTATCGAATCGTGTTGGGCAGCGATTACAAGTCCTGCACGGCGTCCGGCTTCAATTAGCCGGCCTTTTGCCTGTCGTGCAGCCTGAAAAGTCCCTCTCAACCAGGGTTTCAGACACCGACACTTTCGAGTCTGGGCATCGTTTCGCCTCACCCCCAACCCCTCTCCACAGGGTGGAGAGGGGGCAGGAGGTGAGGTTCATTCGGCCCAGCGCTCCCCGACCTCTGTAAGTGGTGGGGTGTGAACCACCTGAGTGGAGTGGAATTTAAGGTGAGGCAAGCCCACCCTACGGCTGCGGCGCGACCTGGAACGGCTGTGTCTTCAGCACCGCCGGGCTAAGGTCTGCGTAGGCGCGTGTGACGCGCAGCACGTAATCGCCGAGAGGCCACAGGCCACGCTGCCCCTGCGAATCCTTGACACGAAAATACAGCGCAAGCGGGTGCTCGCCCCTGCAAGCCAGCGTCGCATTTCCGCAGTCAATCTTGAACGTGTCAGAGGCCACCACCTGCTGGTTACTATCCAGCGCTTCGGCCCGAATGATGGTGATCGGGAAGCGCGGGCCGATGCGATAGTCCCACCTCACCAGGATTTCCACGCCCCCAAGCGGCGAGATCGTCAACACGCGCGGCTGTGCCTCGGGCGATGACGGTTCACGGGTCGCCGCAGGCGTAGCGCTTGCCGAATCTTCTACTTGTACAATCACGTCGATTGTGCGCTGGCGCAGCACTGACAAAATACCTTCAGCGCCAAACACCAACATGCCAACAACGACGACAGCGATGCCCAGACGCTTTATTGTAACGACTGACATATAGCTCCACCAGGCTAGTCCTGCTAATGTGCAGGCACAGGTTCCACAGGCACTTCGACCCGCTTCACGTTAAACAGAATTCCACCCGAAAGCCTGAGCATCGCTGACAGCATCAACACCGCCGGAATGCCGACGTACCCCGCCAGCCACGCCCCCACGATTGGCCCCAGAAAGTTACTGCCGTTGACGACGGTGTTGTACCAGCTTATGTAGGTTGTGCGATGTTCGGGCCGGGACAGCTTCAACAGGACGTTGAAACTCGACAGATCGAAACCCGGATGCATGAGATTGACGGCGAAATTCGCCAGCATGATCACGTTCAGATTCGACGACAACGACAACACAAACGGGAATATCCAGGTCAGCAGGCTGGCGCGCTGCTGTCCCCACACGAACGTGTGCCGGCGCAGCATTCGTTCCCACACCAGGTAACCCACGATGACGCCCGCACTGGCTGCCGAACTGTTCAGGCCGATCCAGCCATCACTGACCTTCAACGTGTTGATATACAGGATATTGAAAAGCGCGCCCGGCAGCGTCAGGCCGAATTGATACAGGGCCGTGTTGAACAGCATCCGGCGCATCGCGGGCGAAAGCGTGACATGTTCGGTGGTCGCTGTGACGGCCTGTTTGCTGGGCAGCGGCGCATCCTGGTCGGGAACGGTCAGTCGATGCAGGTAGTACTGGCTACCCAGCGCCACCACGAAGCCAAAGGCATACATGATCCGGTAGTTTTCCGGGAAAGGTACGTGGTCTAGCCAGACTCCGGCCAGGGCCGTCACCAGCACAACTCCAATCGAGTAGATGATGCTGCGCCGGGAGAATACGAAGGCCCGCCGCTGTTCAGGAACCAGTTCGCCGAGCAAGGCATTAAAGCCGTTAGTGAAGAAAATCGACGGCAGGTTCAGCGCGACGATCCAGAGCACGAACCAGAAGGCCGCGTTAGCAGGGAAAAGCAGAGGCATCAGCCCGGCGACGCCGTAGCCCGCACGCACCAGCAGCAAACTGCCGAACAGCCACAGCTTGCGCCTCCGGCGGTGCGCAAAGAAACGCGCCGACGGGATACTGCCAATGGCCGCGATCAGCGCTGGCGCGGCACTGAGCCACGCCACTAGGTCTTGGGATGCGCCAAGCCGGATTGCAAAGGCCGAATGAAAGGAGACGATGCCACCCAGTACTGATGCAAAAACAATTTCCAGATACAGGTAGCGAATGTTCCAATCGGTGGTGCTGGTCGGCACCGATGCAGCCAGTCGCTGGCGGAATAATGTGTAATAACTCATGCCTCTCCATCAGAGCGAACACACGCTGCCTTCGCTCTGCTCATGTGCCATTCGCTCCGGCGCACAGCGGTCATACGAGTGTACCCGGCTGACCGCATTTGGGATATAGCCAGATCAGCCCATCAACTGCCCACCGTTAACGTTCAGGTTGGCGCCGGTGATATAACTTGCGCTCTCTGTCGCCAGGAACACGATGGCGGCAGCAGCCTCTTCCGGGCGACCAAAACGGCGCATGGGCGTCTGGGCCAGCCACTCCTGCTCGCGGCCCGGTGAAAGGCTGACCAGCAGCTCGGTCACGATCCGTCCGGGCGCGACGGCGTTGACGGTGATGCCCGACGTCGCCAGTTCTTTGGCAAGCGAAAACGTCAGTCCAAGCAAGCCCGCTTTGGCGGCGGCGTAATGAGCATGGTTGGCCGAACCCGTGTAAGCGGCCTGCGAGGTCACGTTGATGATTCGCCCCCACTGGCGCGCCTTCATCGCCGGAATACAGGCCCTGGCGCAGCGGAAGGCTGCCCCCAGGTTGAGCGCCATCGACTCTTCCCACTGTTCGTCGGACATATCGACGACGGCGGCATGGGTCATCGCGCCTGCGTTGTTCACCAGGATGTCTACCGGCCCCAGGTTCGCGGCCACCTGCTCGACCAGGAATGCCGCCGCGCCGGGTTCGCTCAGATCGGCTTGCACGGCAAGGGCCTTGCCGCCACCCTCGGCAATCAGCCCGACGACCTCGTTGGCGGCTTCGGCCTGCCCGCGATAGTGGACGGCCACCGCCGCACCGTGCGCGGCCAGCGCCAGACACACCGCCCGCCCGATGCCCCGTGACCCGCCCGTGACCAGCGCGACCCGCCCGGTCAGGTCGTCGTTCAGTCTGTATTGCTGCACCTGGTAGGCTCCTGGTCAGATCGCCGGGTGATCCCGATCCAGCACGGCGGACTGGTACTGCCCGCCTGCATATTCGGCCAGCAGATCAAGGAGGTCACGCAGCGCGGCGTCGATGTCAGCACGACCACCGGAATGCTGGGCTTCGACGGTGATGAGCGCGCTCGTCGTGTCCGGGCGGGCAGCACTGTCCTCGCTCTGCCGCCAGCACCAGCGCCGTGCGATCACCCGTTCGGTTTCATCCGCAAAGATCACCTCGCCCGGTTCGGGATGCTCCACCGCTGGCTCGCCAAGCGGCGTGAAACGCTCCGAACCGTTGGCAAAGCGCACCATGACTTTGCCACTGAGGGCGTGTGTATCGAACACAGCGACGGGTAGCGCGTGGCGGATGCTGACCAGGTTGCCCAGGTCAACCAGCAAATTGACGCTTGGAATGTCGCCCTTTTTGGTCAGGCGGCGCAGCAGCGCTTCGGCAGCGCTGCGATACTGCGTCGGGTCGATCCCGAAAGCACGCATTGCGCCGCGCCAGGCCGACAGCGACTTGATCTCGCTCAACGGCGTCGTCCCGATGCGGGCCAGTGCCGCCTTCTGTTCGCCCAGGTAAGCTGCTTGCAGGCGCTCCGGCGTCGGGCCGCTATGTAGTCCATTTGCCACGATTACCCCGCCCACCACGTTCGGATAACGTGCCAAAATGTCAGCATGATATTCAAAGGCGGTCATGCTGCCCACCGTCTAAGCGTCGTCCTGTTCATCTTCAATCTCCCGCAATGAAGGCGCATTGTGGCGGCCCTGCGGCAGAGGAGCCATCGCCTCAAGCCCTAGCCGCTCCGGCTGCGTATAGACTTGCATCCGCCCACGCCGCACGTAACCCACCACGCAGATGTTCCAGGCCCGCGCCAATTGTACAGCAAGACTGGTCGGCGCGGTGCGGCTGGCAACCAGCGGCACGCCCATGCGGCGCGCTTTGTTCAACATCTCCGAACTGATCCGCCCGCTGGTCAGGATGATGTGCTGGCGCGTGTCCAGCCCGCTTTGCAGCGCTTTCCCGGCCAGCTTGTCAATCGTATTGTGCCGTCCCACATCCTCCGCACTGAGCAGCAGCCGATCCGGATCGGCCAGGATCGCGGTATGGACACCCCGCACGCTGTTGTACAGGTGTGCCGCCCCTTGCAGATCGCGCATCCGGTCAAAGATAACCTGCGGCGCGCACGTAAAATCCGTCTCCAGTGCCGGATACGTCTCCGTCAGGTTTTGCAGCGTGATTCCACCGCCACAACCCGACGTTAGCACCATACGGCGCCGCGGCTCAAAATCGGCATGGGTCAGGAACACGTCGATCACGGTGCGGGCCACGTTGGCGTGCAGATGCCGCACTTCGTCGCGGGATTGGATCACCCCCTCGTTATACAGGAAGCCAAGTGCCAGCGCTTCCTGGTCGATGGGACTGCACATCAGGGTCGCCAGCTCCTGCCCGTTGAGGTACAGACTGAGCAGGCTTTCCTCAATGACGCCGCCATCAGTCAACGTCGTCGTGCCGTCCAATACCGTCCAGTACGTATAGGGCAACGCGCCCGGGGGCAGCATACTCCGAACCTTCTCACTACTCCTCGCCGGCCCAAAGATAACAAACCCGGCTGCATTTTGAAAGCGCCGGATGGATTATCGTATGCGAATCGAGGACGGGCGAATGACTGAGAATGACTGATCTTGAGGTGTTGTGGGCTTGAGCATGGCCTTACGCTGGCCCGGCAGTGTGGCGACTGCGCCGTGAGCAGCCACTAAAAACACCCGCCTGGGCGTGGGTCGTTACGCCTGGCCGACGGATGAAGCGACGCTGCGGCTGGTCACGGCGACGGGCAGGGTGAAACGAAATACCGAACCAACCTGGGCCGTGCTTTCAGCCCAGATCGTGCCGTTGTGGAGTTCAACGATTTTCTTGCAGATTGCCAGACCAAGCCCGGTTCCACCGATGGCTGTATCGCTGGCGTTGGCGCGATAGAACTCCTCGAACAAATGCCGCTGCTGCTCCGGCGTCATGCCGATACCGTGATCCTGGACGCTGATCTCAATCTGGCTGCCTCTGGCCTCACTGCGCACGACAATAGGCCCTCCATCGGGTGAATATTTAATGGCATTTGACAGCAGATTCTTGACGACCTGGGCCAGGCGGACTCGATCCCCTGTGACCGGGGGACAAGCCTGGGCAAATTCAAACCGGATTTGATGTTTCGAAGCCACTTCGACAAACGGCTCGGCCACCTGACGAATAAGCTCGTTTATGTCCACAGGCTCCAGGGTGAGCGTCAGCTTGCCTTTGGCCTCCAGCCGGGAAATGTCTAGCAGGTCGTTGATGATGCTCCCCAGTTCGGCAGCCTGCTCATTGATGAGGGACAGAAAGTGCCGGTGCCGAGCCGGCGGCAGATCGCGCGTCAGCAGTAACTCGCTGAAGCCCTGGATGCTCGTCAGCGGCGTTCGGAGTTCGTGGGCGGCGGTGGAGAGAAATTGGGTCTTGATCTGGTTGAGATGGCGCAGCTCGCGTTCCACGCGGCGGTGCTCGGTCACGTCGCGCGAAACAGCCAGGATGGCGGGGCTGCCCTCGTAGTTGATGACAATTGTATTCACCTCGACCTCAATCGCTCGGCCATCGCGCGTGATGTGGACGCCCCGGATATTATTGAGCCTGCCCTCGGCCAGTTGCTGGCGCACGCGATCCGCAAAGCCATTCCCAAAGTCGGCAGCGTCAATATCATGGGTGCTCATCCGCAGTAATTCGTCACGCGCATAGCCCAGGTGAAGACAAGCCGCCTCGTTGACATCCAGGATTTTACCGTCCAGGTCATGGATAAAAACCGTGTCCGCAATCTGCTCAAACAGACGGCGGTAGCGTTCCTCGCTTTGTCGCAGCGATTCTTCGACCCGCTTGCGTTCCGCCAATTCCTGCTGAATGCCGGAATAAAGGCGCGAATTCTGTAGAGCGACTGACACCAGTTCGCCGAACCGGGCCAGCACTTCAATCTCCTCGTCGCCAAACCTGCGCTCGCCGTGCTCATAGGCCAGCCCCAGAACGCTCATGACCTCCGAACCCATGCGCAGCGGTATGCACACCACGGCATGTAGCCAGTCGAATTCGGGTTGGCGCCCCGGCCACTGGCTGTAATCATCGATGACTGCCACTTCGCCGGTCTTCCAGACCAGGCCCGCCAGACCTTCGCCCGCCTTCAGGCTGCACCCGACCCAGTTCTCGAATGCGCCGATGCCGACTCTCAGCACCAGTTCTTGTCTGGCAGGGTCAAGCACGTATAGGTAGCCGAAGGGCGCGCTGACGAGCGCGGCTGCCCGGTGGACAATCGATTGCAGCGCATCTTCGGGGTCGAGACGGCGCACCATTTCTACCGTCGTTTCGTTGAGTGCCGCCAGGTAGGCCGTCTTATGTTGCAGGGCTTCCTCGATCCATTTGCGTTCGATGAGGTTGCCCAGCACCGAACAATACATGCTGACGATCTCTTGCTGAATCGGGTCAAGCTCTGACCGGCTGATCGCGCAGTCGTTGAAGAAGACGCCGATCTCCCTGCTCCCGGACCGCAGGCGCGTCACACTGATCCAGCCATAACCATCCGTGATAGCTTTGCCGCCCTCGATGTGCCGACGGGGCGCGTCGCGCCTTACCCACTGCTGTTCATAGGGCGTCACTGTCCCGAAGCCCTCAAGCCAGCCTTCCGTTTTGGGGAAGCTGGCTCCACTTTCATCGGTGGTATTGCCGTGTTCGTCCGTGCCATATGTCCCCTGCCAGCTATCACCCTGAGCCAGGAAAATGGCGCAGCGCTCTACTCCCAACTTCTTCCTGGCGAGTTCTACGGCCCACCGGTAGAGTGTATCAGCGTCAGGAGCCGTCATCAGTTCGTCCGTTATCGCAATGATCATCCGCAGGCCGGTCATCAGCGTTGTCTGGCGTTTTTCTGCTTGCTGGCGAGCGACGATTTCCGCTTGCAGAATGTCATTGGCGGCAACCAGCTTTGCAATGCGCTCCTCACTGGATGGCTCCTGTACCGCCCGCTCTTGAAGCGGCGATAATGACTCCAGAAGCCTGTGCAACCGGCTGCGTTCCGTTTCAAGTTCCCGCGTCAGCCGGGCGTTCTGTAGCAGTTGACGGATGCGATAGCGCAACAAAGGCTTATGAATCGGCTTTGTTACGTAATCGGCGGCGCCCAGAGCGAACGCCCTGTCGATGGTTTGCCGATCATCGGACGGCACTATCAGAATGGTCGACAAGGAATGGGCACGCTGTATGGTCTGGAGTTGGGCGCAAACCTCCAGCCCGGTCATTTCTGGCAACAGGGCGTCTACGAGGACGATATCGGGCAGCAACGTTTCAGACTTTCGAAGCGCCTCGTGCCCGTCTATGGCCTCTTCTACCGCGTATCCATCGGCTTCCAGGGTAGCCCGCAGGTCATGGCGAGCGTGGGTATCAGCATCGGCAATCAGGATGAGGGCATCATCAGGATGAGGATCGGTCAATCCGGCCACGTATCACCTCAACGCTGGTTTGGTTTCAATGAGAGGGCTTTGTCCCACGTCTGTGGCGACGCAGCGGCATACTTTCCCTCACTATACCCCACAACCTGATCACAGAACCATTCAATTATCACGAAAAATTCGTGAAGGGTAGGTTTCACGCGAGGGGGAGACGCAGTTGCCTCCCCACCGGTTCCCTCTCTGTGCAGTGAAAAGCAGGGCGGGTGTTGGACAGTGCGCGGGCCACTCAGCCCGCGCGCAAATGAGCGTCGAAGAATGCGATCATGCGCTGCACGCACAACTGATCGCCGGCGTCCCTGAACGTATGCGCTGGCAGTTTGGCGCACAGGTTGGCTGACCAGGCCAGTGGCACCTTCGTAGCTGATTGTACCTTAGCCCGACAGACTGCTTGCGCTGAAGAAGACTTTGCGTCCCTGAATACGGGTCTTTTCCCCACAAATCTGAAATTCGCCCGAACAGCGAATGTCCTGTGACGAACTGCCGAGCATCACCTGGACAGCGCCCGGTTCCACGACCAGTTGCCTGTCTTTATCGTAGTGAGCCAGTTGGTTCACGGCCAGCCGGAAGGTGACGGTCTTCACCTGCCCGGGTTCCACAGTCACCCGCTTGTAACCTTTGAGCTCCTGTACAGGCCGCGTCACGTAGGGAACGGCCTGATGGGTGTAGAGCTGGACAACCTCGTCGCCGCTGCGCTGGCCCGTGTTGCGAACGTCGATCTGGATGGTGACCATTGCGCCTGGTTCGGCAACTGCTGGCTCAATGTGCAGATTGGCGAACTCGAAGTGGGTATAGCTCAGGCCGTAGCCGAACGGGTAGAGGGGGCTGGCGCTGGTTTCGACGTAATTGACCTTCCAGTGAGAGCGCCCGCCCGACGGCGGATGGCCGTAGTAAACCGGCACTTGCCCCACTGAGCGGGGAAAGGTGATCGGCAGTTTGCCGCCGGGGTTCACGTCCCCGAACAGCACGTCCGCAATCGCGTTGGCTCCTTCCTCGGAAGGGAACCATGCTTCGACAATGGCGGGTATGGACTCGGCGATCCATTCCAGGCTGATCGGCCTGCCGTTGACCAGCACCAGCACGACGGGCGTTCCCGTGTCGTAGACTGCCCTGACAAGCTGGCTTTGCACGCCGGGCAACGTCAACACGGCGCGATCTCGTGCCTCGCCGCTGGTGCAGTCGTCGGTCAACCCGGCCTTGTCCCCGACGACGACAACGGCCACCTCTGCCTGCTGCGCGGCCTTAACCGCTTCGGCGAAGCCGTCTGTGGAACTATCCAGCACCTCACAACCTTTCGCATAGAGAACTTGCGTGTCGGGGCCAACTTTCGCCCGGATCGCATTCAGAATGCTGACGGTTGAGATGAAATCCTCAACCTCCTGAATATCCTCTGGCACAGGCATATTGAAGACGTTGGCCCGGTGCTTCATGTCGCGCAAGGTTTCTATGTGCGCGGGATAGGCATAGTCGCCGAACAGGTTGCGAATGTTGTCCGCATTGGGGCCGATCACCGCAATGGATCGCAGCCGCTTATCCAGGGGCAGCAGGTCGCCGTCATTCTTCAGCAGGACGATGGACTTGTGCGCGATGTGCCGCGCCAACTGGCGCTGTTCAGGCGTGTCGAAGGCGACCAGGCTGGCATCGACGTAGGGCTGATCAAACAGGCCCAGGGCGAACTTCTGAGCCAGAACGCGGCGCACGGACAGATCGATCAACGCTTCCGGGATCTGCCCCTGCCGGACGGCTTCGCGCAGCAGATCGCCGTAGCAATCGGTGAACGGCAGCTCAACGTCTAGCCCGGCTTCCAGCGCCATGCCTGCCGCTTCTGCCTTGCTGCGGGCGACGTGGTGATACTCGGTCAGCATATTGACGGCAAAATAGTCCGAAACAACCGTGCCCTCAAAGCCCCATTCCTGGCGCAGAATCTCGGTGAGCAGCTCTCTGGACGCGCCGCAGGGCAGGCCGTCAAGCTCGTGGTAGGCATTCATGATCGAAGCCAGCCCGGCCTCGCGCACGGCGGCCTCAAATGGAAACAGGTAGACTTCCCGTAATTCGCGCCAGCCCAGGTGCGCGGGCGCCCAGTTCATGCCCCCTTCCGACATGCTGTAGCCGACGAAATGCTTGGCTGTAGCCGCGATACCCCGCGCAAGCTGCTCGCCCTGGAGACCCTTGACGTAGGCAACGCCCAGGCTGGCAACCAGGTAAGGGTCCTCGCCAAAGGTTTCTTCGACACGTCCCCAACGGGCATCGCGTGCCACATCGAGCACCGGGCTGAGGGCATGATGCGCACCTACAGAACGCATCTGGGTTCGGATCACGTCGGCCATCGCCGTTACCAGTTCTGGCTCCCAGGTGCTGGCGACCCCGATAGCCTGCGGGAAAACCGTCGCTCCACGCGCCATATAGCCGCTGCAACATTCCTCGTGAATGACGGCAGGAATGCCCAGACGGGTATTCTCGATCAAGAATTTTTGGATCTGATTCGCCAGCGAGGCGCTCTCGACAGGCCGGACGTTGCTGGCCCCACCTAGCCGCGTAATGTGGCCGATGCCGTTGCCAAGCAGTTGGCTTGCCTTCGCCGCCGAGAATGCCATCCCGTCGAAGATTTCGTACACCCAATAGCTGCCCAGTTGCGCGATCTTCTCGTCCAGCGACATGCGTGATAAAAGATCGTCCACCCGTTCGGTCACTGAACGAGTGGCGTCCCGGTAGACTGCCTGATTGATCATGTTGGTATCTCTTGTTCAGAAGCCCGATGAAAACGCGAAAATGCGCTGTGAGTTAACCTTTGAGTTCACCGCCTGTCAAGCCGGTCACGATGTAGCGTTCGGCCACCAGATAAAAGAGGACGGCTGGAATGATCAGCAGTGTGACGTAGGCCATGATCCGTGACCAGTCGGTACTGTATTGTCCCTGGAACTGCTGCATTCCCAGTGGTAAAGGCCACAGCTTTTCATCGTTTAAGACCAGTAGGGGCAGAAAGAATTCGTTCCAACTGGCGATCACTTGCAGCACCGCGACGGCTGTCAGCGCGGGCCGGGCCAGTGGCAGCAGAATGTGGATAAAGAAATCAAAGGTCGTGCAGCCGTCGATGTAGGAGGCATCTTCCAGTTCGTTCGGTATTTGAATGAAGAAGCCGCGCAAGATGACGACACTACCCGGCAACCCGCCTGCTACCAGCGGAAGGATCACGCCAAACGGATTGTTGAGCAGACCGAGTTGGCGAACCTGAATAAAGATCGGCAGAAAGGCGATCACGATGGGGAATAGCAGCCCCAGCGAGAGGATGTTGAACAGAAGCCCCCTGCCACGAAATTCGATGCGCGTGAAGACAAAGGCCAGCAAGCTGGCGAGTGATACATTCAATGCGGTCACAGTCACCGTGATGGTGAAGCTGTTTTTCATGAAATTCCAGAACGTAGGATTGAGCAGAATGTCAATATAATTGGCCCATTGGATACCGTTCTGGGGCAGCCCGAATGGCGCGCTCAGGAATTCTCCATTGGTCCTGATGCTGCCCAGGATCGCCGTCACCACCGGCCCCATCACGATCAGGCAAAGTGCGATCAGGACAATATATTTCAGAGCGGTAAGGAAAGACGATTGTAACTGCCGCGCTGCCATCTCATCCCCCTTCACCTGACTTCAGGGCCATAGTCACGACGAAGAATCATACGCTGATAACCCAATGAAAAGACCAGCGTAATCGCAAAGAGGATGATGGCGACTGCGCTCCCGTAGCCCAGGTTGAAACGAATAATGCCGAACTTATACAGATAGGTTGCCAGCACTTCGCTGCTGTTGACGGGGCCGCCTTCGGTTGCTATCCAGATGATAACAAATTGTTGAAATGACCCCAATACCGAGAGGAAAACGCTCAACCGGATGGTGTTGCCGAGCATGGGCAAGGTGACGTAACGCAGCACGTTCCTTTCGTTAGCGCCATCAACACGGGCCGCCTCTTCCAGGTCTTTTGGAATGGATTGCAGCCCGGCCATATACAGGATCATGTGGAAACCGAAGTATTTCCAGGTGATCACCGCGAAGATGGCATAAAGCACCAGGTTCCGATCCCCCAACCAGGCCACCGGCTTAAAACCCGGGATCACGACAGGCAGCACCAGGTTCAGCAGCCCGTTGTCCGGCTTAAAAACATAGAGCCAGATGATGGCGCTGATAATTTCAGAAAACACAAACGGGACAAAAAATAAGCCGCGAAATAAGCTCCGCCCGGGAAGATTGCCGCGCGCCAGCAGCAACGCCAGTGCCAATGCCAGCGGAAGCTGGACGGTGAGCGACAGCAGCATCAGCGTAAAGCTGTGGCCGAGCGCGGCCTGGAATATCTTGTTCGAGAGCGCGCTGGTGTAATTGTCCAGGCCCACAAAGTCCTTTAGCGGGCCGAAGCCATTCCATTTGAACAGGCTCATGGGCATAGATTGGACAATCGGGATCAAGAGAAACATCAAAAAGACCACCATACCGGGCAGCACAAACAGCGTGATCAGTAACGCTTTGTCCAGATCACGGCGCTGTTTGTCTCGGCTTGCCTGATACTGATGCCGGGGAAGTACGCGCGTTCGGATCGCTGCCATAGATTTATCTCTTTGTTAAATGGTTAAATGAACCTTCTGGGCGGGAAACCTTCTCACTCACCTTACGCACTCCCCCTTTCCTTCCGCTTGTGCGGGCGGGGGAAAGGGGAGTTGCGCCTATTGATCTCCCCTCTCTGAATTCAGAGAGGGGCAGGGGTGGGTAAGGCGAATTGCTCAGGACTTTCCAGTTCCTTTGAGTTCCTGAGCGGCTGCATCTTCTATCATTTGTGCCGCATCCTGAGGCGAGCCGGTTCCTGCAAAGATGGATTCAGTGGCGTCGAGCACGGCCTGAGCAACTGCCGGCGGCAGGAACTGATCGTAGTATAGCTGGAAGTATTTGGCATTGTCGCGTACTTTCAGGATGGCTGACAGGATCGGGTCATTCTGAATGTCAACATCTGCGCCCTTGACCACCGGTGGATTCGTCGCCCCAACCTTAACACCCGCGATCTGGTTCTCCTTGGAGGAGAGGAACTTCAGGAAATCGACGGTGGCATCGGGCGCATTCTTGCCCACAGCAAAGCCGTCGCCGCCGCCAAAGGCGTCAGTGGGATCGCCCTTGCCGCCTTCAACCATCGGGAAGGGGAACCAGCCGAGATCATCGCCCAGGCCCTTGCCGCTGGCGCTGGAACTCTTTTGGACGTTGATCGACCATTGCCCCATGACTTCCATGGCGGCCTTGCCGTTACCCATGACCGCTTCAGAGTCAGGGTAGGTCGCTCCGAGGAACCCTTCCTGGAAGGGCTGCAAGTCAACCAACTGCTTGAGGTCTTCGCCAGCCTTGACGAAAGGCGGGTCTGTGAATTTACCGGTACGGTTATAGGCCGCCAGGAACGCTGCCTGGCCGCCTTCGCGGACCGCCAGATAGACCCAGATGAAGTGACCGGGCCACTTTTCCTTTTCGCCGATTGCCATCGGGGTGATCCCGGCGGCCTTCAAGGTCTTAACCGCACTCAGAAACTCGCTCCACGTCTTCGGCGGTTTATCAGGATCAAGCCCGGCTTTTTTGAACAGAGCCTTGTTATAGAAGACGCCGACTGCACCCCAGTCGAAGGGTACGCCGTAATATTCACCATTCTGACCATAGAGTTCCAGCGCCGACGGAACAGAAAACGAGTCTTTCCATTCGTTATTATTGGCGGTAAGCTCGGGGGCGATGTTGCGAGTCTGCCCGGCCTGCGCGTAAGTCCACAGCACAGCCCCACCCCAACTGTGGAACAGGTCAGGCGGGTCGCCAGCCTGCATCACCGTGACCAGCTTCTGTTTGTAGGCTGCATTTTCGATAGAGGTGATTTCGATGTTGACGTCGGGGTGCATCTTCATGTAGGCATCGGCGAGACCCTTCCAGTAGGTGTCTCCCGGTTCACCAGAAAGATGCCACCAGTGGATGGTTACTTTGTTCTGGGCGAAAGCGGTCCTGGACGTGAAGGACAGGGCAACCATGACAACCATGAGAACGACGGTGAGGAAACGATAACTTTTACGCATACCTCTAGCTCCTTATAAATTTTGACTTGCGTACTTCTCTCTCCCGATGTGATCTTTGGTAACTTCCGGTCTGCTTGCTCCTTTCTACGCCCCGACCGCAACTTATCGCTGGCGAACTCGGCCCGTCGATTCCCGGATAATCAGTTCGGTGGGCAGTTCTTGCCGCCGTGTCAGGATCGTTCGTCCATCCAGCAGCGACACCAGCATTTCGAGGGCAGCTTCACCCATGGCGGCCATTGGCTGGCGGACTGTCGTCAGTGGCGGATAAACCTGGGAAGCCATGAAAATATCGTCGAAACCGACAATGGACAGGTCCTGCCCGACAGCCAGTCCGGCAGCCTTGGCCGCATCCATGACGCCGAAAGCCATCACGTCATTGGAGGCCACAATAGCAGTAGGTGGTTCTTTCAATTGCAGCAAGACCTGCGCTTGCTGAAAGCCTGATGGCTGAGAAAAGTCGCCTTCGCGCACCAGTTCGGGGTCAAAAGGCAGTCCCACCTCCGCCAGCCCGTCACGGTAGCCCTGCAAACGATCATGCGAACAGGCGATGTCCATTCGCCCGGTGATAAAGCCGATGCGCTGATGACCAAGCGCCAGCAAATGCCGCATCGCGTCGAGGGTTCCCTTGCGGTTGGTCGCCGTCACGCTGGGTTCGTTGCCCGTGCCACTGTGGTGGTCGATGATGACGTAGGGCAGGGCATAATTTTTCAATTCGCTGGCGATCACTTCGTAGTCACGCGGGACGACCATCAACACGCCGTCCACCAGGCTGTTATTGAGGAGGGACAGGTAGTAGCTGGTACGCTGTGCAGAGTTGGATGACCCCTGGGTATACAGCATCAAGCCGTAATTCAACCGCTCTGCCGCCCCCGACACGCCTCGCAAGATTTCCCCCATATACGTGGTGGTAATGTCCGGGATCAGCAGCCCAATCAGCTTGCTGCTGCCCCGTCGGGTTCGCCGCGCCAGGCTTGCCAGGTATCCCAGGCTGTCCATGGCTTCAATGATGCGCTGCCGGGTCTTTTCGGATACACCCGGCTGGCCGTTCAAGACGCGCGAAACGCTCATCTTGGAAACCTGGGCCAGTTGGGCCACATCTTCAATGGTGACGTGTGGTTTATTCATCCGTCTTCCAAAGCGCTATTCGTAACGTTACAGGTAACGTTACGGGTATCTTATACTGAGTTCGGATGTCTGTCAAGCGCATTTCTCCCGCTTACGATCCGGGGGAAATGCCCGTACTCCTGCGTCTCACAAATACAGAAGGGGCCGAACAGAGTGCCCCTTCCTCGTTTCACACTAATGTCTTGCCAGGCTTTGAACAAACTGCACAAATTGGCTATCGGTTGGCCGGGAACGCTCCCACATAGAGGCGATTCCCTACCTGGACTTGCAATTTCCCGCCCTTTCCCTACAGCCGGCGCTGCGATGCCGAAGCGTGCCCAGGCGCAATCAGCTATCAGATGGCTCGGATTTGGGCGTCTGCACCAGGCTCTTCACCAGGCTCAACAGTTCTTCCGGGACAAACGGTTTGCCGACGAAAGCCGTACAGCCAAAGTGGGCTGCCAGACGCATTTCGCGCTCTCCGGTGCGCGCTGTCAGCGCTACAATGGGCGGCGCAGCCTCCCCGCCGAGTTGCTTTTTGAGCTGCAAAGCCAGCGTGCGCCCATCGATATCGGGCAGGTTAAAGTCCAGCAAGATCAGAGAAGGGTGATCTTCGCGGGCCATTCGTGCCCCGTCCAGGCCGCGCAGTGCGTGGCGCACTTCAAAATTGGCCGATTGCAGTAGCCGGATGACCATCGTCGCATTATCTGGGCTGTCTTCGATGAGCAAAATGTAGGACATGTGCACCTCGTTGAGTTGGTGGTGAGCGCATGATGTCAGGGCTGTGAAGCAGATGCGCGAATGTCACTCCACTACGACGAATACCGGTTCAAGACCTCCGCCAACTGCTGGATCGTGTAGGGCTTGGTCAGCACCTCGGTAAATCCCACTTCGTACCACTGCTTGACCTCGTGAGGAAGGGCCAGGCCGGTGACGGCAATAATGGGTTTGGTATAGCCTGCCGCGCGCAGCTCAGAGACAAATGCGTAACCGCCCCGGCTGCGATGCAGCAGAATATCGACCAGGATCAGGTCGGGCGAGTTTTCAAGCGTTGCCCTGGCTTGCTCGACGGTACTGACGATGGTCACTTGGTGATGAGTTAGCCGGGCAAAGCGCTCCACCAACTGTGCGTCCGCCGGTTCATCCTCCAGGTATAAGAT
Organism: Chloroflexota bacterium; assembly: GCA_021325095.1. Taxonomy (GTDB): domain Bacteria; phylum Chloroflexota; class Anaerolineae; order Aggregatilineales; family UBA2796; genus JAJPHV01. The sequence continues at coordinate 104,904 of JAJPHV010000147.1, read as the reverse complement.
ACGCACTATGCTTCTCCTTTACCGCTTATAACCGTCTGCGGCAGGAATGCCTCCACACAGGCCAGTAATTCATCCGGCGAAAAGGGCTTTTGCAGATACAACGCCGCGCCGAGTTCGCGGGCGCGATCCTGATCGTCGCTGACGGTGCACACGATCACCGGGATAGCCGACGTTTCGGCGTCGGATTTGAGTTCGGCCAGCAGTTCCCAACCGTTGACGTTTGGCAAACGAATATCCAGAATAATGAGTTCGGGAAGCAAGCCACTGGCAAGGTCCAGCACTTGCGATCCGTCCTGTACGTCCACGACCACGTGCCCGGCCCCTTCGAGCGTGCGGCGCATCATGTCGCGCAGGCTGGCTTCGTCTTCCACCAGCAGCACTGTGCTTGCCAGCGTTTCGGGGGGCACGGCCAGTGTTCTCACGTGGCTTTCGGCAGGCTGCGTCTTCTCCGGCAATGCCACAGATTGCTCCACGATGGGCAGCGTAAAGGAGAAGGTGCTGCCCTGGCCTACCGTACTGTGCACCATCAGATCGCCGCCGTGCATCCGGGCCAGTTGCTTGCTGATGTCCAGGCCAAGCCCCGTGCCGCCATAGTGTTTATCGGTATCGCGCTCGGCCTGCTCGAAGCGGTCAAAGATGTGGGCCAGGGCGTGTTCGGGGATGCCGATGCCCGTATCGATGACAGAGACGCGCATACGCCCTTCTTCGACGCGGGCCTGTAACGTGACGCTCCCTGAAGGGGTGAATTTGATCGCGTTGGACATCAGATTGAGAATGATCTGCCGTACCCGCATGGCGTCAGCCCAGACAGCAGGCAGGTCGTCCGGGAAATCTGGGCGGATCTGGAGCGGCTTGTCTTTGACCAGCCCGATGGAGGTCGCTATGACGCCCCGGAACAACTCGGCCATGTCAACGGGCGCACAGTGGAGTTCCAGTTTCCCGGCTTCAATTTTGCTCAGGTCGAGAATGTCGTTGATCAGGTTGAGCAAGTAGTAGCCGTTGTCTTTGATCAACTGAATATCTGATCGGTAAGCCGAGGGCAAGGGTTGCCCGTCATACATTTCGGGCATATCCAACATGCTGCTGGTATAGCCGATAATGACGTTCAAAGGGGTGCGCAGTTCATGGCTCATGTTGGACAAAAAGACCGACTTGGCTTTACTGGCTCGCTCCGACTGGTTGCGGGCCTCTTCCAGTTTGACGTTCATGATCTCCAACCTGGATTTGGCGTGCTTAACCTGAAGCAATGCGTCGTTAAGCTGCTCCTTTTGCTGGTAAAACGCCTCCGCTCGGCGCGTATCTTTGCGCTGAATGTCGGTGGCCCAGTAGACCATTTCCAGCGCGTTGGCCGCATGAATGTTCAAAACGACGTTCAGGAGGACAGCGAACGCCGTCGGCATGATCAGAAGGGGAATCGTTGGCAGAACACCATTGTGCTGCACAGTCAGAACGTACATCACGCCCAGGATGAGTGCGGAAAGGTAAGGCACTGACCTTCTGTCAACCAGCAGGAAAGCCACCACCATGATGCCGAGGAAGGCCAGGTAAAGATCGAGGCCAGGCCCGTATTCAAACAGCAAGACGGACAGGACGGCCAGCACGCCGAGTAGGTAGACCCACGCCCCAAGCGCGATTCGCCCTCGACGGCGCAGTTCGTTGGAGCTTGCCAGCACAAGCGGCAGCCCAAACCACACAGGCCACTCGGACTCCTGGAATGGGTTGATCATCATGTTGGCACGGATACAATCGATGAACACCGTACCCCACAGCGTAATGAGCAGCACAAACTTCAGGTAATCTCGCCGTTGATCGGTCAGATCCGTTTGAATATCGTAGTCTTGCATACTTCGCCTCGGCTCTATGACAGCGGTTGCGGGCAGCGGTACATATTCTGGCTTTCGAAAGCGACCCCCAGGTAGAAAGCTCTCACAGCGACAATCCCACGATCCGGACGGCAATTGCTGGTATCAGTTACCCTGAAAGCAGGGCACAACCACAAACCAGTGTGCACCGCCCGTCTTGTAGTGCAATGGAGTGGCGCGGCGTGCGGAGCCGTGCACACTGATTGGGAATATTATAAATTAAGAAAGGATATGGCCGCCGACCCGGACTTTATTTTTCACGAAAATTTGGGGCGGCTCTGTATCGAGGCAGTGGGACAACGATTGCGGAACTGGCAGCAGCGCACTGCCGGCTCGTTTCCGGGGTTTCCTTTTCTCCCCTGCTGTCAAACTCCCAAAATAAGGTTATAGTTCCTGGTCTGTATCAACCATGTAAATAAGAACATTGCCTGTCATGCAGAAATCACTGTTCCGTTCAATTTGCGTGCTGGCTGGCTTCGCCATCACAATCACAGCCGCCGGGCTGTCCAACTCAGCAGCACGGAGTGCCGCGCTGCAAGGCCCGCCACCCACCAATACACACGCACGGACTCCGACCAGCACTGCCATCCTTCCGACGGCGACGATTCCGCCCACCAATACCCGCCTTCCCAAAGGCACGACAGCACCCACCGGCTCGCCGACCCGCACGCCCACGCTGACTCTGACAGCGACGGCTATCCCCGATGCTATGATCCTTAATGGCTTCCGACTGTTGAATGGGCCGGGCTATGTTTACCTGCCCGTGATCCTGGTCGGCCCCAACACGCCCGCCAGCATCATCCAGCGCAACGAAGACGGGACGTGGGTTCAAGTCAGCTACTTCCCCGCCAAAAACCAGCCTGCGCGGACGGGCTGGATCGAGGCCAGGATGCTGCAAATCAACATTGACCTGAGCCGTATTCCCGTCATCACAGCCGATGAACTTGCCAAAATCCCGACCACCAATCCCTGCACAGATGTCATCGGCGACTCTGTCGCCGCCGGAGGGGCCGTCTTTGAGATTCCGGATACGGGTTACGTCCGCACGCCCTTTGCCCCGGTGAGCCGCTACATTGAAGCACGCTTCCGCGCGCTTGGCGTCACCGAAAAAGACATGAAAGTCAATAATCGCACGGTGGGGGCTACCGGCATCAGTTCGGCCAATCACCCCTCCTACTACAGCACCCCGCAGTTCGCCCAGTTGCGCAACGACCACTGCAAATTCACCGTGATCCTGCCCTGGATCAACGATCTCAGCCCCGAAAGCCCTGACCCAGCTGCGGCTGCACCTGCACATGTCGCCGCCCTGGCCGAACTGGTGCGCCGCATCGCCACGTTCACGCCGATGGGTCGCATCATCGTTCTCAACTATTACCCCGGCAATCCAAGCAAATTCGCCCTGACGAGCTTTGCCACCGGGTTCAAACCGAACGTGATCGCGGCATTCAACGCCCAGATCGCCGCTGCCTGTGCCGGTGGCGCGCTGGCCCTGCTGCAAGTGACGTGCGTGGACATCAACGAGGCTTTTGTGGGCATGGGAACCAGTTACGTCGTGGGGCCAATGTCGCGCGACGAGATCAACAAGACGCTTATCTCGGGCATCAATGCCGAGGAACTGAAACTGTATAACTATTGGGCTGACGGGCACCCCCAAGGGAAGTTCATCGGCGACGGTGTGCATCTTGGCACAGCGGGCAAGATCGCTCTGGCGGCCTACCTTGTGCCGATCATGCAGCGCTTGCCCGATCTACGTCCCTACCAGGCCCCCACCCGGACGCCAACCCCGCTGTCGGCCAGTCCCGGTGCGCCGCCAGACACAGCCACCCCAACGCTGACCATCACACCGCCAGCCTGATTGCCAGGTTTTCGCAGCGGGTGCTCACGCTGTACAATGGCGGCTCAAGGAGACAACACTGGAGCATGGGCGACGAACAGCTTTACGTGATCGGCATCAACGGCGGGGCCACCCATACCGGGCTGGCACTGCTCAATGAGCGGCTCGACGTGTTAGCGCGCGCCGAGGTCGGCTCCTCGAATTTTCGCAACGTGGGCTTTGGTGCGGCTATTTCAACGTTGGAGCAGGGTGTTATCGAGATCACGAAGAAGGCGCATTTGCCGCTGCCTGCCATTGCCGGGATCGGGATCGGCGTCGCGGGCGTCGATCATGTGAACGAGCGCCGCCAGGTGCAGGAGGCGATGCAAATCGTCTTTCCCGGTAAAAAAATCCTGGTGGACAACGATGCCGTTCCTGCGCTGGTGGGCGGGGCAGGCCAGCGCTTCGGCATCGTGGTCATCAGCGGGACGGGTTCCATCGTGATCGGGATCGACGCGCAGGGCCAGCGGGCGCGCACGGGCGGTTGGGGCTACCATCTTGATCAGGGCAGCGGCTTCGCCATCGCGCGGGAGACGCTGGCGGCCATCACGCGCGCTCAGGATACGCTCGGCCCGGCCACCGCACTGACCGAACGCATTCTGGCTCGTCTCAAGCTGAAAGACCTGCGCGAACTGGTGGACTGGCTGTATATCCCCGGACGGCGCATCGACGAGATTGCAGCTCTGGCGGCGGAAACTGTCGCGCTGGCCGAGACGGAACAGGATTTGACGGCAGTGGGCATTATCGCCCAGGCCGCTGACGCCCTGGCCGGGCAGGTGATCGCGGCCCTGCGGCAACTTGACTTCGGCGATACCCCCTTTCCGCTGGTCATGTCCGGCAGCCTTTTCCGCTACTCTGGCTTGCTGCGCGACCTGTTCACCTCGGCGGTCATGGCCTTCGCGCCGAACGCCGTCACGGTGCAGGCTGTTCACGATGCGGCGGTGGGCGCAGCCGTGATGGTACTGGCCGAACTGGGAGTCCATTTGCCGCCGCCCGAACTGCCCGCGCCAGCGCTACCTGTTCGCCGTCCGAGCGAGCAGCGTAACCGGCTGACGATGAACATCAGCCAGCGCCCCGCGCTTGACCTGGCGACCATCATGAACCTGGAAGACCGCCGCATTCCGCAGGCCATTGCGCTCGAACTGCCGCGCATCGCCGCGCTGATCGAAGCCATTGCGGAACGCTTCGCCCGGGGCGGGCGGCTGTTCATGGTTGGTGCGGGAACATCGGGGCGGCTGGCGGTGCTGGATGCCGCCGAGTGTGCCCCGACCTTCAACGCCACACCGGACGAAGTGGCCGGGATATTGGCGGGCGGGCCAGCGGCGATGGTCAACTCGGTTGAAGGGGCCGAGGACGACGAAGCCGCCGGGCGCGCAGCCATTGCCGAACGGAACGTCGGGCCGCTGGACAGCGTGATCGGCGTGGCGGCCAGCGGATCGACGCCTTTCGTGCAAGGCGCGCTGCGCGAGGCCAACGAGCGTGGAGCACTGACCGGCAGCATCAGCGGCGCACCGCGTGCGCCAATCAGTGCATTGGCTCAGTACCCGATCACCGTCGTCACCGGCCCCGAGGTGATCACCGGATCGACACGACTCAAAGCCGGAACCGCTCAGAAGATGATCCTGAACATGATCTCTACCGGAATCATGGTGCAGGTTGGCCGGACGTTCAACAACCTGATGACCGATATGCAGGCCAGCAACGCCAAACTGCGCGAACGGGCGGTGACTATCGTCGCGGATGCGACAGGTCTATCCCGCGACGAGGCCAGGGCACTGCTTCAACAGTGCGATGGTGAGATAAAGACGGCCATCACCTGCGCGCTGACCGGTAGCCCGCCGGATGAAGCGCGCCAGCGGCTGGCGGCAGTCGGCGGTAACCTGAACCGGATCATGTCCTGATCGCTACTCCCGGCCCTTTTCCTCTAAAGGTTGAAAAAGAGAGCCTCTCCCGGTTTCCCGTTCTCGTCTTGCGAAGAGAGGGCGTGAGGTTCTCTGCCTTTTGTGTCAGCGATTGCCGTCCTGGGCGGCCAGCAGGCGCAGATGCTGCGCCGCTTCCTCCACGTCCGCATGAATCGTAGGATCGGGCCGGAACGTGGCGCGGGTGATAGTTGTGATCATCATCTCCACCAGCGGTTCGTTCCCGACCAGCGCCACCCGATCCAGCATGGGCAGCGTAAAATGGCCGTCGCGCACGACGGGCAAGCCACCACGCGGAAACGTCTCCACGTGGCGGTAGTCGAAGATCATGTCGACGGGTTGGCGACACGCCGCCGCCAGTGCCCAGATTTCCTCAGCGGCGCATTCAAGTTCTTCCAGCGTTAAAGGGTCGCTAACGGTACACTCGATGATGCTTCCCAATTCGTACCAGGATACACTTGCAGGCATACAGTACTCCTCTTGGCAACCCTCCTATTGTGACACAATGAACAATCAGGGCAATGAACCAAAAGTACTGGATCAGCCCGGTTGGCTGTTTACAGCGAGCGTGCTACAACGAGAGTGTAGCCGCTTGCGGTGATTGCGGCGACGCTTTGAGCACCTGCGAGATCGTCTCGGCGGTGCGTTTGCTGTACAGCCAGACCATGCCAGGCTTCACGTCTACCGAGCAGATCACGGCCAGCGATAGCAGATATGGCTTTTCGATCTCCACGATGTAGACGCCGTTGTGTTCCCCTTCCAGGTACGTGCTGTGGAACTGGTTTTCTTCCAGGATAGTTGCCAGTGTGCTGGTCGCTGTGTGGTCGATGGACAAGGCCCTTGTCAGCAGCACCAGATCGTATTCTTCGAGCGTGCCCGCTGCGCCCGCCAAGTTGCCGTCGCTGTCCACCAGCCCGACGAAATGGGCCTTGATGTGCCCAAGCAGGCGCTGCAATTCCTGGTTGATCACCTGGAACTGTTCGCGGCCCAGCAGCAGCGCTGCCGGGCGCGTGGCCGGGTTAAGCTGCCGTTCACGGTCACGCGGCGTCGGCGGGACGATCTCGCGGTGGGTTTCTTCGGATTCCTTCTTTTTCTTCGTCATATGCATGACGTCGATCTGCCGCTCGATCTGCATCAGGAGGAAATGCATGTTGATCGGTTTGTGCAGGTAATCGCAGGCGCCCAGGCGAATAGCAGCGACGGCGGATTTGGCCGAGAGGTCGTCGTCAATCATCATCACCGATGTGCCGGGCCGCAGCCCGCCGACTACCGCCAGCAAGTCCATGCCGCTCAGGTCAGGCAATTCGGTCTCAGTCACAATCAGCGAAAATTCGGCCAGCAAAATCTCGCTCAGGGCCTCCTCGAAGGTGGTAGCTGTGACCGTCAAGTAGTCGCCAGTGGCTTCCAGCGTATCGGCCAGCCGCGTTTTGAATTCATCGTCCTTGGCGACGATCAGCACCCGATCTTTCATACGGACCTCGGTTCAAATTCGTTTGTCTCTTTCCGATCCGGCCCGCCAAGCAGCGCCAGGACAGCCTGAGATGGTAATGCCGCCGGACTGAGCATGACCACCAGCCGATCTGCAATGCGGACAAAACCGGCGGCGTCAGGGGCAAGGTCGGCATGGACGACACCCACCACCCGATCCACAAGCAGCGCCAGGCATGTGCCCTGCACCTTCACCAGCACCAGCGGCGAGTCCGGGCCGGGTTCCTGCACGGGTAGGCCAAAGCGCCGGCGCATGTCCAGGACGAGCGTCGGCGTGCCCCGCACGTTGATCGCGCCCAGGATTTCGGGCGGCGCCTCGGGCAGCGGCGTCATCGCCACCATCCGCACCACCTCCTGCACGTCCAACACGTCCAGGGCATATTCCTGGTCGGCCAGCATAAACGTCACCAGCGGGCGCATGGAACCTCACCCCCCAACCCCCTCTCTGCTTGCAGAGAGGGGGCAGGAAAGCTGATTGGAAGCCCCTCTCCAGTTGGAGAGGGGGTTGGGGTGAGGTCAACCGGCAATTGCATGTCCCCCTATCCATCCAACTGCGTGGTGCGCCCGGCATCCAGCCACAGGATCATCACGATGCGCGGCGGCGGGCCAGGCTCCACGTCGATCTCGTCCATGATGTCGCCCAGTTTGGAACGCAGCGCGATCAGAGCATTGTCCGGGCTGGCGCTTGCCAGCCAGGGCGCTTCACAGGACACCTGAATGCCCATGTCAACGCCATCCCGAATGCCGTGCAAGTGAATGGTCTGCCGCGCTTCAACATTCAGGATAATATCGGCCAGCGCCGCCACTGCCGTTGCAATCTGGGCCCGGCTGACCGACGAAAACCCTAGCAGCGACGCAGCCCGGCGCGCCGTATTACGGGCGATCATGACATCCATAGTGTCTTCGACGCGGATCACCATGATGGGCGGAATTGCGACCCGGCTGCCTTCTGTTGCCATAGAGTGATAACCCTCGATCCGTGAGTTAGCCCAGGACACCCAATTCTTTCAGTGTTTCCATCAGGTGTTCGGCGGCGAAGATGTCCTTCGGGATGTAGTCGTCCGCGCCCGCCTTCAGCCCGATCATCGTTTCCTTCGTCCCGGCCTTGTCGGTGAGCATGATCACCGGGATGTTCTGCGTCTCTTCGGCCCGCTTCAAGCGACGGCAGACCTGGTAGCCATCCATCGACGGAAGCTGAATATCCAGCACGATCAAATCGGGCGGATTTTCCAATGCCTCGCGGATCGCATCCGGGCCGTCGCCCACGATGCGTACTTCCAGCCCAACGCTTTCCAGCACGTCCTTGATCTGCTTGGCCTGTGTTTTGCTATCTTCAACGAGCAGCACTGTCGGAGCCATCTGTTTTCCTTTCACCGCGACTGCATAAGGCGCGGATCGCGGAGCCGATCTTCTCTAATGGTAATACAAATTCCGCTGCGCCGCGCTCGATGGCGGCGGCGGGCATCCCGAACACGACGCAGGTTTCTTCGTTTTGGGCGATGGTACGTGCCCCTGCGTCTCGCATCAGGCGCAGCCCCGCCGCGCCGTCATCGCCCATGCCTGTCAACACGATGCCGATGGCACGGGAACCATAACAATCCGCCGTCGATTTGAACAGGGCGTCAACAGCGGGTTGGTGTCGGTAACTGCCCCGTATTGAGTCTAACACAACGCGGCCTTCTATGCTGAGTCGAAGGTGCGCGCCGCCCGGAGCCAGCAATACCTGGCCGGGCAGCGGCAGTTCGCCCCCCACTGCCAGCCGGACGGGCAGCGGGCCAGCCCGGTTGAGCCACTCCGCCAGGCCCGGCATAAACTCCGCCGTCAGGTGCTGCACGATCAGCACGGGCAAAGCAAAATCAGCGGGCAGTTTGCCGAGGACCGCCGCCAGCGCACCCGGCCCGCCCGCGCTGGCCCCGATGACCACAATCTCTGGAACAGGAGCCAGCAGCGGTTGGCTGGTCGCCAGCAGCGGGCCGGTCTTGGGTAGCGGGCGTGAATGGTTGTTCCAGTGCCGGATGACGCGCACACGCGCCATCAAGCGCAAGGTGGACACCAGTTCCTCGCAGCGCCGTGCGTAGTGCGGGTCAGTGGAAGCGGGCGGTTTTTCGATGGCCGCCAGCGCGCCCGCCTGCATGGCGGCCATCGCCATATCGGCATCGCTCGAAGCATGGCTGACGATCACAATCGGCGTCGGGAACTCGCGCATGATCTCGCGCGTTGCTTCCAGCCCGCCCAGGTGAGGCATTCGGATGTCCATGCTGATCACGTCCGGGCGCAACTTTTCGACCAGTTCAATGGCTTCCATGCCGTTGCGCGCCTGGCCGATCACTTCCATGTCGGGCGCTTTCTGGATCAGCGTCACAAGTTGGCGGCGCTGGGTGACGCTGTCTTCGACGACCAACACTCGTATCGGGGCCACAGGCTTTCTACCTCGTCCCTATCAACTGGCGGACTGTTTGCAGCAGTTCGCCCTGGTCAAAATTGCCCTTGACGATGTAAGCGTCTGCTCCGGCCTGGAAGCCTTGCGCCTTGTGCTCCTCGGAGTCCAGCGATGTGACCAGGATCACCGGCAACTGGTTGAAGCGCTCGTTCTGCCGCACTTTGGCCGTCAGCTCGAAGCCGTTCATGAACGGCATTTCCACGTCGGCCACCATCAGCGCGCAGACGGTACGTTCTAGCACGTCCAGCGCTTCCAACCCGTTCGTGGCGGTGATGATCTCATAGCCCGCCGCTTCCAGGATGTTCTTTTCAAGCGTGCGCGTCGTGATCGAGTCGTCCACGATCAGGATCGGTTTGGGCGCAACGAATGGCTGAAGCGCCGGGCGGATGGGCGTGGCAGGCCGGATGCTGATCTGCGCCTGGGCCGTCTTGAGCAGGTCGCTCACGTTCAGGATGATCACCACTTCGCCGGAACCGAGCAGCGTTGCGCCCGCCACGTGCCGCACGTGCGAGAGTTCCGGGTTCAGGTTCTTGACGACCATCTCCTGCTCGGTGATCACGTCGTCCACCAGGAAGGCCATGCGCCTGTCACCCGTCGCCAGCACCATCGCATAGCGCCGCTCGTCGCCGCCGGGCCGATCCAACACCTCGGCCAGCGAGGCCAGCCCCACCGCCCGATCCTGGATGGTGATCATGGCCCGGCCTCCGGCGCTGAACTGCGCGTCCGGCCCCAGGCTATCCACATTCACGATCTGTTCGATGGCTGCTGTCGGGATAGCGTAAGTTTCGTCGCCAATGCGGGCCAACATGCAATGCAGCGTGCTCAACGAGACGGGCAGCACCAGCCGGAAGGTCGTTCCGGCCCCTCGGACGCTCTCGATGTCGATGCGGCCTTGCAGCGCCTCGACGTTTTGCCGCACCACGTCCAGCCCGATCCCACGCCCGGAAATGGTCGTGACCTGCCGCGTGGTGGACAGGCCGGGCAGCATGACCAGCGACACCGCTTCGGCATCGCTCAACGAGTCGATCTCGGTATCGCTCAGGATGCGCCGGGCCGCCTGCCGCACCGCTGCCACGTCGATGCCCTGTCCGTCGTCGGCGATCAGGATCATGACGTTGCCGCCGCGCTGCGACACGGCCAGAATGATCATGCCCTCGCGCATCTTGCCCGCACGCGCCCGTTCGGCGGGCGGCTCGATGCCGTGATCGACGGCATTGCGCAGCAGGTGCATGATCGGGTCTTTGATCGCTTCCAGGACGCGCTTATCCAGTTCAATCGATGCGCCGGTGATTTGCAGGCGCACCTCCTTATTTTCCTCGCGGGCCACGTCCCGAACGGCCCGCTGGAACAGCCCGATCTGCGTCTCGAAGGGCACGAGCCGCACGCGCCGGATGCTGTCTTGCAGCGAATCCGCGATCAGGTTCAGGCGCAGGCTGTCGGCGGACAGGGCGCGATCCAGCGCCAGCAACTGCTGGCCGGAAACGCGCATGTAGCGCTGCGTCAGGTTCAGGAACTCAAGCAGGCCCTCCCACTGTGGCGCTGCCCCCTGCCTGGCAATACGAATATAGAGCGTGCGGACTTTGCGCCACTCTTTTTGCCATTTCTGATGCGTTTTGCGCAGCGCGCTTACGTCGAGCAAACGCTGTTCGATGCTGCTGCGCGCAATGAGCAGGTCGCTGGCGTCGGCCATCAGGGCGTCGAGCTTGGCGACAGCCACCCGGATCGATTCTTCGGCGGCACGGATGGGCGCGGGGCTGGCTGCCGGCGGCTCCATAATGGTCAGTGCGCCCTGGGCTGGCGCTGAGGGGCGTTCTGGCTGCACTTCGGACGGCGTGCTCAGGCTGACTGCTTTGGATGCGTCCGGCGTCAATGCTTCGTTGAGCATTGCCAGCACCGCATCCACGTCTACGCCATCCGAGCCGTCCAGCAGCCCCTGGATCGCATCCAGCGCGTCGTAGAGCGCGTCGGCCACACCCGGCGAGAGTTCCAGTTTGTCGGCGCGGACGGCATCAAATATCGATTCGACCCGATGCGCAATCTTTTCCACCGCGCCCATGCCCACCGCCCGCGACGCTCCTTTCAGGCTGTGCGCGGCCCGCCCCAGCGTCTCGATCTGGCGGTGGCGCTCGGCAGCTTTGGCCTCGCCTTGCAGCGTCTCCAGGCGCAGCAGCGTTTCATTGAGCGTGCCGAGATGTTCGGCAGCTTCCACCGCATATAACGCGAGCAGTTCCTGGTCTTCAGTAGCCACAGTCTTTTACAGCGTATAACGCGCGAGCGCGTCTTCCATTCTGCGAGCAACGATGTTCAGTTCGCGGGCGGTGCGCTCCACGCTCATGGTGGTCGTCGTCGCCTGCGCTGTCGAGTCCTTGATGCGCATCATGGCGTCGGTCAATTGATCCATGCCGACGGTCTGCTGGCGGGTGGAAGCCGCGATCTGGATGGCCGCCTGCGCCGCTTCCTCAATCGTGTGCGCCAGTTCGCGGATCGCTTCACCGGCCCGATCCACCAGATGGACGCCGCCGTCCACACCTTTCGTGCCCTGCTCCGTCACCATGACGGCGCTGTTGGTCGCCTGTTGAATCTCGCCCAGGATTTCGCGGATCTGGGCTGTCGCTTCGCGGCTGTGTTCGGCCAGGCTGCGCACTTCCATTGCTACGACGGCGAAGCCCTTGCCCTCTTCCCCGGCGCGGGCCGCCTCTACCGAGGCATTCAGCGCCAGCAGCTTGGTCTGGTCGGCCAGCGCGCTGACCGTCGCAATGATCTCGCCAATCTGCTGGGTATGTTCGGACAGGATCAGGATGTTGTCCGCGATGCTTTCCACACGCTGCCGGATCAGGTTCATGCCCTCGATGGTGGCCGCAATCGATTCCTGACCGTTGCGCGACACTTCGACGGAAAGCTGGGCCATCTCCGCGACAGCCTGGGCGCGTTCCGCTGTCTCGGTCACGGTAGCGCGCACCTCGTTGACGGTGCTGCTGGTTTGCATGACACTCGTGTCCTGGTCGCTGGCCGTTGCAATCTGCTCGTTGGTCGCTTCCAGGATGTTCGTCGCGGAGCTGGTCACGCTGCGCGAGGCCTCGCGCAACTCCGCAACGACGGTGTGAACCCCCTCCACCATGCGGTTCAGGTCGGCAGCCAGCCGCAGAAAGTCCGGCGATCCCTGAAGCGCGGCCAGATCAAGCCGCGCGGTCAGGTCGCCGCTCGACACCCGTTCCGCGAACTGTTGATACTGGGCAATAAGCACATCGAAATTCGGGCCAACGGGCAGCGCGCTTATGCGCCACGCCGCCGCCACGACGGCAGCACCCAGCGCAAGGGCCAGCACAACCTGGCTGCCCGGCGCAAAGCGCTCGGCCAGCGGCCACAGCAGGGTCAGCAGCAGCAAAGGCACAATGCCGATCCCGACCAGCAGCAACCACAGGTTTTGCCGTGTATTAAGCGTTGAGCTAGTTGCTTGCATTTCCGTCCGCTCCCATCCGTACTGCGCTGGAGGGCGTATTCGAAGCCAGCGCATTGATTTCGGTGGATAAATTGCTCAGATCGCGGGCCACGTTCTGCGCCAGCCGCAGCCCGGCCTGGCTTTGCAGCGTGGCCTGCCCGACGTTGTTGATGGCACTGACCAGGCTTTCCAGGCTGCTGGACTGGTGATCGATGGCGGCGATAATCTTCTGCACCGTGCCGGTGGATTCGCCCAGGTTCTTCGAGAGCCGCTCAATGGCTTCCTGGGCCTGCTGCGTCAGGCTGACGCCCGCCTCGACGGTCTGGGCCTCCTGGGCTGTCGCCTCAAGCGTCTGCTGCATGGCCTTGTGAATCTGCGCCAGGACTTCCCGAATCTGGCCGACGGCGTCGCGCGCCTGCTCGGACAACATACGCACTTCGTTGGCGACCATAGCGAAGCTGCGTCCCTGTTCCCCGGCCCGCGCCGCCTCAATAGCTGCGTTCAGGGCCAGGAAATTCGACTGCGTGGCGATCTCACTCACAGCGGCGTTGATCTCGCTGATGCGCCGCAGGTGGCGGGCCAGCGCATTCAGCAGCGAGATCATCTCGCCCACCTGCTGCTGCATCTGGTTCATGCCGTTCACCGCTTGCTGCAAGGCGCTCTGCCCGGACTGGGTGACGCTTGTCGTCTGCCGAGAAATGACCGACAGATAGACCGCCTCACGCCGGGCGCGGTCCGCCATTTCGTTGAAGTCTTCGAGTGTGCGGGTGGCGCGGGTGATCACGGCAGCCTGCTCGCCCATCCCGCTGTTTTGTTGTGGACTGAGCGCCAGCAGCGCCGACGCCGCGCGCTCGACCTCCCGCGAAAGCTGGCGCAGCCGTTCAGCGTCGCGCACCGTGCTTTCCGGCGTAGGCAGTGCCACCGGTGCAGCGACGGGCACAACTGGCGTCTGCACGACGATGGACCACAGACCGTTGAGCGTGATCGGCAGCGCCGCCACAAACGCAATCCAGCCTGCCTCGACATGCAGCACGACGCCGATCACGACGACAGCCGCCGCCCAGGCCATGATAAACGGAGATTCACGAAGCCAGCGAGGAGGTTGCATCATTATCTTGCTCTGTCTACCTTGTCTCGTTCTCAGCTTCCACGCGATTGCGTTCCCGCCGCAGCAGGGCTTCAGCATCGAGGATGGTCATTCCGTCCACCGTCACGCCGATGACCAGTTCGGCGTCCAGACCGGCGCTGGACGCCGGCGTGAGCGCGTTCAGGCGCACGTTCATCACGTCGAATACGTCGGTTGCCAGCACGCCGATCTCAAGCCCCGCTCCATCGATGACGATCATAAACTCGGTCTGGGCATCCAGCGGCGACAGCCCCAGGTAGGCACGCAAATCCAGCACCGACAGCACCTGCCCGCGCAGGCTGGTCACGCCCCGGTAATAGAGCGGCGCAGACGGCACAGGCGTCACCCGTCCAATCCGCGCAATGGCGCTCACGCTGCGCACCAGCCAGGCATACCGTTCCGTGCCAACGGCGAAGGTCAGGGCGCGGGTGGCGTCCTGGGCGGCTTCTGCGCCATCGACAGTGCGAGCAAGCTGGCGCGTGCGCTGTTCCAGCGTATCGAGGGCGGTGTGCTCACTCTGATTGAGGATGTCCGCCGTCTCGCGCAGTTTGGCGCGCAGTTCCTCCCAGTTGGTCATGGCTGCGCCTCCGCAAGCTGGGCACGGATGAGCGTCAGCACATCGGCAACCGTCATGCCGTCGGCCAGGGAAAGGACCTGATCGGGCGACTGCGCTTCAAGCAGCGAGGCCGCGTTCGCCCAATGCTGCCGTGCCCGCTCCCGTTCGCCGCGCTGCGCGTGCAGATTGCCAAGTGTGAAGTAGCCGAGCGCAAAGTTGTGATCCAGGTACAGGCAGCGCCGCAGCGTATGGATCGCGTCTGCGGTGCGGCCCTGGCTGTTGTAGATCAGGGCGCGTAGATAGTGGATCGGCAAATCCAGGCGGTTCTGCGCCTCGGCTTCGTCCAGCCAACGGTGCGCTTCCACCCACTGCGCGCGGTTGGCGGCTTCTTTCGCCCGGTGGAACGGGTCATCCCAGGCCGGGCCAGGCGCAGTATGTCTGGCGGCATGTTTGGTGGTCAGCGGCGGGCGGCGCGGCGCGGCAGCCACGTCCACCACTTTGCGCGGCGAGGGCAGCGCCGTATTGTCGAGCAGCAGTTCGCCATCTTTCGCCAGTGCGCCCTTGAGCCGTTCCAGGATCGCAGCGTGGCGCGAGCGTTCCATGTACAGCAGCACGTTCCGGCACACGATCAGGTCAGCGTTGTGCACGGCAATCTGATCGTCGATCAGGTTCAGGCAGCGGAACTCGACCATGCGGCGCACGTCTTCCGAAACCTGCCAGCGGTTGCCACGCCGCAGCAGATCGGGATGCGCGTCGGGCGAACCGCGCATCGACCAGGCGTTGTACACGCCGCGCCGGGCAAAGCTCAGAGCGTGCAGGTTCAGGTCGGTGCCGAGGATGCTGATCTTCCAGGCGGCGATGTCGGGCAGCAGCTCGCGAAGCAGGATGGCGATGGTATACGGTTCCTCGCCCGTCGCACAGCCGATACTCCAGATGCGCAGCGTCTGGGAGCCGTCACTGCGCCGCCGCTCGATCAGCCGGGGCAAAATCTGCGTTTGCAGGACTTCGGCGTCGCGGAAGAAATAGGTTTCGCCAATCGCCAGGTGGCGCAACAGATACTGCCAGGCCGGGTGTGTGGGCGGGTTATCCTGCAGGGCGCTCAGGTAGCTGCCCAGGTCGGTGTAGCCGCCATCGCGCATCGCGGCCCGCAAGCAGTAAGCAAGGTGGGCCGAACGTTCTGGCGGGATGTATAAGCCAGTCCGGGCGGCTAGTAGTTCAGCGGGTTCAGCCAATGCAGCCAACGGTTTCTCGCCTGTTTCTGACACTGTAAGCATAACATAGGGTCTGTTCCAGATGGAAGGCCAGACATCGCAACATTATCACGTTACGGTTAGCGTTTGGTTTGATGACGACTCGCCTTTCGGCCACCAGTTCCCTACATCCGCAGGTTCCAGGCATCCGTTGCGTAGCGTTCATCGCACAGCACCCCGGCGCGGTGTAGTTCGCCGGGCGTAAGCTGGCCGAGCGTGAGCGCCAGCGAGAAGGTGGCCGCGAACGACTCGCGGACGGCCTGCGCAGCCTGCTCCCAGGTCACGGCACGGCCAAGCGCCTCAGACAGTGTGGTAGCCCGCTGCAACACGCGCTCGCGGGCGCGCTGCCGGGCCGGTTCGTCCGCGAAGGCCAGCGCGTCGCAGATGCGGCTCCCGTCGCCGTACAGCGGCAATGAGCCGTGTTGCAGGGCTCCACCATGCCGCCGCACCTGCGCGCTGCCAATCAGCTTCTTGCCGTTGGCCGTGATCTCGTAGTCGGAGGGAACCTCGAAGCACACCGGACCAACCGCGCTTGCACCCGCCAGTCGCCTGTCGGCGTGCGCATCCAGGCCGAGGCTATGCAGCGCCCCCAGCAGGGCCGTGCTCAGGCGGCGGTAGCTATCCACAATCGTCCCTGCCACCAGCAGGTGCGACAGCGGCAGGGCCACGCTGTACGTCAGTTCGTCGGTGTGCAGAATGGCCCGCCCGCCCGTCAGCCGCCGCACCATCTGCCAGCCGCGCGCCCGGATACGATCCAGGTCGGCGTCGGCGGCGGGTTGCGCATAGCCGAGCGACAGGCAGGCCGGCTCCCAACGGTACAGGCGCAGCGTGGGCGGTACGTCGCCGCGCCCGACGGCTTCCAGGATCGACTCGTCAATTGCCATGTTCGCGGCCCCGTCACAGGCGGGGTCGATGATCAAGCGCCAGGATTCCATAGGATTTCCCTATCGGTTTTCACTGGCGCTTATTGTAGCATCGGCCAGGTCTTTTGGACGGGGAAATTGGATCGCTGCCACGCTTTATCGAGTGTCGCGGATTGCCTGGCCGGATCGCCGTACACCCGCACGTCCAGTTCATCACTTCACCTCGCCAGAGGCCGGGCGCTCGTCGGGCGGGACGTAGGACAGCACGGTGAAGACCGTCGCTTCGCTGCTTTCGACGCGCCCATCTTCGAGTCTGGCTGTTGCCTTCAAGGTGTGTTTTCCGGGAACGAGCGCCCACCACGTCCACCAGGGTTCACCGTTCACCGTGTCGATGGGCTGATCGTCCAGCAGGTACGTCACCTGCTTCGTCTTGGGCGGCACGGCCACCGAGAATCGGATTTTTTGGGCGTCGAAGGGAATGACCGGACTGAGCTGGTAAATGGTATACGGGTCGGGTGTGAGCAGCCGCAGCCCTTCACCTGCGCCCGCCGTAACGGTGTGCACGGCGACGGGCGGCGGCTCGATGCCATGCCGCAGGCCCCAGTCGCGCGCCTCCTGGGGCAGCACCTTATAGACCCGCTCCAGGCGGCGGCTGGGCGGGGTCTGGTCGGTTGCCAGCAGGCCCGTCTGCCGGTCGATGGTGAACTTCTGGTAGATGTTGTCGAACTGGGTGGGCACCGTGCCCTGGATGAACCAATCGACCCGCCGCTGCGGGCAGAGCGGCGTCGGCAGCAGCCCCGACGCCGCGCACACCTCGGCCTGCACCACGCCCGCCGGGCGCTCGAACTGCAATTCGGGCTGGCCTTTCAGGACTTCGCGGATGAACTCGTTCCAGATCGGCCCCGCGCCCGACACACCCGACACCTCGACCATCGGCGTGTTGTCGGCATTCCCGACCCAGACGCCGACTACCAGATTCGGCGTATAGCCCATCGTCCAGTTATCGCGGAAATCGGTGGTCGTGCCCGTCTTGGCCGCCGCCGGGCGTCCGATTGACAGCGCGCTGTGGCTGCCAAAGGCGGGCAGGCGGGCGTCGTTGTCGCTCAGGATGTCGGTGATCAGGAATGCCACGCGCGGATCGATCACGGGATCGGCTTTGGGCGGCTGCTTCCACGAATATAAAACGTTGTTGCTCTTGTCGCGCACTTCCAGGATCATCGACGGGCGGACGGGCACACCGCCGTTGGCAAAGGCGGCATAGGCGGCGGTCAGGTCGATCAGGCGCACTTCGCCACCGCCGAGCGTCACCGAGAGGTCAAGGCGCGTCGGGTCGTTCAGCGTGCTGACACCCAGCCGGTGCAGCAGATTCAGCAGCGAATCCAGCCCCACGTGATCCAGCGCGACAACGGCAGGGATGTTGTACGACGAGGCCAGCGCCTCGCGGATCAACACCGGGCCGTGCTCCACCAGTCCATAGTTGCTTGGCGTATAGCTCTGCAAACGGCGCGTGATGAACGGCGTGCTCACATCCAGGATCATCGTGGCAGGCGTCCAGGGATCGGGCCGTGTCGGGTCGAAGGCCAGCGCGTAGGTGAACGGCTTGAGCGCCGAACCGGGCTGGCGGGGCGCGTAAGCCAGGTTGACCGCGCCGCTGATCCGCTCGTCAAAATAATCGACGCTGCCCAACATCGCCAGCACCTGCCCGGTGTGCGGGTCGAGCGCGACCAGTGCCGCATCGGTGGCGTTGTGCGACTCGCCGCCGTCGGGTGGATGGTTGAGTTCGTCGATGTGCCGCCGGGCGATGTCCTGCGCCGCGTTCTGCCAGTCCAGGTCAAGCGTGGTCGTCACTTCCAGACCGCCCTGGTACAGCGCATCCGGGAACTGCTGTGCGACCTGATCCCAGACCTTCAAGACGAAGTGCGGCGCTTGAATCGCAAAGCGCCCGGAGCCGTATTGCAGCGGTTCTTTCGCCGCCAGGTCGGCTTGCTGTTGGGTGATGTAACCCGAAGCGACCATCAGACCGAGCACCACCTTCTGCCGGTCTTTGGCCGCGTCGGGGTTGGTCAGCGGGTCGTAGCGCGCGGGCGTCTGCGGCAGCCCGGCCAGCATCGCACACTCGGCCAGATCAAGCGCCTGCACGTCCTTGCCGAAATAGACCTGCGCCGCCGCCTGGACGCCGTAGGCCATGTTGCCGTAATATGCCTGGTTAAGATACAGCGCCAGGATGTCGTCGTGGCTGTAGCGCTGCGAAAGCTGCACGGCCAGCACCATCTCGCGCAGTTTGCGCTGCAAGGTGCGCGCCGCGCGTTGTTCGGGGTCGAGCAGCAGATTGCGTGCCACCTGCTGCGTGATCGTGCTGCCGCCGGCCCGCACTTCACCCCCTTGCAGGTTGATCCACAGGGCGCGGATCATCCCTTCCAGATCAACGCCGGGCGTGGCATAGAAATTCTTGTCCTCGGTAGCAATCGTGGCCTGGATCAGCTCTTTAGGTATCTGCGAAAGCGGAACTGCTGTGTGCCGCCCGCCTTTGGGATCGATGATCTCGTACAGCAGCCGCCCATGCCGATCCAGGATGCGCGTGCTGGGCAGCGCCAGCCCGGCCTGCAACTGGTCGATGGGCGGCAGCCCGACAAATATCCACACGTAAAGCGCCGATAACCCGCCCAGCATGAGCAGTCCGGCCACGAACACGATCTTTTGCCAGCGTTTGAAGCGCTGCCAGCGATGGCCTATGGCGCGCATCGTTATCTCCATCCCTGTCCATCGTTACCTCGTCCCCCGTTCCCTCCGCTTTATAAGTCCCTCTCTACCAGGTGGAGAGGGATTCAGGGGTGAGGGTGATTGCTCCCCTCTCTGCGAAGCGGAGAGGGGCCGGGGGTGAGGTTCTGCCTTTAATGTACCACGCTGCGCAGCACAGCAGACTGATCGCCTGCTTTGCGTTGGGCTGCCGTCGGGAAATTCACCCATGACACTTTTGTGAAACTTTTACGAAATCTATCTTGAGAAATGTCTTGTACACTTGAGGTCGTTATACAATGTCGGTAATTCATCCTGAATTCTTGCCGACTTCTTGCGAGGTGTGCCCATCATGCCGATTGAGATAATCTGGGACAACGACCACCACACCATCTTGCGCCTGGACTTTGAGGGATCGTGGGCCTGGAAGGACTACGACCACGCTATCGAAGAAGCCTATCATCGGGTGCAAGAGGTCACACACACTGTCGATGTCATGCTCAACCTGCTCTACAGTGATCCTGTTCCGCCGCTGAAATCGCTCAAGTCGTTCCAGCGCACACTCTCGCAGAAGCCTGCCAACGTGCGTACTTTTGTCGCCGTCAGCAATGATACTTTCGCCTGCGGGTTGTGCGTGTCGTTTCTGAAGGCGCTGGCCGTCAGCACGCTGGAACAGGCCCGTGCACTCCTCGCCAACCGCGCCGAACCTGTCGACTCCGAGGCAGCGGCCTAGCGCATTTTCAACTGTCCGCGTGAAGCCATCACGTAGTTGAGCGTCTTATAAACCAGTCGCGCCGCTGCGAATGCCGATCCGTGCCCACCGGGAATCGGGCACAATTCCACGCAGTCGAAGGCCACAATCTGCCCGGCCTGTGCCACCGTGCGAATCACATCCAGACAGTCGTACCAGCCGATCCCGCCCGGCTCTGGCGTGCCGACGGCGGGCATGATCGACGGATCGAGTCCATCCAGATCAATTGTCAGGTAAACCGGGCGACCCGCTATCGCCCTCCGTAGTTCAGCCAGGTAGTGCCGCTCTCGATCCCGGTAGATTGCCTCTGCTGTCCACACTTTCACCCGGTCAGTCCGGCGCAAAAATTCGACTTCTTCCGGACACCAGCAGCGTATCCCCAGTTGCAGCGCGGGCGCGTACTCGATGAAGCGCCGGGCTGTGCAGGCGTGGCTGTAGGGCGTGCCGTCGAACGAGTCGCGCAGGTCGCTGTGCGCGTCGATCTGCACCACCAACAGATCGGGATAGCGCGGCGCAAAGGCCGCCACCAGCCCCACCGTAAGTGTGTGCTCGCCGCCCAGCGCCACCAGCAGCCGATCCCCTAAATCGAGTGCGTTGACCGCCTCGGTGATCGATTCGACGGCTTCTCGGGCCGAAGCCAGCGTCGGGTGCAGCGCGGGCAGCATCGAGACACCGTAGATGGGCGCGGCCTCAACCCCGAACTCGATGTCGTACAACTCGACCTGATTCGACGCCTCAATGATCGCGGACGGGCCGAGCCGTGTGCCGCCCAGGTATGAGGTCGTCAAGTCGAGCGGTATGGGCAGTATCCAGGCGGCGCTGGTCTCGCGCTGGCTGGACGGGTCATCCAGGCCCAGGAAACGCTCCGGGTGGCGATACTCACTCAAGGCTCAGTCGGCCTGTGAAGGCAGTTCGACGAAGAACACTTTTTTGTCGGCCTTTTTGGGGTCATCCACCACATAGACTTTCTTGTCGGCCTGGCGCTCAAAGTCCACCACGTAATCCCGCTCGTCCGCCTTCGAGGCGTAGTCCACGACGTAAACCTTGTAGTCGGCTTTGGCAGGGTTCTCCACAATGAAAACCTTCGGCATGGTTCCCTCCGCACTGCTGCAACTAACTGCCCTGACGCGGGTACAGAATCAACTGCGTGCAGCGGAACATGGCGATGGCTCGCTGGTTGGCAGTGTCGGTGACGGTGGCATCCCAGACCTGCGTCGTGCGCCCACCATGTACCAGCGTGGCTCTGGACTGGATAGTGCCATCGCGCACCGTCCCGACGAAGTTGCTCTTGAGTTCGATGGTCGTGAAGCCCTGCGCGCCCTCCGGCAGATTGAGCATAACGCCGTAGCCGCAGGTCGTATCGGCCAGCGCAATCACCGACCCGGCATGCAGGTAGCCGTTGGGGGCCATTAATTCGGCGCGCACCGCCAGTTGGCCGACGACCTGCGTGCCTTGAACCTCCACAATCTGTATGCCCAGCAAGCCTGGCAACGTGCCGACACCAACGGCGTTCAATTGTTCCAGCGTCACCATTGCATTTCCTTTGTCGGCCTCCGTCTGCTTGTGGCCCTGGGCTGAAGCCACAGGGCTGAGATTACAAAGCCTCTCTGAGGCTGGTTTGGCCCCGCGCCCATCGAAGGCTACCCATGCTTATGGGCAGCGCTATGATCAATTAGCCCACTGAAGCGGGCTTCGCTGATTCAGCCCGGTGCTTTAGCGTCGGGCGCTGCCGTGTTTGTTTACGCTTCCTCGACCACCTTGTTGGCGATGAACGCCTGCCGCAGTTTGTCCATCAATTCCTCCCGCCGGTCATACAGGCGCTTGTGTTCTCGCTTGCGTCCAACGCTCAGGGCGTAGGCCGTCATGATCGGCCAGGCAATGGTCGAGTCGCAGTAACACACCACCGTATCCGGCAACTGCTCCGGATCGATTTTACCCCACGTCACCGCCTCGGAGGGCGTCGCGCCGGATAGCCCGCCCGTGTCGGGGCGTGCATCGGTGATCTGGATGAAGTAGTCGTGCCCGCGCTCCGGGATACCCAGAATTTCCTGCATCTGCGGCTCGGTCTGCAAAGCAAAGTTCTTGGGGCTGCCGCCGCCGAAGATGACGACGGCGCTCTGCCCGCCGCTGGCTTTCGCCTCGTGGACGATGGCCGTGCTTTCGTTCACGTCGTGCTCCACGTCCAGTTCCAGCTTATTGCCGTCCAGCCGCAGCGCGGCCACATTCATGCCAAGCGTTGAGTCGCCGGGGCTGGACGTGTAGATTGGCACGCCGTAGGCGTAAGCCGTGCTCAGGATCGAGCGATGTGGCGCGCCGATCTCGTCCTCGGCGGCGCGCACGTATTTGCCGAGCAAGTAATGCAGTTCCGACGTGCCCATCTTGCGCTGGAATTCCGGGGCAACCATCACCTTGCGCAGGAAAGCGTCCGACTCCAGCAGCACGCTCTGATCGAACACGATGTCGTAGATGCGAATGATCTTTTCGTCGCGCAGCACCACGTCGTCCACCTGTGGCGAGATGTGGAACAGCTCGTAGCCGAGCGAATAGTGGATGTCGTGGTACAGATTGGCCCCGGTGGACACGATCCAGTCCACCAGCCCGGCTTCGATGAGCGGCACGACGGTAGCGTAGCCCAGGCCCGCCGGGGTCATCGCGCCGGAGATCGTCAGGCCCACTGTGACGTTTTCCCGCAGCACCTTGTTGGCGAAAATCAGGCAGGCTTCGCGCAGCCGTCCGGCGTTGTAGGCCATCAGGTGATGATCGACAAGCTGTTGAACGGTCAACCCCGGCGTAATGGGTATCGGCGTGAGCTTACGTCCAGGCGGCATTTCTCCACTCCGGCTCATGCGAATAGGGGCAATGCGCGCCTATACTATAGCTATGCGCCGAAATGTCAATAGGTCGATCCGTTGCAGTTGTGTAACGGTTCTCCGGCCCATGTCACAGCCATACAACTCTGATTCGATTCTTGCGATTTTCTTGCAAAAGCGCGCTACGATCTGCCCCAGAAAGTTCGTCAGAACCTCACCCCCGGCCCCTCTCCGCTTCGCAGCGAGGAGAGCCAGATCGAGCCGCAACGCCCATCGGTTCCCCCTCGCCAGTTGGGGAGAGGCCGGGGGTGAGGTCAACCATAAAACAGGAGAATCGCGCTATGAGCGTTGCGACTCAATCCTTTGAATTTCGAGCGGAGATCCAGCAACTCCTAAATATTCTGGTCCATTCGCTGTATACGGATCGGGAAATCTTCTTGCGGGAACTGGTGTCAAACGCCTCCGATGCGCTGCACCGCCTCCAATTCGAGATGCTGACCACCAAAGACGTGGTCGATCCGGATGCCGAACTGGCGATCCGCATCAAGGTGGACAAGGACGCCAGAACGATCACCGTCAGCGACACTGGCATTGGTATGAACCACGACGAGATGATCGAGAACCTGGGGACGATTGCCCATTCCGGCGCAACGGCCTTCCTGAATGCGCTCAAGGAAAAGGGCAGCATCTCCACAGACATCATCGGCCAGTTCGGCGTCGGCTTTTATTCGGTCTTTATGGTGGCCGATAAAGTCAGTGTCACCTCGCGCTCGTTCCGCCCGGGCGATCAGGCTTATACCTGGACGAGTACGGGCAGCAATTCGTACACCATCGAACCTGCCGAAAAGACCAGCCGGGGCACGGACATCGTGATCCACGTCAAGGAGGAGGCCGATGAATTCCTGAGCGAATTCCGGCTGGAACGGATCGTCAAGAAGCACTCGAACTACATTGCCTTCCCGATCTACGTTGGCGACAAGGTAGCCAATGCGCAGACGGCGCTCTGGCGGCGTAGCCCGCGTGAGGTGAGTGACCAGGAATATCTGGACTTCTACAAGCAGTTGACTTACGACCCCGGCGAGCCCTTCCTGCGTGTCCATCAGGTCAGTGACGCGCCGGTGCAGTTCTATAGCCTGCTCTATGTGCCCTCGACGATGGATCGCGGTCTGTTCCAGCCGGATTACGAGGGCGGCCCACGCCTGTACGCGCGCAAGGTCTTGATCCAGGAACATGCCAAAGACCTGCTGCCGCAGTGGATGCGCTTTGTCGAGGGCGTGGTCGATTCGGAGGATTTGCCCCTCAACATCTCGCGCGAGACCGTGCAGGCCAACCGCGTCATGGCGAAACTGAAGAGTGCCCTGAGCAGTAAATTGATTGGCGAGATGGAAGCGCTGGCGGAAAAAGACCCGGATAAGTATGGGCGGTTCTGGAAGGAGTTCGGGCGTGTTCTGAAGGAGGGCGCGACCACCGACGCCCTCAACCGGGAACGCCTGATCGGGCTGCTGCGCTTCCACACCTCGCGGGATAGCGAGGGTTGGGTGTCGCTCAAGCAATACGTCGAGCGCATGGCCGAGGGTCAGGATGAGATTTACTACCTGTTTGGTGAAGACCTCAAATCCATCGCGCGCAGCCCGCACCTGGACGTGTTCAAGTCGCGCGGCATCGAGGTGCTGTTCCTGACCGATACCATCGACAGCTTCATGATCAACGCCGTGCCGGAGTTCCAGGGCAAAAAGCTGCATAACGGCGCGGATGCCGAGCTTGAACTGCCTGCCGGAAAAGAGCCGGAACCACAGGGCGAAGCGCTGCCCGCTGAGGACTTTAACGCGCTGGTTGAGCGTTTCAAAAAGGTGCTTGGCGAGCGGGTCAGTGACGTGCGCGAATCGAAGGTGCTCACCGAAAGCCCGGCCCGCCTTGTCTCGCCGGACAAGGGCTTCGGCGCCGACATGGAGCGTGTCTACCGCCTGCTCGATAAGGAATTCCCGGCCCCGCCCAGCCGCATCCTGGAACTGAACCCGCGCCACCCGCTCATCCGCAACCTGTCCGCGATGGGCGACGATGCGCTGGTCGATCAGGTGGCCGAACAGCTTTTTGAGAGCGCCTTGCTGCTCGAAGGCATCCATCCCAACCCGGCGGACATGGTTCCGCGCATCCAGGCGTTGATGGAAGCGGCCACCAGGCGCGAGTAATTGTGTTGTCTGCTTCTTCAGCCCCATAGGGGCTTTGTAATCTCAGCCCTGCGGCTTCAGCCCAGGGCTTAATTGGTCTCTACGAAGTAACAGCTTAAAGGACGCTTATAAATCGCTCCAGCTCTGCCACGTCAGGTGTACATTATCGATAACCAGACTAGTTGAGGAGGATCAGATCATGCCAGGCAAAGGGCATCGTTTTACCGAGAAGGAAGAACGCCAGGCCGAACACATCAAGGAGAGCGAGAAGAAGGAAGGCTATTCCGAGAAGGAAGCCGAGCGGATCGGCTACGCGACGGTGAACAAGCAGAAGAGTCAGCGTAAGGACAAGAAGAAGGACAGCCAGAAATAGCCGGTTGGGCCTCACCCCCAACCCCTCTCCATCCTGTGGAGAGGGGCGTCTGTCCCTACCCCCGGTTCGTTCCCGAATACGTCTTCGACTCGATAGGCGCAGGGCCAAGCGTCGGCTGCCGTGCGATCTGCACGTTGCGCGCGCTCAGACCGCTTGGCGCGTTGACTACCTCGAAGTCAACCTCTGCGCCCGGCGCCACGGTGCGGTAGCCTTCCCCCGGAATGGCCGTGAAGTGGAAAAAGATGGCCTGGCCGTCATCGCTGGCGATCATGCCGTAGCCGTCGTCGTAGCGGAACCACTTGACGACGCCGTGCGCAACGGGCAGGCCGTTGGCGCCAAGCGGTGGCGCGCCGTTGGCCCACTCCTGCGCCGGGATGCGCACGGCGCGGATGGCAGGCGCATTGTACGCCTCGTAACTGTAATTCGAGCGGCGCTCCATCAACGCCCGCAAATCCTGGCGCAGTTCTTCCAGGGTTGGGCGGCCCACGAAATACCAGCCGTTGTAAATCTTGTGAATGGTCAGGTCGGGCGCCAGGACAAAGGTGAATGGCTGTGAGCAGTAGGCATACTCGCCCTCGGTTTCGTCCAGGATGCCGAGCATCTTGACCACTTCCCGCTTTTCGTCGCTCAGGAAGGGCCATGCTGCGCCCAGGCCGTAGCGGTATGCCGCGCAGACCAGCGGTGGATCGACGCTGATCGCTACCAGCTTGCAGTAGTTCACCGCCAGTTCGTCCTGAAACTGGACGAGCATCCGCATCTGCTGGCCGTCACGTGGGCAGTAAAAACCCCGGTAGAAGACCACAATCAGCGGGTAGCCGTCAGTGAAGCCCAGCCGCTCATCCATCGGGCTTGGTTTGGTGAAACTGGAAAGGCGTGCGGTGCGTTTGCGGAAGTCGGGCAGCTCAAAATCGGGGAACCTGGCCCCAACGCGGATTTCAGGGTTCATCGGCTCGGCGTCCTTTCAGACAGGATTTGTCCAAGTCTATCACGAAAGACGCCCCATGAACGCTGTCGCACTTCCAAGATTTCTTACGCTTTTCTTGCGTAACAAACCTGTGCGTGGATGCGTCCGAATCGCTGAGTGACCCTGCGGAGAAGGAGGAGCCTATGCCAAACGATACCTTCCAAACGATTCTTCAATTGTCTGCCGAGCGGTTGCAGCTTTATCTTCTGGCCGGCCATCAACCCCTGATGCCGGATCAGGTGGCGCGCATCGAACAGATCACCGCACGTCTGGCCGTGTTATGGGATCAATATCGCCGTGAACTGGCTGCGAACAGCCGCGAATCCAGGGAACGAATTGCGGCCCAGGCGCTTGAATTTCGCCATATGGCCGCTGAAGAAGATCGTGCGGCGGCCTGATCAGCCGCAGAGGCCGGGAGCTTCCTGTGCTACCCGGTCAGCGCAAAGCCGTCCCAGGTATGGGTCAGCGCAAAGCGCACGATGTCTACTCCACCGATCAGGATAAATGCAATCGTGATCCCGGCCAGCAGCGGCAGGGCCAGGTCGCGCCAGCGCGTCGCCATCCGGTCATAGCGCGTCACGCTCAGGAAGAACACCGCGCCGATCATGGTCAGCATCATCACTACGCCGAACGCACTCACCACGCCAAAGACCCACAGGAAAACCGGGCGTTCACTGAGCACCAGCAAGATCACGCAGGCAGCCACCGCACAGACACCCAGCAGTTCGCGCAGGTTGTTCAGGCCGTGCGCATTGTCCGGATTCTGCCATACCGCGCCGTTGAATATGGGAAAGATGATGTGGAACATGGCGATCCCGCAGTACATGCCGGTCACCAGCCGCAGCCAGTTTTGCGGCTCGTACAGGCCCGTGCCAGCCGGAAACAGGTGAATGTAGCTGTTCACACCGTCGATGCCCATCGCCGCTACAAAAACGCCGAGGAAGACGCCAACTCGTAGGGGCGGCAGACGGCTGACCCGTGTCCGCCCGGCGGCTACCGTGATCAGGAAGCTCGTCATCACTCCCAGGTAGATTCCGGTGCAGCGCGCGCACAGCGGCATTGCCACGCCGTTCATCAGGAACGAGTGTGACTCGATGCGGTGGCAGATGGCGTAAGCGACGGCATCCGCCTTGCCCAGGATGCCGGGCGGCGTCCCGATTGCCCAGATAGACAGCACAGTCACTGCCGCGATCCCGATCAGCGCCAGCAGCCAGCGTGGCGGGCGGCGCGGGGCTTCGTCGTCGAAGTTTGCATCACTCACGATATTCATTGAGGGTTCAACTCCACCTGTGGCGGCGAATTGTAACCAGCCCATCGATGCCTATCAACAGCTCTCAACCGCCGGATAGGAGCGCGCCCGCCGCAAGCGCATGGCCGACCAGGTCTCGTCCATCGCAAGCGGCGGGCAAAAGCCGTGAAGCGCAAAAGGCGCTGAGGTAAACTTGCGCCCATCCGCACGACTGGTATGGAGTCAACCCATGAACCGACTGCTCAAGTTGGGCGCGACGGCCCTCGGCTTATTGTTTGTTTCAGCCACAAATCTGGCGTTCGCTGCGCCCGCCTTATCGCAAACTGCGGAACCCACCGTTCCAACTATTCAGGAATATCCAGTTCCGCCGGGGTCCGGGCCACACGACGTTGCGCCCGCGCCCGATGGCACGGTCTGGTATACGGCGCAGCCCAAAGGCGAACTGGGCCGCCTTGACCCCTCAACGGGCGATACCCACCACATCCCGCTCGGTCAGGGATCGCGCCCGCACGGCGTCATTATTGGCCCGGATGGTGCGGCCTGGGTCACCGATGGCGGGCAGAATGCGATTGTGCGCGTTGATCCTGCGACAGAGAAGGTACTGGTTTTTTCGCTGCCTTCGGGGAGCGCCAACGCCAACCTCAACACAGCGGTCTTTGACAAGCAGGGCAACCTGTGGTTCACCGGGCAGAATGGCATCTATGGACGCCTGAATCCCAAAACCGGCGAGATAAAGGTCTTCGACGCACCGCGTGGGCGCGGCCCCTATGGAATCACGGTCACGCCCGACGGTGCGGTCTACTATGCTTCACTGGCCGGGAGCTACATAGGCCGCATCGACATCGAAACGGGCGAAGCCACCGTTATCGAACCGCTCACCCAAAACCAGGGTGCGCGGCGCGTCTGGTCGGACTCGAAAGGCCGCGTCTGGGTTAGCGAGTGGAACGCCGGGCAGGTGGGCGCCTACGATCCCAAAACCAACCAGTGGCAGGAGTGGAAACTGCCCGGCGAGCGTGCCGCTGCCTATGCCGTGTACGTGGATGATCAGGACCTGGTGTGGCTGACCAACTTCGCCAACAATACCCTGGTGCGCTTTGATCCGGTCAGCGCCGCCTTTGATGTGATCCCGATGCCCAGCCCGGGGGCCGCTGTGCGCCAGCTTTTAGGTCGTCCCGGCGAAGTGTGGGGAGCCGAATCCGGCGCGGACAAGCTATTCGTGGTGCGCACTCACTACGGCCAGGCCGGGTAAGAAGTCTCCGCACTATTTCCCCCTCAGCCACCCTGTGGAGAGGGGGCCAGAGGGTGAGGTTAACCCTTCCCTTACCGGAGCGCCTGCTCGACGAACTTCCGCAGGCTCGGTTCCGGGTGCGCGCCCAGGATTTGCTGCACGGGCTTGCCGCCTTTGAACAACACCAGCAGCGGAATGCTGTGCGCGCCGTACATCTGGGCCAGGCGCGGGTTCTGATCGACATTTAGCTTGGCGATGCGCAGCTTGCCTGCATACTCCTGGGCGAACTTGTCCAGCGTCGGCGCGATCATCCGGCAAGGGCCGCACCACGCCGCCCAAAAATCGACCAGCACCGGTAGCGGGCTGGACAGCACTTCGTCACCGAAGTTGGCCTCGTCAACCCTAATCGGGTGTGTGACGGCACTGCTGGCTTTGCTCGCCGGGCGCTGCGCAGCCTGCGTAACACGGGGAGCCGGGCCGTGCCCCAACACGTGGGCAGCAGCGGCGCGCACCTGTTCTGGCTCAGGGTTGACAAGGCGTGCCTGCTCCGCGCCGCCTTTCCAGGTGACGATCAGCGTACCGCCAGCCGCGCCAAAACGTCTGGCTGCCGCTGGATTCTCCCTCGTGTTCAGTTTGGCGACCAGCAGCTTGCCGGCTTCTTCGCGTGCGATCTGTTCCAGCGAGGTTTGCACCGGTGCGCTCAGACCGTTGTCAGACAGAACTAGCAGCACGGGCAGCGGATTGGCTAAGACCCGTTCCAGGCTCTGATCGTTTGTATTGATGGGTGTGTTAAACTGAGGCATGATCTATCTATCCATCCTCTTGCAAGATGTTCATCCAATAGACGAGGCACGAACGTGCAAAACTTACTGGTGGCTTCCACCAACGTTGGCAAGTTGAAAGAGTACCGTGAATTGATGGCCGATCTGCCTGTGAACTGGCTCTCGCTTCAGGACGTGGGCCTGGCTCACATGGAGGTTGAGGAGACAGGCGACACCTTCCGCGCCAACGCATTGCTCAAAGCCGAAGCCTACTGTGCGGCGTCAAAACTGCCCACCCTGGCCGACGACTCCGGAATCGTGGTCGATGCGCTCGGCGGCGCGCCTGGCGTGTATTCAGCCCGCTACGCGCCGACGGCGGAGGAACGCAATGCCAAACTCATCCATGCGCTGGAAGGTGTGCCCTTCGAGCGGCGGACGGCTCGCTTTGTGGCCGTGATTGCGCTGGTCTTGCCCGATCAGGTGACAATCATCGCCGAGGGCCGCGTGGAGGGGCATGTTGGCCTGGAACCGCGCGGCACGAATGGCTTCGGCTACGACCCGGTGCTGGTCCTGGACGATGGCCGCACGATGGCGGAACTGTCCAGCGCGGAGAAAAACCAGATCAGTCATCGCGGGCGTGCCCTTGCCAAGCTGCACCCGATCTTGCACTGCCTGTTTGGATAGGCGTTAGCCATTGCCTTTTTAGGCTGTAACCGAGGAGACCACATGACCTACTTCCCTCATAATCTCGACAGGCCGCTTGAATGCGACGCCATTGTCGTCACCTGCCTTGACTTCCGCTTTCAGCGGCTCTTTGAGCGCTGGCTCACAGAAAACCTGGATCATCGTTACTACGATAGGGTTGCTTACGCGGGTGGCGTCAAGCAATGGGACGTGATCTTCCCGCAGATCGAATTTGCGGCACAGGTCCACAACGTCAGGCGCGTCATTCTGATCAACCATGAGGATTGCCGTGCCTACGGCGAGGCAGGCACTTATGATCGCCACGTGCGCGATCTGCGCCAGGCCAGGGCGCGCATCCTGGAAAAGTATCCACAGCTCGAAGTCGAGCTGTACTATGCGCGTCTGGCAGGCCATCTTGAATGGATTAGTGCGGCTGTGACGCCGTCTTACTGATGCCACAAGTTAACAAGAGCCGGGGCCGTGTCCCCGGCTCTACCAGAGGAGGAGAAGAGGTTATTCGCCCTCCAAGCTCATCGTAAAGCCTTCACCATTCACTTTCCTGTCGTTTCCCCTACGTTTCTCCTACGTTCTCTGACCCATCATCTGCTTTGTGGCGGGTTTTGTGGCTTGTTTCCGGCACGCTGGCCTCACAATTGCCTGGCAAAACTTGCGCCATACCGATCTACGGCTAAACTCGTCCGCCATGCGCACGCTGGCATTTTTGTTGAGTCTGACTTTACTGTTTGCGCCGCTGCCAGGCCACCGCACACACGCTCAGGACGACGAAGCGGCATGGCTGCTGGCTCAAATCAATGCTTTGCGGCAGCGCAATGGGCAAGTCCCGCTCTCCCTCAACCCCCACCTGATCGCCTCCGCAGTCGCGCACAGCACCTACCTGGCGACCCATCCCTACGACGATCCGCACCGTGAGGCCAACGGTTCCACGCCCGAAACGCGCGCGCTGGCCGCAGGCTATCCCGGCAGGCTGGTCGGGGAGAATGTCGTCGGCGGCACGGGGGCCAATGTCCAGTGGGCCTTTACCTGGTGGGTCAAGTCTCCGATCCACCTCCAAAACATGCTGGCGGGCTGGACGGAGATCGGGATCGGGATCGTCAACGGCCCTTACGGGCGCTGGTACACGACGGACTTTGGCGACCAGGGTGCGGGCCTGGTCGCGCCCACCGACCCGCCGCCCACGCCCGGAACCAGCATGCCGGACTCCAGTGCTGCGCCGAATGGCACGAACAACGCGAATCCGGCTCCCAAAGCCGATCTGCCGCGCCCGACGCGCCGCCCCACCAGAGCGCCAACCCTGACGCCGACCATTACGTTCACACCCTCCATCACCTTCACGCCTCGCCCCACCTTCACGCCGACCTTCACGCCGACGGGTCTGCCGCCGACCTTCACACCGATTGTCCTGGAAGTCTCGCCGCCGCCGACTTCCGCGCAATCATCCGCGCCAACCGCAATGCCCGGAGCGCCGTCGCCCTCGCCGGTGGCAGTGGCAATGGCGGGCGCAGTTGGGGCCAATTCACCGCCTGTTGAACCTGCTGCGCCAGGCGAGCCGGTTCGAGGGCTGATCCCCTGGCTGCTGGCGTTGCAAGGAATCATTGTGGGTGGGCTGGTCCTCGGTTCCGTCATCCGCCGTCGGCATCGCCCGTAAAGCGAGTTGGGCAAGTCGCCCCATCGCATCTATAATCACTGCCATGTCACGACTGTGACGGAGCGTCAACATGCGCAACCGGATCGAACTTATCCCCTACGATTCTGCCTATGCGCTGCGCACTGCACAGGCATATCTTGAAGTCTTCAGCACACCGCCCTGGAATGAGGCACTCTCGCTCAACGACGCACTCTCGCAGCTTGAAAGCGACATGGCCCGCCAGGGCGCCTGCGGCGTGCTCATGCGTTCCACCTTTGCCGACAACATCGTCGCCTTCGCGTGGTGGTTCGATATTACAGGTCAGGAACTCTACGAGCGCTGGCGGCCCCGCTTTACGCCCAAAGAGAACGTCCCGCAGCCAGAAGGACGGGGCGTCTACCTGATGGAATTTGGCGTCGTGCCGACCATGCAGCATCATGGCCTGGGCCAGCGCTTGCTCAGGGCGACGCTGGCCGACATCGAACCCCAGCACGACTGGATCGCGCTCAACACACATCGCTTTGCCCACGCCGGGCTGGCACTGCTCAAAAGCGCTGCCTTTGAGGAACTCGATCTGACAGGCGTGCAAATCCCCACCCGCATCTGCCTGATGAAGTACATCCGCCACTGAGCCAACACTGCATCCAGCTTCCCCTCACTGCTTGCGGAGAGCGGGTCGGGGGGTGAGGTTAACCTGTGGCTGGTGACGTCAACACGTCACGTTGCTCGGCGTCTGCCCCATCCCGTAGACCTTCCCGAATTCCAGATTATATGCGGCGGCAACCGTCTTACTGTGAATGATCAGCACGTTGTCGTCGTTCTCAGTGTCCGCTGCCTTCGTAAAATTGAATGATCCGGTGATCACCGTCTCGTCGTCGATGATGATCACCTTGTGGTGCATGGTGTATTTGTTGCCGTCGGTCTTGACGGGCAGTTTGGCGCAGAACAGCGGAACCAGCGCCCCCTGCGACGCGCCCCGGTTTTCGATCACCCCTTCAACTTTGACGCCCGCCTTTGCCCGCTCGATCATGGCGTTCGACAGATCGGCGTGCGTATACGTAAACGCCATGAACTTGATCGACTTTTGAGCAGCCTTGACCTGCGCTACCAGCTTTTGCATGACCTCATCCGGCGGCGAAAAGTAGTTCTCGACCTGCACGCCGTTGACCGTCATGCTGGGCGTCAGCGCCCCCACCCTTGCCTTCGTGCCGAAGCGCTTATCAACATACAGTTCATTGAACTTGGCCTGGTAGTTGGCGACCAGCTTTTGCGCGGTAATCTGCAACAGATTGTTGTTGTTGCGAAACGTGTCGTTGTACGACATGTTCCACGAACCCATAAACAGCGTCATGCCGTCCACGATGATGATCTTGTCGTGCATCAGGCCGCTCGAACGCCCGCCATTGACTACCGGGATTCCTGCGTCTTGCAGCGCTTTGAGTGCATCAAACGCCTCAATGTTGGCCGATGGGATAGCCTCCAACTGATGGTCGCCGTTGACCTCATCCAGCACCATGCGCACGCTGACGCCGCGCTTCCTGGCGTTGACCAGCGCGCGCGTCACGCTCGGCAGCGTGAAGTCGAATGAGGCCACGTCAATCGATTTAGTGGCCGCATCCAGCACCGGCACGACAAATCGATCAATACCATTGGCTTGGTTGTCTGGCGGGTTCGGATCGGTGAAATAGACTTTCAGCCATGAGAGATTTTCTGTGCCGGGGGCCGCTGTGGCCGGGGCACTGGTTGCGGAAGCCGGCGTTGTGGCGGGCAGTGTCGGGTTTCCGCACCCAGCCAGGATGATGGCGCTGACTAGCAGAATCCCAGGTAACGCCAACCGCGAACGTTTGATCATGGGTTGCTCCAAAGCCTAAATGTGTATTGACGAATCCTCGCGGCCCGGATCGCCCGGTACAGACCATGCCGCTGGGCTGCCCTTCGCCACGAACTCGATCAGGAACTGCATGGTTTCCAGCGGCGACTTCTTGCGAAGCTCACCCGCTGCACGTTTGAAATCGTCTGCGCCCAACATGCGGATCTCCCCAAAAGCCTTGCGATACAGCGCAGCCAACTCCTTGATGTCCTTGTCCAGTTCCTCGGTGGGTTTCTCGGCACTTTCACCCGCGATCTGGTTGAGCTTGCGCATCACGGCCATCAATTCGTTGACCTTCGCGCCCGCCGCCTCGTCATCCTCGATGTGGCTGATCAGTCTCGGCACATGGCTGATCCCCCAATTGAGCAGCCAGTTGGCATCCGGGTCTTCCAGGTTGGCCGTCAGGTTTTCCGTCTCGAGAATGCGATCCACCGCTATCTGCTGATCCACACTGCCCCCCCTTCCTTATTATATGGACCTCGCCCCCTGCCTCCTCTCCAACTGGCGAGGGGGAACCGGCAGGCCAGGACTCCCCTCTCCACCAGCGTGGAGAGGGGCCGGGGTGAGGCAGAATTGGTAAGATTACTGATCCGCCAGCTTTTCCAGCCCGGCCCGGTCAATGATCACATAGCGCCGGCCCTCACGTCGCACCAGCCCCATGTCATAAAGCTGCCGCAGCGCCCGCCCCAAGACCTCCCGCGATGTACCCAGCACCGCCGCGATCTCGTCCTGAGAAAGTGTGTCCAGCGGGATATTGACTTCCGTCTCGAACCCGCCCCGGTGCAGCAGCAGCCGCGCCAGGCGGCTTGGCACAGTGCGGAAACCAATGTCGTCCAGGCGGGCCATCAGTTCGCGGTTTTGCAGCGCCAGCAAACGCAGGCAGGCCAGCATCAGGTCGGCGTCGCGCCCCATCAGTTCGATCAGGGCACTGCGTGGCAGCCACCCGATCTGAGAATCGATGACGGCTTCAGCGCTGGTTGGGTTGGGTCGGCCATCCAGCGCCGCAATCATGTTGAAGGGCGCGTAGGGACGCACATAATGGTGGACGTGTACCCGCCCGCCTTCCGTCATCCGGTAGATGCGCACCAGTCCCGAAACGACCATGCACAGCCCGCTGGGGCGATGCCCTTCCAGGATGATCGATTGCCCTTTGCCGTAGGGCCGGACGTGGATCGCTCGATCCAGTGCGGCCTGTGTCTCCGGGCAGAGCGGGATGAACAGCGGTACGCGCATCACCCATGTGTGGGTCAGAGTGGGCGCTTCGTGATTTTGAGTCATGGCTTGCGGAACTGTACCCCCCGCCACTCGGTAAAGCGATCTCGCAGCCGGAGCCGCTGGTACTTGCCTGTCGTCGTGACCGGGACGTCCGTCCCGAATACAACCACTTTGGGCGCTTTCTCAAAAGACATCCGCTGGCGGCAGTGGGCCAGGATGTCGGCCTCGGTCACGGACGCTCCCTCTTCCAGGACGACGTAAGCGCCCACTTCCTCGCCATAGTAATCGTTCTCGAAAGCCACAGCAAGGCCAACCTTGACGCCCGGCACTTCGAGCAGCACTTCTTCGATGTCGAACGGCGAGAACTTGACGCCGCCCCGGTTGATCAGTTCTTTGATACGCCCGGTGATGAAAAAGAACTCTCGCCCCCGCTCATCGACCTGATAAAAGCCCTCGTCCCCCGAACGGAACCAGCCGAATTTGAACGTCTCGCGGTTGGCGTCCGGCCGCTGGTAGTAATACTTCATGACGTTGTGCCCGCGAATGCAGATTTCGCCCCGTTCGCCGGGACCAAGCATCTGGGCATTGCCCGTCACGTTGAAGATCGCCATCTCGTTACCGTTGATCGGGCAGCCAATGCTCGGATAGCCAAAATCCTGCATCCAGTGCTGGTGGGTCAGCCAATCCAGGTCAATCGGCAGGAAGCAGCTATAACATGTCGTCTCGCTCAGGCCATAGCCGTGCAGGATCGGGAAGCCAAATTGATCCTCGAAGCGCTTCGCCAGCGCCACCGCCAGCGTCCCCGCCCCGCAGATCAGGTGGCGGAAATGGCGCAGTTGTTCGCGCGTCACGCCGTCGCCCCAGATGCTTTTCCCGGCGGCCTTTTGCGCATCCGCAAATTCGCAGCTAAATTGCAGCAGAGTCGGCACGACGCTGACGATGTGCACTTTCTCCTCGGCGATGCGTTTCCAGAACACCGACGATTGGTACTGGCGGTTCACCACCACGCTGCCGCCCACGTACAGCGGCGTGACCAGCGTCACAATCGTGCCGTTGACGTGATGGATGGGCAGCACGTTCATCATGCGCTGGTTGCCGGTGATGCCCTGCCAGTCGGAAATGGCGCGGGCGTCGGCCAGCATGTTGTACTGGATCAGCACCACGCCTTTGGGCGCGCCCGTCGTCCCGCTGGTGTACACGAGCAAACATTCCGATTCCAGCGTGGGCGGGTCGGGGGGCGTGAACGTCGTCGGCTGCGACTGCATAGCCGTCGGGTAATGCAGATATTCCGGGCGTGGCTGGCCGTCGATCTGAATGATCTGGCGGATGTTCGGCGCGCTCGACATGCTGCCATGTATGATCCGCTCCGCCCGTTCGAGGTACTCCTCACGCACGAAAACGACCACCGCCTCGCTGTTGCGCAAAATAAAGCCGATCCGCGTGTCGTCTTCGGTGGTGTTCTGGGGCGCAACCGCCGCGCCGATCTTCCAGCACGCGAAGTAGATGATGACCGTATCGCTGTGGTTGTGGGAGATGGTCGCTACCCTGTCACCGCGCTGCACGCCCAGTTCGTTGACCAGCAAGTTGGCCGTCTGGTTGACCCGCGCATTGAATTCGGCGTAGGTCAGTTCGCTGCGGTTGCCGTCGGCGTCGTAATAGATCAGGAACACCTTTTCCGGGCTTTCCTGGGCGCGCATGTCGAGCAGGTGGCCGACGCTGCGATACGGGACGAGATACTCCGTCGCAGGCCGCCCCCGGAAGGCCCGCGCTGCGTCGATATTCGCCTGAGTATGCCTGTCAACCGATTCGCTCATCTTGCGCAAACCTCACTCCGCCCGCCGTACCTCACCCCCAACCCCTCTCCACCCTGTGGAGAGGGGAGTCTACATCCGCCGGTTCCCGCTCGCTGCTTGCGGAGAGGGAGCAAGGGTGAGGTATATACTCAGTCCTCATCGCTCAGTCCTAACCCTTCTTGATTCCCACCGCCATCCCGTCACCAATCGGCAGGATCAGGCTGTCCAGGCGGGGATTGGCGACCAGCGCCTGGTTAAATTCCGCTATGAGTCGATCCTCGTCGTTCTCCGGCGCAAGCACCTGCCCGTTGCGGAAAGCATTGTGCGCCGCCACCATGCCGCCGGGCCGCAGGTGTTCGACTGCCCAATCCAGGTAGGCGGGGTAGCCGTCCTTATTGGCGTCGATGAACACGAAATCAAACGGGGCCTGGCCTTGCAGACGCCGCAGCGAGTCGAGTGCTGGCCCTTCCAGCAGTTCGACTTTGCCATCCAGGCCCGCCCGCTCGAAACTGGCGCGCGCCACCTGGGCGTGCTTGCCCGATTTTTCAAGTGTAAACAGTTTGCCGTCGGCAGGCAGCGCCCTCGCCAGCCACACGGCGCTGTACCCTGCCAGCGTCCCGATCTCGACCACCTTGCGCGCTCCGACAGCCCGCATCAGGAATTGCAGCAGCCGCCCGTCGAAGGGCTGCACGTTGATGGTGGGCATCTCATGCCGCTCGGTTTCGGCTTCTATCCAGCGTAAAACGTCGTCTTCATGCGCCGAGAGGTTTGCGGCGTACTCGGTTAGTTTCATCATCACCTGGGGATCGTCGGTTGCCATCGCTTATGACTCATCTCCTTGACAGATTAGAACATACGTGCTATACTCTGTTTCAAACTCAACCTGGATAGCCACCCCCGGAAGTGAATTACCGATCTGTTTGCAGATGTATGACACCTGATCCGCGCACCTGTTTATCAGGGGATCAGGTCGCTCAAAACGGTGTGCCGTCCGCGCGCCAGGTATTGCTCGTCCCGCCGACAAAGATAAATGTCTGGCCGAGCGCTGCTACAAACAGCATTTCGCCGCGCTCAAAGCGCTGGATTTGCCCCGGCGTACCGGCTTCGTTGCCGGTGGCCCAACCCAGCCCGTTCTTCACCGCCGGGTTATTGTGCCACACTTTGCCGAAGCCACGCACGGGCGTCAGCTTGCCGGGCGGAGCAATCTCGCCTGTCGATTCGGGATCGACACCTTCGACCCACGTATCATTGTAACGCTGGTACGTCCCGTTGTTGTATAAGACATAGATCACCCGCGTTTGCACGTCGCCAAGCTGTGAGGCCCACAGCATCTTGCCGTTGTCAAAGGTCAGCGACGCGCTGTTGATGCCCACCGCCGGCCCCTGCGCACAGCCGAGCGCCTTTTGCAGCGTCGTGTCCTTGCCCCAGATGGCGGCGAAACCGCCCTGCGGCGTGGACGTGCACTTGAGTGCAGTCGGCGCTTTCTGCGTTGGGGCAGGCGTATCGGTGTATGTCGGGGTAAATGAGGGTGTTAGCGTCGGCTTCTGCGTGGGCGCAGGCGTGTTGGTCGAGGTCGGCAGCGTCGGGAATGCGGCAGAGGTCGTCAATGCGCTCTCGGTGCTCTCCGGCGTCGGGCCGATCACGGCGGTGTCGCCAGGCGTCGGCGAGGGCAGTTCAGCCACAGGTGTCGCCGTGACGAAGATCGGTTCGGGCGTCGGGCGCGGCCCAAGCGCCGAACACCCGCCGAACAGCACCCCTGCCACAATCAAACACATGAGCCTGGCCCGCTTAGTGTGGAGAAACCACAGTCGTCCGACTCCCCCTCTCTGCCTGCGGGGAGGGGGTTGGGGGGTGAGGTTCTCATTCATCATCTATTTCGTCCACAGCGCATCCCACTGCGCGCACTGATCCAGCAGCGCGCAGGCGTAGAAAGGCAGCACCCAACGCTTGTATTCTTCGACCCCAACAGTATAAGTATAACTGCCGTGTGTCGCATCGGGAACAATCCATAAGCGCGGTGGCCTGGCCGGGTTTACCGCGCCAGCTTGCGCCGCCGCAAATTCCTGCTCGCCGCCGTTCAGCGATACTTCGCGGCTGCCGTAGACCAGGAAGACCGCGCGCGGCGGAATGTGTCGGATCGCGTCCAGCGGACTCAACAGCGCCGAATCGATGCCCGTGCCGAGCCGGTAGGCGATCCGCGCGCCGAGCGAAATCAGCCCGATCATGATGCCATTCGGCCTGTCGATGCCCATCTGCGCCTCGGCGTTGTGATAGCCGCCCTCGGCCAGCACAGCAGCGATCTCCGGGAAACGGGCCGCTGCCATGAGCGAGGTCGCGCCAGCCGACGAAAAGCCGTGCAGCGCCAGTTTCGCCATATTAACGTGGATGTCGTCGCTGTTTTGCCTCAGATAGGCCAGCACGTCGCCAACGTCGTCCACCTCGCTGTAGCCCAGGCTGAGGGCGCCCTTGCCCGCACAGACCCGCGACTCGAACAGCAGGACGTTGTATCCGTCCTGCGCCAGCAGCGCCGCCTCGTGGAGCATCCCACCGCGCCCGCCACTATAGGCGGGCGGCACGATGATCGTCGCATCTCTGGTGCCACGAATGAAGTAGCCGCGATAGGTCCCGCCGATACTGGCCGGAATGCTGATCTCGCGGTAAGGCAGCCTGTATTCGCCCGGCGATGGGCCATCGCCGCCGCAGGCCGGGTGCGTGAGCACCCACATGCCGACAGCCCCGAACAGCATTGGCAGCCCGATCACCGGCATCAGCACGGCAAACGCCGCCAGCCGCAGCACGCGGAACCAGTAGCGGCGACCTCGGCGCGGTGCGTTCGTCTGCTGCACGGTCTTCAAAGTTGCCAATTGTCTTGATTCCTTCGCCCAGTTTGCCCCCTCTCTGCGAAGCGGAGAGGGGGCTGGGGGGTGAGGTCAACCATGCTGCTACTTCTTCTCGAACCTGGCCTGTAGCAGTTCCATTAGCGTCGGCTGCCCGATCTCCTGCAACTCGTAGCGAACGCGCTGGCTCGGCTTGTTCAGCTTGATCAGCCGTGTCAGGTCAACCGGCGTAGCGATCAGCACCAGGTCGGCCTCCGTGCGGTTGATCGTTTCTTGAAGGTCCGCCACCTGCTGCTGCCCATAGCCCATCGCCGGCAGCAGCGTCCCGGTGTTCGGGTATCTGAGGAATGTGTCGCGGATGCTTCCGACTGCCGCCTCACGCGGATCGACCAGCGACGCTGCGCCAAAACGCCGTGCTGCCACCACGCCTGCTCCGTAGCTCATTTCGCCGTGCGTGAGCGTCGGGCCGTCCTCAATGACCAGCACGCGCTTGCCCCGTATCTGATCGGGCTGATCGACGAAGATGGGCGAGGCCGCTTCCACAACCTGCGCATCCGGATTCAACCTGCGCACGTTATCGCGCACCTCGGCGACGGCCTCCGGTGCAGCCGTGTCAATCTTGTTGATCACGATAATGTCGGCCATGCGCACGTTTGACTCGCCCGGATGGTAGCGGACTTCGTGCCCGGCGCGATGCGGATCGACCACGACTATGTGACAGTCCGGCTTGAAGAATGGCAGATCGTTGTTGCCGCCGTCCCAGAGCACAATGTCGGCTTCTTGCTCGGCCTGCCGCAGGATACGCTCATAATCGACCCCGGCATAGACCACTACGCCGCGATCCAGATGTGGTTCATATTCTTCGCGTTCTTCGATAGTCACGTCGTAGCGATCAAGGTCGTCGTAGCCGGCGAAGCGCTGGACGGCCTGCCTGGCGAGATCGCCGTAGGGCATCGGATGGCGGACGGCGACCACGCGGTAACCCATCTGCCGTAAGATCGTGCTGACCCGGCGAGTGGTCTGGCTCTTGCCGCTGCCAGTTCGCGCCGCGCAGATGCTCACAACGGGTTTGGCGCTGGTCAGTTGGGTGTGCTTCTGGCCGAGCAGCACAAAATTCGGCCCACCCGCCAGCACCTGGCTGGCGCGATGCATGACATACTCGTGCGATACGTCCGAATAGGCAAACACCACCTCATCGACCTGAAACTGTGCTATCAGCTTGTCCAGATCGCTTTCGGCGTAAATCGGGATGCCGTTCGGGTAGAGCGGCCCGGCCAGTTCAGCCGGGTAGAGGCGGCCATCGATGTCTGGAATTTGCGTGGCGGTGAAGGCGACAACTTCGTAGGTGTCGTTGTTGCGGAAATAGAGGTTGAAATTGTGGAAGTCGCGCCCGGCGGCTCCCATAATGATGACGCGGTTCCTGGTCATAAGGGAGTTTTCTCTAAAGATGATGCCCGGCCTCATAACAGAGGCCGGACGCCGCACATAAAGTCACAGTAGCTCCCCTCTCCACAAGGTGGAGAGGGGCTGGGGGTGAGGCGAATCTTATGCCGTCTGCCTTCTGAAGCCTGTCGTAATGCCGACCAGAAGGACACTCACCCCGTACAGCGCGACCAGGATGATCGTGATCACCAGCATCGTCAGGGGATCCGTTGTAGGTGTAATGAACGCCGAGATGGCAGTGGCGGCGACGACAGCATGACGCCAGTAGCGCAGCATCGACCCGGCAGTCACGGCCCCCAGCCGCCCCAGAATGAAGAAAACAAGCGGTGTCTCGAACACGGCGGCGTGCCAGAACAACACGGCTGTCAGGAAGCCGACGTATGAATCGGCAGTCCAGTTGATTCGAAACACGTCTGACTGGAAGCCCTTTAAGAAGTTGACGTAGGCCGGGACGAGGATCACCCAGGTAAAGACCAGCCCGAACAGGAACAGCGCCGTCGTGCCCGGCAGCGCCATCAGCACCCAGCGCTTTTCTTTGCGCGTCAGGCCCGGTAGGATGAACATGAAAATCTGGTAGGTGATGATCGGGCTGGCGAGGATCGCGCCCAGCATCAGCGCGACGCGGAAGAAAATCACAATGGAGTCGGTAGGCTCCAGGATTTGCAGATTATCGCCATACGTTTCTTTGATGGCATTCAGCACCGGATTGGTGAAGACAGTCGAGATCAGCATCCCGATAGCGATGGCAATGACGGCGCGGAAAAGGCGGGTGCGCAGCTCCTCGAGGTGGTCGAGGAAGCTCATGACCGCCCCTTCTTCTTCCTCCTCCTCCTGGACGACGTTGGTTTCCGGCGGCTTGATCAGCTTGGTGTCCATGCGTCATACCTTGTGGATTGCTCATCATCGGTTTTGGCAGTCTGGGTTTCGCTGCCCGGCGTGGCGGGTGTCTCTGGCGCGGGGGACGGCGGCACAGCAGGCGGTGTTGTGGGTGCAGCGGTCAGCGTCGCATTCAAGGCAGCCGAAGTCTCCGCCAATTCGGAGTTAATCACCTTCGCTGCCTCGCTTACAATGTCAAACCGGCCAGTGGGCAGCTTGGTCAGGTCTTTAGGCATGTCAATACCCGACTGTGCCAGTTCTTTCTGGAAGGCGTCCATCGTTTCCTGGAACATGGCCCGTAGCTGCGCAGCGTATTTGCCCGCCTGGTACGCCCACTCGATCATGCGCTTTGGCCCTGCGACCACGAGCATGATGATCAGGATGACGATCAGCTCTGCCGGCCCAACCCCTAAAATGTTCATAGCTTTATGTCTTCCTTCAGTGCGGCGCGCAGTTCCTCCTCGTGGGCGGCCAGCGTGCCAAGCACTCCATTGATGAAACGAGAGGCACTATCCGAACCGAAGTCTTTTGCCAGTTCGATAGCTTCGTTAATGGCAACCTTCACCGGAGTATCCCGCGCAATTGCAAACTCATAGATCGCTATCCGCAATACATTACGATCAACTACGGCCATCTGGTTTAGGGGCCATTCTGGTGCATGAACCTGGATTACCGCATCGAGCCGATCCTTGTAGGCCAGCACGCCGTTGATCAGCTTGTAGGCGAACTGGCGCAGATCGTCCGCCAGCGGCTGTTCTTCCAGCCGCGCGCTCATTACGTCCGCCACCGAATGGTGAGTACAATCCAGTTCGTAAAGGGCTTGCAGCGCGACGGTTCGCGCCAACCGACGATTCTTAACAGACACTGCCATTATCCACTATCAAACACCACGTCCTCGATATGCACGTTTACCGCGCCCACCGTCATCCCGACATTTTCCTGAATGTCGCGGGCCACTTGCTTCTGCACGTTGTAGCTGACCTGGCGCAGATTGGCGTCGGCCTGGGCCACGATGTACACGTCAACAACGACAGTCTGCCCGTCAATGAGGGCCTGCACGCCGCGCTCGGTGGGCGTGCGTCGCCACCAGCGGTTCACGCCGCCCGGCGTAGTACCCATCCGCACCACGCCCGGCACTTGCAGGGCCGCCAGCCGGATCACCGTCAGCAGGACGCCCGGCGCAATCGTAATCCGGTCATTGGGCAGCCGGGGCGCGTTTAGCTTATGGGTCGGGACAGGCTCTAGAGCAGCCATGTGGCCTCCTTGTGGCGTATTATAATCCACAAGCTGAAGGCGAGGCCACGTTTTCTGAAAATTCATG
This sequence comes from Chloroflexota bacterium, assembly GCA_021325095.1. Taxonomy (GTDB): domain Bacteria; phylum Chloroflexota; class Anaerolineae; order Aggregatilineales; family UBA2796; genus JAJPHV01. The sequence continues at coordinate 61,364 of JAJPHV010000147.1, read as the reverse complement.
GGGCGCCAAAGGAGGCGCTTTAGTTCAGATCGCCGATGACAATGCCCTTGTCAATGTGGCGTTGGCCGCCGCGCTGCAATCGGAACGGATTTGCACGTGCAGTCTCGTATAGCTCGCTTCCTAACTCAGCGCATTTAGATGCAGGCTTGTGTGAGATACGCTGTTGAAGGAGTAGAATTCGCGCTGATGCTAACCCTCCGCTTCTATGCCCTCGCGCTTGTCTGCCCGGCGCTGCTGCTGCTGACGGTGCTGATCCCCTTCCTGACGCCCATCGCGCTCGTCTACGGCCTGGGGCTGGCCGTGCTGGCCTGGCTGGATCGGCGTTCGGCGGGGACGTCGGCGCAGTTCCGGGTCGAGCGCGACCACGACCAAAAGCTGTCACTCGGCGTGCCGAACCGGATTGCCATCCGGGTCGCGTCGCGGGCGCAGCGACCCATGATCCTTACAGTACGCGACGAGCCGCCCGATCTGTTCGTCGGCAGCGACTCGGCCACGCTGCAACAGGCCCTTGCACCGGGCGAAACGCACACGCTGGATTACTACGTCCGGCCTTTGCAGCGCGGCGATTTTGCCTTTGGCGACCTGAACGTCCGGTGGGAGGGGCCGCTCAAGTTTTACACCCGGCAGGCGGTCATCCCGGCCAGGGAGGGCGTCCAGGTTTACCCCAACCTGCACGACATCCGCGCCTACGATCTGCTGGTGCGGCGTGAGCAGCTTGCCGAGATGGGCCTGCACAACGTCCGGATGCGTGGCGAGGGAACCGCCTTCGAGAGCCTGCGCGAGTACACGCCCGACGATCCCTACCGCAGCATCAACTGGAAGGCGACGGCCCGGCGCGGTAAGCCGATCAGCACCGACTACGAACCGGAACGCAGCCAGCGCGTGATCGCTGTGCTGGATGTGGGCCGTATGATGCGCAGCCCGATTCGTGTGGACGATCCCGATGGCGTGTCGTGGAACATGGCGAAGGTCGATTTTGTGATCAACAGTGTGCTGCTATTCAGCTATGTCGCCACCCTCAAAGGCGATCAGGTCGGGCTGCTGGTCTTTGCCGACCAGGTGCAGCAGTTCATCCCGCCTGCTGCCGGGCGAGCGCATTTCCAGAAGCTGCGCGAAGCCATGTACGCGCTGCAAAGCCAGCCCGTCGAGGCCGACTATGGGCGAGCACTGGGCTATCTCCAGGTCCATCACAAGAAGCGGGCCCTGGTCGTGCTGTTCACGGACCTGAGCGGGGCACGCGCCTCCGAAGCGCTGCTGACTCACCTGCCCCGCCTGGCCCCACGCCATCTGCCCCTGCTGGTCACGATCCGCGATCCGGCACTTGACCAGGAAGCCGGGCAGCGCCCCGACAATTCGGATGCCGTATACCGCCGGGCTGTCGCTGAACAGTTGATCGACGAGCGCCGCTTGCTGCTCGATCATTTGCAGCGGCGCGGCGTCCTGACATTGGACGTGGATGCCAGCCACCTGACAATGGCCGTCGTCAATCGCTACCTGGAACTGAAGGCCAGACGGTTGGCGTAGCCAGATCGACGATTCGTCGCCGGGTGGCCGGCTGTCAAGCCTTGTAAAATAATCGTATATTTCCGCACAAGACCATGAATATAGTGTTAGACTAGGTAGACTTCGCTCGCCGCCCTTTGTAGAATAGCAATGGTGGCCTAGCCAGATCATCGTGTTGGATGGGGGGAGCCATGACGATCAGGTATAACAGAGTGCTTGCCTACGCCTTCATGGTGCTGGGCGCGATCAATGTGGCGCTGGGTGGCTGGCTGTTGTTGCTTCGTAGCTTCAACACCTCTCTCGTGATCGGGTTCGTCCTGCTGCTGCTGGCAGCGCTGTATCTGACCCGCCCTTACTTCACCATCGAAAAGAATCAGGTTGTGGTTTCCGCGATGGTCGGGCCGGTGAAGCGCACCTTTTTCTTTCGGACTGCGGAGGACGTAAAAGTCGAAGGCGGCAGGCTGTTTGTGCGCGACGGGGAGCGTTGGAAGCGTGTGCCCGTCTACCGCTGGATGAGCGATGCAGCCGACTGGAAAGCGATGGAAAGTAAGCTGGCCGCAGGTACACCAGGGCAAACCGTCTGAAAGGGACAGCAAAATGGGGAAACGAATCTACCTGATAGGTGCGCTCGCGCTGATCGCTCTATTGGGCTGTGCCCTCCACACTGCCCGGCCCGCGCGAGCCGATTCCCCTTCCCTCATGCGCACGCAAGCCGTCCAGATGACCTACGTTCGCGCTGACAACTATAAGAACCGTCTGATCAACGCCCGTGCCGCCTTCAACCAGATGCAAGCCTTTTTCGATAAGGTCGAGTTCAAGCGTGGCTTCAACTATTCATTTCTGCGGGATGTGTTGCACGGCAGCATGATGCCTTCGCAGGGCTACGTGAACACGCCCAAAGGCTACGCCTATGGTGCGTGCGGGGCAACTTCGGTGTTGAACCAGTTGGTGCAGACGGCGACCTTTCGGGACAGCGACGGTAAAGAAAAGCCGGTTTTCCAGACGATTATGATCTGGACGTGGAAAGGCGATAAGACCTATGGCAAGTATGGCGCCACGATCTTCCTCGACCCGACAGGCGTCAAGAACAAAGATTACATCTGGCGGCTGAATCCGGCCTACGACGGCCCTCCACCCAAGATCACTGGACAGTTCGATATGGACGCCGAGACGGTGTACCTGACAATGACTTATGCGGATGAGCCACTGCGCACCGTCGGCAAGGCCCAGCCCACACCGCAGCCCGCCGATCCGGGCGACAAGGCCGACAATCCAACTGTCAGCATCGAAGACCCGGCCCCCGAAGGCGCAGCGTCCGCGCCGCCTGCATCGTCCGACGTGCCGCCCAAAACCGCTGGCCTGCCGGAGCCGCCCCCTGACAACCTGAACAAAACCAGCCGGGCCACGCTGCTGACACAGCAGTTGACGGCGATCATTGGTTCGCGCAAATTCGGCGTGTCGATCCTACCCATTGGCGAGGCTGCCCAGAGCCTGGAACCAGTGGGCGTGAACCCGGACACGCAGCTTTTTGTTGCCTCGGCCTTCAAGGGGCCGGTGGCGATATACTTCTTCGAGAACGTGGACAAGAAAGTATGGAGCAGTGTCCCCGTCAAATACTGGGCCTTGAAGGACAAAGACAAAGACCAGGACAAAGTGCCGCTCGAATATCGCGCCGACTGGTTACAATACCACGACATCCTGCGCGATCTGTACTGGATGGCCGTCTACAGCGAAAACGAGGCGACGGGCGACGTGTTAATGTACGTCTGGCAAAACACGCCGCAGCGCTATAAAGGCGACAATCCGCTCATCGCCTTCAACAACTGGAGCCGGGACGTGGTGGGTATCGGCCCGGATTCGGGGCTGCACCTGTGGTTGGCGGGCCGGACGGCCTGCCGGGGCTGCGTCGATGAGCGCTATGGGCGGAAGTTCCTGGTCTACGGCGGCAAAATTCTGACGCCAAACAACACCTATTCGCCGCGCGATCTGGCGCGATTCTACGTCTACCTCGCCACCGCCGGGCGCGATCTTGGCTACTACAAGACAGCGGTAGAACTGCTGTCCACGACGCGCCAGCAGCCCGGTATGTTGGAATACTTCACCGGCAAGGCGGGCATCGAGGCAGCCAGCAAAGACGGCTTCGTCGGGCCGTACAGCGAATACAGCGACGGCTACTACATCAGCACCGACGCCGGGCTGCTGACTTTGGCCGATGGCAAGCAGTATGCCGTCGCGTTCATGGCTTTCGACGCGGGCGACCTGATGGCTGACTCGATCACGACGACGATCAAGATGCTGCTGCAGGCCAGCCGCAGTACGACAGTGCAGCAAACCACCGCAGGCCAGTAACCGGCGGTATGATCCCACACGCAAAATCGCTTTGCCTGTACGGGTTGATCGCGGCCTTAGCGATCAACTTGTTTGCGCTTCCAGCCCGTGCCGACGACCTCACTCGCACGCATACCGAAAGCATGTCCTTTGACGGCGAGCGCGATGACCCGGCGCGACTGGTGAATACGCAGGTTGCCCTCAGGCAGTTACAGCGATTCTTTGACAATGTGCAGTTCCAGCCCGGTGTGGAATACTCCTTCATTCACGACGTATTGCAGGATTCGCTGTCCCGCAGCCGGGGGTTTGTGGAGACGCGCAGCAGCGGCTTTGGGGGTGGGGTCAGCAGCGTGGCATCCCTGCTCAATGCACTGGTCCATCAGGCTCGTTTCTGGGACAAGAATGGGGCATCGCAAACCGTTTTTGAAGAAGTGGACGCCAAACCGGTCAAGAATGACAGTGCTGTAGGCGCTTATTCCGTCCTGATCTTCCTCGACCCTGGCAACGTGAGATCTTACGATTATGTCTGGCGGCTGAACCCGGCCTACGACGGCCCGCCGCCGCGCATCGTCGCCCGCTTCGACGAGACCACGTTCACGGCCAGCCTGACCGTGACCTACTCGGATCAGGCCCAACCGCCGGAAGCAGTACGTTCGTCGCACGACGCCGCGCTGCTTGCCACATTGCGCACCCTGATCGGGGATCGTCGGCTCGGCTTCACGCTCATCCCAATCAACAACCCCCAGGCCGAAATCAACATCAACGAGAATGCGCAGGTTCCCTCCGCCTCCGCCTGGAAGGGGGCCGCGATGGTCTATTTCTTTGAAAAAATCTCACCGGACATCTGGCGCAGCGTGCCGATCCGCTACTGGAACACGCGCAACGTGCGCCGCGTGCCCATCGAGTACCAGGACGCCTGGCTCAAATACCACGAAATCTTGCGCTGGGTGTACGTGATGACCGTTTTCAGTGGGAACCACGAGGCGGCCAACGTGCTGGCTTACATTTACGACAACACGCCGCACGAGCCGAACCGGAACCCGGTACAGGTCTTCAACGATTGGGCACGCCAGAGTCTGGGCATCAGTTCAGACTCTGGCCTGTTTAGCTGGCAGTACGGCAGGCTGGCATCGTCCAACATCATCGATACGCGCTTCGCCGGGCGGCGCATCATCGAGGGCGGCAACGAGTTATTTTACTCGGCCACCTTCTCCGCCCACGATTTTGCACTGATTTACTACCATCTGGCGACGGTGGGCAGCCAGCGCGGCTACTATGATAAAGCTGTCGAATTGCTGTCCATCCGCACCGACATTGTGAGCAAAATCGAAGGGCAGGTCGCTGATCATCCGGAGATTCAAACTGCCACCAAAGATGGCTACTTCAACCCGGCCAGCGAGAACAGCCTGGGCCACGATGTCAACAACGATGCCGGGCTGCTGATCTTCCCCGACGGACGGCGCTACGCCATCGCATTCACAGCTTTTGATGCTGTAGACATCGAGAGCGACGTGGTGGGCGTCGTGATGCGGGCGCTGATCGACAACCAGGTAGCAACCGCCTCGGTCAGCCGGTAAGTTCGCAACCGAGAAGGCTAAACCGGCGTTTCCGTTTGCAGTTGCAGATCGGATAACTGCCCCTGGCAGGACAGTTTGCGCCCGAAGACCGCGCCGAAAGCGGCTGTCACGCGATCTGCCACCTCCTGAATATCCACTGGATGGCCGAGCACCGCCTGCAAACTGGTGACAGGTTTATCCGCAATGCCGCAGGGTATGATGCCCTTGAAATAGTCCAGGTCGGGGTTGACGTTCAGCGCAAAGCCGTGCATTGTCACCCGGTGCACCGTGACCCTGACCCCGATGGCCGCGATCTTGGCGGGCGCTTCTGGTTCGCCGATCCAGACCCCGGTCAGGCCAGGATACGGCCAGGCCCTCACGCCGTAAGTCTCCAGCGCGTCGATCAGCGTTTGCTCCAGGCTGCGGACGTAGGCGATCACGTCGGCGTGCAGCCCGTCGCCCGCGCTCGGCAGTTTGAGGATCGGGTAACCAATCAATTGCCCCGGCCCGTGATACGTCACGTCGCCGCCGCGATTGACCCAGTGCACCTCAATACCGCGCGCCCGCAACTCATCCGGCGACAGCAGGACATTTTCGGCGTGTCCTGACGAGCCGAGCGTATAGGTGTGGGGATGTTCGACCAACAACAGCGTATCGGGTATCTGGTCTGCGCCGCGTGCCTTTGCCAGCCGTTCTTGAAGCGCCCACGCTTCCTGGTAGCCCATTCGTCCCGGCGAGATGACCTGGCAGGGGATATGGGCCTTCATGCACCACCCTTTGAACTGATGTCAACTTCCAGGTGTTGGTGCAGAAAATCCAGCATTTTGGCCCAGGCATCGGCAGCGGCCTGGGCATTGTAAGTGGGCAGGTCGTCGTTGAAGAAACCCGTCGTCGCACCGGGATAGACGATGACCTGTCCCTTGCCAGGCGACTGGGCCAGCGCTGCCCGCAGGCGCTCAATCATCTTCGGGGAAGCCGTCGGATCGTGCTCGCCGTAGAAGGCCAGGATGGGTGTCTCGTCGGCGGGCATCATCACCAGGTAATCGTCGGGGCGGGCATAGAAGGCGATGACGGCCTTCAGGTCGGTGCGATGCATCGCGGCGTGGAAGGCCAGTTCGCCGCCAAGCTGCCAGCCAATGACTGCCATCTTGCCGTTACAGCGGTGATGGGTTTCGAGCGCACGCAGCGCCGCACCGACGCGGGGTGGGCCAGCCTCGCCAAGCTGCCGTTGCAGCGCCAGGCCCTGATCGGCATTCTGGGCGGTTTGCCCGTCGAATAAATCTGGCGCAACCACGTAGAAGCCCAGCTCCGCGAAGCGCCGCACCTGTGTGCGCATGTGCGCGGTCAGGCCCCACCACTCGTGGATCAGCACCAACCCCGGAAATGGCCCGCCCAGCTCGGGATGCGCCCAGAATGCAGGCAAATAGTGGCTATCGGCCACGATGTTGATAAAGCCGCTGACAATCCGGTGCTGGACGCGCCTTGTCTCATACATCGCCTTCGTTCCTACCTGGCCGCCGAACGATTTCAGGCTTGCGCGTTCTTGGGTCTGCGTCCGCGTGGCCTGGCCTGGGCTGCTGCGGGTGCGGCGCGGCGCGGCTGCCGCCCCAGGTCGAGCTTGGCGCGCATCAACGACTTTACCTGCTGCTGCACCTGTGCTGGCAAATCGGAGAGCTTGATCTGCACGACGACTGTTTCCGGACTAGGCTCCGCGCCACCTGCCATGAGCAATCGATTGGCAACTTCGGCGATGAAATCAGGGTTATTATAGTTCAGCAGATCGAGTTCCGCTGCTGCGCGGCGACGGCCTCGCCTGCTCTGGGCTGGCTGCCCGGCATCCGGCACTTTCGTTCCGGTGACGACGGGTGGCGTAGCCCGCTCAAGACGCTGGCTCGCCAGTTTTACGGGTACACCCTTGAATTCTACGATCACAGAGCGAGAGCGATCATCGGCGGTGCTTACGACGTGGCCGATCTCGCCGGATTTGATGCTTTTCAACCCCTGTTGATAGGCAGGGTCTTTGCGACGCAGCCGCATGTCCTTGCGCACCGTAACTGCATCACCTACCTTAAGTCCTTTTGCCATGTCTAAACTCCTGAGGGGACGGATTTAAGCTGCGCATCGAACCACTTTTATGAGAACAGGCAAATATCTCTACGAAAACAGTGGGGAAGCGGCCTCACGACGAAACCAATTGTAGCGCGGTCTATCTGTGCTGCCACAATTCATAATCCAATGTGATGAAGCCTTTCCACTGCCTGTCTTGGCGCGCTGTGCCCTCATGAGTTGTTCTCACCTTCAAGGCTGCCATCTTTAGTTCTTATGGCCTGTCTCAGTAATGTATCATTAAGCCGCAACGGGTATACTGTGACCCAGGCTGAAAGGAAGCGAATGGAATCGATTCTGGGCATACTGGCCGTTTTGTTTCTGGTCGCGTGCAATGGATTCTTCGTGGCTGGCGAGTTCGCGCTGGTCAGTGCCCGGCGCACGCGGATCGAACAACTGGTCTCGGAGGGCAACGCCGCCGCGCGAGCCACCCAAAAGGCGATTGAACACCTGGACAGCTACATCGCAGCCACGCAGTTGGGGATCACGCTGGCGAGCCTGGGGCTTGGCTGGATCGGGGAACCGGCCATCGGACACCTGTTTGACCCACTGCTGCACCTGCTACCCGCCGAGTGGGCCGATACGGTTGGGCGCAGCCTGGCTGCCGCCATCGCCTTCGCGCTGGTCACGCTGCTGCATATTGTGCTGGGCGAACTGACGCCGAAGTCGATTGCCCTGCAACGCCCGGAAGGGGTGGCGCTGTTCGTGGCCCGCCCGATCACGCTCTTCTTGGGGCTGTTCCGGCCAGTCATCAACCTGATGAACGGGGTGGGCAACTGGTTCGTGCGGCTGCTGGGCTTTGAACCGGCCAGCGGCCATGCGCAGGTGCACTCACCGGAAGAACTGGAAATGCTGGTGCATACGACCCGCGAGGCCGGGCTGATCGAGGAAAGCGAAGAACAACTGCTGCGCCGGGCCTTCGACTTTGGCGACCTGCAAATCCGGGAGGTGATGCGCCCACGAACGGAAGTGGACGCTGTAGCCGTCGATATGCCGCTGCCCGAGTTGCTCAAGCTGATTGCCACGCTGCACCATTCTCGCTACCCGGTCTACCAGGGCACGCTGGACACGGTGATCGGGGTGCTGCACGCCAAAGACCTGCTGGATGCGATTGCCAGACAGCCTGACCTGCTGACCAACAGCGCCGAGTTCAAGCTAAGTTCGATTTTGCGGACCCCCCTGTTCGTGCCGCAGACCAGCAGCGTGAATGCCGTGCTGGAGGAGATGAAGCGGACGAAGATGCAGTTCGCCATCGTGATCGACGAGTACGGTGGCATGGACGGAGTCGCCACGATGGAAGACATCCTCGAAGAGCTGGTCGGGGAAGTGCAGGACGAGTTCGACACAGAGGCCAGCCCAATCGAGACACGCGGTAACGTCACGGTGGTTGATGGGCTGGTGACGCTATCGGACGTGATCGAGCGCTTCGGTGAGCCGGAAGGCAAATATATCTCGACGACGCTGGGCGGTTACGTGGCCGAACGCCTGGATCGGATTCCGGCGGTAGGGGACATTGTGCCGTTTGGCGACTACGACGTGCGGGTGGAGGCAATGGACGGAATGCGCGCTTCCAAAGTGCGCTTTCTCAAGCGCTCGTCGGAACGGCCTGTCGGCCCCAAAGCAGCAGCGACAGACAACCCTTAGATTAGCGCCCATCGGGGCGCTGTTTCTCCATCACGATCCCATCTTCCCCATCGCTGTAGTAGCGCGGTTCGACGTAAAGTCGATAGTAGCCCGCCGTCTCATACAGGTGGATGGCCGCCTCATTCCCCGTGCGGACGGTCAGGCGCAGGGTAGGCTGGGTCAGGTTGTCCTCGCAGACGGCCAGCAGGCGGCGCCCCAGCCCCTGCCGCTGGTGATCAGGGTGCACGCCCAGGGTCACGATCCAATCGACGTGCGTCCCCCAGTTGGGCGACCCGGCCACGAAGCCGACCAGGTTGCCCTGCCTGTCGAGGGCCTTGAAATTGGCCCCGCCCGGCCACATGAGCAGGGTGGTCAGACTCAGGTAGGTGTAAGCGTCCAGGGGGAAGACAACCTGTTCGAGGCGGCGAATGGCGTGCACGTCACGCACGGAGGCTTGCAGCACCCGGTACGTCTGTGCCGGGCGAGCGTCAACCATTCCGGCGGCCTGTGCGCTGTGCGGCTACATCGGAGGGCGGGATCGCACCTTGCGCCAGATCAGTCTGATCGGCGTCCTGAAGGGCGGACTGGTAGCCTTTGTAGGAATACACGTCGTCCATGGAACTGATCGTGTCCGACAGAGAGGCGATTTCGTCTTGAATCTGCGAACGCAACCGTTGGGCGCGCCCGCTATCCATTGCCTTCGTGTCCAACAACTGCATCTGCGCGTAGACCGTGCTCAACTGTGCCAGGGTATTATCCAGTTTGATGTCGGTGCGCTTGACGCTGCTCTCAATCGACTTCAGGTTATCGAGCAATTGCTGGCGAATCGCCACCGCCTCTTCCAATTCGGCTTTGACGCCGGGGTCAGTCTCGACAGCCAGCCGGCGCTTCAAATTTTCAAGTTCTGTCGGCACGGCCCGCCGATCCCGATCAATGATGGCATTGGCTTCAAAGGTGTCGATGCTTTTGGCAAGGCGGTAAATGAGTTCGATCCAGTCGTTGATCTCGTTGGCGGTCTGGCTCAGGCTGACCTTCATGGCGCCGGTCTGCCGGCTGACAAAAGCGTCGATGTTCTTCTTGTATTCCAGGGCCTTTTGGAGGCGCTGTCGTGCGCTAGGGTTCTTGATGTCGCTCGGATCAAAGCGTTCCATCAACATGCGGCTGACGGCCTGCTGGCTGGCAACCGGGTCGGTCAGCGTTGCCACCAGGTAGATCGCTTCGGCGACCAGGCCGAACACCAGCCAGAACCAGGGCTGCCACCAGATAAACAGGTGTGGCACGAGGAAGAACATCACCAACGAGAAGGCGATATTCACTGCACTCGGCCAGGTGAAAAAAGCGTCGGTGAGCATTGCGCCCAGGGCACGCTGCTGGATTTGTTCTGAGGCCCGTCTTTCTCTTGCCATCGTCCTTCATGCTCCGGGGAACTGGTTGCCCAGTCCGCGTCATCGTCCATCCAGATCGGCACACCGACCTGACACAAATGCTAATTCTACAAAAGATAGCGCTCAAACGCTATGCCTGCGTTGAGAAGGGTGCATGTCACGAGGGTATATGTCACGATAATGCAGATGGGGCGTTCAAGAACCTCACCCCCGACCCCTCCAGGGGTGGCGAGCACCGCCCGACGGGGTGAGGTGGCCTGTTGAGGAATCGGGTGTAAGGGAGAAGTTGGTAGAGAGCGCCAACCGACCCGCAGTTGATCGCCCTCTCGAAGTCAGGCAGCCGTTAGCTCTCGCCTTCCCCTCTGAGCATGTTGTAGAGGGTACGGGTGGCTTTGGAGGGCGTAATGTTCAGCGTGCGCTTGAGCATGGCGGCCAGCAGTTCGTACTGGGCAAGCGCCTTACCGCGTTCGCCGCGCGCCTCGTAGAGCGCCATCACGTCGCGGTGGATGTCCTCGCGGTGCGGCACTTCGCGCAGCGCACGCAGGTAGTAACTGAGGGCGCGCTCGGTATCGCCCAGGGACTTATGGAGCCGCCCAACGCCGATCAGGGCCTCGGTATAGGTCAGCCGCAGTTCCTCGCGCCGCTGCGCGATCCAGGGCATGTCAATGCCGTGCAAAAACTGAGAACGGTAGAGGCGGATCGCCTGATACCACGCTTCGGGAGAGGCAGGCGCCTGCGTTTCGCGGCCCTCCTGGACGGCCCGCTCAAAGTTCGCTACATCGTAGTGAACGATCATCTGGCCGGAAGGGCGGTAAAAGCCACCCGAATAGGCGGTCAGTTCGTAGCCGAGCCGCTCGCTGATTTTTCGCTTGGTGACGTGGAAGACGTTGGTGGCCTCTTTGGTCGTCAGTTCGGGCCAGAACGTGGCAAAGATGTCATCGCGCGTGACCATCGGGTGATCGACGAAGTAATAGAACAGGTTGCGCGGCAGCGGGCCATCCCACGTATCCCTCGGCATCCCGTTGACAAACACGCGCCCACCCTCGAAGCCGTACACTTCCAGGTGGGGTTTTTCGGGCGCGGATGGGTCAAAGATGCCACCATCGATGACGTGCTGCGTACCCAGGACGACGGCCTGGCCGGAACGGACAAAGGCTGCCCAGGGCGAATACGGCAACAGGCGGCTGTTGATCACGACCTGCAAGCCGCGAGGCAGCCCGGCCAGCAGCTGCTCAAAGAACAGATCGGTGGTGGCGTTTTGCACCAGATGATCGAGGTTGTCCAGGATCAGGTAGCGCGGCCTGGGCCTGGCCCTGGCCAGATCGGCCAGCAGGGCCTCTGCCAGGTCAGCCGGGTTTGCCCTGGGCTGCGCCAGGGCCTGAGTAAGCTGGCGGCCAAACTGCGGGTCGATGTCCTGCAGCGCCTCAACCAGGGACGCCAGCAGCGTGCCAAGCGTTGAGTCCTGTTCGGTCAGGCTGTAGAAATAAGCCTCAAGGCCGGTATTGATGAACCAGGCCATGAGGGTGTTGCGGTTGCGCATTTGGGGCGCAAAGAGGATCAGTCGATGGTTTTCGATCTGGTCGGCAAGACTCTGCTGGGTTAGCGCTGTGAGGGTTTGAAGTTGCATAGGGTCTTGACATTCCTTATCGTGATATTCCGACCAACTGATCGAGTCGTTAGCCGCTGTTGGTGGGCACCAGGGGTAAACTTCAGATCAGCACAGCGGAATTCGGATATTGTGAAATTTCATCCTATTATAATGCAAATGGAGGTGGTCTGCACATACAAAAACAACTTTTTACGTTTTTTGCGAAAGTCTCATCCAGCTTTCCTTGAGAAATCGTGGATTTGGAAGCTGCGATGCCAGACCGGTCAGGCGCGAGGTAGCGACCCCGACTGGCCGGATGCCAGACCGAGTCGATCACCGACTTATAACTGAAAACGAATGAACCCCCATCCAATATACCAGTTATCCTGTCATTAGCATGGCTCTACCACATATCGGTTGCGGATTTGCTGACATCACCCAAGCAACAACCTTACAATTGGGAATGAATTGAACCAACCTCATGCTGGAGATTCCTTGTCCGTCGTATTGGATTGGGCAGGCAGTAATCCTCGTAAGTTTCCTAATGGGTTGTGACTCGGAGGCGCGAGAGGCAGCGTGCTGCCAACGGTTTAATCAGTTCTGGCGTTGTGTCAGGCCATGTTCCTGATCTAGACTTCAAGCCGCACACAGTGAGGTGCAGTATGCCCTTGCGCGGTGATCGTTTGCGCCAACTTCGACTGAGCCGGGGGTTCACTCAGGAGGCTCTCGCCGAAAAACTCAGCCTGGGAATCAGGCAAATACACCGCTACGAGAGGGGATTGAGCGATCCTTCCGGCAATATCGTGGCGAAGATCGCTAAAGAACTTGACGTTACGACGGATTATCTGCTTGGATTAAGCGATCTGCCAAATAATAATCAGCCAAGCGAACAAGCGCTGACTGCCCAGGAGCAGTTACTGCTTACCGCTTACCGGCGTAAAGAAGTGGCGCTGCTGGTGCAGATCATCAACGCGGCGCTGGACCAGGCCCCGGACGGACTGCCCGGCGCAAAAGGTGATGGGCCATCTACTTCGCGCCGACGCAGACGCCGCTCGCAGTCCGACCCGCCACAACCTCAGCGATAGGGCCACGCCTGGCCCCCGCAAAACTTTCGTTGACAGCCCCGATCTGGTACACTAGAATACGGTCAGCTAGATGGTTTGTCGAGCGGCCCCTTTTTCTGGCTTCCACCTGCGATTCACAGGCACAAAGTCATGGAGGCTTAATGATGTGGAGCGCACGTTTCTGCCAGCAATTCAGCACCATTTTACGCCCACAACATCTGGCCTCGACTCTTTCAGCGAAAGGCAGCCAGCGCCAGGCGATGGGCTTGCTGCTCCTGAGCCTGTTTTTTCTAGCCTGCGCAACGCGAACCAGCACGGCGCAGGCCCAACCGTCCCAGCAAGCGCCGCTCATTCTGAATATTCAGGGCGACCTGTGGGCCTGGGCTGGTCCGGGCACAAAGTTACAGCGGCGCACGAACTGGGGCTACAACAAAGCGCCGGTTGTATCGCCCGATGGCAAACAGATCGCGTATAAATCGACGGCCCAGGTTGCGGTGGATGCGATCAGGCGCGTGGGCGGCTACGGGGGTGGTGACCTGCCCGCCAATATCTGGGTGCTGGACGTTGCGACGAACAATGCGGTGCGCGTGGCCGACCAACCCAAAGATGCCTCGCTCATGAACCCCAACCGGCCCGATAAATACATTGTGCGCTCTGACCCGACCTGGGCCGGTGACGGCACGCTGGTCGTCTGGACAGAACTCGGGCAGGATGTCGCCGCCCAACCCCAGGGAGCCTACACGCTGGTCATCTACGATCTGGCGAGCAATTTGGCGCGGCGAATCGATCTGAAGTTGCCGCCACAATACGGGGTTCCCGCTGCGCCGCAGGTGGCAGGCAGCGCTGCTTACCTGGCAGTGCGCAGCACGGTGTTTGCTACCGACGCGAAGGGCAGCGCTACCGGGCTGGACTCGCTCCTGATCTACGACACCCAGGGGGCGCTCATCTCGACTGCGCAGATCGGCTTGCTGACCGAGTTCACCTGGATCAAATATCAGGGCAAGGACTATGTCGCTGTGGTGAGCATTGGTTCACCCGACACCCCAGCCGATCCGCACTGGCTGCTGGTCGAGCCGCGGTCTGGCAGGGTCAGCGAGATGCCTGGCATCCCGGAACTATACAACCCTGCGGCTCCGGATAGTCTCGGCCTTGTCCCCAGAAGTCTGGGGACCGCGCCCGATTGGCAGATCGTCGCGCCTGGCAAGCCGCTGGCGCAGCTTGGCACCATTGACGATGTATACGCGATCTCATCAGTGCTGACGATTTCCCCGGACGGTCAGCAATTCGCCTACGTCAAAGATGGCGCGGCCTACATTTACAGCGCGGGGCAGGCTGTCAAAGTGGGCGCGACGGAGGTGAGCGCGCTGGCCTGGGGGCCAATGGCGTGGCGAGTGCGGGAAAAAGTTGGATGAACATCCCTGACAGTTAAGCAACCGACAGCGTGAGGCGTCGGGGCAATGGAAGCGCGGCATGACTGATCCGCTGATCGGCAAGAAGATCGGGCAGTACGAAATCCAGGCGCTCATCGGGCAGGGCGGGATGGCGGCGGTCTACCGCGCTTACCAGTCAAGCATGAAACGCGACGTTGCCCTGAAAGTAGTGGCGTCGCTGGTGACACACGAGTCTCATTTTCTGCCGCGTTTCCACCGCGAAATCGAGTTCATTGCCAGCCTGGAACACGCTCACATCGTCCCGGTGTACGATCATGGCACTACCGAGGATGGAATCGCCTACCTGGTCATGCGCTATCTAAAGGGAGGCAACCTCGCCGAACGGATCCGGCAAGAAACGCCGCTCACGCTGGACCAGATCAACGCCATTCTGCGGCAGGTGGCGGAAGCGCTCGACTATGCGCACAAACGGGGCATCATTCACCGCGACATCAAACCGAGCAATGTGCTGATGGACGAGCAAGACAATGTCTACCTGGCCGATTTCGGATTGGCCCGGCTGATGGAGCCTGAACCGGGCAAGAAATTGACGGAGACCGGTTCGTTTCTGGGCACGCCGACCTACATTTCGCCCGAACAGGTGCAGCAGACGGCCATTGACCACCGCTCTGATCTGTACAGCCTGGGCATTGTGCTATACGAAATGCTGGCCGGGCGTCCACCGTTCGTGGGCGAGTCGGCCTTCACGATAATGCGCGCGCAGATCGATCAGGTTCCGCCGTCCGTGCGCGAATTCCGACCCGAACTGCCGATGTCGCTGGAAGCAATTTTGAGCAAGGCGCTGCAAAAAGACCGCAATGATCGTTACCAGACGGCTTCGGAGTTGGTCGAGGCCTTCAGCCGCGCCATCAGCGCAGAACTGGCGACACAGCCCATCGAAAACCCACTGGCTCCGGCCAGCGTGACGCTGCCACGCTTCCCGCTCAAGCCACAGACCACGCGCATTTTTGGGGCCGGGCTGGTGACGCTGCTGCTGATTGCGGCGCTCGGCCTTTTTGCGTTTCGCGCCCCGAATGGCACGAGCACACCAACGCCCGTTCCGACGGCTCAACCGGCTACGCTGGACGAACAGACCAGGCCCAAGCAGGGTGTGCCTGCCGATCTCAACTTCACGAGCGCAGAACTGAACGCAGCCCGGGCCAGCCTGAACGGATCATTCATCGGGATGATGGCCTGTACGCTATCAACGGACTACCACGCCAGCCTGGCCCGCGCCGTGCGAACGCAGGCGCAGGCCCTCAACCTGCCCGTCCAGGTCGCCGATTCGCAGGCTGACCAGTTCCGCCAGCCAGCCATTATCAACAGCTTCACGGCACAGGGCGCAAAGGTGATCATCGTCTGCGAACTGGATGACAAAGCCATTGCCCCGGCGCTGGCCGCTGCTCAGGCCGCCGGTGTCAAGATTGTGCGCTTTTCCGAAATCGTCTCTGATCGGGGCAGTGTCACGATCACCTTCCGCAACGAGGACATGGGCAAAGTTGTCGGCGAGTACACTGCCGAGTTGGTCAACAAGGAGATGAACGGGCACGCCAACGTCGCCATCCTGGACTACCCACCTGTGCCGTCCACTGTGAGGCGGGCCGATGCGATGCAGACGGCCTTGCTGGAAAAAGCGCCGAACGTGAAGATCGTGGGACGCTGGCAGGGGGGCCTGCCCGACGACGGCGAACGATCCATGACCGAAGCGCTGGCGCAGCATCCTGAGATCAACGTCATCATGAGCATCAACGACGCGGGCGCGTATGGCGCGGTGAAGGCATTGCGCAAGGCCGGCAAGCGGCCCGGCGATGTCATCATCGTCAGTGTGGACGCCGAAACGGAAGCACGCCGCATGATTGCCAACGGCGAGTTCTTCAGGGCCTCGGTAGACAGCGGCGCAGTGGCGTCGGGCGAACTGGCCGTCGATGCGGCGGTCAAACTGCTGGCGGGTGCACCAGTGCCGCGACAGATTCTTCTGCCGGGTAAAGTCGTGACCCGCGACGACCTCACAGCCACACTTGAGGCGACTGAAGCAAGGTAACCTCACTCCCTGCCCCCGCGCCGCAAGCGCAGAGGGGGAACCGAATGGCGCGAAATGGCGTCTCGCCTCTCCAGTTGGAGAGAGGTTGGGGATGAGGTCTAGCATCTTGAGAGAAGGCATTGCTTAGGACTATCCGTTCACTTCGACAATTATCGGGTATGGCGGGGCGCGGCATCGTGATCGCGGCGCTGCGCTACGGGCTGACCAGAGCGTTCCGGGATTCGCGCTACGGACGCCGCAAGCCACGTGGGGCCTTCAAGACTCCAGGGTACGTAAGCGCGATCCAGCCCCACGAGCGAGGGATCACGCTCAACACGGTACGCGGCGCGCTGCGGCTGACGGTGATCGCGCCGGACTGCGTGCAGGTGCGCTTCCAGGAGTCTGGCAAGTTCCAGGTTCCGTTTTCCTATTCCGTCGCAAAGGTGACGTGGCCGGAAGTGCGCTTTAGCGTGGCCGAAAACGACGAGACCATCACGCTGACTGCGCCAGAAATCGTGTGCCAGGTAGATCGAGCCACCAGCGGCCTGACCATCCTCAATGCACGTGGCGAAGTGATCAGCCGCGACGCAGAGCCGATCACCTGGCGGGAAGGCGAATTTTGCCTGACGCGCGCCCTGCCCGCCGATGAAGGGTGTTATGGCCTGGGCGAGCAGCCTGTCGGCCTGGATTTGCGCGGCAAGCGCTACGTCCTGTGGAACCATGACCCGCTCACTCTGGATCGGGACAGCATCCCGCCCTATTTCACCATCCCATTTTACCTGGGCGTCCACCGCGACCATGCCTATGGGCTGTTCTGGGACAACCCGAGCCGGGGCTGGATCGACGTGGGCGCGCGGCGGCCCGACCAACTGGTATTCGGCGGGTCATCGGGCGAACTGCGCTACTACGTTTTCAGCGGCGCGGACGTGATGGACGTGTTGAGCCGCTATACCGAACTGACGGGGCGAATGCCTATGCCGCCAATGTGGGCGCTTGGCTTCCACATCAGCCGGTGGAGCTACTTCCCGGCGGATAAAGTGCGGGAGATCGCGCAGGGCTTCCGCAGGCGGAACATCCCGTGCGACGCTATATACCTGGACATTCACTACATGGACGGCTTCCGCCCATTCACCTGGGATAGGGAACGCTTCCCCGCGCCGGCGGTGCTGATCCGCGAACTGAGCGAGCAGGGCTTCAAAGTGGTCGCCATCCTCGATCCGGGCATCAAGGTGGACCCTTCTTACCCGGTGTACCAGAGCGGCCTTCACGAGGACGTTTTCCTGCGCTATCCGAACGGTAAGCACTTTGTCGGCCCGGTATGGCCTGGCAAGGCCGTCTTCCCCGACTTCACCAGTCCGAAGGGGCGTGCCTGGTGGGCGGCTCAGTTCAGCGCGCTCACCAATCCGGGTGTGGCGGGGGTCTGGAACGACATGAACGAGCCGACGGTGTTCAGCCCCGGCGCTGACCGCGAATTACCTGACCAGGTGCAGCACGAGTTCGAGGGGCAGAAGGCCAGTCACCTCGACGCCCACAACGTCTACGGGATGCTGATGGCGCGGGCCAGCCACGAAGCGCTGGAAAAGGCACGGCCCGGCAAGCGGGTGTTCAATGTGTCACGGGCGGCGTTTGCGGGCGCGCAGCGCTACGCTTCGACCTGGACAGGTAGCAACCGCTCCACCTGGGATCACCTGCGCCTGAGCGTCAGCATGGTCATCAACAGCGGGTTGTCGGGGTTGGCCTTCACCGGGCCGGACATTGGCGGTTTTGCGGGCGATGCGGAACCAGAGTTGTTCACGCGCTGGCTGCAACTGGGCGTGGTGCTGCCCTATTTCCGCGTCCACACCGCCTTCAATACCGCCGATCAGGAACCCTGGGCGTTCGGGCAGCCCTATGAGGACATCGCCCGACGCACGATCAATTTGCGTTACCAGCTTTTGCCCTATCTGTACTCGCAGTTTGCGCAGAACGCCCAGAACGGCTGGCCGATCCTGCGCCCACTGTTCATGGCCGACCCTGCGGACGAGCGGTTGCGCGGCGTCGAGGATACGTTCATGGTTGGCGACACGCTGCTGGCGGCGCCCGTCCTCGAAAAGGGGCAGACCGAGCGAGAGGTTATCCTGCCGCGTGGCCGCTGGTTCAATTACCACTCCAACGAGGTGATCCAGGGTGGGCAGACGGTTCGTGTCAATGCACCGCTGGATACGCTGCCGCTCTTTGCGAGGGCGGGCAGCGTGATCCCGATCTGGCCGGTGCAGCAATACGTCGGGCAGAAGTCGATTGATGAACTACATCTGCGTATCTACGCGGGCAACGGCGAGGTGACCCTATACGAAGATGCAGGCGAAAACATGGACTATGTGAACGGCGACTACCGCTGGTTGTACTTTACCTGCAAGCTGCTGCCGACAGGCGGCGTGTCCATTGACTGGCGGCGGGCGGGCAAGTACAGACCCGGCTACGAGCGCGTTCGCTGCGAAGTGTACGGGATCGAGATCGAGCCGAAGGCCGTAGAACTGGACGGGCAGGCCGCGCCGTTATGGTATTTCGAGAAGGGGGTGGTAGAGTTTACGGCCAATAAGCCGTTCGACAGCGCGCAGATCATTGACCCGGCGGCAAGCGACAGGCCATCGGCGACGCTCTTACATTCGCCGTTCAAGAAGCCGTAAGCCGAAAAAAGGGACATCGATTACTGATTTTGGGAGATCGGCTGAAGGACGACGCGACAGGGGCAGCAGACTGACCTGGGATAGTATGGCGACGACGGCCAACACAGGATAGATAAGACCGGAAACGCCATCCCAGTGCGGCCAATCAGCCCCGTTGTGGTCACGCCAGGGTGCTGCGGATAGGCTGAAGCGATGGCCTTTTGGTGATAGAACGGGTAACAGCACCTGATACCCCGGTCGCTGTATGCCTGTTCAGAATTGTTATGGGCCTGAAGCAAACGTCTTGCTGCATCGCGTGTCCGTACCGCCGGACGTGCATCTGCCATGCCATCGCTATTCCAGTTTCCTATACCGTTCTTGCCCGGTTTTGGTTATGATCACCGGAATTGAATGCTGTGAGAGATGGGAGGGATGTGTTGTGAATAGACCGACTCCAACCCCGGCCAACAGTAACAACCTCAAGATCGGGGTCCTGGTCGGGTTAACGGTCATGGCTGCATTGCTTCTGTTTGTTCTGTTCCCGCTTTTTACCGCGAGCCGCGATACGATGTCAATGAGCGACGTAGCGGCGGCGGTGAAGGCCGGGAGAGTCAAAGCCATCGTCGTTCGCAATGACACTGACCTGCTGATTACGCTCCGAGATGGCATCGCCACCTCGACTAAGGAGCAGTCGGTTGACCTGATTCGCGCGCTGGAACAACTGGGCGTGAGCAAGGCCCAGCAAACGTCATTTGAGTACCGTGTCGAAACGTCAAACGGCAGCGGGCTGCTACTGAACCTGGTGATCACCATTGCGCCGATGCTGGTGATCGGCTGGTTTTTGTGGCGGATGCTGCGTTCAATGCGGGTGGGGCAGGATCAGGCGTTGTCGTTTGGCAAGAGCCGGGCCAAAGTGATGCGCGACGTGGAACGCCCGCTCGTCACTTTTGGCGATGTGGCCGGGGCCGACGAAGCCAAGAACGATCTGAAAGAAATTGTCGAATTTCTGAAGGAGCCTGATAAGTTTATTCAACTGGGCGCGCGCATTCCGAAGGGTGTGCTGATGATCGGGCCGCCCGGGACGGGGAAAACACTGCTGGCGCGGGCTGTCGCCGGTGAAGCGGGCGCGCCGTTTTTCAGCATCTCCGGGTCGGAGTTTGTGGAGATGTTCGTCGGCGTGGGCGCAAGCCGCGTCCGTGACCTGTTTGAGCGGGCCAAAGCCGAAGCACCCTCCATCATTTTTGTGGACGAGATCGACGCAGTGGGCCGGCATCGCGGCGCGGGCCTGGGTGGGGGCCACGACGAGCGTGAACAGACGCTCAATCAAATCCTGGTCGAGATGGATGGCTTCGATAACAACACCAACGTGATCGTCATTGCCGCAACCAACCGCCCGGACGTGCTCGACCCGGCGCTGCTGCGCCCTGGCCGCTTTGATCGCAAGGTGGTGCTGGATCGGCCTGATCGCGTCGGGCGGCTGGCGATCCTGGAAGTACATGTGCGCGGCAAACCGCTGGCCTCGGACGTTGACCTGGGAGCACTGGCAAAACTGACACCGGGTTTTGTCGGTGCTGATCTGGAAAACATGATCAACGAGGCAGCGATCCTGGCAGCGCGGCGTGGTAAAAAGGCGATTTCTATGCGCGAAATGCAGGAAAGCATGGAGCGTGTGGTGGCCGGACCGGAGCGCAAGTCGCGCGTGATCAGCCCTGCCGAGCGCAAGGT
The DNA here is from genome assembly GCA_021325095.1 of Chloroflexota bacterium. Classification (GTDB taxonomy): domain Bacteria; phylum Chloroflexota; class Anaerolineae; order Aggregatilineales; family UBA2796; genus JAJPHV01. The sequence goes on along the minus strand of JAJPHV010000147.1, from coordinate 40,391 downwards.
GATTGCCTTCCACGAGGCGGGCCACGCCGTCGTGATGCACAATCTGGCGAACGCCGATCCGGTGCACAAGATCACGATCATTCCGCGTGGGCAGGCGCTTGGCTATGCCATGTCATTGCCGGAAGAGGATCAATCGCTGGCGACCAAAGCCAAGTTTGAAGACATGATCACCGGGCTGCTCGGCGGGCGCGCAGCGGAGGAAATGACCTTCGACAGCGTGACCAACGGCGCGGCCAACGATCTACAACGTTCCACGCAGATTGCCCGCTCCATGATCACGCGCTTTGGCATGAGCGAGGCGCTCGGTTTGCAGACCTTCGGCGATTCGGAGACCGGTGCGGTATTCCTGGGCCGCGATTGGATGGAGCGGCGCGACTACAGCGAGGAAGCGGCTGCCGCGATTGATGCGCAGGTGCGTGAAATCCTGGATCGGGCCTACAAGCGGGCGAAAGACATCCTGCAAACCAACCACGCCAAGCTGGTCAAAGTGGCCGAAACCCTGATGGAACAGGAAACGATTGACCGCGAAATGTTCCAGGCCATTATGAGCCAGACCGAAGCTGTGTCGCAAGGCGTGGTGGCCTAGCATAGTTATACTCCCTTCTCAATTGAGCACAGAAGGGAGCCACAATTGAATAGCAGGGGGCAGCATGGTCTACGCATCGTTGATGGGCGCTCAGGTCCGCCGCAAGGAAGACCCACGATTGATAACGGGCAATGGAAGTTACGTTGCTAATCTGAAACTGCCGGGGATGCGCCATGTCGCATTTGTCCGCAGCCCTCATGCCCATGCCAATATTCACCGTATCGACGGGTCTGCCGCACTGCGCCGGGCCGGTGTTCTGGCCGTCGTGACCGGGCGTGACCTCGCACCGCACTACGAACCGATGCCCATGGCGAGTTCAGGGACCGAAGAACAGCCCCATACCCATTTCGCACTGTCTGTAGATCGGGTGCGCTACGTGGGCGAAGCCGTCGCCGCCGTTATTGCGGAATCCCCGGAGGTGGCAGAAGACGCGCTGGCCGACGTCGTCATCGATTGGGAACCCCTTCCGGCTGTCATCGACCTGGAAGAAGCCATCCACGACAACGCGCCGCGCCTGTTTGAAGACCTGCCCAACAATGTCGGCCATATCTCCCGGAACCGATCCGGCGACGTGGAAGCAGCCTTCGCAAACGCCTATCGTGTCGTTCGGCAGCGGATCGTTAGCCAGCGTGTCGCGGCAGTGCCAATGGAAGGGCGCGCAGTCGTGGTGGCTCCAGACCCGGCAACGGGGGGACTGACTATCTGGAACAGCACTCAGACGCCGCATGGCCTGCGCGCTGAACTATCAACGCTACTACACCTGCCAGAAAACCTGATCCGTGTCATAGCGCCGGACGTGGGCGGCGGGTTCGGCGTAAAAATCGGGGTCTATCCGGAAGATGTGGCGCTGGCAGCGCTGGCACGGCTCTACCGTATGCCGCTGCGCTGGGTCGAAACACGCCTGGAAAACATGCAGACGACAACGCAAGGGCGCGGGCAGATCGCCGAGGTCGAGGTGGCCGTGCAGCAGGATGGCACGATCACCGCCTTGCGCCTGTACCTGGTGGCCGACCAGGGCGCTTACGCCGTGCAGAATTTTATTCCTGACCTGACGGCGATGATGGTCGCCGGGGTCTATCGAATTCCGGCGGTGGATGTTCGCACGGCGAGCATCTTCACCAATAAAGCGCCGGTGGCGGCCTATCGAGGGGCAGGCCGCCCGGAAGCCAGCTATTACATTGAGCGCATGATGGATCGCGTAGCGGGGGAATTGGGCCTGGACCCGGCTGAAATCCGCCGCAGAAATTTCATTCCACCGGACAAATTCCCGTACCGGACTGCCACCGGGGTCACTTACGACAGTGGCAACTACGATCTGGCGCTGACGAGGGCGCTTGAGATTTCTCATTATGACGAACTGCGCGCAGAGCAACTTCGACGCGGTGCGAATGGAGATCGACTCCTGGGGATCGGCCTTTCAACCTACGTCGAGATATGCGGCCCCGGCCCCTACGAAAGCGCAGTGGTGCGCGTTGAGCCGGGCGGTACAGTCACGGTATTCACCGGCATCTCACCTCACGGCCAGGGCCAGGAGACGACCTTCGCCCAGATTGTGGCCGATCAGATCGGCGCCGATTACGATCAGATCATCGTCCGACACGGCGATACAGCAGTGGGGCCAATGGGCATTGGCACGTATGGCAGCCGAGGGCTGGCCGTAGGTGGTATGGCGCTTCTGCAAGCCGCCGTCGAAGTACACAAAAAGGCGCGCTACATCGCCGCGCACATCCTGGAAGCCGCGCCCGAAGACGTGGTGCTTGAGCAAGGACGCTACCAGGTGCGCGGTGTCCCTCATCGCGGGTTGACGCTGGCCGAAGTCGCCAGCCGGGCCTATTCCGATCAACTGCCGTCCGACATCACCTCCGGCCTGGAAGCAACCAGTTTCTTCCGACCACCGGACGCCACCTCGCCATTTGGTGCGCACGTGGCCGTCGTGGAGATCGAGCGCGAAACCGGGATCGTACACCTGCGCAACTACTATTCGGTAGACGACTGCGGCAAACGCATCAGCCCGCAGTTGGTGGCAGGGCAGGTTCACGGTGGTTTAGCGCAAGGCATCAGCCAGGCGCTCTGGGAGGAAGTGTATTATGACCAGGACGGGCAGTTGCTCACCAGCTCGCTGACCGACTATGCACTGCCCCGCGCGGATTGCTTCCCGACGTTCAACACCGACCACACAGAAACGCCAACGCCGCACAACCCACTCGGCGTGAAGGGCATTGGCGAGGCGGCTACCGTTGGTTCGACTCCGGCCATCGTCAACGCGGTCATGGACGCCCTCAGGCCGTTTGGTGTGCAGCATCTAGATATGCCGCTCAGTCCGGCGAAGGTCTGGCGCGCTATTCGAGGGGAATATGCGGCTCCACCCGCCGGTCTGCAAACCGCGTTGTTCTCCCGGCTGAAATTCTCGGATGAGGAGCACCGGAGCACGGACATCCTGTAATTGCACTCACGGCGCGCACATCAGCAGGCGGAAATCTGCACCAGAGGTCAGCCTGTCGCTGTGCTGCTTCACGTCGGCCAGCGGCGCGCTGTACAGGTACGGGGTCAGTGCGCCGTTCTCGTCGAAGCTGAGTTGATAATAGAGCGTCGTCCCGCAGGCCAGCATGGAGCCGACCATTGCCTTCGGGTCGGTGGTGATTTGTGACCCCTGGCCGACCTGCATTTGGCCCACGTCCACGATGATCAGCGTCGGCGTTACCAGGTAATTGGTTTGCCGATAGTTCCCGGCGGTCAGCAGGACTTTCTGGCTGTCGGGCGTCCAGGTCATCGTTTCAAAGGCCTGGCCCTTGCCCGCCTGCGCCGTAAAGAGCGCCTTTGACGCATTCAAATCGTACAGGCCAAGCGTATTGACCGTTACACCGTAGCCAGGGCCGCTGTCGTAGTCCTGGGCTGGATTGGCCGGATCGTTGAACAGGTAGGCCAGGCGGCTGGCATCGGGCGAAATGAGCACCTGCGTGACCAGCGGCCCGCCGCTGATCAGTGGCATCAATGCGGGCAGCGGGCGGCGCTCCGGCCTGTCGAAGTTGATTCCGGACAGGTCGAGGGCGTAGATGCCGCCAAACGCGCCGCCCTCCGTAAACGGCCTGTAGGCGATCACGAACAGACGCCTGCCGTCGGCGCTCCAACCGAGAGCATTGGCGACTCCGTCGAAGGGCGCGGCGTTGCCCCGCGCGCTGAATTTGCCCGTGAACTCAATGCGCTGGCCGCCATCCAACCTGACCAGGCCCAGCACCCAGTCCTGGGTGGCCGGGCTGGCTGTCGTATACGACAGGAAGCGGCTGTTGGCACTGAACTTAGCGCCCAGGACGCTGTGTCCGCTATCGACGGGAACCTGCACCTGTGGCCCCTTTAGCGGGCCATAGCGAAGGGTGTCGTGCCTGGCCTGTGCATCGAAGCCGTAGGCCACGTTCCACTGGAAGTCTGACGACACATCGACCACCGGCCCCTTGTCGAAGACGTGCAGCGCCCTGGGGCTGGCGCTGCCCGGCGCGTAGGAATCCAGGCGAATGCGTGTGGAAGGGGACTGCTCGTAAGTCAGCACCGCGACATTGGGGCGTGGTGCGGTTTGCGCCGAAATGCTGGCTGTGATCAGGACAGTCAGCAGTAAGAGCGAAAGAGCAGCCAATGGACGGAAGGAAACACGCATTGCACAACATGCTCCATGCGGAAGGCCGATCATGCCCCAGATTGTAAGTGCCTTTGCCCGAATTGGCGAACCTGTTTACACTATTTCTGCGAGCGCATCGTTATCGCCAGATTGCTCTGAGTTAGGGTTGGTGCTATGTCAGGCTCCAGTGCAGTTCCGTCTTTCTCCTACCTGCCTCCGGGTCACAAGCTCGGCAAGTATGAAATCAAAAGTCTACTTGGCCGGGGTGGAATGGCCGAAGTCTACCGGGCGCTCAATCCTGATCTGAACCAGGACGTTGCCATCAAGGTGCTGCATCCGCACATCATCGATTCGGAGGCCGCCATCACCCGCTTCCGCCAGGAGGCGCAGGCCATTGCCGCACTCAGCCACCCGAACATCATCCGGGTGTTCGATTTTGACACGGCCAATGGCATGTACTACATGGTCATGGAGCTGATCGACGGCCCGACTCTGCACTCGATCATGTCCGACTACCCCAAAGGAATGCCGCTCGACCTGGCAACCGGCATTTTCCGGCAGTTGGCCGACGCCGTTGCCTATGCGCATGATCGAGGCACGATCCACCGTGACATCAAACCCGGCAACGTCCTCATGGCCGGTGGCACGCGACCCGTGCTAACCGATTTTGGCCTGGCCCGCATCGCCGGTGGCGAACGGCTGACCGCTTCGGGGATGAGTTCGGGCACACCCGCCTATATGTCGCCGGAACAGGCATCGGGCGGCGAGATCAGCGGCGAGAGCGACATTTACTCACTCGGCATCATGCTATATGAGATGGTCACGGGCAACGTCCCCTTCAAGGGCGATTCGTTTGCCACCGTCCTGCTTCAGCACCTTCAGCAACTGCCACCACGTCCGAGCGAGAGTATTCCCGACCTCGATCCGCGCGTTGAGCACGTGATCCTGCGTGCGCTCGAAAAAGACCCCGCAGACCGCTTCCATTCGGCCCGCGAGATGATCACCGAACTGGAAGGCCAAATGCCAGATGGGCCGTACCAGACGGTTCAATTTGAGACGGAAGAGGTTGCCAAGCCGGGGACGATGCAGGTGCGGCGCACGATGGTCTTGCCGGAGCGTCCATCGGTCATCACCAGCACGGTCAGCACCATGCAGCGCAACCCCGTTCTGACTGCCGGAGGGATCATCGCCGTTGTCTTGCTGCTCATCGGCGGGGCGCTGCTGCTAACGCTCCAGCGCTTGCAGACGGCGCCCATCCCGCCCACTGCCGCAGTGACGGCTGCGCCGGTTGCGCCAAGCGGCATGGTCTTTATTCCTGGCGGCACGTTCACAATGGGTACGACGCAGGGCAATAAGGCAGAAGGGCCGCCGCACGATGTCAGCGTTGGCAGTTTCTTCCTGGATCGCACTGAAGTGACGAACAAAGATTATCTGAGTTTTGTCGTCGCTACACGCAGCCATGTGCCTGCCACCTGGTCAAAGCCGCAGTCCACGAACTGGGTGATCGAGGGCACAAATCCGTTTGGCATTGGCGATTCGATAGACCGCTTTAGCTACGACGGCAAGAAGGTCACGCCGTTGCAGGGAAGTGTCCGCTTCGACGTGAATGCGGCCTCGGACACGGGCGAGGTAGACGTGGACTTCACCGGGCCGGTGACTTATCAGAAGGGCGTGACAAAAAACGGCCATTGGAAGATCGTCCACAAGCAGTTCAGCAACGAAAAGGATTTCTTTCAGGGCGGCATCGCCGAAGGCGTGCAGATGCATGGGGATACGGGCCGCGAAGGCTCGTTTTACCCGACCCTGACCAGCACACTGGCGACCTGGGGCTGGGCCGACCTGTACCTGGACGACAAGCTCCTCTTTGAGCACCTGGGCATTCATACCATGTATACCCAGGGCTTGCGCAACGATGCCCACCAGATTCTCAAGGGGCAGGCCGAATGCTGCTACACGTTTCGGGACTTCGATAACGGCTATATTGACCCCTCCAGACAGCAAATCGTGATCTTGCTGTTCAGTGAGGGCACGTATGGCGCGCCCAGGCCCGCCGACGACTCGATCTGGATGGAGATCAATTTCACACAAGTCAAGGTAATTCAGAATGCGGGCGGCGCGGTGGCGACCTTCCCGCCGGGCATGGAGAACCGCCCGGTGACGGGCGTCACCTGGGGCGATGCAGTCGCCTATTGCGAATCCGTTGGCAAAAGACTACCTACTGAAGCCGAATGGGAACATGCCGCGCGTGGCCCCGAAGATACGATTTATCCCTGGGGCAATACCCAGAAGGTCAATGGCGTTATCCCGGCCAACTGGAACAGCAACGCACTTCAAGACGTGGGCAGCTACCCGGCGGGTCAAACCGCTTATGGTGCCCTGGACATGGCGGGCAATGCCTGGGAATGGGTCAACGACTGGTTCCAGGCCGATTATTACGCCAGCAGCCCCAAAGACAACCCAACCGGCCCGGCCAGCGGCGAGATGCGCGTGCTGCGCGGCGGCGGCCCCATCCAGCTTGACGGGGCGGGGCCGGATGAATATCGCACAACCTATCGCCTGGCGCGCAAGCCGGAGACCACCGATCCGGCCTTCGGCTTCCGCTGTGCGCAGGATTACAAGCCGCCGGCGGCGTGAGGCATGCCCGGCGCTCAAGCATCGGGCTGAATCCACACAGCCCGCTAAAGCAAAAGGGCATCCGGGCGAAGGCTCATCGGGTATTATTTCTTGTGTTACTATCCAGTTGAAGTCACCTGATCACCTGAAAAACAGGCATACAGATCAGGCGTGGGCCTTAGCTACAGGTTGTAGCTTTCGGAGGAATATGCAAAAAAGCGCGCCAGAAGAATAGCACAAGTGTTCGTTAGTGTCAAGCGCCTTTTTCCCGATGGATCATCCATCATACTGGCGGGTCGTGACGCACCAGGTTTACCCCTCGGTGCCGATCTGCTTCGCCAGCTTTTCTCCATGCACATTCCGCCACAGGAAGGCAATGCCGCCGAGCGCCGCCTGAATGAGCACCAGCAATCGCACCAGCAGTGCCACCCCAAGCGCCACCGGGCGGGCCACCCCGATCTGCCCCAGGAAAAAGACGTAAGTGCCCTCGCGGACGCCCAGGCCATTGAGCGAAATCGGGATGACATCGACGGCAGTGGCGATGGCGAAGAATGACGCAAAGGCCGCAAAGGGTATGGGATCGTTGAAGGCCAGCAGCAGCGTATACACGGATGCCAGACTGAGCGCCAGCGTGATCACCGACTGCCACATGACGGCAGCCAACAGGCGCCACTCATGGCGATACAGGCGGAATTCGTCGTAGACTCTGGTGAACTTGCCCCAGGCGCCTTGAAGGCGGACCGGCAGGCGTGCCCCAATCGCGGCCAAGACGTGCCCGGTCACGTCGAGCCAGAGCGCCCAGACCATGACCAGCGACCCGACGAACAGCGCGTGCACCAGCAGCGCGATCCCGGTGGGCAGGGTGGGCACGGTCAGAGCAAACAGGCTGCCCGTCGCAAAGATGGCTAACATGCCGCTGCCGCGCTCCACGACCACCGCCGTCACCGATTCTGCGCCGCGTCCGGTATGCCGCGCCGCTTCGATGGCGCGCACCGCGTCGCCGCCCATGCCGGACGGCAAAAAGTTGTTGAAAAACATGCCGATGAAGTAGCTGAAGAGCAGGTAGCCAGGCGAAAGGTGAATGCCGCGCCAGCGCATGACGACGCCCCACCGCCAGGCCTTCGAGGCCACGCTCGCCACCGACAGCACGAAGGCCAGCACGACCAGCGGTACGTTCACCGAGGCCAGCGTCGACCAGAATTCGGGCGTCGCCAGGGTCGGGATCAGGAGGGCGATCAGCGCCAGGCCGACGATCAGGCGCAGGTAGCGCCACAGGCGTCTGGAACGGAGCACTGGTGTTGCGCCTCTTAGCGCGGTTTACGAACCACGACGGTGATCGACATGTTGCGGTTCAACAGGTCGGCAACGGGCGGATGGGCCTGGCTGGTCTCGACGGACGGGCCGAAGCCCTTGACAAGCTGTTCCAAAGTGAATGTCCGCTGCTCGCCGGGGACAAACAGTCGCTCGTGGATTTTCTGGCGCACTGTTTTGGAAGTCTGCTCTTCGGGGCGGCGGCCCGTCAGCAGGCGCGTTACGAGCGGCACGATTCGCTCTCCGCCAGACAGGACGAGCGGCTCAACCCACGATGGCGCAGCGCTGAACAGCTTTGCGCCCGCCGCTTCAAAGGACGACCAGAACCCGGTGCGCAGCGTATGGACGACGGCCACCCCGCCCGGGCGCAGCACCCGCACGATCTCGCGCATGGCGGCCTGTGCGTTCGGAACGTAGTGCAGCACGCCCCACGACCAGATCACGTCGAAGGAAGCGGATCGGTAGGGCAGCTCGCTCAGGCTGGCCCGCGCAAAACGGCCTGCTGGCGTCTTTCCAACGGCCAGACGCAGGCTGCCCGTGCTCACGTCGAAGGCGGTGACGCTGCGCGCCCCGACCTGACCGAAGGCGGCGCTGTAATCACCCGCGCCGCAGCCCGCATCCAGCACGTCCCGATCCCGGATCGCCTCAGTCGGAATCAGCGATTCGATCAGGCGCAGTGCTTCGTCGAGCGGCTGCGCCTGCTCCGTCACGCGATCCCAGAATTGTCCTTGCTGGCTAACGCTTGCCATCGTCTTACCCCTCGCCTCAGCCGGTGAGCCGAGAGTGTAACCCTAAAGCGGCGAGTTTGAAAACGTGCCCCTCTTTCTGAAGAGACGAATTTACTGGCTAGGCTCCTCCTTCGGCAGTGTGTACAGGCACTTCTGGTAGTCGTGGCCCATCTCGATGCGGAAATCCACCGTGCGGGCCGGGTCAGGTTTGGCAACGACGGCGGAAGCATTGACACGCAAGGTCGAGAGGATGGCTTTCAGGCTGTTCGGTTTGGCGTTACCCGTGTAGTCGTAGATGACGGTCTGGTCGCGGTTGGCGATGCCTTCCGTGCCGATAGCTGTCGCGGCGAAACCCTGCCACGACAGCATGTCGGCAGCGACCTTATCTATGCCCTTGAGTGGCAGCGCCGCGCCGATCTCGATGCTTGGCGCCTCCCCGCCCAATCGGTTCTCTGGCGGCGGCAGCACGAAGTTTTGCATGGCGATTTTCATGGCGTCCGGGTTGGGCAATAAGACATAGGCCCCGATGATTGCCGCGCGGAAGTGGACGTTCAGCGCCAGGTCGATGCGCTGAATGCGCGATGGATCCGTCGCCAGACCCGTCGGGACAAAGCCCAGGATGTCGGTCAATGTCATGTCCGTTTCCACCAGTTTTTGCACTTCGGGCCACAACTGCGTGACCTGCGTCAGCAGTCCGGCGTCTTTGGCCTGCCGCCACATAGCCCGCAGCACGTCCATCTGCCGCCGCCCCCGGTCAAAGTCGCTGCTGCTGCCCCGGCTGCGCACGTACCACAGCACCGAATAGGGATCGAGCTTGTAGTGTCCGACAGGCAGTGTATACAGTTCCCAGCTCGATTCGTCGTAATAGGGCAGCTTGGGGTCTTTCAGCTTATAGCCCTGGATGCCGCAATCCACGCTGATCTCCAGCCCACCGAGTTTCTGGATCAGCTTTTGAAACTCGACAAAATCTACCCGTGCATAGAAATCGAGCTTGATGCCCAGGTTGTAGAGGAGCGTTTCTTTCATCAATTTGGCCCCGCCGCCCTCGCCATACTTGACGTTGCCATAGTTGTAGACGGTATTGATCTTGACCATCGTGTAGTTCGGCACGTAGACCAGCAGATCGCGCGGGATGTGCACCATCGTCACCGTCTGGCGAGTGCGGTTCACGGCCAGCAGGATGATCGTGTCGGTGCGTGCGGCTGCGCCCGGCGTGATCGTGTCGCTGCCAAACAGCCCGATAATTGCCACGTCGTCGCCGGAGGCCACCGGAGTCGGCATCATCGGCGGAATGGCCGTGACGGGCGTTTCAGCAGGGGTCTGGTACGTGCCCTCGATGACCAGCGTCGGGATCACCGTGGGCGTTTTGCTCGGGCGGGTCGCGGGGGTGGCCGTTGGGGGCGGTGGAGTCAACGTTTGCGTGGGAGGGCGGCTCGCCGTGCCGCGCGGCGTGTTGGTCGGCGGCAGGGTTGCGCCCGCCGCGCTCAGGCTAGTTGGATATATGCTCAACAACAACATCGCCCCGGCGAGCAACAGCAAGCCGGAGCGAAGCAGGATAAGGCGATCTGGTTGCTTCATCGTATTGTGTTCTGCCCCACCTCTATCGACATCGAAGAAAGCGCCACAAGTATAGCGCCGACTGCGGGGCAGCAAAGGATTCTCAGACTCCCATCAGGCAAAGAACCAGCGGATGATCCCGGCGGCCTCGCGTTTGCCCTCGCTCTCGCCTTTCTGCCGAATGGGGCCAATCATCACGCTATCCTTCTGACATTTATTACCTGACGGACAGCAGTTTCCACGTTATTGTCCACTCAGGCAGAGATGTAAGACATTAAGGGCAGCGTGATGAAAACGAACAGGCTCTCCCGTCGTCAGTTTCTGCGCCTTGCGGGGGCAGCCACAGGGAGCGCTGCCCTCGCCGCGTGCGGCAGTGTCCGCAGTGTCGGCAGCGTGCAGCCCGGCGTCACGCCCCACAAGGCAGGCCAGATACAGTTGGTCTACCAGGACTGGCGAACCGATTGGTTCCCGCCGATGGTACAGCAAATGCTGGCCGAATTCCACGCGACGCACCCCGGTATCCGGGTTTTTTACGTGCCCGACCCGGAAAATCTGGAAGAGAAGATGCTGGCGGACTTTCAGGCGGGGACGGCCCCCGATGTGTTCCAGGGCTGCTGCGCGCACTTTCCGATCTGGGCGCAGCGCGATTTTGCACTCGACCTGCGGCCTTATGTCAGCGCCGACCTGGATAAAGCCACCATTGAGGACTGGGACCCGGCACAGTACCACGCCTTTTTCACCAGGGATGGGCGGCAGTACGCCCTGCCCAAGTATCACGGGGCACTGGCCCTGTACTACAACAAAGACCTGTTTGACCAGTATCGCGTCGATTACCCCGATGGAAGCTGGACACACGACGACTATTTGCGGGCGATGAAGCGCCTGACGCATGATCGAGACGGCGACGGCAAAACCGATCTGTGGGGCAGCATGATCGACGTGTCCTGGGATCGGGTGCAAATCCACGTCAATGGTTGGGGCGGCCACTTCGTAGACCCGACTGACGCCGCAAAGAGCCTGATGTGCGCGCCGGAGGCGACGGCGGCGATAGATTGGCTGCGTACCCGTATCTGGGATGACCGGGTGATGGCGACGGTACCCACTACGCAGATGAAAGGCACACACGAAGCGTTCATCAACGGGCGTGTGGCAATGATCGAAGACGGTTCCTGGGCGCTCAAGGACATCCTGGCGGGCGCAAAATTCCGCATCGGGGTAGCGCCCTTCCCGGCGGGGCCGGTGCGCAAGGTGACGCTCGCCACGACGGACGGCTTTGGCATTTTCGCCGGGACGCACCACCCGGACGCGGCCTGGGAACTGCTCAAGTTCCTGATCAGCAAGGAATATGGTCGGGCAATGGCTCGCGCCAACTTTTTGCAACCGGCCCGTGCCTCGCTGGTGGACGACTGGATCGAGGCTATACGCAAGGAATATCCGCAAGAGTCCAAAGATGTGGACCTCGCCGCCTTTGCCGACGGTCACATCAAAGGCTATTCGGTGGTGGCCGAGGTCTTCGCCAACATGGAGGATGCCAAACGCATTGCCGATGATGCCTGGAATCGGGTGCTGACGTTCGGACAGGCCCCACTCGACGATCTGAAAGCGGCGTGTATCCAGATTCAGGCCGCGCAGACCGGAGCCGGGCAGGGGCTACAGGGGCTACAATGAAATTGAAAGTCCGGCGCGCCCGGTTGCGCACCAAAATCATGGCGGCGTCGTTCATTCCGACGGCAATCATCCTGTGCGCGGTGGCGATCCTGACTTTTTATGCTTACCAGCGCGTTGCCGAGGAACTGGTCATCGGCAGGAACCGCGAATTGATCCGCTTATCGGCCAGCCAGCTCCGGAGCGATTTATCGAATTACACCGATCTTCTGGCCGGGCTGGCCCGTACCTCGGACATCTATCTGGGCAACCCTCTGACGCAGACGGCAGCCTTGCAGCGGGCCGGCAACCGCCTGGTGGTATTGGATGCAGGCGTCGTGATCCTGGATGAAGAGGGCCGCGTGACGGCAACCGAGCCGCGACGACCTGAACTCTTCAGCCAGGATTGGTCGAGCCGCAGCTACTTCGGCCAGCTTGCTCGCGGGCAGGCCCAGGCTTTCTCCGACAGCCTTTCGGATGGGCCACAGGGCGAGGAGGTCGTGGCCGTCGCCGTGCCGATCCGCAACGACATTGAGGAATTTCGCGGCGTCATGGTCGGTCTCTTCCGGGTGCGGGCCACGACCTTTAGCGCGTTCTATGGCGGGATCGTCAAACTGCGCATCGCGGACAGTGGCCGGGTTTACCTGCTCGACAGCACGGGCCAGGCTATTTACCATTCCGACAGCGACCAGATTGGGCGTCACATTCCTACGCAGTTCATGCAGCCCTATACGCTGAAGGGGCAAGCCAATGCGCTCCGCACACAGGATGCCGATGGGCGCGACGTGCTGGCGAGTTTTGCCCCTGTGCCCGGCACGCCCTGGGTGCTGGTCAGCGAGGAGGACTGGGCAACGCTCCTGGCCCCCAGCCGGGGCTACGGCCAATTTCTGCTGCTATTACTGGCGCTTGGCGTGGTCATCCCGGCACTGCTGGTCATGGTCGGCATCAAGCGCATCACCGACCCGATCAGCCAGTTGATCGGCGCGGCGCAGGAGGTGGCGGGCGGGAACTTTGGACGGCAGCTGGCCGTGCATACCGGCGATGAGCTGGAGGAACTGGTCAGGCAGTTCAACCTGATGTCGGCGCAACTGCGCGAGTCGTACACCGCCTTGCAGAAGCGCAACGATGCCCTTCAGGCCGCCTACCAGACGATGGAACAACGGGTTCGGGAACGCACCTACGAACTGGATCGGCGATGGCAGGTGGCCGAAGCCCTGCGCGACATCCTGGCTTTGATCAATTCCAGCCGTTCGCCGGACGACATTTTGCAGCACATCGCGGAACAAGCCTGCTGCCTGCTCAACTGCGACGCGATTGCCTTCTTTCAGTTAGATACAGAGAGCGGAATGCTCTCCATCCAGGCGGCGCAGGGGCTGGAGGTGGATTACGTCGCCGGCATGGTCATCCCGCTTGGCAAAGGCGCTGTCGGCAGAGCGGCATCCCAGCGCGAACCGATCATCTTCACCAAGGCTGCCGACGCGCTGGCCGAATTTCAGGATACTGCGCTGCCGCTTAAACGGCTGGCACTTCTGGATCGTATGATCCGCCATTATCAGTCATTTTTTGCTGTCCCGCTGCTCATCAAGGGGGAGATTTACGGGTCGATAGCCCTGTATTACTGCGAAGCCCGCGATTTTTCCGACGAGGACATTACACTGGCAAGCACGTTTGCCAGCCAGGCCGCCCTGGCAATCGAAAACGGGCGGCTGCGTGCTCAGGCCGAGCGGCGCGCCGTCGCTGCCGAGCGGGATCGTATGTCGCGTGAACTGCACGATTCTGTCACGCAGTCCATTTATAGCGTCAATCTATACGCTGAAGCGGCGGCTCGTCTGCTGGACGATGGCCGCCCCCTGGAAGCCGCCAACCATCTGCGTGAACTGCGTGACACGGCCCAGGAAGCGCTGCGCGAGATGCGTCTGCTAATTTTTGAGCTGCGCCCGCTGGCGCTCGAAAAAGGCGGACTGATCGCCGCGTTGCGCGCGCGCCTGGATGCGGTAGAAGTGCGCGGCGGGATACAGGCTGAACTTCAGGTCGAAGGAGCATCGCACGCCGAGAATCTATCCCTGGCTGTGCAGGAGCAGCTTTACCATATCGCGCAGGAAGCACTCAACAATGCGCTGAAACATGCCAATGCGCGGCATGTCCGTGTCTGTTTGTGTATCACGCAGGCCGCCGTCAGCCTTGACATCTGTGATGATGGGAAGGGCTTCGCCCTGGATGTTGCCAGGGAAAGCGGCGGGTTCGGCCTGTCCGGGATGAAGGCACGCGCTGCGCGCATTGGCGGCACGTTGAAAATCGATAGTACACCGGGTAAGGGGACCACTGTCAGCGTGGCTGTACCGGCCCTCAACCCCGAACCGGTAGGAGATAAAGCATGATGTCTGAGAGCCAGATCAGAGTTCTTCTCGTGGATGATCACGCCATCGTGCGGAAAGGCGTCCGCGCGCTGCTGGCGACTGAACGCGGCATTCAGGTGGTTGGCGAGGCGGGCGATGGCCTTGAGGCCATCGCGCAGGCGAAGGCGCTGTGCCCGGACGTGATCCTGATGGACTTGATCATGCCGCAGATGGATGGCATCGAGGCTACCCGGCAGATCACGGCGCAGCAGCCTGGAACACGTATCCTGGTGCTGACCAGTTTCGCCGCCGACGACAAGGTCTTTCCGGCCATCAAAGCCGGAGCCTTAGGCTATCTGCTGAAGGATTCCGGGCCGCAGGAATTGGTGCAAAGCATCCACCGCGTCTACCGGGGGGAGCCGGCGCTTGAATCGTCCATTGCGCTCAAGGTCTTGTACGAACTATCGCATCCGCCACAGAAGCCGCCGACGCCCGACCCGCTGACGGAGCGGGAACTGGACGTGCTGCGGCTGGTGGCCGAAGGCCGCAGCAACAAGGAGATCGCAGAGCGGCTGGTCATTACCGAGATGACGGTGCGCACCCACGTGAGCAATATCCTGGGCAAACTGCACCTTGCCAGCCGTACTCAGGCTGCGCTGTACGCGCTGCGCGAGGGCATCGCCTCGCTGGATAACGTCCCGACTAACGAGGACAGATGACAGGCGCTATTTGATGCTCTTGATCTTGAAGATTAATTGACCGGCGGGTGCTTCGACCTTCACCTTGTCCCCGACCTTGTGGCCCATCAAGGCCCGGCCAAGCGGACTCTCGTGGGAGATTTTGCCTTCGCGGGGGTTAGCTTCGGCGGCCCCGACGATGATGAACGTTTCGGGCGGTTCGCCGCTCTCCTCAACGGTCACTTCGGAACCAATGCCGACAGTGGCCGCTTTCTTGCCATTGTCAGAGACGATGATGGCGCTGTGCAGAAGCGTTTCGAGGTACTGGATGCGTCCTTCGAGGAACGCCTGTTGCTCTTTTGCATCGTGATAGTCGGCGTTCTCCGAAAGGTCGCCCTGAGAAATCGCCTCTTTGAGCTTGGCTGCTAACTGTGGGCGTTTGACGGTCTTGAGTTCTTCTAGTTCGCGGCGGAGTTCGGCAGCGCCTTCTTCAGTGAGAAACTTTTCTTCGGCCATCCATACACCTCATCTGGTAAAGCATGGGAGGATAGGTTACAACTTTCAATGCGCCCGGTCAAGGCCGCGATACGGCCAGAAGTGACGACATATCAGTGCTTCTTTACAGATCGGGGCTGCGCTGAAATAGCTGTGGAGAGAAGATGGCATCCCAACCTCTTGAGCTTGCCAGCGACGTTGCGGCCCGGCTGGGAAAGATTGGCAGTGTCGTGGCTGTCGTCCTGGGCGGGTCGCACGCGCAGCCGGACGAAGCGGCGCGGGTTTACCCGCAGCAGAGCGTCATGCGGACTGCGCCCAGCGCGTGAGGCCGGGCCGGTTCAGAAGACTGCCGTTGTCTCAGGCGCGGGGGCCGCCTGGTTCTGGAAGCCGCCGATCCACTTCTCGAACAGCGCCGTCAGGTCTTTGCCCGATACGTCCTCGAAGACACGCTTGAAATCTGCGGACGTGACCACCGCGTATTTGTAGCGCCGGACATACTCTTTGAGCGCCCTGTCAACCACGTCCCTGCCCAGTTCGCGCTCCAACTCTACGACAAACAGCCCGCCCTTGTTATAGACGATAACCCCGTAGGCCAGCGGCGTAAAGCTGCGCACCGGCTCATCGACGGGCATGTCCGGTAGGCCCTGACCTGTGTAGCGTTCGTAGTTGCGCTGGTAGCGGTTGATGTACTCGTTCCCGGCGGCCTCACCATACGCAGCGCGGGTGTAAACAAACTCCGAGTAGCGTGCCATGCCTTCATCGAGCCAGGGGTGCTCGACCTGGTTATTGCCGATCAGCGAGTAGAACCACTGGTGCGCCGTCTCGTGCGCCACTGTGATTTCCAGAAAGTCATTGCCTTTGACCCACGAATTTTCCGCGATCTGCACCAGGCCGGGGAACTCGACCCCGGTGGGCGTCGGGTTCTCCACCACATTGAATTCCTTGAAGGGGTACTCGCCATAGGCTTTATTGAAGGTCTGCATCGCAAACACAGCGTACTTCATAACCGCGTCCGTCGCATCGACGGTGGGATTGGCCGGGTCTTTGTAATGCACCGCGTTGAGCCGGGTTCCATCCACCTCCGTCGAATCCACCACGTAGCGCGTGCTGGCCTGGAAGGCAAAATCACGCATCGGCCCGGTTACGCCGCGATGGGTGAGCGTGCCATCCGCGTTTTCTGTCTTATCGATTTCGACGCCGCTCATTGCCACCGTCATGTCGGCGGGCGCGGTCAGCCGCACGTCATACAGCCCGCTTTCAGTATAGGCCGGGTCGCCCTGCGGCGAGGGCAGAGACTTCCACCAGCCGAGTCCTATGTCATACACGGAGAGGGTCGGATACCAGGCCGTCGCCGACACGACGTTATGTACGAAGCCGAAGCGCCCGTAAGAGGCATCCAGCCCGCGCGTCATGGTCACCGTAAAATCCAGCAGCATCTCGACGGCCCGGCCCGGTGACAAAGGCTGCTGCAAAGGGATGGTCATCACTGTATCCAGCGCCGACAGCACCGGCTCTACCACGCTACTGCCCACCGTAACGTGTGTGACGTTCATCCGGCCCGCCAGCACAGGCGAATTTGGGTAGAGCCGGAACACAATCTCGTTCAGCACGTCCGGCGTGCGGTTGGTGAAGCGCACCCGCTCCGCACCGCGAATGATGGCATCCGTTTCGATGCTCAGACGTGCCACGATCAGATAGCGGTTGGCAGTGGCAAATGGATCGACATCGCTGGCAAAGGCGGGTTTCATGGCCTGCCGGTAGACGCTGACGTCCGACCAGTTCACGGCAGGCAAGGCGGCGGGCGTCGAAGTTGGAACGGCGGTGGGCGTGGACAGCGGGACGGCGGTTTCAGTCGGTTGCAGGGTGGCCTGCCCCACCGCCGCAGCGGGCGCACCGATCAGCCCGGCCAGCAGCACCAACACAGTGATACTGAGCAGGACCAGACGTGGCCCGCGCCGACTCTGTTTGAGATTCATACAGCACCCCTCAATCAATGGCTAACAGTACACAGCGATGCGAACCAGCGGCAATTCTAGCAGGCAGCGCCACTTTCGTGAAGATCGCCAGGTAGATCGGCAATTCTGCGCCCACCAAAACTGATGTCCGATTTTCTTTGACACACTGGCGACAATGTGATAAATTGTACATACACCCTTTGATATGCGAAATCAGCGGATTTCCAACGACCTGTTTGGAGGCGTTTCGGTACGGTGTTAGAATGCTCGCCACTTGCGACTTTTGACCCACCCGCGCCGATTCCAGGAGGATAGGCATGGCAACAGCTCCCGTCACCAGAGGCAGAGCCGCCTCGGCCACGACCAAAGCCGCCGAAGCACCGGCGGCTTCCGATGCCCAGACCAAAGGCATCAGTCGCCGCGAATTCCTGTATTACATCTGGGGGGCGAGCATGGCGCTCCTCATGGCGGAATCCGCAGGCGCGATCATCTGGTTTTCACTGCCGCGTTTCCGGGCGGGCGAGTATGGCGGTATTTTCACCATTGACCCTTCCACGCTACCGGCAGTTGGTTCCCCCCCCGTTGGCAGACCGGACGGCAAGTTCTGGTTGAGCAATACCAAGAACGGTCTACTGGCGCTCAGTATGATCTGCACGCACCTGGGCTGTCTGTTCAAGTGGGTGGATGCCAACAATCGTTTTGAGTGCCCCTGCCACGGCTCGAAGTTCCAGGCTGATGGCACGAAGATCAAGGGCCAGGGGCCTGCCCCGCGCAACCTGGATCGTTTCGTGATCACAGTGACGAAGCCCGGCGGTACGGACAAGACGAATGCAAACGGCGGCCCGGTCAATATCGAGGGCGCAACCAGTATTGCCATCGACACCGGCAAAAAGATCAAGGGCTGGCCGGAAGGCTCGGCTCCGCAGGTTTAGGAAGATTTACACGGCGCAATCGCCGTAAGGGAAGAGGAGACTGCCATGTCAGTATTGCCTATTCCATCTTTTCTGGATGACGTAAAAGAAAAGGGGATTCGCAAGGCAACGCTCGAGCTGATCGATGAATCGGTGGAGCGCTTTACGGCGGGCCTCAATATCCAGGACATTCGTGAAGTGCTGCGCGGCGAGGCCCCCTCACGGCGGCCCAACCCACGCCTCACGCCGCACGCCGATGCTTTCTGGATGCACATGCGGCCCAGCTACTATCATCAGGCGGTAACCGGCATTTACCCGACGTTCCGCCTGGGCTGGCTCTCGACCTACTTTTTCGTGGTCGAGATCATCACCGGCCTGTTCCTGATGATTTTCTATACACCCTCGCCGGAAGCGGCCTACCAGAACATGCTGAACATTCTCAGCAACGTTCCGCTCGGCCAGTTCGTGCGCGACCTGCATCGCCTGGGCGCGGAAGGGATGGTGCTGGCCGTTGCGCTGCACACTATCCGCACCTTTGCCACCGGGTCGTTCAAGAAGCCCCGGCAGTTTACCTGGTTCAGCGGCATGGTCTTGCTGCTGTGCACCCTGTTTCTATCATTTTCAGGCTATTTGCTGCCCTGGGATCAATTGTCTTTCTGGGCGGTGACCATTGGCACGTCGATGGCTGAAGCTGCGCCGCCCGAAGTCGTCGGCACGAACGTGAACCTGCTGCTGCGCGGTGCGCCGGACATTGGCGCGGGTGGGTTGCTGCGCTTCTATTTGCTGCACGTGTTCCTGCTGCCGATGCTGGTCGCTATTTTCCTGGGCGTGCACTACTATAAAGTCGTGCTGCACGGCGCAAGTTTGCCGCCGCAGTTGGAAGAAGTCGGCCAGGATACGGCCAAGCGCGTTCCGATGGATAAGCGCGTCTACTTCACACCCGACATCCTGACCAACGAATTGACCTGGCTCGGCCTCACCAGTTTTATCATGGTCGTGGCGGTCATCTGGTTCTTCCACGCGCCGCTTGAACACCACGCCAATCCGCAGGTCACGCCGCTGCACACCACCGCGCCCTGGTATTTCCTGTGGCTACAAGGAATGCTCAAGCTCGGCGACAAGGTGTTCTGGGGGCTGGTCGTGCCGACGGTCTTACTCGTTACGTTCATGATCTGGCCGTACCTGGACGTTTCGCCGAGCCGCCGCTATGCGCATCGCCGCTTCGGATTGAGCCTGATGCTGCTCTTCATCACGGCCATGCTGTTCCTGACCTATATGGGCACGCCCAGGTTTGGCGTCGACACGGCAGGCGACCAGGAAGTGGCCCAGGCGCTCGCACCCGTCGAGGGCGTCGGCCCGCTGCGCGAACTGCCCTTTGATGCCTGGGTGAACGGAACGTACTGCACGGACGACCTGACCAAAGATCATGCCCTGCCCATCGTGGATTGGGGCGCGCAGCAGCCGCCAGTCCCGCTCTACCCGGACACCTCGCAACCCGTCACGTGCCAGGCTGTGCCGGAAGGCCGTCTGCGCGATCTGATGCAAACCTACAAGGACCTGATGGTTCGCTGGGGTGCGCGGCTGCCGGGTGCGGTGGGTATCTTGCACGTACAGGACGACCAGAAGACCCAAAACTCGGCCCAGGACCTGAAACGCATCGACATCAAGATCATCTGGTATCTGGCCGCGCTGGACGCCAATAACCAGTTGCAATACGAAACGGGGCCGGATGGAAAGCAGCAAGTCAAACTGCAAACCGTTGAGCGCCAGATCGATGCCAACGGTAATAAGGCGGTAGCGCCGGTCATTCAGACCTCCGGCAAGATCGTCTTTGTCAACCGTCTTTCCGAGTACCACGGCGGCGGCGAGTAGGCCCCGCAAGGAATCAGGACAACACTATGCTTAAAGCAGGCAGGGTACTCGTACCGAATTTTCAAAATCGCGTGCTGCTGGGCATTGCCACCTTCTCGGGAATGCTGCTGCTCGTGTTCTGGATCGCTGTCAACGAGCCGGGCCGCATGGATGTGTTCACGCAGCAGTATCATGGACGTTCGATTGAAAACGGGGCCGCAACCTTTGCCAACAACTGCGCGACCTGTCACGGCCCTGATGCCCGGGGCATCACCGGCAAGGCCCCGGCGCTGAACAACCCGATGCTGTTCCTGAAGGACAACCCGGCCAAAGTCGCCGCAGCCAAACTGTCTGACCTTCAGAACCAGCAGAACACGCTGAAGTCGCAGATCGACACTTACAACAAGAACACACAGGATCTGGCGGCAGCCACCGAAGCCTTGAAGAAGGCTGCCCCTGGTTCCGCCGACGAAACCGCTCTCAAGAAGCAGATCGCAGACCTGTCCAACCAGGTCAAGAACTTTGATCTGGCAAACACGCAGAAGCAGCTTGACGCGCTGACGCCGCAGGTACAGGCGGCGCAGGCGGACTTGGATAAGCTCAAGGCACAGGGTTGGGATCCCAACCGCGACACGCGCCTGGCTGAAGTCAAATGGGGTGGCCGTCTTGAGGATTACCTGACCTCCACCATCATTTCTGGGCGTCCGGTCAGTGCGGCGTACTGGCCGCAGCCGATGCCCGCCTGGGGCCAGCAGGCAGGCGGACCGATGCGCCCCGACGAAGTGCAAGACGTGGTCGCCTACATCATGAATTTCCACGATATGGCAGTCAACCTGACTCCCAAAGACGTGAACCAGCAGTTCAAGCTGCCATCGGAAGGCGGCGCTGCTGCGGCTAACAAACAGGTGCTCGGTACCAATGCCGACCCGAAGGCGCTGGCACAGGCTGGCCTGGGCGGTGGCGATCCGGCAGCGGGCGAGGCGCTGTACACCAGCCTTGCTTGCGGTCCGGCCTGTCACCTGGCCGGTCAGATTGCTCCGGCGACGAAAGGAACCTACACGCGCATCGTCAACGAGCGCCTGAAGGACCCGGCCAACGCCAACAAGACGCCCGAAGAGTACATTGCTGAAAGCATTCTCAAGCCCAATGCTTACGTCGTGCCCGGCTTCACGGCAGGCGTCATGCCGCAGGACTTTGGTAACAAGATCGACTTGCAAGACCTGAAGAACCTGATCGCCTACCTGGAAACGCAGAAGTAAGGTGATCTACGTCGATCAGCAGAGAAAGCCCGGCACGTAGCCGGGCTTTTTTTCAGGGACTATTTGTGTTAATCCAGAACGTTATTGCTGCGTTCAGTTCTTACGGAACTTGCCCATGAAGATCACCAGGCTCGAACTATTTACCGTGCCGCCACGCTGGTTGTTTCTCAAGGTCTCAACGGACACGGATGTGTGCGGGTGGGGCGAACCCATCGTCGAGGGCGCGGCTGGCCCAGTGGAGACCACCGTCCGCGAAATGGGCGAATACCTGGTCGGGCGCGACCCCGACCAGATCGAAGACATCTGGCAGGCGCTGTACCGGGGCAGGTTTTACCGGGGTGGCCCGATCTTCATGAGCGCCATCGCGGGGATCGATCAGGCCCTATGGGACATCAAAGGCAAGCGTTATGGGTTGCCCGTTTACCAGATGCTCGGCGGGCCGGTGCGCGACAAAATCCGGGTTTATTCCTGGATTGGTGGTGATCGCCCGGCGGACGTGGCGAACTCGGCCAGGCAGCGGGTCGCGGCGGGCTTCCGGGCGCTCAAGATGAACGCTTCGGAAGAAATGCACTACATCGAGTCGTTTGACAAGGTGGAGGCCATTGTCGAGCGGATAGCCTCGGTACGAGAAGCCGTCGGCTCCGGCGTCGGCATTGCGGTTGATTTTCACGGACGCATCCACAAATCGATGGCGAAGGTGGTCGCCAGAGAACTGGAACCTTTTCACCTGCTGTTCATCGAGGAACCGGTGCTGCCGGAAAACAACGAGGCACTCAGGGAGATCGCCAACCACACTGCCGTTCCAATTGCGACAGGGGAGCGCATGTTTTCGCGCTGGGACTTCAAGACACTGTTGCAGCAAGGCTACGTGGACATCATCCAGCCTGACCTGTCTCACGCAGGCGGCATCTCCGAAGTCAGGAAAATCGCGGCGATGGCGGAAGCGTATGATGTGGCGCTGGCACCGCACTGCCCGCTGGGGCCGATTGCGCTGGCGGCCTGTTTGCAGGTGGATGCCGTCGCGCCGAATGCGTTTATCCAGGAGCAAAGCCTGGAAATTCATTACAACCAGGGCAACGATCTGCTGGACTATCTACCGGATACGTCGGTGTTCAACTACACCAGCGGCTACGTCGGCCTGCCCACAGAACCGGGCCTGGGCGTTGCCATTAACGAGGATTACGTGCGAGAAGCGGCGCGCCGGGGCCACCAGTGGCATTCACCGGTCTGGCGCAACGACGACGGCACGGTGGCCGAATGGTGAAACCGGATGGCCCTCAGCAACCGGCAACTTAATGATGCAAATAGACGGTGCAATCACCAGCGATGGATTGCTCCGCAGCCAGCACGACCTCCAATGAGCGCCGTCCATCCGCCCCGGTGACGACGGGCGTGTCGCCTTGAGCGACGCACTCAAAGAAGTGCTCCAATTCCAGCCGGGCCGCGCCCGCAGGCTTGCCATTCAGATTGGGCCAGTGGCGGGTGTCGGGCAGCTTCCAGCCCTCTCTATCGCAGGCCATGACGTTCATCGGCGTGAGATTCAAGTTGAGGACACCCTGTGTGCCGATGACGTTCATTTGCACGTCGCCGAAGCCGCCCCACGATGCTGGACTCGCCCAGCCAGCCCACGTCTCCGGCAGGCCCCAGCCGACTTCTTCGACGGCCAGCGCCCCGTCCTCGAATTCAATCGTGATCCAGGCGAAGTCGTAGGTCTTTAGCTCTTCCCAGACCTGCCCGCGCACGGCCTTTGCCGAGACTGCCTTCACCGTGACCGGGTGATACCAGAGGAACTGGTCAATGTCGTGCACGGCAATATAAGTGACGGGGCTGACGCGGCCCGCCAGGCGTCGTGCCTCGGAGATAGGGGTATTACGCCGGGCGTAAGCGGACAGGAAGCGGCCTATATTCCCACTCTCAATCGCCTGCTTGAGCATGGCATAGCCGGACTCGAAGCGGAGAATATGGCCCACCATAAGCTGTGTTCCGGCATCCGAGCAGGCTTTGATGATAGCGTCGGCGTCGTCCAGAGTGGTTGCCAGTGGTTTCTCAACGAAAAGGTGACATCCCTGCTGCGCAGCGGCAAGGGCTGGCTCGCGGTGGTCGAACTCAGGCGTTGCCACGATGACTGCCCCAACTTGCTCGCGCTTAAGCATGTCTCGGTAGTCCCGGTAAGCGGTGGCCTCACATTGCCGCGCGAGTACCTGTGCTCTCCCCCCGTCAACGTCGGCTACCGCAACGCAGCAGGCATAGGGCAGCGCATGGCCGATGCGGGCCAACAGGCTGCCCATGAAACCCGCACCGATGACGGCGAATCTGACCTGCTCCATCCAGAACTCCTTCTATGGTTGCCCCACCTGCCAAAGCAAGGCAAAGAAAGACAAGGGGCACGCGCCCCTTGTCTCCGGTTTCAGGATTTCTTCGCCAGCCAGCGCACGGCCTGCCGCCAGAACTGCCCATAATACTTCCAGGGCTGAAACAGTGCGGCCCAATGGGGTGAGCAGTCACTGGCAAAAGCCATTGAGCGGCCCTTGCCGAATTCCCAGGTCACGATCAGCGGATTCTCGTCCTCGCCTTCGCCGATCATCGCCACTACATCCGCTCCAGGCTTGGGGAAAATCTTGTTGAAGCCTTCAAACGGAGGCCATTCGTTGGCCGGAATCCCGGCGACAATAGGATGGTCAGGCTTCATGACCTTGACGCAAACGCCCTCCGGCGTCTCGACGCGGTCATCGATCCCCTCCCGGCAGGTTACAGGTAAAGCCTCTTCGACTGGTGTGTTGTAGTACCCACCGTGCCCAAAGCGGCCACTGAACGATGTCCAGCCGCCAACCATGAGCAATCCGCCACCATTTCGGGTGTACTCCCGGATGGCTTTCAGGCGATTGGTATGCGGCTGAGGCGTGCCCGGAATCCAGAACGGAAACAGCGCCAGCACTTCGCACTCGCAATCGCTGATGATCACGGCGTCATAGCGCGAGAGGTCTTCCACCGTGCGTGGGAAGTCGGAGATGGCTTTGTGAGGCGTCATGTGTGTCACTTCGATGTCGCCATCGGCCTGTAGGGCATCGATGAGCGGCTGACCCCAGACGTTGACGCTGAACCCTTTGACCTCGACGTTGAACGGCGAGGCCACAAAGACTGGCCCCAGGTTGTACGAAGAGTCGCCAGTATATAGAACCTTCATCTTGATCGTCTCCTTTGAGACAATGAATGATACCGATCACAGCGAAGCGCTTCTTCGCCGATAAGCGCCTAGCCATAGCCCAGCTCGCTGTAGCGATTGAGCTTGTCCAGGGACATCTGGATGAATGGGAATAGCGGGCTGCCGTGTGGGTGATGCTCCTGGGCAGCTTCACGCCAGGCGGCGATGGCCTCGTCAAATCTGCCGAGTTGCTCGCAGGCCAGGCCGAGCCGGTAGAGGATTTCGGCATTACCGGGCGTCAGCGGGCGGCCCACCCCGACGTTCTCCGGAAATTCAAGTGCCTTCCGGTAATCGGCAATTGCCTGTTCAATCTGGCCGGCTTCCATACGGGCGGCGGCGCGCTGCATGTGCGCGGCGGCATAGGCCAGATGGAAGCTCTGATCCATCTCGGTGGGCACAAATCTGTCCTCGGCCAGCCGTCGGATCGCGTGTTCGTATTGACCCAGTTCAACCAGCATAATGACTAACCGTTTGTGCAGGTCATCCCGCAGGGCTGGCAGCTTCTCGATGCGCTCGATCAGCGCTGCCCGTTTCTCGCTTAACCCTCGATCCTTATAGAGCCTGTCCAGGTTCAGGTACAGGTCCTGGTTTTGGGCGTTGATCGCCAATGCTCTCTCAAACGACTGGATCGCCCGTTCCGGCGCGTTGCGTCGCTGCCAGTAAGCCAGCCCCAGGTTGCGATGGAGCACGTCGAACGAGTCCAGGCCCGGCGCTGCTGCTTCCCAGAGCGCGATGGCCTCGTCGAAACGCTCGTGCGCATATAGAAAGTTGCCCAGGTAGTATTTCGCTTTGGGATCGGCAGGATTCTGCGCGAGCGCGTGCTCAAGGGCCAGCACTTCCTCCACGCGGCTGGGGAAAACCAGGTCGGGAGGCGCCTGCGCGGCTTTTTCCAGCCAGGGCCGCGCTTCGTTCGTTCTCCCTAGCTTGTGCAGAATGTCCCAGGCCAGATAGCTGACCAGCGGGTAATCCCAGCGCGGGGCCGCGTCCGTCAGGATGAGCAGGGCGTCTTCCAGCAGCCCGGCATTCAGATATGCACAGGCCAGGTCGAGGATGTACTGCCGGTCATCGGCCAACAGCCGCGCCAGCCGCTCCCGAAACGGATCGCCCTTGAGCAGCGCCAATTCGCGCAGTGCCAGGTGGTTCAGCGGGTCTCTCGCCAGCAGTTCTTCGAGTGTGTAGACGGCCTGCTCCGTCTTTCGTGCGCGACGGAGTGCGGCGGCCAGCAGTACTGAGGGCGTGGTCGAGGCTTCATCCAGCGCGCGGGCCTGCTCAAACAGGAGGGCGGCCTTGCCCCAATCACTGCGCCGGAGCGCGATCCGCCCCAGCCCGCACAGCGCGGCGGCTGCCAGCGGCGACTCCTGCGGCACGGCCTGAAAGCTGGTTTCAGCCTGAGCAAACTGTTCGCGGTAAAAAGCCACCAGCCCTAAATAATAATTGGCTTCCACATGGCCCGAGGCAGCCGCTTCTCGCAGGTGTCGTGCGGCCCTGTCCAGGTCAGCGGAACGCAGGTACATCAGCCCCAGTTGCCGGTGGGCCGGCCCGTGCTGAGGTTCCTGAGCCAGCGCCTGGGTGTAGGCGTCGAGGGCCTGCTCGCGGTTGTCAAAGTTTTCGTGCCTCAAACCAAGCCTGTAGAAGTCGTCGGCGGTCACAGGTCCTTTCACGGACGCGGGTTCGGCAGCTTCAACCTGTTCCGCCTGCCGGTCATGGACGTAATTGAGAAGCACCTGGCCCTTTTCATCGCTAACGATCAGCGTTATCGCGTGCCCGGCCAGTTGGCTGGCGCGAACCGTCCTGGTGGACAGCCAGGGTTTTTCTGGCGAGATGGTGACGGTCTCTTCGAGCAGAACACTGCCAGGGATCGACAGGCTGACCCTGGCCGGTCTGAGCGGGCGAACGGGGCAGATGCCAACGCTCAGATCAACGTCGCCTGCTTGCTTGCCCGGT
The DNA here is from genome assembly GCA_021325095.1 of Chloroflexota bacterium. Lineage (GTDB taxonomy): Bacteria > Chloroflexota > Anaerolineae > Aggregatilineales > UBA2796 > JAJPHV01. The sequence goes on along the minus strand of JAJPHV010000147.1, from coordinate 13,712 downwards.
GCGAGATGGATACGCGCGCCCAGCTCGTCGCTGGCGCAGGTCAGGCCGCCAAGCCCGCGCAGGGGCAGCCACCACTCGCGCCACTGGCGGACCTTGCCGGGCGGCAGGAAGTCGAAATCGAGCTGCGTCTCCAGCGCCCCGCACTGGGTTTCGGCATACACCGAGCCGTCATCGGTGAGCGAGGTCTGGTTCACGATGCCGACGGGCGACTGCCCCCACGACCATAACTTCATCCCGGAGACGTTCCGGTGATCGGCGAAGTGCGCGTACCCGCAGTTTGCCGAGTGCTGCCATGCGCCGAAGAAATCCCACTGCACGTTACGCCCAAAGATCGAAACCTGGGCCAGCATATCCTTTTCCCAACGGAAATTCACCGGGTCGTGCAGCCGGTCAGCGGGCCACATCGGCACACCTTCCATGCCGGGCAGACCCGGATCATGCTTGATCAGGTCGAGGCGCGCCCTGGGCCATGAGGCTGTGCCCGCGAACTCGTAAGACCTGACCCGGCGCAGCGGGTAGATAAACTCTGTCCCTGGCTCGGAGACGAGCGAGGCGTTTGTCCAGTAATGGTAACGCCCCGCCACGAGCGCCGGGTTCTGGAGGAAAACGTCCTGGGCCAGCGCACAGCGATCCGGGTAAAGCGTGAGCGTGACCATCCAGCGCATCTGCGACATGTGTTCCAATCCGCCAATCGAGATCGAGGCGCTGCCATCCGCGTGCTCGTGCATGTGCCAGTTCACCGGGTCGGCGGTTGTGGGCGCGTGTGCAACCGGGAAGCTGAACTCCACCCCACCGGAGAAGAAAGCCCCTCGGATGGCAAGAGGAGCGAACTTGATCACGCTGTTCTTATAGAACACTTCCCGTCCTGACACCTTGTCGTAGACGGAGTAGACCCGCCCGCCCAGGTCGGGCAAAACCGTGACCTTCAGGTAACGGTTTTCCAGATGCAGCGTCCGGTACGTTTTTTCGACAGGGACGGTGGCGATATCTACGAGCAGGGTGTACGGATAGATGTGCGCAACGCCGTACTGCGAGTGAAAAACCGGATTCCGGTTCTCGGCCAGGATCGGATAGGTGGGCAGTGTCAGCGTCCCTTCGTAAGCCGCTACCTTTTCTTGCACACTGGTAGTCACCTGGGGTCTCCTTTCCTGTCAGCCCGAACACAGGCTGCCCATCGAGAATGGCCTTAGCGGAATGTGACCGAGGACGACAGCCCTTCGGTCAGCCAGCGGCGCATCGTCACGGCCAGGATCAGGGGCGGGATAATTGCCAGGGTGATGCAGACCGAGATGAGCGTATAGCTGGCGTCCGGGTTGCCGGAGACGGAGGCGATAATAACCGGACCGGTCTGCGTGTTGATCGATTGGGTCAGGAAGCGGGCGAACAGAAACTCATTGTAGGAGGTCATAAAGGCGAAGGCTGCCGCCGCGACCAGACCGGGCAGCGCCATCGGCAGAACGACCCTGACCAGCGCCTGAAAGGTGTTGCACCCGTCGATCATGGCTGCCTCTTCAATTTCCTTCGGGATGTTCGTGAAGTAGAGTGTCAGGAACCAGACAGTGAAAGGCAGGGTGAGCGCCAGGTAGACCAGAATCAGCGCCAGGTAGCTGTCCAGCAGGCCCAGGGATTGTACGATCACATAGTAAGGGATGGCGATAGCCATTGCTGGCAGGAGGCGGCTTGCCAGGATGAAGTTGTAGGAAGCATTTTTGAACCTGAACCGTCGCCGCGCAAAAGTGAAGCCCGCCAGCGCGCCGAGCACCACGTCAACCGCCATGACCGAGAGCGCCACCACGAAGCTGTTTTTGAGCGCTGGCGCAATCAGGCGCGCTTCCTGAGAGATCCGGCTGCGGAGCTGTCCCTTAACCTGATATTCCTGCGGAATCGTGCCAGTAAACACGTAATTGTAGTTCGCCAGCGTCGGATTCTGAGGGATAAAACTCGGCGGTTTGCGAAGCAGTTCGTTCTCGCCCTGGAAGCTGGCCGTGATCACCCACAGGAACGGCCCGGCCAGGTAGACGATCAGCGCCAGGCCGATCAGGTTCAGCAGGGCGGAGTTCAAAAGGCGCTTCGTCCTCGGGACGTTCATGGCTTATGCTTCCTCGGTGCGCAGCGCACGCAGATACAGGATGATCAACACCAGGGTGATGAGCGCAATCACGAAAGCCAGGGCGCTGCCGTGTCCCAGGTTGAGGTTTTTGAATATTTCGGCGTAGGCAAACCAGCTTATCAGGGCAGTCGCGTCGGCAGGGCCGCCGCCCGTCATCACGGCGATGATGTCGAAAGTCAGGATGGCGGTCATTGTCTCGTAGACCAGCACAACCAGCAGGGTTGGGCGCAGCAGCGGCAGCGTGATGTGCCAGAAAATACGCCAGTTGCCGCCGCCGTCGATTCGGGCCGTTTCGTAGATTTCTTTGGGAATGAGTTGCAGCCCGGCCAGGAAAAAGATAGCGGCGAGCGGGCCTTCCTTCCAGATTTGCGCCAGGATCAGGCTGACCCTGGCTAACTCGGGTGTAGCCAGAAACGGAATATAGTTATTGATGATGCCCAGAGAATACAGCAGACCGTTCAGCGCGCCGAAGTCCGCATTGAGCAGCCACTTCCACAAAAGCCCGCTGGTCACAGCCGGGATCGCCCAGGGAAGCAGGATCAAGATTTTCACGATGCCCGCCGTGCGCACCCGCGTGTTGAGGAACAGGGCGACCAGAAGCCCGAAGACGATCACGCCCAGCACGGCAGCGACAGCATAAATTCCGGTGACGGCAATCGAGTTGGTGAAGTAGTAACTGCCAATGGTTTCGCTGAAGTTTCTCAGCCCGACGAACGGATGGCTTTTGGGCTGTGTCAGCACGTAACGATGCAGGCTGATCCACAGCGAATACAGGACGGGATAGATGGTAAACAGCGCGATCACCAGGAAGACCGGCAGGATAGAGAGATAGGGGTAGACCCGTTCCCAGTTCAGGCTCCTTGCCGGACTTTTGACGGCTGAAATCTGGCTTGCTCCCATAGCGCGCCTCCGGCTCACAGTCGCTAGAGGGCGATGGCCCACATCGCCCTCTACTCAGGGTACAGCGCTACTGCGTGCTTAACTCGGTATATTTGTCGGCCATTGCCTTGAGCGCATCGGCGGTGCTTTCCTGGCCGAGGATAGCTTTCTGAACTTCGGCGCGAGTGAAGACATCCCACGAACCATACCAGGGAGTCAGCCCCTCCTTGATGCGGGCCAGCTTGGCCTGAGCCTTGATGGTCGGGATGTCACCCCAGGCTCCAAAGGCTTTAGCGACATCTGGATCGTCAAAGAGCGGTAGTTGGGCGAACCCCAGGCCGTTTTCCACCGCCCAGCGCTTGACGACCTCGTACTTGCCGTTGGTCTTGCCGCCGAAATACTCCAGGAATTTCCAGGCAGCGTCCAGTGTGGCCTGGCCCTGCTTGGCTGCTGCGCTGCTCATGGCATAGAAGCGCACGTAGCCGACAGTGGCGTGGCTGCTGCCCGGCATGAGCGCCATCTTGAACTTGCCCGCGAAGTCGGAACTGGCCGGTTTGTTCAGTTCGGCCAGGTTGTACTGCGGGAAGATGGTGAAGGTGTGAGCGCCAGCCTGCATACTCTTCACCTGGTCGATCTCGGCTGTCTGAAGGCTGGCCGGGTCGAGCAGCTTCTTATCGTAAGCGGTCTTGAGCCAGTCAATGGTCTGTGCGGCAGCGCTGCCGGCTTTGTTGAAGGTCGGGGTGTTCTTCTCGTCGAACATGGCCCCGGGGCCGTCAAAGCGCGAATAGACCATCGAGTAGAACGCCTCGATAGAAGCGCCTTCCTGCTGCGAGAAGGCCAGGATGATGGGATACTCTGCAATGCCCTTGTCCTTGATCGTCTGGGCCTGGCTGAGTACGTCGTCCCACGTCTCTGGCGGCTTGGTGATGCCCGCTTTGCTCAGGTGCTCCTCGTTGTAAACAAAGACGATGGTATCGGCGTAGTAGGACAGCCCGTAAATGTGACCGTTATAGGTCATGCCCTGCAACGCATACGGAGCCAGGTCGTTTGAATACTCTTTGACCTGCGGGAAGTGCGTATCCAGCGGCTCAAGCCAGCCGGCATTTGCCCACTCCTGAAGCCAGTGATCCGAGCCATAGAGCACTTCCGGTGCGTTGTTGGCGGTGAAGCGCCCGACCATCGTGTCGTGGTACTGCAACCAGGAATAGTCCTGGAGCTTGACCGTGATGTCGGGGTTCAGTTTCTGGAAGTTCTGAATGTTGCTCTGGATGGTCTCGATGCCGTATGACCAGACCACGAAATTCAGATTGGTCGCTTGAACGGCTCCCACCGGTAGCATGGAGCCAAAAGCGAGGAATACTAATGCCACGAACAGCAGTCCGAGGCGGCGGAGGGATCGAATAGAAGTCTTGGGCCTCATATTTTGTTCTCCCTACATTAAGTTGATGCCTCTTGTATCGTTTGCCCCGGCCTGAGCCAATCTCTGTTCAGGCGGGACGATGGAATAACGCGCTGTTTCACCTCCTCTCCTGCCATGCTTGCGCTGTTTCTCAAAGCGACCCTTAGAACCCGGCTGTTACGAGCGAAGCAGCCCCCAGGATCGCGGCATCACCGCCCAGTCTGGTCAACTGCACCCGCTCCGGGGCAAAAGCCTGCCTGAAGACGTAGGACTGTGCGGCCTGGCGTTCTAACGAGCGCCGGATGGGCGACAGCAACAGGTCTCCCGAACGGGCTACCCCGCCGCCGAGAACGACCAACTGCGGATCAAGCATCATGATCAGAATTTGGATGGCGTCAGCCAGGTAGCTTCCCGTCTCTTCGGTGGTTTCCAGCGCCAGCGGGTCGCCGTTGGCCGCCGCCGCAAAGACCTGCTCGGCGGTGATTGGCTCCTGCTGCGCAGTCGCCATCCGCACCAGGGAGGACGCCCGACCTGCATTGATCTTTGCGGTGGCGCGCGCGGCGATAGCCGGCCCCGACGCCAGCGCTTCCAGGCAGCCCTGCGCGCCGCAGTTGCAGCGCGGGCCGTGCCGGTCAATGACGGCGTGGCCGATCTCCCCAGCCATCCCGTTCGGGCCGCGATACAGTTTTCCGTCCAGGATCAGGTGGGCCGCGATGCCAGTACCGATGCTGAGGTAGACCATGCTGGACAACCCCTGCCCTTGTCCGTGCCGGAATTCCCCCAGGGCGGCCACCTTGACGTCATTGTCGATGAAGCATGGCTTGCCCAACATTTCTTCCAGAACCCGCTTCACCGGGACGTCGTGCCAGTGCAGGTTGACGGAGACAATGCCTATACCCGTTGCGGGATCGACCAGGCCAGGGATACCGAGGCCAATCGCCTCGACCTGTTCCCGCTTCAAGCCCGAGGTCTGGATCACTTCATTAACGGCGTCTGCAATGCCGCGCAGGATGTCGGTGGGGCTGCCTGCCGGGGTAGGGCGCTGTCCGCGACATACGATCTGTCCCTGCGCGTTGACCAGGCCCGCAGCAATCTTTGTTCCTCCCACATCGACCCCAATCGAAGCGTTGGGCACTTGTGAAGAGCCTCCCATATAGACCCGGCGCGCCGAAAGCCAAGTCAAGGCTAGGTCAGGATGACATCGATCCCCAGTTGTCTGATCTTTGCCACTGTTTCAGGCGGGGCCTGGTCGTCCGTAACGAGCGTGCTGATGGCGGTGATGGGCGCGACGAAAGCCGGAGCGACCTTGTTGAATTTGCTGTGGTCGGCGACCAGAATGACTTCGGGCGCGAAATTGATAATGGCGCGCGCGGTCAGCGTCTCCGGCAGATAACCGCTGGTCAACCCACCATTGATGTCAATCGCCCCCATACCCATGATGACTTTGTCGGCGCGGAGTTCTTTGAGGATCAGCTCGGTGAAGTGCCCGATGATCGATAGTTCCGAATGCCGCAGCACGCCGCCGACGATAATCAGGTCGATGTTCTGATTGTGCGCAAGCTGGTTGGCGATGTTGAGTCCGTTGGTAATGACCGTCAGGCGGGCGCGGTCTTGCAGGTTGCGGGCAACTTCCAGGGAGGTCGTTCCGGAGCCGAGGAAAATGGTCATGCCGTCCTGGACGAATCGGGCTGCCGCGCGCCCAATTCGCTGCTTCTCTGCCTCGTGTTCCACCCTGGACACAAGCAACGGGCCAGGCGCGGCATGATCGATAGCGACGGCTCCGCCATGTGTGCGCCGGATTTCGCCCGAATCGCCCAGCACTGCCAGATCACGTCGGATCGTTGCTTCGCTGACGCTGAAATGCTGGCTCAATTCTGTGACAGTGATCTGTTGTCGTTCCCTGACCAGTTGCGCAATTTGTTGCTGTCTATAACGGTTGAGCATTCCGCACAGCTTATCAAATCGTGTGGTGTGACCTTCATCGATTGCGCGCAGAAAACGTCACAAAAGAGCATAATCGATGATTATTTCTGCTCCAATCATAGTTGATTATCTCGAAAATGTCAATCTGGTGATAAGATTTGATCGATTGCGCGCAAAGACGAATCGGCGCGCCGATTCCCCGTGCACAGGATGAATCTGGTTCTTTCGCAGGTGTTTAGAGCACAATCGCAGCAAAACGTTCGAGGTCTGCGGAACGCGCAGTTTGTTCCAGCGTGTTCCATTCGGTATCGATCAGTGTTAAGCCGGCTAACTGGGAAAGGGCCGTTTCAAAGCTCGACATGACGGCCTGGCTGTCCACGGAGTGGCCGAGAAGGTCGGCGAGTCCGCCCACCCGCTCTGAAAGCTGCCGGGCCAGCGCCAATTGTTCCGACGCTGTAGCAGCCATCAACATGGCAGTTTCGTGTGGCTCCCAACGCAGGTGTACTGCACACTGGAAGAGTGCCCCACCACGCCGCCGCATCTGCGCCAGCCCAACGGTTTTTCGCTGCCCGACAGCTACTTCGTAGGGTGAAAGGCTGCCAAAGCAAACCTGTCTAAGCAGCGGGGAAAGCGTCTGGCTGTCGGCTCGTGCTTCGGCAATCGAAACAGTGCGGGCCGCCAGCCCCAGGTCGCACAAGGTGGCGACCCAGACCTCGCCGATCCAGCGGTACGACTCGGTGACGCTGTGCATGTAAAGCGGGTGTCCGCGCGGCAACGTCAGGTCGAGCATCAGGAGTGTCTCGTCACCCAATACAACCCCGCCGCCGCTTCTACGCCGGTGTATGGTCAGGTTTGCTTGAGCACAGGCTGCGGCGTCGATGATGGCGGGCTGTTGTGATGGGCCGAGCAACAAAGCCGGGGAAGAAAAGCCATACCAGCGCAGTGCCGGCCTGGCGTCCTGTTCCAGCCCTGCCAGCAGTGCCGACCCTGCTGCAAGCTGCAAGTCTGCCCGCGCGACGCTGTACGGCAGCCGCCGGGCGACGTGCAGTGGATCAACGTTGTTCACAGCGACTGCTGGTCTTCTTCTGCACGGTTTAGAGTTCTTCGCTCCTTCGTTGCTCGAAGCTAATGCCGCGAGATTAAGATCGATAGATCGGTAGATCGGTTGGCAATTCGGACAGGGTTCACTACGCCAGCTTGTAGCCGAAGCGGCGCAATAGCCCCTTGCGCCAGGCGATTCCGTCGTCATCTTCGACCCCTTTGACCTTGAAGCCATCAATGACGCCGAGGATGCCCCGCCCCTGTTCGGTTTCCGCGATGACAACCTGTGTCGGGTTGGCCGTTGCGCAGAAGATACGGGCCACTTCGGGGACGGCCTTGATAGCGTTCAAGACATTAAGGGGATAGAAGCCTTCGGCCAGGAACACGATGAAGCTGTGCCCGGCGGCCAATGCCAGCGCATTGGTCTGGGCAAGGGCAATCAGGGCCTGATCGTTGCCGCTCCAACGCACCAGACAGTCACCAGAGGCTTCACAGAAGGCCAGCCCGAACCGGATACCGGGGACGGCGTTGACCAACGCTTCGTGCAGGTCTTCGACGGTTTTGATAAAGTGGCTTTGGCCCAGGATGAAATTGATATTGTCGGGTTTTTCTATGGCGACTGTCTTCAGTTCCATTCGCAGACACCTCCAGGTCTGTGGTAAAGGTTGCTCCGTTAGAACGGCTGTGGCTGGCCGTGAGCGAACTTGATCACAAGTCGTTGGCGAGAACGGGCACGGATGGCCTGCTACCTCTCAAATGATCTAATATTACCACCTCTGAACTTACCTTTGAACGGCCAACCGCAGCAGCGTTTTACAATATCTCCTCAATTTTCAAATAACTTTCATATACTTCGTTGTTATTGTTATCCGTCGAATATCCCACAGCCCGTATTTAGACAGGTCTGGATGGAGTTTTAACGATGATTAAGGCTGAAAACTTGACGAAATCTTACGGCTCCATAGAGGCCCTGCGTGGGGTGAGTTTCGAGGTCGGCGCGGGGGAGATTGTAGGATTGCTTGGTCCCAACGGCGCTGGCAAATCGACCACCATCAAAATCCTGACCGGCTATATCCAGCCGGACGATGGCAGCGTTGCTATCGACGGCCTGGATGTCCTAGCTCATCCGCGCGAGGTGCAGGCGCGGCTGGGCTACCTGTCGGAAAACACGCCCCTCTATCCCAACCTTTCAGTACAGTCCTACCTCAAGCTGATGGCCGACCTGCGCGGCATCCCGGAGGCTGACCAGAAGCAGTGCCTTTCGGACGCGATTCACGCGACGGGTCTGGTGGACTATCGCACGCGGCGCATCGGCCAGCTCAGTAAAGGGCTGCGCCAGCGGGTGGGCATTGCCCAGGCTATTCTGCACAAGCCGAAGGTGATTATCCTGGATGAGCCAACCATTGGCCTGGACCCGACGCAGATCGTGGAGATACGGCGGCTGATCAAGCGCCTGGCGCAGCACAGTACGATCCTGTTTTCGTCGCACATTCTGGCCGAAGTGGAGGCCGTTTGTGACCGGGTGATCATCATCATGGCGGGCAAGGTCAAAGCTGACGCGCGCCTGGATGAACTTGAGGCGACCAGCAACACGATCCTGGTCTTGCAGCAGCCCGTGGGAGAGATCGAGCAGCAGCTTGCTGTTCTGCCGAATGTTCAGGGCGTTGAACCGTTCCAGAGCCGCGATGGTTATCCGGCCTACCGCGTGATCAGCAGTGCAGACGTTTCCCCGCAGGTTTACGAGGCCGCCAAGGCGCAGGATTGGCCGCTGCGTGAACTGCGCCGTGAAGTGGTTACACTGGAATCGATTTTCAGTCAGTTGGCTGCCTGAGTCAAAGGAACTGATCTATGAAGCAAGTGCTGTCTATCACCCGCAAAGAACTGGACGGCTACTTCGGATCGCCGATGGCGCTGATCTTCGTCGGTATTTTTCTGCTGGCAGTCCACTTTTCGTTCTTCTGGGTCAGCGGCTTCTTCGGGCGTGGGTTGGCCGATATTCGTCCGCTGTTCCAGTGGATGCCTGTCCTGCTGATCCTGCTGATCTCGACGTTGACCATGCGCCAATGGAGCGAGGAGCAATCAACGGGCACGCTGGAAATGCTGTTGACGATGCCCGTTCGGCTGTCGCAGCTCGTGATCGGCAAATTCCTGGCGGTGCTGGCACTGGTGTGCGTGGCACTGCTGCTGACGCTCTCATTGCCAATCACGGTGCTGCTGCTCGGCCCGCTCGATCCCGGCCCGGCCATCGGCGGCTACCTGGCGGCGGTGCTCATGGCTTCGTCGTACATCGCCATCGGGCTGTTCGTCTCGTCCCGCACCGACAACCAGATCGTGTCTCTACTGCTGACAGCTATCCTCTGCGGGTTGTTTTATCTGGTTGGTTCGCCAACGATCACGGCCTTCACCAATGCCGGTCTCTCGGACTTTTTGCGGGCACTGGGCACGGGGAGCCGTTTCGAGAGCATCGAACGCGGCGTCATTGACCTGCGCGACCTGATCTATTATGGCACGCTAACGCTTATCTTCCTGGCGCTGAACATTCTTTCCCTGGATAGCAAGCGTTGGAGCACCGGCCTCAAGCTGAAGGATTACCGCTTCAACCGGCGGCTCGGCACAGCGCTGTTGATCATCAACCTGATCGTCTTCAACCTGTGGATGGCCCGCGTGAGCACGGCCCGCGCCGACCTGACCCAGAACGGGCAATATACGCTCTCGCCCGTGACGCGCGATCTGATGGCGAACCTGCAAGAGCCGCTGCTGATCCGGGGTTATTTCAGCCAGGACACTCACCCGCTGCTCGCGCCGCTCATTCCGACCATCCGCGACATGCTGGAAGAATACAAGATCGCGGCTGGCGACAAACTTCAGCTTGAGTTTGTCGATCCGATCAAAACGCCTTCACTGGAACAGGAAGCCAATCAAATCTATGGCATCCGCCCGACGCCGTTGCAGGTCAATGATCGCGGCAAAACGTCGGTGGTCAACGCCTATTTCGACATCCTGATCCGATACGGGGATCAGAATACGACGCTGAATCTGCTCAACATGATCGACGTGCGCAGCAACGGCAATGCGCCAGATATTCGCCTGCGCAATCTGGAATACGATCTGACCAGCAATATCAAGAAGGCGGTGTTCGGCTTCCAGAGCATCGACGCGGTGCTGGCCTCGCTCAAGCAGCCGGCGCAGCTAACGCTTTACTTCACGCCGAAGACGCTGCCGGACTCACTTAAGGATGCGCCGAACATAATCAACAAGGTGGCACAGGACATCGCGCAGAAATCCAACGGCAAATTCACCTTCAAGGGCGTGGACGTGTCCGATCCAAAGAACGGCGTCAGCGAGCAAACGCTGTTCAGCAAATATCAGATCGAGCCGATCTCGGCGGGTCTGCTGTCGCCCGACAAGTTTTACCTGCATATGGTGCTTGAAGCGGACGGTAAATCGGAGGTGCTCTATCCGTCCGGCGACGTGAGCGAGGCGCAGATCAGGACGAGCATCGAGTCGGCACTCAAGCGCTCCTCATCGGGGTTCCTGCACGCGGTTGGCCTCTGGACTTCGGCGGGCCGGAACATTGACCCGATGAGCCAGCAAAGCTGGCAGCAGTACAGCACGCTTGAGCAGGCGCTGCGCCAGAATTACAACGTGAGCACCGTTGACCTGTCCTCCGGCCACGTTGCGGACGATCTGGACGCGCTGATCCTGATCGGCCCACAGGGGATGACCGACGTGGAACGTTACGCCGTCGATCAGTTCCTGATGCGCGGCGGCTCGGTCTTCGTGGCTGCCGGGAACTACCAGATGAGCGTTGATCCGACGGGCAATCTGGCTTTGCAGCCGGTAGACAACGGCTTGCAGGACATGTTGAGCAGCTACGGGATCACCGTCGAGAAAAAACTGGTGATGGACACTCAGAACGTGCCGTTCCCGATCCAGGTTCAGCGCAATCTGGGCGGCGCAACGGTGACGGAAATCCAGGCTATCAACTATCCGCCGTTTGTCGATGTGCGCGCCAGTGGCATGGACAGCAGCAACCCGGCTACTGCGCGTTTGTCCGCCGTTACATTACAGTGGGTATCCCCGATCACGATTGATCAGAACAAGACCAAAGGCTTGAAGGTGACGCCGCTGTTGAAATCTACGGCAAAAGCCTGGACCACGACGAACACCAACACGCAGCCCAACACCGATCTGTATCCCGATACCGGGTTCCCGGTTGAGGGGTCGCCCGGCGTGCAAACGCTGGCCGTCGCTGTAGAAGGCAGCTTCGCCAGCTATTTTGCCGGGAAGCCGTCTCCATTTGCTGCTACGCCCACCGCCAGCGCCAGCAGCGCGCCCACCGCACAGCCCTCGGCCACGCCTACTGCAACGGCCACGCCCAAAGCAGGCGAAAGGGCAGGCTTCATCGCCAAATCACCGGACACAGCGCGCCTGATCGTCGTTGGAAGTTCTGAGTTCCTCAACGACACGCTGTTTAACCTGGGCCAGCGGCTTGGCGTGGACACAGCCACGAACAACATTCAGCTTGTGCAGAACAGTGCCGAGTGGTTTACCGAGGACGTGGCGCTATCCAGCATCCGCGCCAAGTCGGAAGCTGCCCGCGTGCTGATCCCACTCAGCGATGCAGAAAAATCTCGCTGGGAGATCGGCAACTACGTCTTTGCGCTGCTGACGCTGATCGGCCTGGGCGCGATCTGGCAGATCCGCCGCAGCAGCGAAAAACCGATGGAACTGGCCGCGCCAAGCCAGGAAATACGGCCTATGCAGCCTGCCCGCCAGGGAGGAGCATGACGCCATGCAAGCCAAGACCAAACCGACCTTCAAATTGAACCTCCATTTGCGCCGCCTGAACCGCTTCAATCGGCTCCTGGCCGCTGTCCTGGTCGTGCAGCTTATTCTGGCGGTGGCCGTCTATTTGCCCGGCGTTGCCAGTGTCGCGCCATCTCACGGCCCGCTGTTGCAGGATTTCAAACCGGAGAGCGTGACAGGTCTGACCATCCACGACAAGGACAACGGCAGTCAGATCGTTTTCACCAAAAACAGCGCGGGCGAGTGGGTGCTGCCCAAAGCCGATGACTATCCGCTATCGACGACCCAGATCACCGGGCTGCTTAACAAAGTGAAGGCGCTGGATACGAGCCGATTGATCGCGCAGAACCGCTCCAGCCAGAGTCGGCTCCGCGTCGCACCCGATGCCTACGAGCGGATGTTGGAGATCAAGCAAGGTGATAAGGTCGATAAGCTGTACATTGGCAGTTCGGAAGGCGCGAGTGCGGCTCACACCCGGCTCAACGATCAGGACCTGGTTTATTTGACCAGCGGCCTGACGTCGGGCGACGTGCCGACCAGCCTTTCCTCCTGGATCGATGCGCCTTATTTCACCATCAACCAGGCAAACGTCGTGCGCATGGTCGTCACGAACAAGCAGGGTACGTTCGAGTTCAACAAAACAAACAATGCCTGGACATGGGCCGGTCTGCCGCAGGGCGAAAAGCTCAACGCCGACAAGATCACCGGACTGCTTGGGCAAGTTACCAGCGTGACGCTGACAACACCCCTCGGCAAGAGCGATCAGGACAAATATGGCATGAAAGCGCCGCTGGCGACAATCACGCTGACCACGCAGGAACAGGTGACGCTCACCCCAACGGCAACTACCGGGGCTGGTCTGCCGTTTGGCCGCAGTGCAACACAGTCTGCCGCGCCGCTCCCGACAAAGATCGTCGAGAATACTTATACGTTGAGGGTAGGCGCGAAGCAGGACAGCGGTAACTATGTGGTTAAATCGTCCCTATCACCCTACTATGTGGAGGTATCTTCGACGCTGGCCGAGGCGTTCATTCCGCTGGCGAGGACGGACCTGATCGTGCCACCCGCTACAGCACCGGCGACTGCCTCCGCTGCTGCCACCGCCACGCCGGGCGCTGCATCTGGCCCGGCTCAGACCGCTGCGCCGGGAGCAACCCAGCCCGCGACGGCAGCCCCGACGCAGGGCGCAACGCAAAGCGCATCCACGTTCTAGACCACCGAGGCCGGGGTCATTCCGGCCTCGGCTCATTATTTATTGCTTCACCGCCTTTATCGGGAAAGATGTGCGCCGCTGATACCATGCCATGCTGTTCCTTGCGTTCCTTCGCAGTCGCTTTCACCGGCGATCCGGGATCGGGCTAGTTCTAGCTTGACGAACCCGGCATTCAACAAACTCAGAGACCGTCTGGAAAGAGAGGGATTAGGCAAAGAATGTGGGAAGGGCTAAGATCGCGTGCCGTCCATGAGATAGGGCATGAACGATGGGACGGCAAGGGTATCGTATGGACCTGAGTGATGCAGAAGGGGCGATCTTGGAAGGGTTAGTGGCCG
>JAJPHV010000043.1 GCA_021325095.1 Chloroflexota bacterium | reverse complement strand
CCGTAACCGCCGCTGTTCTCGCCAATCTGTACGTTCTCTTTTGTTTCCCATCCTGCCATTTTATCCCATCCTGCCGCCCCTTTATTTCTTTTTGTTTGCGTCAGTAAATGAGTTTAGCACGCCTGGCAGGTAGAGATCGGCTGGGTACTCCGTGTCGGCTTTTAGGTAAGGGGCGAGATCCTCTGCCACGCCTTTGATTCCAAGGCGCAGCGCCTCATTGAGACTCGGCGCGCGGAAAATATCCCACGCATTGCCTGAAGCAATGGCCGACAGCACCTTTTCGCTGTAGCCCTGGCCTTCGCTGCGCTCAAACTTGATCTCAATATCCGGGTGAGTCTTATTGAACAACTCGACCATCTGCTCGGCCAGATTTGGATGGCCGAACATGGTGAACGTCACTGTCTGCTTTGCCTGCCTGGCGGGCGCAGCCCAGGGATGGCCCTCCGTGCCGGATGCCTCGGCGAGAGTCGCAGAAGATGCCAGAACTGCTCCGGCTGTGCTAGCTGCCGCCCGGCGTAAAAATTCTCGTCTCGAAAGTTTTGCCATAAGGTTCTCCAATCGTAAGCTGAAATATCGTTTTACTGACGGGAACGGTCTCCTGCGCTCCTTACCTCCTTCCAGTACGGCTAAAACATTGACGAGTGGCAGCAGACAGGCGTGTCGCTGCCTTCACAATTTCAGGCCACTGGTAATCACGTCACGGACGAAGTATTTCTGGAACATGACGAACAACACGATGCACGGCAGGTTGATCAGAAAGGCAACCGCCATGAGCAGGTGCAGCCGTGAACTGACCAAGCTGTAAGCGCCACCCGTTCCCGTCAGTTCCGATTCAAAAGTGGCAAGCCCGACACTCAAGGTCTTCAACTCCGGGGAATGCAGATAAATGACGGGGCCCAGGAAATCATTCCAATGCGCCAGGAACGAGAAAATCGCAACAGTTGCCAGTGCCGGGCCAGTTAGCGGCAAGATAACCCTGAAGAAGATTTGCAGAATACTCGCGCCATCAACCTTCGCGGCTTCCTCCAAGTCAGGCGGTAGATTGAGCATGAACTGTCGGAGAATGAAAACGTAGAAAGCATTGCCAAACATGGATGGCATGATCAGGGGCAGAAACGTATTGACCCATCCCAACGCTCTGAATTCCAGAAAGACGGGGATAAGGGTGGCAATACCGGGCAGCAGCATGGTTGCGAGGCACAGGCCGAACACCTTGTCCCGGCCAGGCCAACGCACGCGCGAAAAGCTAAAAGCCACCATAGCCGAGACAAATACATCGCCGAGCATAGGGATGACCGTCGTGATCAAGGTATTGCCAAGAAACCGGGTGAAGGGAGCCGCCGTCCAGCCCTTGATAAAGTTCTCGAACACGGCTGGCTGCGGTATCCATACGGGCGGGAAAGCGTAGACCTGTTCCGGTGTCTTCAACGCCGTACTGATCATCCAGATAAGGGGAAAAATAAAGGGCAGAGATAGGAGCGTTAACGCCAGAAAAATCAGTGTGTATTTGAGTAGATCGATACGTTTGCGCGGCCCTGCAAAGTGTTCTGCCAGCATCAGCTATTCTCCCTCACTGTAAACCCACCGCCGTGACAGCCGGAAGTTGAGATACGTAAATAGGACGATGATGGCGAACAGCACCCAGGCCAGCGCGCTTGCATAGCCCATCTTGAAGTAGCGAAACCCGTTGTTGTACAGGTGCAGCATGTAGAACAGCGTCGAGTTCGATGGCCCGCCGTTGGTGAGGACGTATGCCTGGGTAAAGGTTTGAAAAGAATTGTTGATGTTAAGAATGATTGCAAGAAGGATCACGGGTGAAATGATAGGCAGTGTCACATGGCGAAAGATGCTCCACCGGCCAGCGCCATCAAGTTGTGCTGCTTCGACCAGTTCTTGTGGCACACGTTGCAGCGCGGCCAGAAACAGCACCATTGTGAAGCCGATGTACTGAAGATTCATGATGATGATAGCTGGCAACGCCCAGGTATCGCTGGTGAACCAACCCGGCCCTTTGATGCCGATCAGCGATAGGCCATAGTTCACCAGTCCGAACTCCGGGTTAAAAATCCAGCTAAACAGCACCGCGGTGGCAACAATCGGCAGGACCGATGGCAGATAGAAGATCGCCCGAAAGATATTCCGACCGTACACTTTCGTGTTCAGCAGCGAAGCGAGCAACAGACCAAGCAAAACATGAAGTGGCGCCGAAAGGACGGTGTATGTGAAGGTAACCTTTAAGGACTGGCTGAACAGCTCGTCCTTAGTAAACATCGTCACATAGTTATCGAGACCGATGAAGCGCGGCGGACTGATGATGTCCCACTTGGTAAGCCCGATGATGAACGAGGCCAGCATTGGTCCGGCGGTGAAAAAGACGAAGCCGATGATCCAGGGCGAGGCCAGCAGGATACCGCTAATAGCCTCACGCCGTTTGAGTTCGCTGCTCTTACCCCAGATGAGTCGGTTCAGCCGCGACGGGTATTGCTTCTCCCGCTTAATGGTGACTGCGGTCATATCGCTTGGTCCCTTATCCCGATAGGACGAAAGCTGGCAGGTAGTTTTGAGCGCCGTTGGCCCTTGCGGATGGAGTCCGCGGTGGCTGGATCAGCTTGTCGAGGAGAGGTCTTCGATGGGCGGAAAGCGGTTGCACAACTCTGTTTCCCAAATGTTGTCCATTTTAATTCAGTATAAGTCCTTGCGTATGGAGCGGCTATACTTTAGAATGTCACATTTGTATCCAAAAGCGACGTGAGCAGATATGCATATTCTTTACAGTAAAACACTCGTCGACAATTTGCACATTCGCCTGTTCCTGGCTGAATATCTGATTATCGATCCAGCCTGGTGGAAAGGTCGCTTACAGGATCCATTCTGGCGCCTCTATCGAAACGGGCAGAATGGCAGTTCTCTGCTGCTAGAAGACCAATCCTATTTGTTGTATAAGGACCGATTCTATTTTGTTCCGGCTGGTGTACGCTTTAAATGCCAATGCAGGCATGAACTTGAGCATTTTTATGTGCATTTTGAGATTACAGGTATCCCCCACATCATCCTGCAAAACCTGTTTCACATGCCCATTCGCGTACCGGACTCTGAGCCGCTGAACGAAATGTTCAGGGTACTGCTGGATGATATTTGGACAACCGGATCGAGGCGGCTGGTGACCCAGCTTCGAACCAAAAGTCTCATCTACGAAGCGCTGGCTCTCTGCTTGTCTGCTGTGCCCGCTGAGCAGCGGGCGCGTATCAACCTGGATGCCGAAGCGCTGGAAATCATGCGACCAGCCCTGGAGCATATCGATAAGAATCTCTCGTCAACAATTACGGTTACCGACCTCGCGGCTCGCTGCAATATGAGCAAGGATTACTTTAGTCGGCGCTTTCGACAATCGGTTGGCACAACGCCAGCTCAATATATCTTGCAGCAGCGCCTACGGTATTCTTCGCAGGAACTGCTCTACACCTCGAAAAAAATTGACCAAATCGCAACGGAAGCCGGGTTTGGCAATCGCTACTACTTCACGCGCGCTTTCAGCAAGAACATGGGTGTCTCGCCAGCGCGATACCGCAAAGGAATATCACCCGGATTACGACAGGAGGGCGAGCTAGGGTGTGTCCGCAAACTATAAACATAGGACGATAGAGGCGAGCAATACGGTCGCCAGCTAAGTCGTTGCCCGTTTGTCATAACGGGTAGCCACCGCTCGAAAGTGCTTCAACCGACAGAAAAAGCGTTCCACGATGTTACGCTCCCGATACAATGCTGCATTATGAGGGCGTCCCCGTTTCTGGTTGCGTTTACGTGGGATGATGGGCTGGATACCCCGTCGCCGCAGAAAACGTTTGAACTGGCGCGAGCTGTACGCTTTGTCGGCCACCAGCCGCTGAGGTCGTAGGCGTGGACGCCCCCGTTTCCCCGAACGCACTGCTCCCGGCTTGAGCCACGTTTCAGCCATTGTCGCATCATGCTGCTGTCCGGGAGTAAGACCGAAAGTGAACGGACGCCCCTTGCCATCCACCCGGGCATGGACTTTGGTGGTTAATCCACCCCGACTCCGCCCTAATCCCTCACTGGCAGCGGTGCTTTTTTTGCTCCCGCAGCATGTTGATGGGCACGCACGATAGTGCTGTCGATGAAGTGGATTTCCCATGCCACTTCTCCCTTGTGATCCGCCGCCTGCTGCAACGCTTCCCACACCCGCTGCCACACGCCTGCATCCCGCCAGCGTAACCAACGACTGTAGACTGTTTTCCACTTCCCGTATCGTTCTGGCAAGTCGCGCCACGGAACCCCGGTTTTAGCACGCCAGATCATCCCGTCAAGCAGTCTGCGATGATCCTGATTCGGGCGTCCCGTTTTCGGTCTTTCTGGTGGCAGCAGCGGCTTGATCTTTTCCCACTGTGCATCTGTTCAAGCGTGTCGTTTGGTCATGCCTCTAGTTTAACCGAGTTTGCGGACACACCCTAGTTTCAATGAGTTCCCCTGTCAAAAGTTTCAATCAGTTCCCTGTGAAACAATCTCTCCGCCTTTGCCAGCCCCTGATCGGTAAACGCGACAGACTTGTTCTTGTTTTTCGGGTCTTCAATGAACCCTTTTTCATAAAGTCGGTTGAGCGCGTCCCAATCGAAGCCTTTCCATGCCCGGTTGTAGTCGTGGAGTGTCAGGTACAGCAGCGCCAGCACCATTTCGTCTATTTTGCCGGTATCCAGATCGTCCACAGAGTCGATCCCCCCTGTAGGACATGCAACACTGCCAAAATCGGTGAACCTTTGATGAATTCCCGGCAGGAACGCCTGCTGCGGGTCTGGTCGTAGGCGCTGGCCTGCGAGGGCGAAAAGCCCGTCAAGTCCGAGGCAATCACCTCTTCCTCGACGCCCAACGCACTCAGCAACGTCCCTTTCAGCGTCTCGAAGTCCATCCGGCGCAGTTTCTTGCCCGTGCGCGACAGCGTGCTGTGGCCGGGCACGCGGGGCAAGTCCAGCGCTCGGCACACCACCTCGCTTGTCAACAGGAATTCTTCCATATCCCGGTAGCTTACGTCCAGATAGAACGTCATCAGCACGCACGCCATCAACTGCGGCAGCGTGAAGTGATGTGGACTCTTCGGGTGCGAATAGCGCGACAACACCTGCAACAGAGCAGTTCTTCAGCATTACACGGCTTCGATGAGTTTTCGACCAGCACACAAGCCGCTGAAGCTACATCTTTACCGCGCCAATCGTCAGATTATCGAGAATGTGTCTCCGCCCTGCCACGAAAATCAGCACAACTGGCAATGTTGCCAGGAATGCCCCACCCAAAATCATTCCATATTCAACCTTGTATAGGCCGACGAGCGTCGCCAATCCTACAGGATAGGTAAACTTCTCCGGGGAGCGCAGCACGATCACGGGCCACAGGTAGTCACTCCAGGCATTCAGGAACACAAGCACACCCAAAACGGACAATGCGCCCCGTGAGAGCGGAAGCCCGATCCGCCAGAAAATTCCCCATTCGGATGCGCCATCGATGCGTGCAGCATCCAGCAAATCGTCAGGAACTGACAGCATACTCTGGCGCATGAAGAACGCACCGAAAGCGCTGATCGCGCCGGGGATGATGACTCCCAGAAAGTTGTCCAACCAGCCGATCTGCACGATGAGTTGAAAGAGCGGAACGAGCGTGATCTGAAAAGGCAGGGCCAGCGTTGCCAGCAACAGGATAAACAGCAACGTCTTGCCTCGAAACTGATATTTGGCGAACCCCCAGCCTACCATTGCCGAAATCGCCAGCGACAGCAGGGTTTGGCTGGTGGAGATGAGGATGCTGTTTAAGAACATCTGGATGTAAGGAATCTCCTGCCCACCTAGCAAACGCTGGTAGTTTCCGAGCGTCGGGTTTTGCACGAGCAGGTTCAGGGGATAGGCGAACAGCTCGCCATTGGTCTTGAACGAGCCGGAAATCATGTAGACGAAAGGCGCGCCGACCAGGACGCCGAATATGAGCAGGGCCGCGTACACCAGCGACCATTCCAGCTGCCGCTGCCAGAGCATGGTGCGCAGGTTGGGTATTGTTCGGGACTGAAGAAGGGTAGCTTCTGGACTATATTGTTTGGAGCTCGTGTCCGCCATAGTCTTAATCCTGACGGAAGGCCCGCACCACTACCAGTTGGAGGATAGTCAACACGATGATGATGATGGCAACAGAGTAGGCAATGGACGAAGCGTACCCCAATTTTATCTGCCGGAAGCCATTGGAATACAGGTACATGGTCATTGTTAACCCGGAATTTCTCGGCCCTCCGTCTAGCCCTGTCAGAATAAACGGTTCGGTAAACAGATTATACGAACCGATAATCGCAAAACTAAGTACGAACGCCAGCACTGGGCGGAGCAGGGGTAACGTTATATAGCGGAAGGCTTGCCAGCGGTTTGCGCCATCGACCAGGGCCGCCTCTTTGATTTCCGGCGGGATATTCTGCAACCCGACCATGAAGTACAGGGCGTTTAATCCGGTGAAGCGCCATATACCCAGGATAATGATGGCCCATATCACCCAGGCCGGGTCGCGCAGCCACCGGATTGGCGCGATTCCCAGTGGCTGAAGAATGAAATTGTTGATCAGGCCGTACTGCTCGTTGAATACCAGCGTGAAGACAATGCCGACCACCACGCCCGACGTAATATTGGGCGTGAAGAAAAACAGGCGGAAAAACTCACGTAGTTGCAGCCGAGGCCGTGATAGCAGCAGCGCCAGAATGAGCGCGAGCGGGACGATAATAAAGATGCTGCCCAGCGCATAGGTTGTGGTATTCGACAACGATTTGATGAACAGTGGGTCTTTCAGCAACTGGCCGTAATTGTCCAACCCGACATACTTGGGCTGCGCGTTCAGGCCATTTTGTTGGAAGAAGCTGAGCCGGAGCGACCACAATACCGGGAACAGGAAGAAGATAGCATAACCAATGAAAAACGGACTGATAAAAAGGTAGGGTATTAGCTTCCGCCGCCAGCTACGCATAAGCAGACTCCCACGCTTCTCAGGTCGATTGTATCACCGCTGTTGGACGAAGGATGCGGGCGGCCCACGAACCGCCCACATCCCCACCTATGAACACAATGGCAGCCTTTAGCCTGCCTTCATTTCGGCCCGGATAGATTCCGCGATCTCGGTGAAGGTTTGCTTGGGTGTCTTTTTGCGGTCAATGATGTCCTGGAATGCGGCTGTTAGTAGGGAGTTCAGCTTGGCACGGAACGGGCTTTGATATTGCGTAGGGGTCTTATCAGCAATGCTGCTGAACAATGCGCCCAGGTCCTGATCAGAGAAGTATTTGTCCTTGGCATGAAGCCGCTCGTCGCTCATGGCTGGTACGAGCGGTGGGAAGAGCGTGGTTAGCTCAAAGCGCCGCACGTTGCCTTCCACTGAAAGCATGGTGAATTGCTGGAACTTCCAGGCTTCTTCGATGTGCTTACTGGCAGCGACGATGCACGAGCCTGTTCCGCCGTTGACACTGGTGCGTGAGCCGCCTTTTTCCCAGGCTGGCAATGGAGCCGCTTTCCATTTGCCAGACAGTTCAGGCACATTGTCCTTGAGGAAACCTGCATACCAATCTGCGCCAATTGTCCCGGAGAACTTGCCTTCCTTGTAGGCGGCCCAGTCCGGCGCATTGTAGTTGTCCTGGGCAGCCTGCGCGAATACCCCGGCATCGATTTGCTTCAGAATCCAATCCATCGTATTGACCGAAACATCGGAGTCGATGGTGACTTCTCCCTTTTCATTGAAATAGTCTGCTCCACGCTGCCGCAGCAAGATGGGGTGCAAATCGCTGAAGACAGGCATGACCGCCGAATCTTTGCTAGCAACTTTCTTGGCAGCTTCGACGAACTCGTCCCACGTTTCGAGCTTATTGGGATCGACGCCTGCCTTATCCCACAGATCAGCGCGATAGTAGTAGACGACGGGCGTCAGCGCGTGTTCGATGCCGTAGATTTTGCCCTGATAAGAGTACAGTGCCTCACGCGCAGCCACCAGTTTGCTCAGGTATCCACCTTGTTCCAACCTGGGCTTGAGATCAACCAGCCCCGGATCGCCTCCACGCAGAAAATCGCCGAACCGCCCTTGCTCAATATCGGCAATATCCGGTGCACCAACGCCGCCAGATTGCAGGGCAACCAGCAGCCTATCGTGCATTTCCTGGTAGGCAATTTCCGTGACCTTGATTTCGATGTTGGGGTTTTCTTTGGTGAACTTCTCGCCCATTTCCCGATACCAACGCGCATGGGTGTTGACGAATGTCCACACTTCGAGGGTGATCTTTTCCTGGGCACGGCTCATCGTTGGCACGACAGCCAGTGTAGACAAGACGGCCAAGGCGATTAGGGAACATAACAGGGTCTTCATAGAAAAATCTCCTTATCTATTGTTAAACGGGCCACTTCTTGTCTCTACGATCAGAGGATCGTTGATGACCAATCCTAGATGCTTATGCTGTCACCAGGTATGCCCCTTCGGGCGGTGCAGTGACGATAACAGGCGTTGGCGTGCCAGCAAAAGTTGCCTGCACGAGATACTCGATGCCCATAGCGATGCCTTCCGACGCGGACAGTTCGTGTGCATAAGTACGCCGTCCAACATGCTGCATCTTCACCTGATGCCATACATCCGTTCCGAAGGTGCGCCAGCGCAGCAGTATCTCCGTTAATTCGCGTGTACCCGGCGCTACGGCAGTGATCAGCACCTGCTCGCCGGGCGAAAGGCGGGTGGGCCGTGTTGGGACGATCACGGTGGCCTCAAGGTCTGTATCTGGCGCGAGCGCCCGCACCCTGGCTGCCTCGGCTTCCGGCGGCAGCTCGTCTAAGAACTCCAGCAGCGAGGCTCGCAGCCGAAACGTAGCTATACGGACGAACTTGTTGTGGATCGACGCCAGCATTCCCAGGTCATTCCGCGTGGCAACCGTATGCTGGAAGGCCAACACAGCTTCGCGAGTATATTCGAGGAGTTTGAGCCACAGCGGTACACCTTGTTCACGGATAAAGACAGCGGCCCCGGCAGCATCGCCACTTCGCATACGCTCACGCTGTTCCGTAATCATTTTGTAGAGCGTCCGGCCCAATTGCCACGCACGCCCATAGGGATCAAGAAAACCCACCTGCCCGTACCAGTATCCAAGCCGCTCGCGTTCGATAGCCGACGGCGCGTTGCAGACAAGGCGCTCCAGTATTTCGATGACCTGCCTTTGAGTCGCAAGCCAGTCATCGGAGATGTCGTAGGGTCGTTCAATCTGGAACGCTTCGCTGTAGTCCCCCGCGAATTCCTGGTGTTCAGCGTGACCGTCGGGCCGGGTTCTGCCCGTCCAGGTCGAGAGGAGGCGGCGGTTGACATCGATATCGTCGAGCAGCGCCGCGAAGGCCACGGCCCGCTCGCCAGTCGCCTGTGTGTGGGCATATATCTGGTAGTGTGTGGCAGACTTCAGATCGGCGTCCCAGCAGCGCCGCGCCAGGTAGCCAGCAACGGGGTCGATGATCCGGTGACGCCAATGAATGCCGAGGACGCCCTGGCAGCCGTACTGCTCGGCCAGTGCCATATCTTTGGCGAAGCGGTTGGCGTGCATCTGCGGAAACCACATCGATGGATCATCTTCGATCCAGGGGATAGGCCAGCGCTCGCGATCTCCAAGCTTCCCAAAGGCTTCGTGGACGGGATCCCAGCCCAACTGGTCACTGAGCGCCGCAAAAATGACATCTTCGGGCAGTACACGGTGGAAGTGCTCGAAGTTTCGGACGACACCGCCCCAGCCAGCCAATACCAGCCGTTTATTCGGGGCATGGCGGCGTAAAAAGTCATGAGCCTGGATAAACGGCGTGACGGGAAGCTCCACATTATCGCGCTGGCTGGCCCAATTCATGAATTCGTCTTCCCATAGGTACACATAGCTCACCGATGGGTAGGCTTCCAGGAGTTGAGCAAGTCGCGTTTCCAGGATGTAGCGTGCTGTCCGCGATTCTGGGTCGAGACGAGTGAAACGAAACTCCGCTGACTCGTGCGAGATCTGATATTTATGCTCGATTCGTACTTCGGGCGGGCTGGCGCGCAAGATTTCGTCAGGTAGCTGGTACGGTTCAAACCCGACACCCGTGCGGATTCCTAGCTTCTCAGCATAAGCGAATGCCTCGCTCCAAAGGGCCTGAGCCAGTTCTGCTGCTTCCCAGGGGTTGCGCGCATAGCGGGTAGCATCTGCGCCGAAGACTTCGTCATCATAATATTGGGCAGCGCTCATACCGTAACGGGAGGTACGCTGCGGGAGGTAGCCCCATCGGTCTGTTGCGGTAGTGTCTGTGAACGCTGCATGTCCGACCCCGCCATACTCGAACGAAAGAAACGACTCAACCCACTTGTCCTTTTGGCCGTAAACGTGGATGCCGAGCGTATTGAAGCGCATCCGCAGCATGGCTTCCAGATAGGCCCGAAAGTCTTCACGGTTGTAGACCGAGATGCAATTCAAGAAGTCGGGCCAGGGAAGCAAGCCGCGTGTTCCGAAACGAGGTACGCCCAGCCAGGGGTGCCCTTCATCCGGCAGCAGCAATTCGAGCGGCTTATCAAGCGGGTACAGGTCGCCATCCACCCCGAAATAAGCGCCTTGCCGTTCCAGAAAGTCGAAGACGGCATAGAGTAGTGCTTGCTCGTTCGCCCCTGTCAGTTTGACCGAAGTGAGGGCGGGATTGGCCTGTATAGTTGAAATTCTGTATTCCTCAAGCGCGGAGCGCTCTGCGGTCAGCACAAAGCGTACCTCATTGGCTGATTCTGCTGGCCCCGGCAGTTCTGCGACGGCGATCTGACCTATGTAGCCGAGTTGGTACAAGCCGCGCCACAACTCGGAAGCCGCCAGGCGGGTCTTAAAGCTGGCGTTGGGAACAGTCAGGAGTGTCAGTTGTTCTATCTTGGAAACAGGTAGCCTTGTCAAAACTCTATTCCTTATGTGCAGGCTCGTGCGGCTCGATTCTTGACCAGATTAACATGATGTGATCCTGTACTACGCGGGCAGCGTCGTCTGCATTCCCCTTGCGCAAAGCGTCGATGATCGGCTGATGGGTATCAGCGATTTCGACCAGATCGGGAAAGTATCGTTTGTACGTCTGCGCCACGAAACGCTGAATCTGGCTATATAGCGGCGTCCAGGCCCGCATTAGCGTAATGTTCTCCGACCACTCGCAGATACGCCGGTGGAACTCCATGTCGTACTCGACCAATGCGGCCATATCGTTACGGCAGCCAGCGTCGTGCATTTCATCCATGAGCGCCTGCAATTCATCGCACTGGGTCTCGGTAATACGCCTGATCGCATGGCGGATGGCGAAGCTCTCGACCACGCTGCGTATGGAGAAAAGCTCATACATTTCGTCTATCGAAATGTTTGTAACGAACGTCGCACTGCGTGCCCGTCGCTCAACCAGCCCATCACGCTCAAGCCGCTGTAGCGCTTCGCGTACTGGACCCTGGCTCGTGCCCATTTGTGCAGCAATCTCAAGTTCGACCAGCCGTTGCCCTGGCGGAAAGCGCCCATTAATGATCGATTCGCGGAGCCGATTGTAGATTTGGTCGGCGACTGAGGCTACTGCTTGATTCTTCACTGCATATATTCCAAAAGAATAGTGGACAACGGGTTGCGGTTCAGGAAAGGCATTACCTGTCAGGCAAGACATTGATTCCTCAATAGGTACATACCCCGCGCCCCTTGAAGCGCAAGAGGAGAATATGGCGACCTTCATTATTGATAATCAATAATAAGCACCACAGGCTGTCGTTGTCAAGCAAGACGTAATGGAAGATAACCTGCACTGTCGCAAACATGGGTGGATACCGAGAAACGGTTGGACATGGATATCGTAGACCAAACCTTCGATAATGGGTTCCCGGTTTTGCAAACTGCGCCGACGCGGTCACGTACCGACGGATATGGGGACAGGCCATTGATGGGCAGACATTCGAGCAGGTGTCAGGCGCGTTTTTCAAATGCTGTCAGGGGCGGGGTGAGCAGTTGGCAATGGCCGGGAAGACCTGCGGGGAACGATTGAAGCGGGACAGACAGGCGGAGTGCATTGGTTAGCGGTCTATAGCGTGCAGTCAGGCGTGGTCTTGAAGGCGGTCAACGTGCTGTCTTAAGAAAACGAAATCAGCACCACGGAAGGTGTTAAGCGGCCTTGAACTGCCTGGCAAGGTCGTCACTGGGGATGCGATGTTTACCCAACGCGACCTATCCAGCCAAAAGCATCGAAGGCTGTGGACACTACGTAGTAAGGCGCGTTAAGGCTAACCAACCCGGTTTGCGTGCCGACATTGAACGGCTCTTTGGGTCAGAAAGGCGGCCTGCCGGGTTAGCGCCGCTGCGCACGGACGCCTGGGACCCCACACCCTCAGCACCCTGCTCCACCAGCGGCTGATCGCACTTGGGTCAAGTGTCCCAATTGGTGCGCGATGTGCGCTACACCAAGTCTGGCAAAATCACTCACCAAGTCGTGTACGGTGTGACCAGTTTTGCTGGTGCCGACGCTGGCCCTAAACGCCTGCTCAACCTCCATCGTCGCCATTGGGCCATTGAAAATAAGCGCCACTTTTGTCGTGACGTGACCTTTCATGAAAAGCTTGCCACCTGGCAATTGGCTCCGCTGCTCAGGCGATTCCGGACACGTAGCTTTACGGCTATCGCTTCCGCCCGTCTCGCTTTTGTGCTGTGCCGGCTGAGGCCCTCGCCCTGGTCTTTTACGCTGCCGCCGGACTTTGCATGTGGCCTGCCGTGCTAACCCTTGCCACTTGTACTTCTGTTAACACTTATTAAACTTAGATCAGCACACCGTTTGGAAAGCATGGGGTTCTTCTATGACACAACTTGCCCCTAGTGCCCCCCTCATCCCTCGCCCCCGACTGCTGCATAGACTGAGGGAAGCTACAGAGCGAAAGCTGACCCTAATCAGTGCACCGCCAGGTTACGGCAAGAGCGTGCTTGCCAGCCAGTTTGCCGAACAGTCACCTCGTCCGATCCTGTGGCATTCCATCGAAGTGTATGATCGAGATTTGCCGACGCTGGCCGCCCACAATTTGCAGGCGATTGAGGCTCTATTTCCGGGCAAAAGTGAGCAACGTTTTGCAGCCGATGCCACTCCCAACGAGGTGGCGTCCGGGATGGCCGATACGCTGCGCCAAATTCAATCCGACCTGATCTACATCTTGGACGATGTTCAACAGCTCTACGGCGCCCCTTGGGCGGAAAATTGGCTGCGCTTGTTAGTCGAGTTGCTACCGCGCAATTGCCATCTTGTGCTCCTCAGCCGGACTGTTCCTGACCTGCCATTGGTTGAGATGATAGCGCGCCAGGAAGTCAGCACCATCGGTCCCAATGAGCTGAGGCTAACGCGCTCGGAGATCGAATCGCTTGCCGGTGCGGCGTGGGGAGATGATGCACACCTGGATGTCATTGACAGCATAGATCGAGACCTGGAGGGCTGGCCCGTCGGCGCGGCTTTGTCGCTGTATCCGATGCCTGAAGATTTTCAGCGCATTTTGCTCAAGGGTCGAGCCGGGCCTGAAGCGTTGTTCGAAGCACTGGCAGAGTCCATGCTGGATGTGCTGTCTCCACCGCTAACAGATTTCCTCCTCACCTCCTCGACGCTCACCCATATGACCGCCGACCTGCTCACCCGAGTACTGGAATTGCCAGATGCACGTGAATATCTATCAGCCGTACAGGCGCACAACCTCTTCATCAAACCATCGACAGGCGGCACTACCTATCATGCACTCTTCCGCAAGTTCTTGCAGGAACGACTCAAGTCCATTAACTCGCAGAGATTCCTCGAACTACACCTGAAAGCTGCGCACTACTTCCATGAAGATAATCAGGTGGAGGAAGCATTTTCACACTATGTCGCAGCGCAACAGTACCGCGAGGCAAGTGACCTGGCGGGGCATGTGGCCGAAGCGTTCTTTATTCAAGGCAAGTTCGAGACACTGTTATCCTGGAATGCAGCACTGAAGCGTGTCAACATGTTGTCAGCCAGACTTCTCTACAACTGCGCTGCCATTTTCATACATCGTTATGAGCATCAGCTTGCTGACGCTGAACTGGCTGAGGCGGCTATCCTATGCGCTCAAGAGGCTGACGCAGCCCTTCAGGCCCGAATCGAGATACTGAAAGCGTACAATGAAATGAGCCAGGGAAAGTCCGATGTCGCCAAGGCGAGGCTGGCGAAGGCCCTGGATACCTGGACAGAGGCCGATTCAGTGCGGGCACATGCGCTATCAGTCCTCGGTCACGTGCATCTCCAGCTTGGGGATCCCCGGCTGGCTCTTCAAATCTTTCAAGAAGCATTGCCCCTCTATCGCCAGCACATGAGCGTGCTTGCACTATCTTCCCTTCTCCAAAGTAAAGGGGTATGCCATGAGCAGATGGGCAATCTCGCCGAAGCCTGTGCCTGTTTACAGGAAAGCGCGGCTCTGCTGCGCTCGTTTGGCTCCAAGCAGAGTCTGGCTCTGGCACTTAACAATCTCGGTTACTACTACCTACTCGCCAACAACTACCAGCAGGCCGGCCTGACCTTTCAAGAAGGATTGAGTCTCATAGCTCATGCCCTGGAACGCAGAACCGAAGCTGCACTCTTGTGGAACCTGGGTGATTTGCGCCGCGATCTTGGCAATTTTATTGAAGCCGAGAAGCTATACAACAGCGCGCTCCGTGTGCTCGGACACAATGATGCCTGGTTCCGATCCTGTCTACTCCTGAGCATGGCTCTGATGAAAGGTTGGCAACGGAAATGGTATGAGGCATCCACACTGGCGACTGAAGCCATTTCGCTTGCCCGCGAGGGAAGTCTCGCCCTCCAGATCAGTGTTGGGCAAATCCTTTTCTTCTCTGCACAAGCGGCTCTGACTACCCCCGCAGAAATCCTGCCCCTCTTCGACCCAGTACTGACTGACCTTAGAGAGCAGAATGCGAAAATCAAACTGTTGACTGCACTGGCTATCGCTGCCCGCGTCGCGTACCTGGCTTCTCGCAAATCGTTAGCCAAGAAGTACGTGCAGGAACTACTTGACGTGATCAGTGAAACGGGTATCGCGCAACCGGCGGCAGCGGAGATCGTCAATTCTGGCGTGCTGCTAGCCCTCTGCACCACAATGGCCGCCGACGGACCGCTCGCCCACGCCATCCAGGTTTTGCTCGAAGATCGAAGCACCAACCCAGAGAGAAGCATTCAAGTTACTGCCGAACCCATCAGCCTGCGTGTGTTGACGCTGGGTGCGTCAAGCGTCCTTCGGGATGGACACCGTATTTCCACATCCGAATGGCGTTCCAGTACCGCGCGAGAGGTGTTCTTCTATTTGCTGTTTGAGGGGCCCACGCACCGCGAGAAGCTCGGTGCTGAGTTCTGGCCCGAGGCAACCGCTGAACAGGTTCGGTCCAATTTTCACACCGCCATCAGGCGAGCACGTGGCGCACTTGGAGACAAGGTTCTAACTTTCGCCGATGAGGTCTACTCCATCAATTCGGAAGTGTCAGTCTGGTGTGATGCGGTTGAGTTCGAGAACCTGGTCACACAGGCCCGCGTCTTACGGCCCCGCGATGCCCGCACGGAAGACTTGCTCACCCGTGCCATCAAACTCTACCATGGAGAATTCCTACCAGAGTCACATCACGGCTGGGCCTGCCCTCATCGGGACAAGTTTCACGAACTCTACATCGAGGCTCTGCTCGGATTGGCTGCTTGTGGGCGCAGCCGAAGCGACTCCAAGAGTGCCCTCCGATCCCTCAAGCGCGCTCTGGACCTGGAACCCTACCGGGAAGATATTCACCGTTTTGTGATGCAGCTTTACGCTGATCGAGGAACCAAGCGGCGTGTCCTTGACCATTACCGCACGCTATGCGAGTTGTTGAAAGCTGATTTGAACACTGAACCCAGCCACGAGACGAAGGAACTTTTCCAAAGACTGATGGGATAGACACCCCTTCAAGCCTCATCAGAAGCCGCTTCATGCGGCTTTTATTTTGCCTGCTCCTGGTCAGCGCCATGTTCCGCACACATCGCCTAGCCTGTGGTCATCTGAAAGCATCGCAGTGGAGTGATGACCATGCACCGCAAGCTTATGTCCTCAGTCGTCCTGTTCACGTCCGACCCACAGCGTGTACGGCTCGCCGCACTTGGCCTGTTGCTGGCGATGCTCTTCGCCAGTCTGCTATCAGCAGGCGCAGTCAGAGCCGATGGTGTACCGGGTGGGGTGCATCCATAGCCCTAAATTCGGCTTGTTGGGCGGACGGTCAGAGATCGCCCGCCAGGCTGATCGAGGAATAATGCAAACGCGCAGCAACCGCCTCGGTGAACGGCAGCTTTACAACGTGCTTGAGGCGATACGGCACGGCAATTCGCTCAAGAACGAACTCGATTTCACCGACCAGTATCCGTTCATGAAGGCAGTCGAGGGTGGCACTATCGAGCACAAGGTTATCAACTGCCTGGTACACGCCATCCGCTATCAATACAACCGCCTCCGACAAACTTTGGGCCTTCCTTTCGCATCCGGACAAGAGTCATACGACCAGGCCCTGGCCTATTTACGCACTGACTATCGCACAGCCAGCAAGGAACTTGAGGCGTGGAGCCTGCTCTATTTCCGTTATGTGCGCATCGATCTGGATTTATCCCGGCAATCCCTGAGCCGAGTCGTAGGCCAGAGTGTGCGTAGTCTCAACCGACGGCAGTCTCTAGGCATCAGCCGCCTGCTGCACTATTTGGACCGGAAGCAAAGCCAATTCCACCGTCGCCAACGACAGGCCAGCCTGCGCGCACAACTCCCCTCAGCGATCCGGCCACACCTGTTTGGACGCGAACATCTCCTTAATTGGGCCAGCAAGCAGTTTGCCGAAGGACACATTCACCATCTCCTGCTGTGGGGGATGTCCGGGGTGGGTAAATCGGCCTTCGCTCTGGCACTTGCACACCAACTCATCGATGAGCTTCCACTAACGCACGTGGTGTGGCTGGACAATTGCGGCCTCATCGAGGCCGCAATGAGTATTGCCCAACAGGTCGGGGCTGAACCCCATTTGCTGCCGGCCTGGGAGCAGCAGTGCAACCTCCTGGTCGTGCTGGACAATGTGCAGGCCGTTGTCGATAATCCTTTGGCCCTATGGCGACTGCAACGTCTGCTCGGCACGGCCAGGCTTATTCTCTGTAGTCCCCAAATGCCGGCCCTTGTGCCCGAAATGGCGTGTGTGCAGCTGCCCGATCTGGACAAAGCCGCAGCCCTGGAGTGCCTGATGGCCCGCATTCATCCAGGCTCCGCACATCGAGAAGCGGCATTGCTCGAAAACTTCGACAATCTGTACCAACTTGTCGGCGGAAATCCCAAAGCACTACTGAAGTCCGAGCTTGTTCACGTCGCCGCGAGCCAGATCGCTCAAGACCTGTGCGGTCCGATCTGGACGAGGATCTCAGCTTTATCCAGAGCCGCCTGGATTGCCGCCAGCCAGTGCGCTGGCGATCAGCTTGATCCCCTCCGGCTGCTGGGGGACAATACGAGTCCATTGAAGTTGGCGGATGCCATTGGGGAACTGGAACGCGTGGGAGTTCTTACCTGGGTCCCAGAATGCAGGGTACATCGGCTCTGTCCGCTCGCACGGACCTTTGCGCAGTCACTTGCTGAAGAAACTCAACGGAGTATATTAGCTGTCGCTACTACGGCTGGCAGACAGTGGGATCTGTTGGACGACGTTCAACAGCCCCTCATATCCAAACCCGGCGACCGATTGGCACAGCCTCGCAGGCCGCAGATCAAACCGGGCGATGGTTCGGACCGCCTCAATTGAGCAAATACCGTAACGCAGCACGGGTCGGCTCCTTCACCAGCATTCGTACCCGATGGACAGATGGAGCATAGACCTTTCGCAGCAATTCAAGTTCATCAAGCAACTTGTCCATGTGTCTGCGTCGATAAGCCTTGAGCCTTTGTTCCGGCTGTGAAGGATCAGTGTAATGATCCACATGGTCCGCAAGCCGGTTCCGTCTTGAGGGCATTGCACACGTCGAGGCCGTTTGTCCTGACCAGGTGGCAATCAGAACAAACTGAGGGCAAGCAAACAAGTCATGCTGGATGAACCCTGCCAACGGAAAGCACCTTGTCCGGGTATTGGTTACAGCGGCCAAGGAAATCGCGGGAAGCCGCCAGCAACGCTTGAACGCCTCGAACAGTTCACAATGCACTCATGGTGAAAACTGCTGCCAAAAGCGCTCAATGGGGTTCAACCAGGAGCTGTGAGCAGGCAGATAGAGGAGCGCAACCGTCCTGCCGCCCCGCGCACCATGGCCTCGATTGCATTATCGTGATGCGTACCAGCATTATCCCACGCGGCGTGGATGGTTCCCAACAGTTCCACGTCCGCCGATCACGCCCGTGCGGTGGGCCACTATCAGCCTTTTAGTCCAGATAGGACCATCCCCTGGATGAAATAGCGCTGGAAAAACACGAAAAGCAACGCCACCGGCAGGGTCGCCAGCGTCGAAACAGCCATTGCCACCGCCCACTGCGGTTCGGCACTGTGCGGTTGTGTGAAGACCGTGATACCAACCGGAATCGTCGCGTATATCTGATCCTTGATCACCACCAGCGGCCAGAGGAAGTTGTTCCAGCTAAACAGGAAGATTATGACCGCAAGACTGGCTGAGGCCGGGGCCAGCAGCGGGAAGACCACCTGCCAGAAGATGCGTGGCTCACTTGCTCCATCGATGCGCGCCGCATCCAACAGCTCGTCCGGGATGGCATACGCAAACTGGCGCATCATGAATACGCCAAACGCATTCATGATGCCGGGAATGATCAGCCCTGCGTAACTGTTATCCCATCCCAGGTTGCGCACCTCGATGAAGAGAGGCACGAGCAGAATCTGAAACGGGACGGTCATGGTGCTGAGGACGAAAAAGAAGAAGAAACGCCGCCCCCAAAATCGGAACTTGGCGAAGCCATAGCCCGCCAGCGCCGAAAATATGACGGTGACCACCACATCGATTGACGCCATTAGCGCGCTATTGAAGAAAAAGCGCAGCAGCGGCACGACCTCAAACGCCTTCCGGTACTGCTCCAGACCCTGGAACTTTTCCGGGAACCAGTGGATGGGTGTCGTCAGGACTTCTTCTTCGGCTTTGAAACTGCTGCTCACCATAATGTAAAGCGGGAAAAAGAACGAAACTGCCAGCACCAGCGCAATCGTAAACCAGACCAGGCTGCGCATCCGTTTGCGGAGGCGCTCCTCCAAGAACGTCGCGCGTTCTCCTGTCCCGATCTGTTTGGCTACAACGTGCGGAGGATTAGCCATGCCGATGCCCTTCTAGTTCAGCGAGAACTGATCACCCCGGCTCCATAACAACTGGACGGCAGTAACTATCATGATCAAGGCAAACAGCACGACGGATACCGCTGACGCGCTGCCCATGCGGTAAAACTGGAAACCATACTTCCAGATGAGCAGTCCCATCGTCGTATTGACGTCGATAGGCCCACCGCGCCCCGGACTGATCGCATACTGTAGCGTGAACCCTTGAAATGCGTTGATAGTCGTGATCGTCGCCACGAAGACCGCCGTTGGTCGCAGTAGCGGCAGTTGAATCCGCAGGAAGGACTGAAACCAGTTCGCACCATCGACCCGTGCTGCATCCAGCAGTTCTGGCGGGAGTCCGCTCAGCCCGGCCAGCCAGATCAGCATGTAAAATGGGATGATCGTCCAGTCGTTGATCAAGATCATCGTAATGGGTGACAGGGTGGGATCGTTGAGCCAGTTTATTTCGCCCAGGCCACTCAGCGGCCTGAGCAGGGTAGTCAGGATTCCATTGGGATGCAGCAGAACGCGCCAGACGATGGCAACGACGACCAGGGATGGCAGCACTGGTGAGAAAAAAAGGACTTTGAGTGTTTCGCGTCCGCGAAATCTCTGAAAGAAGACGGCAGCGGCCAGCAGCGAGATAATCCAGACGGGAAGCGTTGTGCCGAGGACAAATCCGAGCGTGACCGTGACAGATTTAAGAAAAAGCCGATCTTTGAGAAGTGCTTCGAAATTGCCCAGCCCGACCCATGTAGGCGGGCGCAGGAGAGTGAAATCGGTCAGGCTGTAGTACATGCCGCTGAGGATCGGGTATAGAAAGAAAAACGCGAAGAAGATGACTGTCGGTAAGACAAAGAGCAGCCCCCAATATTGCCGCCGGGCAATCAACCCGCCGCCACGTGAGCCAGGCAATCCAGGCGCGCACTGGCATTCCGGGTGCAAATGTCCTTGTTGCGGTTTCGCACTCGCACACCTCAGTCAGCATATATCCCATGCGTGAATGGGGAAGAGCGGACCGTCAGTACGTGCAGATGGCGCGCCGCCATCTGGCGGGCGCAGTAGTAGCTGCTGCTGCGAAAGCACAACCTGCACGGATCAGCGTCGGGTACGGGGAGCATCACTGGCTGGCCTGGAACCGGACGGGCAAAGACGTAATCGATCCAACTGTAGGCGCGCTATGGATCGAAGCGCTAGAGGGCGATCCAAAAAGGCCATTGGCTATACTGGCCTTTTACGCTTGCCATCCGGTCATTCTGGGGCCGAAGCCTGTGATCTCTGCGGACTACCCTGGTGCGCTGCGCCGCTACCTGGCGAGCCGCTATCCTGGCAGCGTCATTCTGTTCACTAATGGCGCGTGCGGAGACGTAGACCCTGTAACTAACCGCGAGGTGTGGGGGCAGGGGACATTCAACGACGTGGAACACGCTGGCGCGGCGCTTGGCGAGGACGTATGCAACCTGTCATTCCACGCCCTATCGCCGGACACAGTGCAGCTGCGTGTTGGGCAAGGCTCTATGCGCTTACATTACAATGTTCCACCACTCGACACGGTGCGTGAAATGATCAAGACTTATGCCGCGCAAGCGCGGCGGAGAAAGCACAGCGATGAGCGCTACGAGGCCGTTACAGGCACAGTCACAATGCCGCGCTTCTGGCTCGGCTATTATCGTACACTCGAAAAACGCATCATGGACGGACAGCAACCTGACTACATCGATGTACAACTACAGGTGATCGCGCTTGATCAATCGCTGGCATTGCTGGCGATCCCGGCGGAAGTTTATGCAGCACAAGGGTTGGCAATCCGCACGAACTCGCCCTACCAGCACACGCTACCGATCTGTTATGCGAACGGGCTGGTCGGTTATGTGCCGCCGCGTGAGGAGTTTGAAAAGGCGAGCTATACGGCAAGCCTGGGAGCTGCCGTATACGACCAGGCCCCTTTCTGCCCGGGCGTGGCCGAAGCTTTGGTCGAGGCTGCAATCGGCCTGCTGCGTCAGACCTGGAAACAGGGGGTGAAAGGTAAAGCGTGAGCGACCAGCTTCTAACCGCTGTCTCGGAAGTGGCGATCACACGCCATTGAGACGACTATCTGGCCTGCTCTGGCGTCAGCCGCAGCATAGGCGATCCTTCCTCTGACACAGGTCCTTTGTTTTGGAACATACGCACGCGCGTGGCGATTGTCCTGCTGAATGTGCTTGCGTTTAGCGCCGGGTTCAGTGACAGGCCGCGCTACTCGCAGCAGACAAACTAGAAGCCACAGCCAATGCGATCATGATCTCCACGCCGCATACTCACAGTGGGCCGCTTAACTTGCAGAATCACCTCCTCCGGTGGAAGAGCGCCGTCCTCAATTGCCATCTGACGGCAATGGTGCAGTCGCGTGTAGAGGTAGCAGCGCGAAACGCCGTAAAGGGTCTCGCCAAAGCAGAGGTGATCAATGCTGTTGGACAGATCGAGGGCCCGAATACGGGTCGAAATCAGCCATAGCCTGTGTCGTGTTGAGCCTGCTAAAGTTCTTTGCGCAGAATGGCAAACTCGCGCCGACGCTGGAATCCGGCCAACGAGTAGAGGCGGGCAGCATCCTCGCCGGTCCACATAAAATAAGCGTAATACACCTGCCGGGCACTCATCGCTTCCAGGCAGCGAAACAATAGCAAACGGCCTATCTGCAAGCGGCGGAAATCGGGATGGACACCAAACGGCCCGAAGCGTTCGCGTCGCTGCTGGCAAAAGCCGATCACCTCCCCGTGCCTGCGCGCCACCAGTACGCAAACCTGGTGCGGGCTGTCACCAAAATACTCCACCAGGTAATCCTGCGCGTGACGCCGCCAATCCCAGCCAAAATACCGCTCAATGAAGGGCATCAAATCGGGTAGATCGGCTGCTGTTACCATGCGGATCGTAATGCCATCGTCGTGTTCCCGCCGGCGCTCAAGCGCTTCGATTTCTGGCGGTATCTGAAAATTAGTGAGGTTTGCACCCATGCTCGTTGCGCGTTCAATTACCTTGAAGTCAAATTTGTTCTGCAGGAACTTAAGGGCCTCAGGATACCTGTCCACGTCAACACCCGGCGCGAAATAGTTAGGTACATAGGGGGAAATCTCCAGCTTTTTGCGGCCCTGGCGCGCGAGTTGGTTAATCAGGTTGCCAAACAAGGCACTCCCTATGCCTTTGCGCCGATGGTCAGGGTGGACGCCAAATGCGGTGACCCAGGCGCTGTCCGGCTCAAGACCCTGTACGAAAAATGGAACCCGGCGTGTCAGACACAATGCAAACCCGACAACGCGCCCCCCTTCGACAGCAACCGGCAGGTTTTCCGCAGAGAAATTCGGATCGAGCAGGACACGGGTGCGAAACACATCTTCACTGATGCGATCCGCTGTCATCGAGTTTCGCCACACCGCCAGAACGTCAGTTTCATCTTCACCCTGGTAGGGTCGGATATACATAGGTACTGCCACTCAGGGATAGTGTTAGTGAAAGCCAGAACGAGTAGGCTGGCATAACTTTTCAAGTCAAAACCATGATTGGTACGGGCGTGAAGATGTTGGACACCCACCGCTGCCATTTAACTATAGGCGGTTTCAGTATGCTTGCCATAAAGACGCAGGCCATACTCGCCAGGAGTTAAGGGGCCTGTTGCGGCGACGAACGGCCACAAGGAGAACACCCCTTGCCACCAGAATTGTCTGGGCACCAGGCTCAGAAACATAACCTTTGTCGCCAAAGACGATAGTGCCTTCAGGCCACGCAGTAGTCAGTTCATGATTAGGCGTGAAATCATGCTCGGCAGCACGTAGCAGGTCAAAACTCACCGGGATACCCACCGGGCTACAGACCAAGAGCAGATATCAGTCGAATAACTTTACTATCTTGGCCGCGCAATAGCCACAAAAGGCTTGACCGTTGCACGCCGGAAGCGGCATACTGTCGACGATGAAGGCTTCCCGCCGGATGTAGATTTCTGTGACCAGACAGATGATCCCAAACAACCACTGTCGCAGCGTGTGCAGGCGTCGGTCAAAGCGCGACACGCTCGGACCATACATCTGGCTCAGCCGTGTCATCAAGCACAACGCCCGTTCATGATAATGCAAAATACTTGCGTCTATCACGCCCGCCGTCAAATCTCCTCGGCTATGCTGCTGGCTCGTCTATCATCCCAGAGCCATAGGCTTTCAACGCGTCGCCGATCATGACCTATGCCGTTACAATACAGGTGTCGTTCATGTGGCTCCTTCGTCCAATGGTTGTCTCGCAACTCCCATTTTAAGGAGTGCTGCCAGAACGATTTTAACCAGCAATCACGGTTATGACCGTACCAGCTTCCAATCCCCTTGTTATTGTCAATGAGTTCGGCTTAAGCCTACCTCATCCGAGAGACTTTGTATTTCAACTACCGGATCTATAGACCGTCAGAAAATGTCTTGGAAAAATCGGATCGGGAATCCGCGAAATGACGCCCATTTTTTCGACCTCAGATTCCAAAACGTTTCCTGGAAAGCTATCGCATAAGGCCAGATTACTATCGCCAAGCGGCCTGATGTCATGACTGAACGAGCTTTTTCATCATTATAGGGTTCTTGCCCTTCACTTCCACGACGCCATCGCCCTTGTCTGTGGTTCCGGAGAATGAATCAGCCGTGCAGGCCAATTCACGGATAAGGCCGCACGTTGCGTTAACCCAGGTCTTTCGCAACGAACTGCTCGTTCTGGATAATCAGTTCGCCATCCAGGTACAGGTCGGTGTTTCGACAGCAAATGTCAAAATGGGCCTCTGAAGTGTTCGAGCCGCCCAGACCGCA
This sequence comes from Chloroflexota bacterium, assembly GCA_021325095.1. Taxonomy (GTDB): domain Bacteria; phylum Chloroflexota; class Anaerolineae; order Aggregatilineales; family UBA2796; genus JAJPHV01. The sequence goes on along the minus strand of JAJPHV010000043.1, from coordinate 10,841 downwards.
GTAGGGAGCCGGAGCCTTAAAAATGTTTCTTCCTATCGAGACCATGACCGTCCCATAAAGTGACTCCGAATCCATTCCAATGTGCCCCCAGTCAGCCCGATCATCAATTCCCCAGCCCGCATGAGAAAAACGAAAAGCACCGTCGTCGCCAATACGGGACAGGTGCGCTTCCAGCAGACGCGCATCCTGCTCACCCTCGATGCGGACGATCCGGCCTTTCTCCAGATGGAGCGTGATTCGGCTCTGCGCATAGCGCCAGGAACCAAGCAGCACGTCCCCCGGCTCGATAACATAGGTTCCTTCGGCGCTGTCTTCGAGCGGAGCGCAGGTCACCAACCCGGAAGGCCAGTGATCCCACCGGCCAGGCTCGTCGGCAACCCCGCACTGGTACATCGCCGTTCTACCGTCTTTGCGCAACACATAGTCTGATCCGGCGTTTGAAACAACGCGAATCTCTTTGGCCTCTTGAAGCCGCTGTGCTCCGGCCAGCCCGCGTCGCCTTGTCTCCGGTATAGGCAGCATTCGCTTCAGTACTTCCAGTGGTTCCTGAACCATCAACACCCGCGCGCCAGCTCCCAGGGCCGCGTTGTGCGTGTCGGTATACATCCACGAGCCGATGCCACGCGGAAGCATACTCATGCCCAGGATCAGGTTCGCGTTTTTCCAGGCGGCCCGGACAAGGTCGTCTTCGAGACGTTGATCGCCCTGTGACACCAGGATGTAGACATTGGCTCCAAGGCTGCGCGCCGCCGCGAAGGCCGCAGGTGGATATTCCGGGTGGATGAAGCGCGGATCCGTGAAAATGAGCACCGTTTCGCCTGCTTTGACCTGACACATGCGGAGTTCATGTTCGAACATGCTAACCAGATCGGCGCCGCCCAGTGACATGTTCATGGAGTTACTCCCGTCGAAAAGTCTGCTTGACCTTGTTCCAAACTTACCCTATAATTCCGGAAAAGTCATTTATCCGGTTACGTAACCGGTTAAATCGATCAATGGCTCGTAAGGTATCGACCCCGATGAAAGGGTCACCACACTTATAATTCGTTGAGAAGTGTGAAATTGCTCCAAGCGATTTGCCGCCAGTGAAGCGCACCACCATTCGTGACGTTGCCAGGCTGTCCGGTTTTTCGTCGGCAACTGTGTCGCACGTCATCAACGGTACACGTTTTGTCAGCGAGGAAACACGCCTGCGTGTGCTGCAGGCCATCGAAACTCTGCATTACCGGCCAAGCGCGCTGGCACGCAGCCTATCGACCAACGTCACCCATTCCATCGGGGTTATTGTCTCAGACATCACGAACCCGTTTTTCACGTCTGTCGTGCGTGCTATCAGCGACGCCGCCCTACAGCGCGGCTATCTGATCACTGTCTGCAACACGGACGCCGACGTCGATCAGGAACGGAAGATCATCGATAACCTGCTTGCCAAGCGAGTTGATGGCTTGATCATCGCGCCCATTGACTCCGACGCAGAGCATTTCGGCGAGATTATGCGGCACGGCACGCCCCTGGTTTTTATCGACAGAGGACTGTCCCCTTCGCTGGTTTCGACTGTTTGCGTCGATAACCGCCTGGGCACGCGCCAGGCCATCGAACACTTGATTCTCGATGGTCATCGTGACATTGCCATGATTCTGGGACGGCGCACATTGAAAACCAGTGACGAGCGCTATGCCGGGTATTGCGACGCGCTGAAGGCGCACAGTCTGCCTCTACGCGAGCGATGGGTACGCTGGAGCAATTCCCACATCTCAGGCGGATTCAAGACCACCCGTGACATTCTGGGTCTATCACGCCGCCCTTCAGCCATCTTCGTGGGCAATAACATGATGACTCTGGGCAGCCTGCACGCTTTGCAACAAGCTGGCATTCGCATCCCCGACGATTTAGCGGTTATTGGCTTCGACGACCACGACTGGGCGCCGATCTTCACGCCACCGTTGAGCGTGGTGCGGCAGCCGACGAATGAAATCGGGCTTTTGGCGGTGGAGGTCCTGTTTCGTTATCTCGATGGGCACTCCACCGAGCCGGAGACGATCCGCCTTGTGCCGGAACTTGTGGTGCGCGGGTCTTGTTCGAGTGCGTGTCTGGAAAGCTACAAGCCTGCGCAGTTAGCTAACCAGCCAGACGCCACACGAGAAAGGAGGAACTAAAAGCGTCTTGTGCAATCGAATATGTCTATCTACCAGGTTAGCTCATTTTAACAGCCGAGGAAGGTCAAACATGTTGAGGAACTTACTGCGATCCCTGACATTTGCGGTAATTATCGCGCTTGCCGCAGCCGGGCTAATTCACCCGTCGCTCCCAACTGCCGCGCAAGAGGAACCCACACTCACCATTGCTATCCCCAGTGACATAGAAACCCTTGATCCACCGTTTTCACGTTTCCAGCGCTCCAATGAGACGAATTACAACATTTACGATCAGTTCTTCCGTTACGGCTTCCACGACACCGGCCAGGGTTACAGCATCTATGATGTAGACAAAATTGAAGGCGAGGCCATCGAATCCTGGAAGCTGTCTGACGACTACAAGTCGATTGTGCTCAAGGTGCGCGCCAATAAGTTCTCTCACACGGGCAACCCCGTGACCGCTGAAGACATCGTGTACTGGTTCAAGCGCGCTTACGGAACCGATTCCGGCACGAAATTCAACGCGGTTACCTCCAACATCGAGTCCATCGACCAGGTGAAGGCAACCGGCCCGATGGAAGTAACCATCCAGTTCTCCAAACCCAGCCCCTGGTTCTTTTATCTGTTCCGTGATCAGTCTCAGGCCCCACAGGATTCGGTTGAGATTGCCAAGCACGTTACCAGTGACGATCCCTGGGCCAGCAAATGGCTTGCCAAGAACGATGCCGGTTCCGGTGAGTACTACGTGGATAGCTGGGAGCCGGGCGTCCAGATGGTCTTGAAGGCCAACCCCAACTACTGGGCTACCCCACCCGCCTTCTTCCGCAAGGTCGTGCTCAAGATCGTTCCGTCGTCGGCCAACCGCGCGCTGCTGCTACAGCAAGGAGCCGTAGACATTGCCAGCGACCTGAGTACCGATGAACTGGATTCGCTGCGCGGGTCGCAGGGCGTCAAGGTTCTGTCCGTGCCCACCCGCAACCAGATGATCCTGGGCTTCAACGTGACCAAACCACCGTTCGACAACGTGAAGGTGCGCCAGGCGCTGACCTACGCTGCACCGTACAAGGCCATCGTCGAAGGCGTGTTCAAGGGCCGGGCGCAGGTGTCCGAAGGACCGGTCCCGGTTGGCGGGCAGTTCCACGACAAGAGTCTGTGGACGTACACGGAAGACCTGGACAAAGCCAAAGCGCTGCTCAAAGAAGCAGGGATGGACAAGGGCTTCGAGTTTACCCTCGACATCACCGAAGGCATCCCGGTTCAGGAGCAGATCGCTGTTCTCCTGCAAGATCAGTTCAGCAAGATCGGTGTCACCATGAAGATCAACAAGCAGACCTCGGCGGCTTTTGCCGACGGGTTGGGCAAGCTGACGCACCAGGCCTGGATGCGCGATCTGCTGTGGTATGTGGACGATCCGGGCTACACAGGTGTCCTGTTCTTCAAGACCGGCGCTGTCGTCAACTGGACGGGCTACAGCAACAAGGACGTTGACAAGCTGATCGATCAGATGGTGGTGACGGTGAACAAGGATCAGAAAAAGACGCTGGCAACCGAGTACCAGAAGCTGACAATTGCCGACGCGCCGGCTCTGTATCTGGCCGAAATGCCGTTTGAAATCGCCATGCGTGACAACATCCAGGGCTATGTCCAGCTTCCCGATAACCTGCTGTGGTATTACCCGTTGAAGCGTGTTACAAAGTAACGGGACGTTGTGATAGCGGTATGGGGCTGCGGCTCCATACCGTATCGTTACCAGGATTCAGGGTATGTTGGCCTCCGCACGAAGCTGGGGAATATATCTCCTCCGCCGACTCGTGTATTTGATGGTCTCGCTGCTGGGTGTGTCCATCATCACCTTCTCCGCCACGCGCTTGCTCGGCAATCCGGTCTATCTGCTGGTAGGCACGACTTATACGAAGGAAATGGTGGAAAACATGACCAGAGAACTTGGCCTGGATCGGCCCGTCTACGAGCAATATGCGCGTTACATGGCGAATCTGCTCCGCGGCGAGCTCGGCCAGTCACGTTATACGTTCAATCCGGTGGTGGTGGACATTCAGCGCCGGTTGCCCGCCACGCTCGAACTGGCAACGTATTCGTTGCTGCTCGGCGCGTTGTGGGCCATCCCTGCGGGCGCACTGGCTGGTCGCTACCGGGGAAGTCTATTTGCCAGGCTGGCGGATTTCATCGCCCGGACAGGTGTTTCCGTGCCGAACTTCTGGCTGGGATTGATCCTAATTTTCCTGCTATTTGCGGCGTTCCACCTGCTACCGCCGCCATTGGGACGGATCGCGGCTGATGCCTCGCCCCCACCAGCAATCACAGGCTGGTACACCATTGACAGCCTGCTTGCCGGGAATCTCAATACGCTCTGGGCCAGTCTCAAACAACTGGTCATGCCTGCGCTCACGCTTGCTTTCACGACCAGTCCCAGCCTCTTCCAGATCACCCGGAACACCACCGAGGCGGTATACAGCACCGATTATATGCGAACGGCCAAGGCCTTTGGCCTCTCGCCCTGGACGATCACGCGCTACGCCCTTAAAAACATCCTTGTGCCTGTGCTGACCATGCTGGCAATGACCTATGGCTACCTGATCGGCGGGACGGTGCTGGTGGAAGTCGTCTTTGCCTGGCCGGGCTTGGGGCTGTATGCAGTGGACGCCATGAATCACGCCGACTACGAGCCTATCATGGGTGTGGTGTTGCTCAGTGCGCTGTTCTACATCCTGGTGTACCTGGCCGCCGACATCATTAACAGTATGATCGATCCGCGTATCCGCATGGAGGGAATATGACGCCGGGCCAGGTGAGCGTCCAACTTGCGCCAGTGCTCCATCGGCCCTCGGCTTACCAGCGGTTGGTTACGGCGCACGGGGCGCTGCGCGTGAATTTGACGTTGGGGCTGCTCCTCGCCGTGATCGCTCTGGGGCTGATAGCGCCGCTGTTGCCCCTGCCCAATCCGATCAAACCGGATCCATTCAACAGTCTCAAGCCGCCGTCTGCCGAGCACTGGTTCGGCACCGACCCGAATGGATTTGATGTCTTTTCGCGCACAATTCATGCCATTCGCACGGACTTTGCGCTCTCGATCAGCTCGGTTTTGCTCGGCGTTCTGATCGGCGTGCCGCTGGGTGCAATTTCAGGCTACCTGGGCGGGGTTATCGACAACCTGATCAACCGCGTTTCGGAGGTGATCCAGGGATTCCCGCAACTGTTATTTGGCATGGCCGTGCTGGCGGTGGCGGGCAATACATTGGTCAACGTGGTGCTGATCACGGCCTTCTACAATGTGCCGGTCTACGCCAAAATGGTACGCAGTGTCGTGCTGCCTCTGCGCGACGTGGAGTTTGTGCAGGCGGCGCGGCTGTCCGGGAACAGCCCGCTGTCGGTTGTTTTCCGGCACATCATTCCGAATGCGCTGCTGCCTGTCGTCTCGCAGTTCCCGCTCAGTTGTGCCTATGCAGTACAAATGATCGCGGGCCTGAGTTTTATTGGCCTGGGCGTGCAGATTCCGATCCCCGAATGGGGAGCGATGATTCAGCAAGGCGCGAACTACGTGGTGTTTAGCAAGTGGTGGCCGTCGGTGTTCCCTGGTCTGGCGCTGGTACTTTCGGTCTCGCTGTTGAGTAGCCTGAGCGACCAGTTGAAAGTCCTGGTAACGCGGAGAGCATGATGCCCAATTCAGTCCCCTTGCTCGCCATTCGTGACCTGCGCGTCGATCTGCATATCGAACGGGACGTGCTTCATGCGCTGCGCGGTGTGACCCTGAACGTTGGCCGGGGTGATCTGATGGCGGTTGTAGGCGAGAGTGGTTCCGGCAAGACGATGACTGGCCTGAGCGTGATGCGCCTGCTGCCTGCCAGCGCACAGATCACGGACGGGCAGATTCTGTTCGACGGCACTGACCTGACACGCCTCCAGGAGTCATCCATCCGCCCGCTGCGCGGCAAGCGCATTGCCATGATCTTCCAGAATGCGCAAGCCGCGTTAAACCCGCTGGTCCGCGTTGGCGACCAGATCGCCGACGTTTACACTCGCCATGCAGGGTTGAGCAGGCAAGCCGCTCGCCAGAAAGCGGTAGAAGCGATGCAGGCCACCGGCATTCCGAATGCGTCCGAACGCGCCCGCGGCTACCCGCACGAGTTTTCAGGCGGCATGGCGCAGCGAGCCATGATCGCGCTGGCACTTGCCAGTTCGCCGGAACTGCTCATTGCCGACGAGCCGACCAGCGGGCTGGACGTTACCATTCAGGGGCAGGTCATCACACTGATCCGTGACGTGGTGCGCCGTCTGAACACCACGCTCGTGGTTATCTCACACGATATCGGGTTGGTGTCCACCATCTGCAATCGGATCGCGGTCATGTACGCGGGCGTCGTCATGGAAAATGGCACGACGGCGCGGATCACGAGCCGCCCCGCCAACCCGTACACGGCGGCCTTGCTGCGCTGCGTGGATACCCGGCCAACCGAACGAATGCCTTTTATTCCAGGACGCGTCATCGATCTGCGCCAGAAGTGGCCGGGCTGCCCCTTCGCGCCGCGCTGTGCACTGGCCCAGCAGATCTGCCACGATCAGGCCCCGCTGCCAGTTGAGGTCGAGCCAGGCCACGTATCGTTGTGCCATTTTGCTCACCAGGTGTTCGAGCAGGATGGGAGCGCCAGCTATGACGCCGCTGCTGTCCGCAATTGAAGTCACCAAGCAGTATCGGCTGCGGCGCCCGGGCTGGCGGACCGCAATGCTCACGGCGGTGGATCACGTGTCCTTCGATCTGGAGCCCGGCGAGACACTGGGCATTGTCGGTGAGAGCGGCTCTGGCAAGTCGACGCTTGGGCGCTGCATCCTGCACCTGACCCCGGTGACGGCGGGCCGGGTCGTGCTGGAAGGCCGCGACATCCAGGCTCTGTCAGAACGCCAGATGCTGCCCCTACGCCGGAAAATGCAGATGGTTTTCCAGAATCCGCTAACCTCGTTCAACCCGATGATGACAATCGGACAAGCTCTCATGGATACCATGCGCCTGATGCCTGGCCTGGACGACAAGCACCGCCAGCAGCGCGTTTTTGCCCTGCTGGAACAGGTTCAGCTTGATAGCCGGATCGCCAATCTATACCCTCACGAGATCAGCGGCGGGCAGTTGCAGCGTGCCGGGATTGCACGGGCTTTGGCGCCGGAGCCAGCCATGCTGTTCCTGGACGAGCCAACTTCAGCGCTCGACGTGTCCATCCAGGGTCAAATCGTGAACCTGCTGCTCGACCTGCAAAAGGATCGCGGCTTGGCCTACATTTTCGTATCGCACGATCTGCGTGTCGTCCATTATCTGGCGCAACACCTCCTGGTGATGCGCCAGGGACAGGTGGTTGAGCAGGGCGCCAAAGAAGCCGTATTCGGCGCGCCGCAACATCCTTATACCCAGACGCTGATTGAAGCGGCACACCTGCACGTTTCCCATGTATCGCCTGCAACATGACTGTATCATCCCTAATGGAGGTTCAAAGCATGCCGGTAATCTATTATGAACACGCTCGCCGCGATCAGATGAAAGTGGCACTGACTTTTGACGATGGGCCGAACCCGCCGCGCACCGATCAGGTCATTGAGATTTTGAATGCCAAGAACGCTCGCGGCACGTTCTTTGTGCTCGGCAAATGGGCCGAGCGCTGGCCGCAAGCGCTGGAACGGATCGTTCGTAACGGCCACGTCGTCGGCAACCACAGCTACGCCCACCATGCCCACGTCGGGGATTTCGACAGGGCCGAGGCGGCCATCGGCAACGTGATTGGCCGCCCCACGCAGTTCTTGCGCGCTCATTACTTCAACTTCTTTACGTGCACCAACTCGCCCATTGCCATGTCGAAATCGATGAAGATCGTCGATGCCGATGTCAATCCGGCAGATTGGAACAAGACGGCCCCGCAGGCGATCATCGACGCGACTCTGAACCATCCCCGGCTGGCAGGCGGTTCAGTCATCGATCTGCATGACAGCTCAGAAACCGACGACGACGCACTGCGCCTGTCACGTTGTGTGCCGATGATCGAAGCCCTGCCTGCTATCATTGATGGTCTTCATGCACGTGGCTTTCAGCTCGTGGGGTTGGACGAAATGGAGTTTGTCGATCCTCTGGAGTGGACACCAGACGAGCGCGGGCTATACGCTTCGCCAGAAATGCGTGAGATTGTAAGTCGCCGTTAGCTGAACGGGCCGCGCCGGCGCAGTCTGCTGAGAAAATCGGCTATCGCGCTGCCCAACTGCGGCTGGAACGCATCGATCATCCGGACTTGCCTGCTCGCACAGTGGCCTTCGATACACGGCTGTCCGTGCGTGCTTGCTGTGGCGCTTGGCCTCGACAGGTCAATGCCAGCAAAAACACACGAAAGGAGGAAGTCTAATCACAGTCTCGCGTATGACCTACTCACTCTGCTCATGGTAATCTGAAAGGCTCAACTATACAAGTAGTGCAGAAACGATATAATCGAGGGCATGGACTTTCCAATCATAGACCTCCTGGATATGGATGAAAGCATCGCCTGGCTGGAGAAGCACTTCCACCCTGATGGGCTGAAATGCCCTCACTGCCAAGCCGATCATGAGCACGGGCGCTTCTTCCGGGTAAATCGAGGGAGCGGGTTGCCCGTGTATCGCTGTCAGAACTGTGAAGGGGTTTACCACCTTTACAGGGGTACGCTGTTCGCCGGAAGCCAGTTAGCCCCCCCGCATGTGGTGCTGTTGCTTCAAGGAGTGTTGCAAGGCCAACCGAGTAAGCAGTTGGCGCGGGAACTGGGGTTGACCGAGAAGACGGTGCTGTTGTGGCGTCACCGTCTGCAAGCCCAAGCGGAGGCGTTCCAACCCCCAAGTGCCCTGCCGGATGGGGCAGCCGAAAGCGACGAGATGTTTCAGAATGCGGGGGAAAAAAGGGGTTGAACGCTTTGACCCCAGCGATCCCCCGCGCCGGCGCGCCACTAAACGCCGGGGACGTGGCACGTTTGCCAACGACCGTCCACCGGTACTGGGCACGATTGGACGCGAACGCAAGCCGGTGCGCCTGCGGGTGGTCAGCGATACGACCAGCGCGACGGTGTGCGCGCATGTGCATCAGTTCACTCAGGAAGAGACCCACCTGTACACCGATGAATACGACAGCTACAACGCCGTCCAGCGTTCCCGCTCGACAGTGGCCCATGGGCACAAGGAATGGGCGCGCGGGTGTTGATGGGGATGGCCTGCGCGAAGTGCATATCAACGGCGCTGAGGGCTTGTGGACCGGATTGCGCAACTTTCTGCGCCCCTTTCGAGGGGTTAGTAAGCCTTTCCTGTGCGGTTAGGTTGCCATTCACGAGTTTCATGTCAATCTCAAGCGCGTTTCGGTCGCTTTTATCGCATCTTTAGTTCGTTTGCACTACTGCTACTGTTGAGCCAAATTTCAATTGTTGCCGCATACCAGGGGCAGAGAATCGTACTCTTCGACGATAGTGCCGCATAACGTTGCCAACAATCCCGGTAGACGCATGTTGACGACTGCGTTCACTTCGTCCTTCACGCCACTCCTCGCCCCAATGATTACAGTTCCCCCTGCCTCCACAAAGCGGGTCAGATTCTCGACTGTTTCTGGGCTTAGAACATGCAGAGCCGGGATCACCACGAGCTTATACTCGGAGAGACTTTCGTTTGGCGAAACCACGTCGATAAGTACGTGTTCGTTGTTAAAAGCGCGATACACTTCGTAGAAGTGCGTCGAATACTTGAAGTCGGGATTATTGGCCTGGATCTGGAAGGCAAACCGCGAATCGTATGATAGCATCATTGCGACGTTTGCCTTGGCACTTGTCCCAAGAACCTGATCGCCGATCTTCTTGATTTCAGCGCCCATCTGCCTGATTTCCTGGTAACGTCGGCTCGGATGAGCGTCGTGATCCAGCAGGCCATGCCAATATTGTTCCGTACTATAACGGGCTGTTCGCCAGCGGAAAAAGACAATACCGTCGGCTCCGTGGGCGATGCTCTGATAGGCCCATAGGCGTAATTCGCCGGGACGGGGCGCTACGCTGACAACCTCCCACCCGCCGGAACCGGCTTGCTGTTCCATAAAGAAGTTTCGGTGCTTCAAGCCGCGCATCGTATCGTGATCAAGAGCAGCCTGCGCGGGATCGACCTGATCCTCCATGTTCCACTGCATACGCCTGTAATTATCCCAACTGACGCAATCGAGTGGGCGCGCCAGATGAATTCTGGATATATGACCTCGATAAGCAGCAAATCAAGAAACTTGACTTGGGTGTTGTGGGCGATAGACGAGCGGCTTGGGTGGGCGATAACACATTTGTCCTTCTGACCACGCAGGGCGTAATTGAATACGATATACAGAAATCGCAACTCAAGATTATCGCCAAGCCCAACGAGCTGAACCTCGATCCATTGAGTGGGAGTGACAGTATCTCACCCGATGGGCGCTTTTTGCTGTACCAACACTATGGTGGAACTGGCAGTACTGTAAAGCCTGAAATTGGCATTTGCGTATTGCGATAGAACAAATCCACATTGAGTGATAGTTTCTCAGTAATTCCGTGCTGAGTCGTTCAGTAAACAAAAAGCCCCTTTCCGCGGAGAGGGGCTTGCGTTTTAGCTGCTTCTTTGGGCGGTTCAGGCTTACACTGTCCTGTCCGCCCTCGGCTTGTCGATGATTGCCGGAAGGACAAAGGTGAAGGT
>JAJPHV010000106.1 GCA_021325095.1 Chloroflexota bacterium | reverse complement strand
TCGTCTTGTTCAGTACCGCTTCGTAATCTGGTTTCTGGAATTGTCTGCTCATCATTCCAGTTTACCCCGCCTCTCCTCTTACAGGGTTCTCCGACAACCTGCTAGTGCCTTTCGCCCAAAAAGTGCGGAACACCAGCTCAGACCTCTTCCCGCTGCAAGACGTATTTCTCAAAGGCTTCGGCTGTCCAGGGCAGGGCAGGCTTGAAGAAATGCTCATAGATGGCTGTTGCAAAGGCACGGATTTCATGCTGTGCATCGGGGGCCATCCGTAAATGAAGGAAGTGCATCAAGTTGTGCGCGTCCACTTTGACGATGCCTGTATAGTAGACGGCAAAGCCTGGCAAAAACAGACGGGCCATCTCCCGGCTGACTCCTATTTGCAGTGCTTTCTCGTACAACAAGTAGGAGCGCGCATAATGCTCAACGAGTTCCTGAGTCAGCGCATCGCCTTCTAAAGAGTCGAGCGTGCCCTCGCTGGCTTGCTTGTTGTCGCTTGACTGCCTTCGCCACACGTCTGGAACGTAGAAGTCATTTTCTTCAAATGGCGTATACCGGCCACTTTGCAGATTCAGCGAAAACGTCCGGTGCCGGACAAGTTGCCACCATGTTACGAGTGGACAGCGCAGCCTGAATTTGAACTCCACCATTTCGAATGGTGACGTGTGGCGATTGCGCATCAAATAGAATAGCAGCTTTCTGTCTTTCTCTTCGCCCTTGCTTTCGCCCAGGAAGGATACCCGCGCTGCATTGACGATAGATAGGTCGTTGCCCATCAGCGCTTGCAGCTCAACGAAACCTTTGTCCAGCACTTCAACGCGCTTACCGATCAACGGGTGCGTGCCGTTTGCGTTATCTGTCTTATCGACCACTGTTATAGACACCTATCGTTTGAAGGGAGGCGATGACCCGCCCAATCAGGATAATGTACAGCGGAGTCCCCAGCACCGCCAGCATAACCAGAATCGCGTTGCGGAGCCGCCGTCGCCGCATCCACGCCTTCAGATCCTCCTGTGTAAAGTGAGGCTGTGGCGACTGAGGCACGCGCGCCGCCAGTGCCGCTGTCAAAGCGGTGGGGTTAGCGACGGCAGGTGTCACCGCCAGGCCATAATGCGGCCCGGTGCGATGCGTCTCGGGGCGGATATCGGTCAGGGCGTGCGGCATTTCGGTGGACGTTGATACTTTGTCAGGTTTCTGATAGGCGACAACCAGTTGGCTCCGGGGTGTAGTCAGGTAGCCTTGAATGGCGCTGTAAGGGATTTGCCGGATAGGCCCTATCAGCGACGGCTGTATCTCCACGCCGTCCGTTTGCAAGCGCACGCCGCGCCCCTGCCGCCGCCATTGCAGCAGTGCCCACGCGCCAGGGCCAGCCGCAACAGCCAGCAACACGGCCCGGAGCAGAGCCAGTTGCACGACAGCGGCCAGCAGCACCAGCCCCCCGGCGATGATCAACGCGCTGCGGTGCGGCTCGGTGCGGTAGTCGAACTGCATGGTGGCAATCACGAACTGAAGTATTGCAGCGCGGCCAGAATCCGCGATTCTACGTCTTTGGGCGTATCGCGTGGGATGGATTGGATGGCGCTCTGCGCTTCGACCACACTGAAGCCCATGCCGGTCAGCGCCGCGATCACTTCGGTGTCGGCATCGCTCAAGATGCTCATGCCGGGCATCATACCCACGCCCAGCTTGCCCTTCAATTCAAAAATGATCTTTTCAGCGGTCTTTTTGCCAATGCCTGGGACGCGCGTCAGAATTTCCGGCTCCTCGCGGCCCACTGCCGCGCGCAGGTGATCGATGGACAGGCTGCTCAGAATGGACAGGGCCAGCTTGGGGCCTACCCCGCTGACGCCGATCAACGTCTCGAAAATGGTACGGTCTTCCTCGGTGATGAAGCCGTACAGGGTCAGCGCGTCCTCGCGGACGGCAAGATGTGTGTACAGCGTGACGGCGTGCCCTGGCCCGTGCACCGTATCAAACACCGTCCTGGGGACGTTGATTCGCAGCCCGACGCCACCTACCATGACAACCAGCGATGTCCTATCAACGCTGGCAACCTGCCCGGATACGATGTCGATCATTCAACGAATCCTGTTCTATTCGTCCACCAGCCGTTCCCAACGCGAGTTCTGCAACGCCGTCAGCGCAATTGCCAGTGCATCAGCGGCGTCGTCCGGTTTGGGTACTTTTTCCAGGTTAAGCAGCGTGCGCACCATTTCCTGCATTTGCTCTTTGGGAGCATTGCCATAACCGGCAATCGATTGCTTGACCTGTGCCGGCTTGTACTCACGAATGGGCAGATTGGCATCGGCCATCGCCATCAACGCCACACCGCGCCCCTGGGCCACACTGATAGCCGCCGTGACGTTTTTGCCGAAGAACATCTCCTCAATGGCAGCCGCATCTGGCTTATGTACCGCGATGAGCCGTTTCACTTCCTGGTAGATATATTGTAGACGGCGCGGCATCGGTGTGTCGGGCCGGGTCGTGATCACGCCGTAATCGATGGCAACAACGGCTCCGTCGTCTTCCTCCCGCACCAGGCCATAGCCTGTCGTGGCCGTGCCGGGGTCAATTCCCAGAATCAACATAACTTGTGTGGCCTTGCCCGCCAGGATCAATTGAGACGACTATCCCCACCCGGTCAAGGTAGCCGCCCGGAGCATTTATTATTTACGTGAGTGGCACATTGCACGGCGAAAACAGCTTACGCTGTCTCGAAGGCATTGGCAATTTCGTCAGTAATATGCAGTGTCGAGGCCACCGCCTGCACGTCGTCCAGTTCTTCCAGCTTTTCAATGAGGTTCATGACCTGTATGGAGTGGCTGGTTTCCAGCTCAATCTCGTTCTTGGGAACCCAACTCAGCCGCGAGTCAGAAACCTTGTAACCGCTCTCGACCAACTTGTGCTCAACGGCTGCCAGTGCCTCGCGCGGGGTATAGACCTCAATCGTTTCGTCACCCGGTATCACGTCATCTGCGCCTGCATCGGCAGCGACCATGAACAACTCATCCGGGTCTACACCTTCGGCCTGCACTTCAATGTAGCCCTTGCGATCAAACTGCCAGGCCACCGAGCCGGCCTCGGCCATGTTGCCGCCCGAACGGGTGAAAACCTGTCGTAGATTGGACAGGCTGCGGTTCTTGTTGTCGGTCAGCACGTCCACCAGTACGGCAACGCCATGTGGCCCATAGCCTTCGTAGGTCACCTCTTCCATCTGCACGCCGTCATCACCGCCGCCCGTGCCGCGCGCAATGGCCCGCTCAATGTTATCTTTGGGCATGTTTGATGCTTTGGCTTTTTCGATGGCGAGGCGCAGGCGAGTATTGGCTTCCGGGTTTCCACCCCCTTCACGCGCCGCGACGGTAATTTCGCGGCCCAACCGGGTGAATATTTTGCCACGCTTCGCGTCCAAAGCGCCCTTCTTGCGCTTGATCGTGCTCCACTTGGAATGGCCGGACACGTTACACCATCCTTACTTTCTATATTTCATATTTTATGATGTACAAGAATTATACCCGATGGCAGCGTGAGTAAGCAAGCCAGCTTTGGAAGGGGCGGGAGTGCAACCCCAACAAGGGCTTCCACTGCCCTTCGCCTGGGGTGGCGCGGCCCGTGCTGCATGTTGACTTCTGCGTGAGGTTATGCTAGGATTAAGGCCCTGAAGCGCCAGCGGATAGCGTTGGCGTGTTGTTGGCCCGGTTTGAAAGATGAGGTGGCTAGTATCAGCGCTGGAGATTACCGAATCAACGAGCAAATTCGCGGGGTCAGCCAGGTTCGCCTGATTGTTCAGGGCGCAGAAGGCAAGAGCGAAAATCTGGGGGTCGTGCCGCTGCGCGAGGCGATGAACATCGCCGCTGAACGGGGCCTTGACCTGGTGGAAGTGTCGCCTGACGCCGACCCGCCCGTTTGTCGGGTGATGGACTTTAGCAAGTTCCTTTACGAGCGATCTAAGAAGGAACGCGAAGCCCGCAAAGCGCAGAAAACGATTGAAGTCAAGGAGATTCGCCTGCGGCCCAAGACCAATGACCATCACCTGTCCTTCAAGGTCAGGGATGCCCGTAAGTGGTTGGGCGAGGGCATGAAGGTGAAGGTGCGTATCCGTTTCCGGGGACGCGAGATTACCTACCCGGAGATCGCGCGGGAACAGCTCAACGAGATTGCCGAAGAACTTCAGGATATTGCCATTGTTGAGCAAGCGCCGAACATGGACGGCAAAACCATGTTGATGGTTCTGGCGCCGTCGCCGGACAAAGACAAAAAGAAATAGCCTACACTGGTCTGTCCTGACGCGACTTGCAGAACTTGCCAGCACCGCACACTCCGTGCGGTGCTGTACTGTCTAGTGGAAGAACGCCAAGCAGGAGCACAACTGTGACCAAAAAGTACAAACTCAAGACCCACAAGGCAACCGCCAAGCGATTTCGGGTGACGGGAACCGGCAAGCTGGTTCGCACCAAAGGCGGCAAAAGCCATCTGCGGCGCCGCACGCCCAAGCGCACCAAGCGCCAGTTCACCAAGATGCTGGTCGTCGGCAACAGCATGGAGCGCCGCCGCGTCCATCGCCTCGCGCCTTACTTGCGCCGCTACAAGGCCAACCCGCCCGGCTGATTGCGTCGTCATTGATTATCCGATGAAGTAGCAGGGATTATACTCATGGCAAGAACAAAGGGCGGGTACGTCACTCGCCGCAGCCACAAGAAAGTTTTGAAGCTCACCAAAGGCCAGTGGGACAGCAAGCACCGGCTGTTTCGTCGCGCCAACGAAGCGATGATGAAAAGCCTGTGGTATGCCTACCGTGACCGCCGCCAGCGCAAGCGCCAGCTTCGCCAGTTGTGGATCGCGCGGATCAACGCGGGCGCACGCAAAGATAACCTGCGCTATAGCCAGCTCATCCACGCCCTCAAGCTGGCGCACATTGAACTGGATCGCAAGATTCTAGCCGACATCGCCGTTCACGACGCGGCTACTTTCAGCCAGATCGTGAGCACTGCCAAATCGGCCTTGTAAGGCCAGGCTGTCACTGACGACCACGACCATCACCAGCCTGCACAACGAGCGCGTCAAGCGCATTCACGCGCTCCAATTGCAGAGCAAGCTGCGCCGCAAAGAGAAGCGGATTGTCCTTGAAGGCGTCCGCCTGATCGGCGATGCGGCTGCGGCAGGTGTGCTTCCTGAATTTGTCCTGTATACGCCGGGCGCTGCGCCTGACCAGCCGGTGGCGCAGTGGATTGTGCGGTTCCATGAGCAGGGTGTCGCCTGCTTTGAGACGACACCCGACATCATGGCGCATATCAGCGATACCCAATCGCCCCAGGGCATCATTGCTGTCGTCCCGATGCCCGAATTTACGCCTCCGCTGGACGCCAATCTGGTCCTGATCCTCGATGGAATCGCCGACCCCGGCAACCTGGGTACGATTCTGCGCACGGCGGCGGCTGCCGGCGCGGACGCGGTGATCCTCGCGCCGGGCTGCGTCGATCCGTACAATCCCAAAGTGCTGCGGAGTGGGATGGGTGCGCATTTCCGTGTGCCGCTGGCACGCCAAGCCTGGCCGGACATTGCCGCCGAATATGGACATCTGGCGGTTTACCTTGCCGACGCGGCCAGCGATCTCCCCTACTATGCTGTCGATTGGAGGCAACCCGCCGGGCTGATCATCGGCGGCGAGGCACGCGGCGCGGCAACGCAGGCCAGGCAGTTAGCGCGGGCCACCATTGCCATCCCCATGTCAAACGCCGTCGAGTCGCTCAATGCGGCCATGGCGGCGGGCGTCATTTTGTTTGAGATACGCCGCCAGCGAGCAATCAACAGATAGCCACTAGCGGGGCCGGTGCCGCGCCACGAAATCGCGCGGATCGACGTAATTGGTCAGCAGGTTATTCAAGTTGAGCTTCGGCCAGTGATACGCCTGGCTTTCCAGGACGGTAGTCGGGCTGACATCAAAATGCAGGTGATACGGGTATGCGCCGTCGGCGTTGCCCACGTTGGCGATCTGCTCGCCGCGCGCCACACGCTGCCCGACCTGTACCCTGGGCGATTCGACATGTGCGTACCGGCAATACACGACCTGCCCGGTGGTCACCAGCGGATCGTGGCGGATGACGATGATGCGCCCCCAGCCGGCAACACGCCCGTTGAACGTCACGACTCCGCTGGCCGCCGCATACACGGCGCTGTGCGCATCGGCGTCGAAGTAGGGTGAGTTCAGGTTGAGGTCGGCCCCGGTGTGGTAAGCTTCTTGCGGCGTCCCGATCCGGTAGCGCGTGGCGTAGCCCGTCGAGTCGATCCATTGGCCGGGCCAGACCTGTGCGCTGCGCCGTTCGTCGCGCGTACCAATGGGCGCATCAAAACCATCGGCCAGGTACTGCGTGTTCGGAACCTGGTCAAGCACCTGCCGCCAGCGCAGCGCGTCAAAGGCGATCTCTTTTTGATTCTCACCCGTCAAATCATTCAAAAACACGACGGCGGCTGTCGGATCGCTGTTGTCGAAGTAGAACACGCCGAGCGGCACCCATAGATCAAAATACCGATCCTGCGCGATGTCGATCTCGACTTCGCCCTGCCGCCCCTGCACCTTATGAATCTTGAAGCGTGCGTTCTGAGTGGTGGCATGGTTGCCTGGCACAAACGTAGACAGTTCGTACCAGCCCGACTCGGTCAACTGCGGGTCCCAACGTGCCCACACGCTGCTGGCGCTGCGGTTGGTCATCTTGTAGTGGGTTGACCAGCCCTGCGAATTGGTGAACGTTTTGAGGAGCGAACTGACGGGCGTGTTGTCGTAGGTGCCTTCCGTATAGCCGCGTTCGCCGGGTTTGACGATGACCTCTCGCCCGTAGTGCCCCTTGCCCGAATCATCCGGCGGCGGGTTAGGCGATGTGCCATCCGTAGCAACGTTGACGGCGGGCCACTGCGCTGGGCCGATGACGCCCAGCCGCCACCAGCTCAGGCCGTTGGCGGCATAGCGGGTAATACTCAGCGTCCGCGCCTGATCCATGCCCGCCCGGTCTGTATCGCCTTGCAGCACGGGGAAGATCGGACGCCCAAAGCGCGACCACGTGCTGTACGCCGAGGCCAGCGCAGCATCCGGCGTCTGCTGGAAGGTAGCCCAGTAGACCTGCGGGTGGACGCTCTGCACGAACGGAAACCACTCGTCGGGGAAGATTTCATCGTAGTGCTGTGGCCTGGGGTCAACGCTCAGGCCGATGTGAAAACTGCCACTGATCGCGGCCCGGATGGCGGTCATCAGCGGACGTACTGAGTCTCGGCCCCCACGGTAAAAGCCCGGATACGGCTCCACATCGAGAATCATCGACTTGACGCCAGGCCGGTTGCACACCTGGATAATTTTCTGCGACTCGCCCGGAATATCGACACCTTTGGGAACAGCCCAGGCGTGGAAATCGATGCCGTATTTTGCCAAGCCCTGCACCCACCGATCCACGTCCGCCGTACCGTTGATGCCCATCGTCCGGGATTGGTCATACGCGCCCTGCCAGTCGCTGCCGTCACTGGTCTTGACAAACACGGCGGTCACGGCAGGCGCCCAGCGTTTGATCGTCTGGGCCACCTCGTCAATGCTGTTTTCGCCCAGCGAATCACCTTTCCAGTGCCAGAGCGCAACTCGGTTGTCATAAGGTGTTGCCATATCGACGCCTCTTTCAGCACACCCATCGCCATGCCAGGCGATCCTAGCGGGTTCGGCCCAAAACGGCAACGGGCAGTTCTCTGTTTCCTTCTCCCCCTCTCCACCGGAGTGGAGAGGGGTTGGAGGTGAGGCGGATTCTCCCTCAGCCCTATGTTAGTCTTCCCGCCGCTCCCACTCCGCGCCGCGCACCTGCTTCAACGCGCGCCATTCCGGTGCGACGGGCACGACTCCCAGTTCACGCACGATCTGGCGCGCGGCCAGCCCGACAATGGCCGTGTAAGTCGGGTAGGCGATCTCCAGATCGGCGAGCTGTTCAACGCGCATGCCCGCTGCCATGCCCGCCGCCACTAACTCCACGATCTCAACGGCCAGTTCACCAACCACGTGCGCCCCGACGACGTGTCTTGTCTCCCGATCCACCAGCAGTTTGCCGAAGCCAACTGTGTGGCCGTCGATCACTGCCCGATCCATGTCGGCGTATGGCACTACCGCCACGACGCAACGTTCTGAGCCAAGTGAAGCGCGGGCCTGTTCTTCGGTCAGCCCGACGCTGGCATACTCCGGATCGGTAAAGCCGCCATGCGGCACGAGCCGATGTTCGGCTTTGCGCTGTGGGCCGAGCACGGCGTTCTCCGCAGCCACGCGCGCCTGATGGCTGGCGCTCTGCACCAGCATCATCTTCCCGGTGATGTCCCCCGCCGCGAAAATGTGCGGTACGGAGGTTTGTAGATAGTCATCCACCTGCACGTAAGCGCCCGTCGTCGCCACGCCTGCCGCCTCCAGGTGCAGTTCACGCAGGTTGCCGGGCCAGCCGACGGCCAGCACAACGGCCTCCGCCGGGCGTGTGAGGGCCTGCCCGTCCCTCTCATAAGCCAGATAACGCAGACCGTCGCGCAGTTCGATGCTTTTCAGAGCGCTAATGCCGGTAATCACGTCGATGCCACGCTTCCCAAACTCGGCCATCAAAGTGCTGGCGACGAGCGCATCTTCTGTCACCAGCAGGCGCGGCGCAACGTCCATCAACGTCACCTGCGATCCGAATGCGGCAAAAATGGAAGCCAACTGGCAGCCCGTTGCGCCGCCGCCCACCACGATCACCGAGGCGGGCAGCCTGTCGAACGTCCAGACATCACTGTGAGTCGCGGCGTACTCAGCGCCGGGGAAGTCCAATCGCCGCGCTGACCCGCCTGCGCACAGGATAAACCTGTCGCCTTCGAGCGTCGTTCCGTCCGCCAGCCCCAGGCGGTGTGGGTCGAGAAAGTAGGCATTGCCGACGCCGCTAAACGCGACGGCGCCCACACCTTCGAGGTGTGCAAGAAGCTGTTTCTTTTCCTGCACCTGGTAGACCACCTGCTGCGTCCGGGCCATCACCCGCGCAAAATCGACGGTTGGGCGTTCTGCTTGCAAACCGTAGCCCGCGAATTGGGCCGCATCCCGCAGCAGCCGCGCTGTGTGCGCCAGCACGCGCGTCGGAACGCAGCCGTCAAGGGTACACGTCCCGCCGGGTCGTCCCCGCTCCACCAGGGCGACCCTGGCGCCCAATTCGCGCGCCCGAAGCGCGGCGGTCACCCCCGCCGGGCCGCTGCCGACCACAATCACGTCGTAGCGCATGGCTTTACCCCCTCTTTTCACCTGAACCCTCTCACCGCCAACCAGCTTAACGTAGAAGTGATCAGAATCTCAACAGCCCGCAACCCGCATCATGCAGTACAATGACTTCAGCTGAAGCAATCATTGGAGATGAGCAGATGCGGAACACAAGCGTGTTGAGGCGTATCGTCAGTTTTGTCTATGCAGTGGTGATGGGTCTGGCGTTTGGCGTGCAGCCGGCCCAGGCCGGGGCTTCCGGCTCGTTCTCAAGCATGTCCTTTCCGGGCTGCGACATTCGCCTGGAAGGCGGGAATGTCAATGTGGACAGTGGCATGGCCCACATTCGCATCACCAGCGGCCCGATGGTCCTGACGGACAAGTTGAAGCCTATCGCCACCGGCTCGATTACCGAGTACACGATTGGCTTTGCCGATTTCGCCAAGCCGGAAAAGTCCTCCATTTCCGTGCACGTGGATGTCGATGGCTCGGTGATTGCGGAGATGTCGGGAGACTATCCCGCGCCCTGCAACAACCTGGACTTGACCAACTTCCCCAGTTACATGCGCGATGGCCGTGTTGACCCGAAGGCCGGGGATCGCCTGGCGATCTGGTGCAACAAGGATCCGCGCACGGTGGACGTCTGGGGCGTGGGCAACGACAGCATTGGCTTCCCGCTGGCGACCTTCACCCAGAAGGAACTGGCTGTCGCCGGGCCGAAGGGCGTGACGCACGTCGTGCGAAACATGGGCGCCGTGTCTGCTGCAATGGACAGCCAGGGGAACCTGTGGATCGCCTGGAACGGCGGCCCTTACGGAGCGAATGGCCGGGACAGCTTCGGCAAGGCGCTGAACTGCCACTTCCCGCAGTAGGCCATCTGCCTCACCCCCGGCCCCTCTCCTCCAGGTGGAGAGGGGTTGGGGGTGAGGCAAACCCCACCTCAGTGCCCTATTACCAGCGCTTCGCCCTGCCGTTCGCGGCGCGTGTTGGGCAGCATCAATGAACTGAGCGCGCCCGCTGCCACAAACAGGGAGGCCACCTGCGCCGCAGCACGGCCTGCCCCGGAGAAGCCCTCGCCCAGCGTATGCTGTATATCGTGGCTCAGGATGTCCACGTCCGGCCTCAGGTCGCGCTTGATGCGGCTGACCACTTCGGGGTTGTCCAGATCAACGGCCTGGAACTTGAGCAAGGTCTTAGCCGGAGCCGGAATTTGTGCCAGCGCCGTATCCAGCGGATCAGCATCGGTATCGAAGCCTTCGTTGTTGTCCAGCGCCGTCTCAATGGATTGCTTGGCCTGCCCGGCGAAATTCTTGAACTGTGAACCGATGACCTTTGCCTCGCGGGAGATAGCCGTATTGGCCTCGACGCGAGCGCTGAAATCTTCAAAAGCCGTCGATCTCTCGATCAGCGGTTTGGCTTCCGCCGCAAACTGCCCGAACAAGACTGCGCCGATCAGAGCAATACCCAGTGACGCGCCGATTTGCCGGATCGTGTTGTTCGCGCCGGAAGCAACACCGGCCTTGTCCGAGGGAATATCCGATAGGACGATGTTCGCTAACTGGGCGATTGCCAGCCCGACCCCCACGCCATACAGGATAAACGCAGGCAGGATCGACCAGAAGGAAGTATCCACGTACAGGACACGCCCCATCCAGAACAGCGCTGTCGCTTCACAGGCCATGCCTGCCGTCACCACCCACTTGGCCCCGAAGCGGCTCGACAACATGCCAGCCATCGGCGCGGCCACGATGATCGCCAGCGCAAACGGCAGGAAACGCAGCCCGGTCTGGAAAGCATCCAGCCCTTTGGCAAGCTGGAAGAAGATGGACAGCACGAGCACCACCCCGAACTCGCCCAGTGCGACAATGAGCACGGTCAGCAGGCCGAAGCGGAAGCTGCGGTGTTTCAGCATTCCAAACTCGAAGAGCGGTTCGCCGCCGCTGCGCTCCTGGCGCAGTTCGACAAAGACAAAGACGATGAACATCACAATGCCGAACAGGAACGTAAACGGAATGAACGACGTTGTGCCCGCAGGGATGACCGTCGTCCCTGGCGCTACCTGCGGGTACGTGATCGGGCCGAGCGTGAAGACTTTCTTGGCTTCCAGCCAGCCGTAATTCTGTCCCTCAATGGCCCCGAACACCACCGACCCAAGCGACAGTGACGCGAACAAAATGCCGATCCAATCGATCTTGTGGTGGATGCTGCTGTCCCGGCTCTCGCGGATGGCCCAGAAACTGCCGGCTATAGCGACCACCCCAATCGGCACGTTGATCAGGAAAGCCAGCCGCCACGATTCGGCGGTAACGCCTGTACCATAGCTGATTAACCAGCCACCCAGGATCGGGCCGAGCGCCGCCGCCACGCCAGCCGTTGCCCCCCAGATGCCGAAGGCAATGCCGCGCTCACGACCCTTGAACGTCGAAGTGATGATCGACAGAGTCGAGGGCGACATCATCGCGCCGCCCATGCCCTGCAACGCCCGGAACAAGACCAGCAGCGCAATATTCCCGGCCAGACCAGAACCAAGCGACCCACTCACGAATACAATTGCGCCCGCCACGAAAATATTGCGCCGGCCATACTGGTCACCCAGCTTGCCCCAGGTAATGAGGGCCGCGCCAAAGACCAGCGAATAGATCGAGTTCACCCATTCAGCATCGGCAAACGAAGCGTTAAACGTCTTGCGAATGGCCGGGAAAGCGATGTTGACGATGGTGCTGTCGATGATGATCAGTGTCAGGCTCAAACTGAGCAAGAGCAATGCGATCCAGCGCCGCTTGTAGGCAGCTTCCTCGGCGCTGGTCATAGCGGCAATCGTTGCGACAGATGTGGTAGTCACGGATTCCTTCTCTCCTTAGTCGGCTCCGAACCGGCGTCTGCACGTGGCGCGATTCCGTACAGGAACAGGTGGATCACACCGATAAGCGAGTGTTCCAGATCGGGTTCCAGATCGGTCAGGGCGCTCTGCAAACAGAACATCGAGCGAACGATCACAGAGGTGGGGATCGAATCGACAATTTCCCCGCGCGCTTTGGCTTCGTCGACCAACTCTCCCAGCAGCTTCACGATCCGCGCCTTGTGTTCGGCCAGCAGAGGGCTGGTGTGGATCGCCTTCACGACCAATTCCGGCCCCAGGCTTGCCAGGACGCCGCCCGACGCATGGCGCTGTTCGAGCAAATGGCGAAAAGTCTTCACAATGTGTGCCAGCGGGCTGTCGCCGTGCGGCTGTTGCAAATGCGCTTCCAGCATTTGCAGCGCATTGACGATCACCCTGGCCGCCAGGTCCTCTTTACTCTTGAAGTGCTGGTAGAGCGTTGGCTTCGAGATGCCGACAGCGTCAGCCAGGTCATCCATCGTCAGCGCAGCATAACCCCGTTCGATCAACAACTGCTCCGCTGCATCCAGGATTTCCTGTTCGCGGCGCTGCCGTTCACGCTCTTTATACGAAGGCGCGCGCATTTCTGTTGCGGTTCCTCTTGTTCTTACTGTTCGGTAGCTTTTCTACTGGGCCGTTAAATTGTGTACTGAAGCGTTCAGGTTGTCAAGGGTCAACGCTGTCGAATTTCGAGGGACTAGCAGCACGAAATGGCAACTTCCCCTCTCCAGTTGGAGAGGGGCCAGGGGTGAGGTCAATCAATATCAGAACGGGGAATCAGGATTTGCCTGTACTGTCCGTGAATGAGGGCCGCTCCGTTTGCGCCTGTGGCTTCTCTGGCGAGACGGTCTTCAGGAAGCCATTAAGCAGCTTAACGGCGGTGTTTTGCTGCCAGCCGACGATGAATGCCAGCAGCCAGATCGTGAGCGGCGTTTGCGCGTTTGCCAGGCTCTGATCGCTGATCAGGTTGGGGTTGAAAGAGGTTCCTGTGGCGACGAAGAACACGAAGACCACCAGGCCCAGCACCCCGCCGATCAGTGGATTGATGAAATACCACGTGTTGTGAATCGGGTCGAAATCGCGCTTGCGGGTGGTATGGTCGATGAGCGCCATGATGCCGTTGAACAGCGCGCCGCCCGTCGCAAACAGGATGGGCATCAGCGCCAGCTTCAGAATGGGCAGATTATCCGGGATCATCTGGCGGAACTGCATATCGAAGCGCGAGGCGATGAAGATCGCCGCCAGCCAGATCACGTAGTAGATGACAATAATCGGGCGGTAGCGCTGGATGTCGGCCAGCACGCGCATTTCACGGTTCAGATCGCCACGCACCCGGTAGACGATCTGCCGGGCCTCATCGTAGTTGGCGGGGGACTGCATCAGCAGTGAGCTGGCGTACAGCAAATCCTGCTGGTAGGCGTCGGTGTCCGTGCGGTCCGCGTGAACACGCTGGATCACCTCCTCTTGCAGCGCGTCGATCTGATGCCACAGATCGCGCATTCGCTGCGTGGTCACGAACTGTTGGAGCAGCGCCCCGTCAGGCGGCTTCTCGCCTGCGTCGGGCTTGAACAGGTCACGCGATGGTGTGCGCGGAACGGACGGTGTTTCAAAAGGATCGGTGAGACTGCGCAGCGTGATTTGATCCACAACGCCCCCTTCTGGTGCAATGATCATACCGCCTACGCCGTCAGCCTTCACTGACACGGACGCCACTGGCGGTGCGGCGGATTCGGTGCTCGGTGGTTCGCCCGCGAAGCTCTCCGGGGCGGGCGCTGGTGGAACCGGGTCGGTGGAAAAGACTTCGGGCGTCCGAGGAGTCAGCGCTTCGACCTCCGGGCGAGGGACGTACACCGACTGATCCTTTTGCTCCGGTAAAGGGACGGCCTCGTTGTTGATTGGATCGAGAGGTTGGCTCGACACCGTGCCTCCTAACGATATTCAAACCCGGCTGCTACGCATTATACACGGCTTTGCCAGATTGCTCAATCTGTCACGATTCGGGCTTTCTGGTAGGGGACGGGCGACAATCAACTTGCCGTGAAGAGGCCGCTGCCACGAACGCGCCAAAGGCTCAAACGGTGTAGCAGACCAGGTAAAGCTACCGCGGCGACGTGCCTGAACCGAGTGCGGAAACGACTCAAAGAAGGGAAATGCTTAGGGCGTCATTTCTTGTGGTTGAGAATGCGGTCTACGCAGTCAACCAGCGTTGGGATCGCCACCGGTTTCACCAGGAAGTGATCGATGCCCAAACTGTCAGGCTCACTCACATCCCCCTGGAAACCGGAAACCGCAATGATGTGGGTCTTTTGAAGATCGAGAGTCTCTCGCACGTAGGAAATGACAGATTGCCCATTGCCATCCGGGAGGAGCATATCCAGAACAATGATTTCCGGGACGGCCTGCTGGAGACACTCCACCGCCTCTTTGCAGTTGGCGGCCTGCAGAATATCAAACCCGGACATTCTGAGCACTTCGGCATAAAGTTGATTCAGGGGCTTGTTATCTTCGACGATCAGTATGGTAGCCACGTGCCAGCCTCAGCGGTAGAGTGTTATCGCGTCTCCAATGTACGTCTACCTGTGTCCTGAGTCAAGTATTATGCTTCCCCTTTCAAAATAAATTCATGTTCTTCAGAAGCGCTTAATACTTGGATAACGAAACTTGTCGATTGTTCTGCCCATCCGACACGCTGGACTGTACGCCAATCTCAAGATTCTGTGAACTGCCGGCTCCCCTTGTTCTTTACTTTTTTCATTTATTAAATAGACTCGCGCTCCATCAGTTTCAGCCGAGTTCATCAAACCCCTCGTTGCCTCTGTACAGCCGGGCACAATCTCCCTGTGTCGACGGGAGCGCAAACCCTGAAAACCGGAATCGATGTGGATCGCAGCAGGTGTAACAGATCGCTATCCGGTCAGACTATACGTTGCACACCAAACACAGCGTTCGACAACGGTCTGTTAGCCTGTCGCAGACACCAGGTGGCCTACGCCTATCGACTTATGGAAGGAGCATGTTATGAAAGCAGTTGCAGTATTCCCAGGCAAGCCGAACAGTATTCACCTGGCAGAACTCCCAATGCCGAGTGTGAATGACGTTCCAGATGGGCGTGGCGTTCTCGTCAAAGTGCTGCGGGTTGGCGTCGATGGCACGGACAAAGAGATCAACGCCGCCGAGTATGGCGCAGCACCGGACGGTTACGATTTTCTCGTCACCGGGCACGAATCGTTCGGGCAGGTCGTCGAGGTCGGCCCCAGCGTGCGGGGCATCGCCCCCGGGGATTACGTGGTGGCGACGGTGCGGCGGCCCGGCAGCAGCCTCTATGACCGGATCGGCATGAATGACATGACCACCGACAGGACCTACTTTGAGCGGGGCATCAACCTGCGACACGGCTACCTGACCGAATACTACGTGGATGACGCCGAGTTCATCGTCAAAGTACCCGCCGGGCTGAAGAATGTCGGTGTCCTCCTGGAGCCGATGAGTGTCGCCGAAAAGGGCATCGAACAGGCTTATGAGATTCAGCGCCGCCTCAAGGTCTGGCGGCCAGAGCGTGCCGCCGTCCTGGGGTCGGGACCGCTCGGTTTGCTCGCAGCACTGGCACTGCGCCTGCGCGGATTGGAGGTCACCGTCATCTCGCGCGCGGAACCGCCCACACTCAACAGCGAGCTGGCCGAGGCCATTGGCGCGCGCTATGTCAGCACGCTCCAAACCTCGGTCACACAGGCCGCCGAGCAGTTTGGCCCGCTTGACCTGATCTTTGAGGCCACCGGGGTGAGCAGTGTCGCTTTTGAGGCGATGGGCGCGTTGGGGCGAAACGGCGTCCTGGTGCTGACCGGGATCAGCGGTGGCGGCAAACGCATCGAAATTCCGGGCGACGACATCATGCTCGATTTCGTACTGGGCAACAAAGTTGTGGTCGGTTCGGTCAATGCCAACCGCACCTATTTTGAGCGCGGGGTGTACGATATGGCGCTGGCCGCGCAGCAGTATCCGGGTTGGCTGGAACGCTTCTTGACTCATCCGGTCAAAGGGTTGGAAAATTACGCCGAGATGATCCGGCTGCTGACGGAAGCGAAAAATGCCATCAAGGTCTTTGTAGAGGTGAACCATGACGGCCTCCTCGGTTGAACAGCAACGTCTGCTGACCGATAGCAAGAACTGGCAGCGCTGGGGGCCATACCTCAGTGAGCGCGCCTGGGGAACCGTGCGCGAGGACTACAGCGCCAATGGAGCGGCCTGGGAGTACCTGCCTCACGACCAGGCCCGCTCCAAAATCTACCGCTGGAATGAGGATGGACTGGCGGGCATCTGCGATAATCATCAGCATCTGTGCTTTGCGCTGGCGCTGTGGAACGGCCACGACCCCATTCTCAAGGAGCGCCTGTTCGGGCTGACCGGGCCGGAAGGCAATCACGGCGAGGATGTCAAGGAATACTACTTCTACCTGGACAGCACGCCCACACACAGCTACATGCGGATGCTGTACAAATATCCGCAGGCGGCGTTCCCCTATGCCCGGCTGGTCGATGAAAATCGCAGGCGCAGCAAAGACCAGGGCGAATTTGAACTGCTGGACACCGGGATCTTTGACGAAGACCGGTACTTTGACGTATTCGTGGAATACGCCAAAGCGCAGCCCGACGATATTTTGATCCGGATTCAGGTTGCCAACCGGGGGCCGGAAGCAGCGTCCGTGTCGGTGCTGCCGACGCTGTGGTTCCGCAACACCTGGTCGTGGGGCCGGGATGATCGCAAGCCTATCCTCCGGGCCGACAGGTTGGACGACGGCACGCAGGTCATTCGCGCGCAGCACGCCGACCTGGGCGAGTACGCGCTGTACTGCGAGAACGCTGGCGCATTGCTGTTCACCGAAAACGAAACGAACACCGCCCGTCTGTATAACGTTCCGAACGCGACGCCTTTCGTCAAGGACGCTTTCCACGAGTATGTGGTTGCCGGGAACAACGGAGCGGTCAACCCGGCGCAGGTCGGCACGAAAGCGGCGGCCCATTATGTGCGCAGCGTGAACGCGGGCGAGTCGCTCACGATCCGGCTGCGGCTGACCAACCGCAGCTACAGCCAGCCGTTCGCGGATTTCGATCTGCGTTTTGACGAGCGGCAGCGCGAAGCCGATGAGTATTACAATGCGCTGCAACCTGCCACCTTGACTGAGGATGAACGCCGTATCCAGCGGCAGGCGTTCGCCGGGATGCTGTGGTCGAAGCAGTACTATCACTACGACGTTGACATGTGGCTCAAAGGCGACCCCGCGCAGCCAGCGCCACCTGCCGAGCGCCGCAATGGCCGGAATGCGCAGTGGGTCCACCTGAACTCCGCCGACATCCTGTCCATGCCCGACAAATGGGAGTACCCCTGGTTCGCGGCCTGGGACCTGGCCTTCCATTGTATTCCGCTGGCACTGGTGGATAGCGCGTTCGCCAAAGAGCAGCTCATCTTGCTCATGCGCGAGTGGTATCAACACCCTAACGGGCAAGTCCCAGCCTATGAGTGGAATTTCAGCGACGTAAACCCGCCGGTGCTGGCCTGGGCAGCCTGGCGCGTCTACAAGATCGAGCGCAAACAGCGCGGTGTGGGCGACCTGGCCTTTCTGGAGCGCGCCTTTCACAAGTTGATGCTCAACTTCACCTGGTGGGTCAACCGTAAAGACTCCGAGGGCAAAAACATTTTCCAGGGCGGTTTCCTGGGCCTGGACAACATCGGCGTCTTTGATCGCAGCGCGGCGCTGCCCACCGACGGGCATCTTGAGCAGAGCGACGGCACAAGCTGGATGGCGATGTTCTGCCTGAACATGATGACCATTGCGCTCGAACTGGCCGTTCACAACCCGGTCTATGAGGACATCACGACCAAGTTCTTCGAGCATTTTATGTACATCGCCGCCGCTATGAATAATATCGGTGGGGACGGTGTGTCCCTGTGGGACGAGCAGGACGAGTTCTTCTACGACGTGCTGCAAAGGCCGAGCGCCATGCCCATGCCGCTCAAGGTGCGCTCGCTGGTCGGGCTGATCCCGCTCTTGGCCGTCGAGACGGTTGAGCCGGAGCTACTGGACAAACTGCCGGAGTTCAAGGAACGTCTGGAGTGGTTCCTGACCCACCGGCCCGACCTGTCGAAACTGGTTTCGCACTGGGAAGTGCCGGGCGCGGGTGAACGGCGATTGCTGGCCCTGACACGGGGCCACCGCATGAAACGCCTGCTCAAACGCGCCCTCGACCCGGCAGAGTTCCTGAGCGATCATGGAATCCGCTCTGTCAGCAAGATTCACGAAACGCAGCCCTACGTGCTGGACCTGAATGGCATGTCGTACACCGTGCATTACGAACCTGCCGAGTCGCGCACCGGTCTGTTCGGCGGCAACTCGAACTGGCGCGGGCCGATCTGGCTCCCTATCAACTACCTGATCATCGAGTCGCTGCAAAAGTTCCACCACTACTATGGCGACGACTTCAAGGTGGAGTGCCCGACGGGATCGGGCAATTACCTGACCCTGCGCCAGATCGCCGACGAACTGGCGCAGCGCCTGACGGCTCTGTTCCGCCGTGATGAGACGGGCTGCCGTCCCTTCAACGGTGCGAACGAGCGCTTGCAGGGCGATCCGCACTGGCGCGACTACATCCTGTTCCACGAGTACTTTCACGGCGACAACGGCTCCGGGTTGGGGGCCAGCCACCAAACGGGCTGGACGGGTCTGGTCGCCAAGCTGATCCAGCAGCAGGGCGAACGGATGGAGAGAACAGAAGAGTCTCAGCTTCAGGAGACGGTGTAGCGCCGAGGCTTCAATGGCCGATTCTTCTGGTTTCGGGTGCAGAGCACGCGACTACTCTGCACCCCGGCTATGGTAAAATAGGCGGCCACACATTTTCGTAACGCACACAGGCTTTCGGGACTACCTGTACAGACCTGAACGGAGCTTCAATGTCGCTAAAACTGGTGCGGCATCCAGCCAGCCCATTACTCTATCCGAACCCGCTCCACCAGTGGGAATCGCTCAACGTTTTCAACTGCGCGGTGACGCAGCACAAGGGCCTGTTCCACATGCTCTACCGCGCGCAGGGCTACGATTACGTCTCGCGCATCGGGTACGCCGTCAGCGCCGACGGCCTGACGTGGAACCGACTGGGAAATCCGGTGTTCAGCCCGCATCAAGGCCGCGACGATTACCGGGGGGTCGAAGACCCCCGCGTAACGGCACTCGACGGCGTATTTTACATGACCTACACCGCCTACGGAGCCAGTAGTTATTTCCCGATGATCGCCCGTTCGCAAAACCTGATCACGTGGCAGGACGTGGGGTCATTGGAGCGGGCCGAGAACAAAGATCATGTCCTGTTCCCGGAGAAGATCGGCGGGCGCTACGCCATCCTTCACCGTCGCTCCCGCCACATCTGGATCGGCTTCAGCCACGATCTGGTTCACTGGACGGATCATCAGGTGCTGATGGCCCCGCGCCCCGGCAACGACTGGGATTCGGTCAGCATTGGCAGCAACGGCCTGCCGATCAAGACACTGCAGGGCTGGCTGCTGTTCTATCACGGCTACGGCAGCCCTCCGATCATCTATCGCCATTCGATAGCCCTGCTCGATCTGGATGACCCGACCAAAGTTATCCATCGCCCCGCCGCATTCACGATGGAGCCGGAGGAAACCTGGGAAGTCAAGGGCGACGTGCCCTACGCGCTGTTCAGTTGCGCCAATATCGTGGTCGGCGACCAGGTGTACGTTTATTATGCCGGGGCGGATCGGCTGATCGGGCTGGCAACCGTGCCGCTGGCCCAGGCCCTCGACTTTGCGCAGCACGGCTGAACGGAAGTATTTGGTTAAGCCGCCGCCTGTCCGCTGATTATCGCGCCCGGAAATAGGGGATCACTTCGCGGCCAACCGCCTCAATCGACGCCAGCGGGTCGGGGCCAAGCGGCGGCCCCAGGCTGAGGTGCTTCACGCCCATCCCTACCAGCCTTTCGAGCCGCCGGATCAGGTCGCGCGGCGTGCCGACGATGCCGATTGCCAGCATAGGCTCGGTGACGAGCGATTTGGCCTTCTCAACGTTTTGCTCGACCATCATGGCCTGTTCGAGCGGCGCAAAGTCATCCGCCGCTAGGCCAAGCTGTGCCCAGATCAGGGGACTGAGCGCGTGGCCGTAGTAGGCGATCTTTTCCTTCAGCGCGTCGATAGCAGCGTCCCGATCCGTTGAGATCGAACACCAGACGCAGGCCGCCAGATCAATCTCGTCCATCGAGCGTCCCACCGACTGCGCGCCTTCCTGTACGTAGGACAACACGTTGGCGAAGTGTTCCGGCGGAAAAAGCAGGGGCAGCCCGCCGTCCGCCCATTCGCCGATGGCCTTCAGCATGTTGGGACTCATCGCGCCCAGGTAGATCGGGACACAGCGGCGCGGCGCGAAACGCAAATAAGCCTCGTTCGTCCATCTCAGGAATCGCCCCTCGAGCGCCGCCCGTTCCCCGGACAGCAATTGCCGAATGGCGTTGGCAGTCTCGCTGACGGCGCTCAATGGCCGCACCTGTTCCAGCCCGATCCACTTCAAAAACTGGGCTGCGCCCGCGCCTAACCCCAGGTTGAAGCGCCCGCCCGAAGCCTCGTCGAGCGTGGCAGCCATCATTGCCATTTCCGCCGGGTTGAGCGTATACGGGTTGACGATGCACGTCCCGATCTCGATCCGAGTCGTCACCCCTGCAATCGCGGTCAGGATGACGGGAGCGCTGCGCAGAAACAGGTCGTCGCTGACCCAGAACTGGTCAAAGCCGCCTGCTTCGGCTGCCCGCGCCAGCCGCAAATAATCGGCGACGGGCAGGTCGTTGTTGAGCCGGACGCTGAATTTCACGGCCTGTCGTGGCCGTCCTGAATCAGCGCATCGGCCTCGATCTCCACCAGGTGGCCCGGATCGACCAGCGCTTTGACGGCGATCAGCGTGTTGGCGGGCCGGATGTTGCTGAAGAACTCACCGTGCGCCCGCGCCACTTCCTGCCAGTGTTCTATGTGGACGACATAGATTCGGGTGCGGATCACGTCGTCAAGCGTCGCGCCCGCCTCCTTTAAGGCCCGCTCGATCTTTTTCAGAATGTAGACCGTCTGTGCATAAGGATCGCCAGGGTGCGCAACCTGGCTGTTTTCGTCGGTGGCAGTGGTTCCGGCCACCGTGATCGTGTTGCCAACCCGGACGGCGCGCGAATACCCGGCAAAGGCTTCCCATTTTGTGCCGGACGAAATGTTTTGACGAGCCATGAAGTGTGTCTCCTCGGTGTTCTCGTTACGGCTATCCTCAAAACAGTATACGGAGCAATGCAGGCTGTCCATGCCGAGCCTGCTCATATGTTGAGCGGTGAACTGTTCACGTATGAATATCCCTCCGGGTTGCGTTCTTCACGGGCTTCCCGTGTGGCCTGCTATCACACCGAGAAACGGCACTAAGACTTGCTCTCTGGTTTCGGCACGAACACCGGTGAACGCAGGTAGTTGATCACGTTCCAGCGCTCCGTGTCGGTCATCGGCTGAACGGGCGTGCCGTTGGTATGTGGAATGACGGCGTATAGGTCTTCGTCGCGGCGGTTGGTGAGCCGGGCGCGGAAATCGGCGGGCTTGAAGGTGCTGGCCTGCGGCCCGTCACCCGCCCCGGCCACGCCATGACAACTCTGGCACTTTTCTGTGTATACTGTCTTGCCTTCCAGGATCGAGTTCTGATCGGCCAGCACCGGGTTGACCACTTTGGGCGGCGGGTTGCGCAGGGCGGCAGTCCGCTGCCCCGCGTCGGCCAGAAGCTGCCCGCCAAGCACCGTCAGCGCCACCGTGATGACCACCACGACGATCCCCACCAGCACGCTTTCGGCTTGCAGCCGGGCCGAACGCACCCGGCCCGCCATGCCCGGCCAGAGCCAAACACCCATCATAATCAGGATAGCCGCACCGCTCAACCAGTTCAGGATGGTTGGCTGGCGTGTGGATGGATCGGGTGCAGTGGGTGTTATTGTCCACCGGAAGGTCACCCGCTGCGTCGATTGGCCTTCGATCACGTCCACCAGTGCCTGCCAATCGCCGGCGGGTTCCAGTTCCGTGCCGGAAGCGAAATACGTCCCGTCGCTCAGGTTATCCAGCGCCAACAGGCCGGAGCGACGATCCAGGGCCGGGTAGACCATGCGCAGATAGACCTGCGCATCGCTTACCGGCTGATCGTTGCGCGCCAGGCTGACCTGATAGGCGTTCAGCCCGGCTGCGCCCGGATCAAGGCTGAGTCCGACCTGCAAATCGCCTGCGTTGAGCGTTTGCGAGGGCGGTTCGACCTTGCCACGCGCGTCCGGCGGCGCGGGCGGCGGTGTGGCAGTCAGCAGGGCGGCCACCAGCACGACGCCAACGCCGAATAAGGACTCGGCTCGGACGCTGGCAGCCAGACTCGATACGCGCTGCGAGAAGCGAACACGAGCCGCCAGCGCTGCCAGCCGTCCGTTCGTGACCGAGACATGGTGGTACAGGCCGATCAGCACCAGGGGCAGGATCAGCAGGAGCTTAAAAAGTAACGTCTGGCCGTAGCCGGTGGACGACACATCGGAGGGCTGGCGCAGGTGGATCAGGGCGCTGTAGAGGCCCGTCACAATCAGGAGTGCCAGCGCCGCCGCACCCGTCGCCGAGAAGCGCCGCAGCACAGCCAGCAGCGCCGCCTGCCGTTCCCCCGCATTGAGGGGCGCCAGCGCAGCAGGCAGCAGTGCTGCCAATGCGATCAGGCCGCCGGCCCACGCGCCCGTTGCCAGCAGGTGCATCCAATCGACAGCCACCGAGGGGATCGGCCACAGCGTCGATCCGGCGGCGTGGCTGCTGGCGCTCATTGTGCCAAGCAGCAGCGCTGCGAAGAACGTGTTGGCGATGTACAGCGGCATGACAAAGGCCGGTTGGCGCCCGGATGCGTAATGTACGCCCGCCTGGATCGCAGCAACCAGTATTAGCAGCCCGATCCGCACCTGAAGCATGTCGCCGAATTGAGTCCCGCGCAGCGTCACCGACCACAGACTGCCACGTAGCACGCCGCTCACATCCGTATTGAACAGCACAGCGCTTTGTTGCAACAGCGCCAAAATGGTTCCGAGCACGGCGACGACAACCGCCACCCAGAGCAACCGGTTCAGGCGGGCCATCACACGCGGCGGAAGACTGCCCGCCGCATACCTGGGATTGCCCCAGCCGGGCAGCAGCACCGTCTGATACAGCAGCAGCGCGCCAAACAATGCACTCAACGCGACGAGCGTCAGCGCGCGCCACACGACTTCATCCGGCAAGGCTCGCGCCGCGCCGGACGATGCTGGCAGAGCAGCATGGGTTTGCTGGCCGACCCAGAAGACCATCGTTTCTGTGCCAACGTGCCCATCGCTAGCGAAGGCGGCGCGGATCGTCAGGACATAAGCGCCGTTGGGCAGCGCTGAGGGGATACGCGCCGCTAACTGTGTCGGGTTGGTGGGCACAACGCCGCTGTCCTCAAGCGGGACAGCCTCACCTTTTTCATTCGCCAGGCTCAGGGTGCTGAAATGTGGTTCCAGGTTTTCGGTGAACCAGACCTGAATGCGTGCGGGGGCGCGCGACAAGACGGAGCGATCTTGTGGGATCGAGCGCACGATGTAACCATGCGCACTGGATGGGCGCGCGTGGGCCAGCAGCACCACGACAAGCAGAGCGAACAGCAGTGCTGTGCGCCGGAGGAGGGGGCACCGGACGTGGTTTATGGGTGAGATCATTTCGCTTGCAGAACGCGGGCCGATCAATCGAGCCGGTAGTGATCGGGTGTGTCCGGCTGGCCGCTCGCCTGTGGCACATCGGGTTGTCCGGCCTGAGCGCCCTCTTCACGTTTGCGGCTGATGAAGCCCAACACGACAAATACGGCGGCAGCCAGCCCAACGACGATAGCGGCGATCTCGTCAAGGCTGCCCAGTGTGCCGTGCGCCAGCGGCATCAAGTTCAGCATAGTTCATCCATTCCACCTGAAATCGACGCCATTATAGCGCTTTGTTAGAACCATCACAAAGGCCGTCGAACCGCGCTAATCGCTGAGCGCCAGAAGCAACTGTCGAAAAGCGCGCTTGTAGTCCTGGCTGAAGTCGAAGCGAGGCCAGCGCCGCAGCGCATCCGGCACTTCTACAGCGCCGAGCATAGCTACGGCAATCGGCTTTTTCTGCGACCTGAAAAACGTCCAGGCTTTCGCCAATGTATCGTTGTTCTTCGCCGCATCGGACAGAACCACGACCATCTTCGCCGAATCCTTGAGCGCCGGGTGCACGCCTCCCGCCCACCTGACCTCACCCGTCGTCGGCTGCCCCAGGTCGATCCAGGTGTGGACACCCGCGTTTTCCAGATCGGCTGCCAGCTTGCCCGCAAATTCGGCGTCGGCATTGGCGTAGTTGATGTAGGTAGCGCGCTGTGCCCGCTTGCGCCCACCGTCGGTGGCGATCTTGGTACTGCCTTCGACCCTGACCGCTGCCGGGCGCACCAGCTTTTCGTGGGCCGGAGTCATGCCCATTCGGAAGACGGTGGAGCCACACTCCGGACAGATGCCGCGCGTGCCGGGCGCGCCCCGGCTCGTCCAGACCGCTTCGGGGTTTTCCATTTGAACTGTCTGTTTACATTTGACACAATACGCTACGTTGGGCTGATCCTCTTCCCAATCCGCCTGTCCGTCGTCAAATCCCTGGTTGATCATTTGGATTACCTCATAACCGCGAATGCTTCAGGCTAAAGAGTAGCTCACACACCGGGATCGCCAAACCAAAGTTGCAATGTCTCACGCAATCTCTGAAAGCTCCGATCAGTGCAACGATTGAGAGAAACAGAGGTTGCGAGTTGTTTGAACATTGCTGCCGAATACGGTTGAGAAACGTGTCGTAGTGCTCTTTCAACAGCCTCCTTGGGCCTGTGAGGTTTCATCTCGCCTTTGGCGAGAAATTTCTGCTGTTGGAGCCAGAGGCGTAATGCAGGTTGCCGTCCTTGCCATCCCAGACAATTGTCAACAACGGGCGAATCGCTCCAAACCCACATCTCAAGTTCGGGGCGAATGACCACAACTCGACAGCGATTATCCCAACCATTCTTCTGCAAGCGTGATTCTAGTAGTTCTTCCATTGCATCGGCATCTATAAGCTGATCTCTCCCAGAACCTTCGTAATCAAACAAAACGAGCGCATAGCGATGTGTGTTGATGAAACTTCGCAAGAAATTGTCAGCATCATTCCAGCAACCTGGATCACGCAATGGGTGCACATAAATATCGTAAGACGAGGCGATGTTCCGTATCCCAAGACTTTGATGCCTGGAGAGCAGACCGTGCAAGGTATATTCGGCATCCTTGTCAGCTACCAAAGCAATCAGATCGGTCATCCTAGCACTCCGCTGGCAAACAGAGTAGATAGGCTGGTCTCACCTCTCCAGTCAGCCAGGCGAGGATGTTCGTCGCCTCTCACGATATCGGTTTCTCCGTCTGGGGTGCGGGCAAAGCACAGCAATTGCTCTGGTTTAATTAGACTTAGGATCACTGGCGAATGAGTTGCTATCAGTATCTGAGCATCATACACGGAGCTTAAGGACTGATACACAGTTTCCACCGCTCTAGGATGTATGCCGTTTTCCGGTTCTTCGATAAGATAGATTCCCGTCAAATTCGGAAGATACGCCAAGATCGTAAGTGCCAACATACGCAATGTACCATCAGAAACAGTCCAGGAGGGGACCTCAAGACCTGTCTCGTAGTCAAGGACGAGATACCGTTGCCGATCTTCCGGGCGCTCAATGGTGCGCAATCCCCTTATATCCGGCAGCGCAGTCTGGACGTGTTGTACCCATTTTGTTATTTGTTCCGGTTGCTTTTGCTCCAATTCGTAGATTACCCAGGGGAGATTCGATCCATCCGGCAGGAAAGTACGCGGGCTTTGCGGCGGGCTGGGCAAACGCATTGCTTCACTGTTGAGCATAATACGCTGGATACCCTCCCCAATGTACCGTTTGAACCACGTCGCGGCTGGAAATCGTTCTTGATCCTCGGGAAGGTTCGCCAAAGCAGATCTCTTGGGGCCTAGACGAAACATGTTATTCCATTCAGTCGTCTCCGATTTGAAGTAATCGTTGCCGCTGGCCGTTTTGTTGACAACCTTTTTCCAGCCTTTAGGGGCGCGTTTGTCGGGGTCTTGGGTGATTCGTACCGGGATTTTAGGCGGTTCCGGGAACCGATTCGACGCTCGATGTCCGTTGCTCGACTGCGATACAATAGGGATCAACCACAGCGTTTCTGTCAGGAGCGACAGCTCCGAATTCTCATCAAGGCCGATTCGCACTTCGTAACGCAACTTCGCAGGCTGGTTCGGTTGTCTACTCGCATCAGGTATCGATGCTTCGACTGCCAGTTCCAACCAATTCGACGAGCGCATCCACGTCAGATCGCGGAAGTCTCTTGCTCGTTGCCGAACTGCCTCAATCGGGGTCGGTTTATTGATGATATCTGCTATGAATGCCACAACATCCAGAAATGTTGATTTGCCACTCGCGTTTGGCCCGACCAAAACCTGAAACGGACCGATTGTCTGGTTGATATAGCGCAAAGCGCGATAGTTCAGTACCTCGATCTTGGTTAGCATAGCACTTCCCCAACAAGTGTGCCTGCAATCATACAAAATCCAGCCGTGTTCACCATGCGCTGCTCCCATCACCGTACACAGCCTGATCACAGTGTAGCACACAATTTTGGCGCAGTTACCGCTTTTCGCATCTCGATGCGTTGTAGTGTTGCGGAAATAGAGCAGGAGAATCAAAAAGCCCGCGTGGCGCGGGCGTCTTTTGACAGGTGAATTCCGGCGCGGTTCTAGTCGCTGGACGTATTAGCCGCCGCTTCAACCGGCTGCGGGGCAGCGGGCATAGCAGGCATTGACGGTGGTGCGGCAGGCGGAGCGGGTTGGGCTACTTGTGCCGGCTGCGTCGCCTCAGCCACCGCCTCCTGGACGGCAGCTTCAGCGCGTTCGCGCATCGCTTCCCGATCCTGCTGAATCTTGTTGATGCCGTTCCGGACAACCGTCAGCGTCTTGAGCAGATGACCTTCGAGTTCATTCAGCACTTCGAGGACATAGTTGTCGGCATCGGCGCGGATCGCCTCGGCGTCCTGGCGGGCCTGTTCGATAATGTTGGCGGCCCGGTTCTGCGCGGCCTGGACGACGGCATCGCGCTGGATGAGTGATTCGCTCTTTTCCCGGGCAAGATCGACCAGCCGCGCCGCTTCCTCGTTGGCCTGCGCCATCAGGCGATCCCGCTGGTTAATGATCCGCGACGCTTTTTCGATCTCTTCGGGAACGGAGATCCGCATCTGATCGATGATTTCCAGGGCGCGCTCCTCGTCAACCACCGTCATTTTGGTCATCGGGATATGGCGTCCCTCGTCGATCAGGTCTTCCAGCCTATCGACTAAATGCTGAATGTCCATAACTGCATCCCCCGTGCCTAATTCTAATCTGGTAAGCTGACGACGTAGTTTGTGCCCGCGCCGTCCCGATTGGGATCGCTGAATTTTGCGATAAGCGCCGCCTCAATCGCGGGCGGAACCATTGACGAGACATCTCCGCCCAGGGAAGCAATTTCCCGCACCGTGCTGGAGCTGATATGCAGGTGCTTCTCGTCCGCGATAAAGTTGATCACATCAATTTCCGGGGCAAGCCGCCGGTTCGCCAGCGCCATGCGAAACTCTAACTCAAAATCGGAAAAGACGCGCAACCCGCGAACGATAGCAAACGCCCCGACCTCTCGCACATAGTGTACTAGTAAACCACTGAACGGCGCAACCCTGACGTTAGTAATGTCTTTGAGGGCCTCCCGGAGCATGGCTACTCGTTCGTCAACCGTGAACAAAAGCTGCTTGGCGGGTTTGTCGTAGACGGCCACAATCACTTCATCAAAGGTGCGGGCGGCGCGCGTCGTGATGTCGATGTGTCCGTAATGCGCCGGGTCAAACGAGCCGGGGTAAACCGCTCGGCGGATGGTCATTTAGGGTTTCTCCAGGGGGCATTATCTATGCTGCTCAGTTTTTACCTCAGTCCTGCGCCAATGGGTGAAAGGATAACTCGTTTCCAGCAAGATCAACTCACTTCGGCTGCTGTCCGATCCCCGAACTGCTGGCGCAGTTTTTCGCGCAGCGCGGCATGTTCGGGCAACGACAGGTCAGGGTCTTCCTCGTACAACGTCCGCGCCTCGAACTGGGCCTGTTCGACGATCTGCACGTCCATGAACTCACCAAGCCGGGCCACGCCGCCGCTCTGCCGCGTGCCGAGCAGTTCACCCGCGCCACGCATCTCCCAGTCGATTTCGGCCAGCTTGAAGCCGTCGGTGGTCGATTCCATCGCCTTTAAGCGGCTGTTATCCATGTCGGCGTTGTCCGGAATCAGCAGACAGTATGATGGGTGTTCGCCACGCCCGACGCGCCCTCTGAACTGGTGAAGCTGCGCCAGTCCGAAGCGATTGGCACCCTCGATCAGCATGACACTGGCGTTGGGCACGTCGATCCCGACCTCGACCACCGACGTAGAAACCAGGATGTCCAGTTCACCCCGGCTGAAGGCCGCCATCACGGCCTCCTTCTCGGCGGGCGAAAGCCGCCCATGCAGCAGGCCGAGCCTGCGGTTGGGGAACACTTCGGTGCGCAGCCGCTCGAACTCGTCCACCGCCGAGCGAACCTCGGACATCGTTTCGTTTTCGGAGGCTTCCACCAGCGGATAGATGATGAATGCCTGCCGTCCCTTCCTGATCTGCGATTCGATAAAGCTGTAGGCCCGCTCGCGCTCTTTCGGGAACAGCACTTTGGTGTCAATTGGGGTGCGGCCCGGCGGCATTTCGTCTAGAATGGTCAGGTCAAGGTCGGCGTACATGGTCAGCGCCAGCGTGCGCGGGATAGGGGTGGCGGTCATGACCAGCACGTGCGGGTTCATGCCTTTGCCACGCAGACGTCCGCGCTGTTCCACGCCGAAGCGGTGCTGCTCATCAATGACCGTCAGGCCCAGGCGATGGAAATGCACGTCCGGTTCCAGAAGCGCGTGTGTGCCGACCACGACGTGAACGCTGCCCTCACCCAGGCCCCATAGGATTTCCGCGCGTTCCTGAGCCGGGGTTGCGCCCGTCAACAGTTTGACGTTGATGGCTTCCCCGCCGGGGCTATTGCCGAGCAGTCGGGAGATGCTCTGGTAATGCTGCTCGGCCAGGATACTGGTCGGGGCCATGATGGCTGCCTGATGGCCGTTGGCAACGGCCAGCCCCATCGCCACTGCTGCAACGACGGTTTTGCCTGCGCCCACGTCGCCTTGCAGCAGGCGGTTCATCGGTATGGGGCGCGCCATATCCTCGCGGATAGCCTGGATAGCGCGCTGCTGTGCACCCGTCAGCGCATAGGGCAGGGTAGCAATAAAAGCGTCCAGCCATTCGTCACTGACCGTCATGGCGTCACCGGGCACGGATTGCCACTCCCGGCGGTTGCGCAACACGCCCATTTGCAGCAGCAGCAGTTCATCGAACATGATCCGCCGCCGTGCGTGTTCGAGCATGTCCCACGACGAAGGAAAATGGAGTTGCTGAATGGCCCAACCCAGATCGGCCATGTCGGTCCGTTCCAGAACGGCTTCGGGCATGTAATCGGGAAGCTGCGTGGCGAACTGTTCAAGGGCGGCCCGGGTAAACTTGCGCATGTTGTGGGCCGTCAGCCCTTTGGTGAGCGGGTAGACGGGGACAATGGCCCGCGTATGCAGGGCCTCCCGTTCCAGGAGTTCCCACTCCGGGTTGTTCATCACAATCTGGCCCCGGAACAGGTCGGTTTTGCCGCTGAAGACGACCTGCGCCCCGCGCTCAAATTTGGTACGTAGATAGGGCTGCCCGAAGAACGAGATGGTCAGTGTAGCCGAGCCGTCATCGATGATCACGTTCAGCACATCCACGTTGCGCTTGCCCTTGATGACCGTCGTGCTGCGCACGGTCCCGATAGCCGTGACGGTTTCGCCGGGCCTGAGCTTGTTCAGCGGCAAGACTCGCGTGTAATCGTCGTAACGACGGGGGAAGCAGTACAGCAAATCCTCAATGGTGTAGATGCCGATCTGCTCCAGCTTCTCGCCGATTTTGGGGCCAATCCCGCTCAGTGTCCCGACAGGTGACTTAAGGGCGCTCAACACCTGCGCCTCGCGCTGAGGATCGCGCGGAGGGCGCCTGCGGCGCGGCGGCAGCGGCGTCTTGATCGGTTCGGAACGGCGCGGCGCAAGCGTGTCTGCCTGAACTTCGGCCTCATTCTCCGCCAGCATACTCTCCGGGACCAGCGGCATTGACGATTCGGGCAGCAGCGATTTATCGCCCGGCAGCAGGTCGAGCGCAATAGCACCCGGTTCCTGTAGACGTTTCATCTCCGCGTCGGGCTGCCTGTCCAGTTCGGCCTGATCGCTGCCGTCGTAGTCCACAACCAGCGGGCGCGGGGCGGGCTTGCGCGGCTCTTCGCGGCGTTGGGCGGCGGGCTGCCTCGGCGGTTCGGGCGCTGATGGCTTTGGCTTGGCCGATTCCGCCGGCGGCGGAGCCGATGCTGCGGCAGGAGTGCCAGGCGCGGCTCCCCCGGGCGGGGGGATACGTCCCATGATACGCCCGAGCATGTACTTGATCGCCTCGTGGCGCTGTTCCAGCCCTGGCAGGTCGCCGTAGCTGTTCAGCAGTCCGGCCAGTTCATCGACCAGCGCGTGATGCTCCGGCTTTTTGGCCTGCGCATGCGCATCCTGTGCCCAGTGTGTGGCAAAAGACTTCAAGCCCCCGATGACCGCTTTGTCCTGGTAATCGGTGTCCTGTTCCAACTTCAGTATTTTGACAAGCGTTTCAAGTGCTGATGGCATGTATTGGCCTATCTCGAAGTGGCCCTGACTAGCTTCTCTTGACCAGCGCGATCCCCAGGCCGCCCGGCCCGACGTGCGTGCCGATGGCAGTGGTCACGTCCACCGTGATCGTGTCAGGTGGCGCAACGTCCCTTAACCGGGCCAGCAGGTCGGCGGCTTCGCCAGGCGAATTGGTGTGCAGCACGGCCAGTCGTTCCAGCGGCGCATAGCCGCGCGTCAGGTCAACGATGGCTTGCGTCGCCCTGCTCATCGTCCGCGCCCGCTGAATGGTCGTCACCACACCCTCCTTTAGCTCGATGATGGGCTTGATTTGCAGCAGCGTCCCGATGCTGGCAACCAATGCATTGACTCGCCCGCCGCGCCTCAAGTATTCGAGCGTGCTGATGGTGAAATAGAGCCGAATACGTTCGCGGGTGCTTTGGGCCGCCGCCAGCACTTCGCTCAGAGAAGCGCCTCGCTCGGCGGCCTCTGCTGCCGCCACCACCATCCAGCCCAGGCCCATGCTGGCTTGCCCGCTGTCCACCACTGTGATCCGGTTGGGATCAACGTCCTGTGCCGCCAGACGCACTGTATTATAAAGGCTGCTGAACTGAGATGCCACTATGAAAGCGACCACGTGTTCTGCCTTCTCAAGCTGGCGTCGTAGAAGCTGCTGCGCCATGCCCGGCGATGGGGCAGATGTTTTGGGCAGGACGCGGGCCGTCGCCAGCCTGCGGTAGAATTCGGCGCGGGTCAGCGAGATACCATCGTCAGGGAAACTTTCCTCCCCAAAGTTCACATAAGCTGTCAGCACGGGAATATCCCATTTTGCCAACCATTCGGGCGGCAGATCGGTGGTGCTGTCCACCATCAGTTTGACGGTAGCTGCCATGTCGAGTCGTCCTCGTCGCCGTCCGGGTCAGCCGAGTCATCCTCCACCACCACGATGCCCATAGCGTCTGGCCCGATGATCGTCGCCAGCGATGGATTGTAGACGGCGACTGGGAAAGGCCGGGGCGAGAATTCGAGCGCCAGCCGATCTTGCAGCATTCGGGTCTGCTCGGTGGGGTAGGGGGTATTTTGCAGCACGATCAGTTCTTGAACGGCGGCAAACTCGGTGACGAACTCCACCAGCTTGTCGATGGCCTGGGGACGTGTGCGGACTTTCTCCATCGTGATCAGTTCGCCTTCCTCGATGGTCAGGAAGGGCTTGATGCCGAGCATGGCGCCCAGGATGGCCTGCGATTCGCTCACCAGACCTGCCCGCCGCAGATAATCCAGCGTTTCGACGTAAAAGATGGCGTAGACGCGCGGAATCATCTTGCGCACGGTGCGGACGACTTCATCGAGCGAAGCGTTGTTTTCTGCGCATTTCGCAGCGGTTTCGACCAGCAGCGCCAGGCCCACCGACGTGGTCTGCGAATCGAGCGTGACGATCTCACACCGCCCGAGGAGGGTTTGTGAGGCGGCTCTGGCATTTTCCCAGGTGGAATGGATGCTCCGTGACAGATGGATGGACAGCACCTGGTCGGTTTGCCGGTTCAAACGCGCATAGACCTCTGCAAAGTGTTCGACGCTCGGCGCGATAAGCTCCGGCAGGGTATGGCTCTCGGCCACGCGCTGGAAAAAGCGCTCGGCATCAATATCGACTCCT
This sequence comes from Chloroflexota bacterium, assembly GCA_021325095.1. Lineage (GTDB taxonomy): Bacteria > Chloroflexota > Anaerolineae > Aggregatilineales > UBA2796 > JAJPHV01. The sequence continues at coordinate 53,044 of JAJPHV010000106.1, read as the reverse complement.
TCGCGGTAGGTGTATGCGCCGATCTGAATCTCCAACGGCACGACGGTGATGCCGTAGCGCTGGATCACGGACGGGTCGATGAACTGTGCGGAGCTATCGGTAACGATCCGAACTTTTCCCGGCATAATCAGCTTTGCCTGGACATCAACCGCTGGATCAAGGTGATCAGTTCCTCACGGTTGCCAAAGCCAACGCCGCCAGCGGCAATAATCGAGAATTCGTGTTGTTCTCCGGCCTTTGTCCGTATCAGCACAGCCGGGTCTAGCATCTTCATCGTCTTTTTGATCTCTGCGATCTGGTTGAACGGGATGTCGATGGTTTCAGCCTGTGAGTGTTCATTGCGCATAAAGACGACGCGCTGGTCAGTTACGATCAGGCGGCGCTGGTACAGTTTGCGGGCCGCTGCCGTCGCTGCCGTCGTGAGGCCGTAGGTGAAGAGACCCGACGCCAGGCCGAGCAGCGCGCCGCCGTGCGGGCTGACATCCAGTTCCTTGAGAATCGTCTCGCCGGGCCGGAGTTCGAGCGCTGGCAGAGGTGGCGCTGGCGCCTCTTCAGGGGCAGGTGTGGGCGCTGCGGCTGGTTCGGGCTTCTTTGAAAAAAGGTCGGCCACAAGGTCGGACAGGGCCGGCATGGCAGCGGGTGCGGGCTTGTCAACTGGCGGCGCTTCGGCTGGCTCCGGGGCGGCTGAAGGCTGCGAAACAGGCATGGTCAGAACGCCTTGAATCTCTCGGAAGACAGAGGCGAAGAGTGTCGGATGCTGGCTCAGGCGGTTCAATAGCTCACGCGCATCGCTGCCATAGTCGGGGTGGTTGAGGTAGCCCTTAAGCTGATGGACAAGCGCCACCTGCTGTTCGTAGCCGAGCGTTGGCGAATCAATGGCGCTGCGGATTGGCGCAAGCGGCGAGAGCGGGATTGCGGGCGGCGCCGGCAGTGGCACAGGCAGCGGCGGCGTGGGCGGCAGACTGCGGATGGCGCTTGCCAGCTTCTTATAAGTGTCGATGTCCCGCTTGCTGTAATTGACGATCTGCCGCTCCTGCAAGATCACGGGCAGCAAATTGTAATTGATACCCTCGCTCAACACGACGGGCAAAATCGGCTTTTGCAGCGCATTGGCGTAGGTGTATTCCAACTGGCAGGGGTACGAATCGATGGACTGCGGCGTCAGCGCAAATACCAGCAGGTCGGAGCGGCGAATGTTTTCCAGGATATTGTCCCACCAGTTCTGCCCACCCTGCAATTCCTGGTCGTACCAGACTTCGTGATCCATATCGGTCAGGTCGTTCACAAGCTGGTTGACGAGGTGACGGTCAGTGCTTTTATAGCTCACGAAGATTTTCACAGCTACCCCCACGCCACGCACGCCACTGTGCTGCTTATTCTGCGCTCACGATATAGTGATAGTGCGGTTGGTCGCCCTGGATCACGTCAAATTCCAGACCCGGATAGGCGCTGCGCAGGTCTTTGACCAGTGTGTTAGCCTCGCCCTCAGAAACGTGATCGCCATAATACAGCGTAACGATTTCGCGCTCGTCCACATGCATCTGTTTGAGCAGGTCGCGCACCACCGTCAGCAGATCGTGGCCCGACACAGCCAGTTTGCCATCGACCAGCCCGATCATCTGTCCGGCCTCAACATTCACGCCGTCCAGTTCGACGCTGCGTGTGGCCGTTGTCACCTCGCCTGTGACCACGTGGCCGGTGGCCTCGGTCATCGCCGCAGTCACGCTCTCAAAATCACCGGCAGCATTGAAGGACAGCATGGCCGAGATGCCCTGCGGCACAGTGCGCGTCGGTACGACGACCACGCGCCGTGCATTGGGCTGGCTGGCAAGCTGCGCGGCCTGTTCCGCTGCCAGGATGATATTCTTGTTGTTGGGAAGGACAATCACCTTGTCGGTGGGCAGGCTCTGCACGGCCTTCAAGAGTTCCTCGGTGCTGGGGTTCATCGTCTGCCCACCGGACACGACGATGCTCACCCCCAGATCGCGCAGCACACGCCGCAGGCCCTCACCGGGGGCAACAGCCACCACGCCAATGTCGCCGGGCTTCACTTCTGACGTGGCTTCGTGCCGTTCAGCCACCGATCCGGCGGGCGCTTCGGGGTGGCCCGCGCGCATGGCAATGTAATCTTCGGACTGCGCCTGCATGTTTTCGACCACCACGTCGCTGATCACACCCAGGCTGACCCCATAACTGATCGGGATGCCCGGATCGTGAACGTGAACGTGAACCTTGATCGCGGACGAATCGCCAACCACAACCATCGAGTTGCCCATGCTGCCAATAGCAGCCCGCACGGCTTCCAGGTCAAGGTTTTTACCGTGCAGAATATACTGCACATCGTAGCCGTAACCGCGCTCATCGGGCGCTCGCAATATGTCCTTAAGCGGCATCGGTTCGTATCCGCTCTGCGCAGCCAGAGTCTCGCCGTTCAGGTATCGTAGCATCCCTTCCAGGATCAGCGCCAACCCTTGCCCGCCCGAATCAACGACCCCTGCCTTTTTCAGAATAGGGAGCAGGTCAGGCGTGTGCGCGACGGCTCGTCGGGCGCTGTCAACGGCGCGCTCCAGGATTGCCTTGAGGTCGTCGGTTTGCTTTGCAGCAGCGCCGATTTCCTCAGCGGCCTCCCGTGCCACCGTCAGGATTGTGCCTTCGACGGGCGTCTGCACGGCCTTGTAGGCCATCTTCACCGCTTCCCGCGCGCCTGCGGCCAGTAGCGCCGCGTCAAATTCATGACGACCACTCACCACCTGTGCAAAGCCCCGAAACAACTGGGACAGGATCGTGCCGGAATTGCCGCGCGACCCCATGATCGCCCCGTAAGCCAGCTTGTCGGCAATCACACTCACGTCGGGCGAGTCGTTCTCGGCGATCTCCCCGTAGGCAGAGCGCAGCGTGAGCAGCATGTTCGTCCCGGTGTCGCCATCCGGCACCGGAAAGACGTTGAGCTGGTCAACCATCTGGTAGTTCTGCTCCAACCAGCCCAGGCTGGCCGCCACGAGCCGTTTCAGAGCAGGCCCATCACAGGTGCGAATTGCAAGACGCTGGTTGGTCATGGTGCTGCTTTGCTGCCCTTGCCGTCCGTGCTGACACGCAAACCCTGGACGTGGACGTTGACCTGCGCCACCGACAGGCCCGTTGCCTTCTCGACGTAAAAGCGCACGGCGCTGATCATGCTGTTGGCAACCGTCGTGATGCGTGTTCCGTACTCGATGATCACGTACAGGTCAATCGTCACGCGCTCATCTTCAACGTGAACCTCAATGCCCCGGTGCGGATCGCGGGTCAGCGTCCCAGCGATGTCGGAGGCCAGATTCGGCGCGGCCATGCCCACCACGCCGTAACTTTGCAGCACGGCACGGCTCGCTAAACGTGCAATCGCCAGCGGCGAGATTTCGATTATCCCCTGCACGGCGTAGCCGGTTTGCTCGACCATCGGAACTCTTGCCTGCCAATCACCGGGAACCCATCAGCCACTATAAGTATAGCGGACGCCTCCTAAAAATGCAGGCGGCGGGCTGGTGGGCAGGCCGGGCAAAAGCCTTAATGCGGGAGATACGGCGCTTCCTGGTCGATATTGCCGACGAAAACCGGCAGGTTCGTATGACCAAGCCGCTGGCGGATCGCCATGTTTTCGCCCGTGTGATACCAGTAATGGTAGATGACGCGCTGCATCAGTGAGCCGGCAGTATACACGACAGGCTGACCGTCCACCAGGATCGTCTCGCCCAGTTTCTCGGTGGTCAGCGTTTGCAGGAAGGGTTCGGCGGCCTCGGTGACGGTGCGCCAGGCCGCCCACATGTCGTCCAGCGGTGGGGTATGGCCGGGGCAGCCAAAGCAAAACGCCTCGTTCAGTTCCGGCAGCAGGACGGTACCCTGCAAGCGCGTCAACCAGTAGCGCTGCTCCTGCCAGGCCAGGTGGCCGACGTTCCAACTGATGCAGTTCATCGGCATGAAGCGCTGTCTGGCCTCGGCGTCGGTCACGCCTTCCAGGGCACGCTGGAATTCGCTGCGTGTAAACTTGAGTTGCAAAACCAGAGGATGGGTCATAATCGTTCCTTTCGGGGCTGCCCATCAACGTCTAATTTAGAAAAAGTGTTCTACGACATTGTAGCACAGGAATGCCGCTGCCTATGCACGTGATTTCACAAATCGGGCAAGATGACAGCGGTGTTTGCCCCAGGCAATGGTACACTTTACAATGTCGGCAACTTGAACAGGAGGTGAGTGAATCTACGATGAACACGCAATGGACAGCGGTAGAGTTGCAAGCCGAGTTGGAGCAGTTGGGCGCCTCGCCGCGCGATAATGGTACGCTGGCGATGATCGTTTGCCGCCCGGCGGAAGGCGAACGGCTGGTTCTGGAACGTGCCAATTTAGACCCTCGTGAGGGCCTGATAGGCGACAACTGGCGGACACGTGGCAGCAAACGCACCGAAGACGGCAGCGCTCATCCTGACATGCAGATCGCCATGATGAACAGCCGGGTCATTCAGGCGGTAGCAAAAGATCGGGATCGCTGGCCTCTGGCAGGCGATCAGCTTTTTATCGACCTGGACGTGAGCGTCGAGAACTTGCAGCCAGGGCAGCGAATCGCCATCGGCACGGCGGTACTGGAAATCACCGACGTACCCCACACAGGATGCGACAAATTCACCGCGCGTTTCGGCCACGATGCCATCCGCTTCGTGAATTCACCCGAAGGCAGACAGCTTCGGCGGCGGGGCATCTACGCCCGTGTGGTTCAGGCGGGGACGATTAGTGTGGGCGACAGGATTTCAAAAATCGAGCGGAAAGGGTAGGGAACCGGGGTTTGCCTCGCCCACCGATCCCGATAGTCCGATAGTTCAGTCACGTTTCAGGACGACTAGAGTCAGGTCGTCGAACTGCGGTTCGCCAGCTGTAAAGTTATCAACGGCGTGAAGAATCCGGTTCACGATCTCGGCAGCGCTGCGCTGGCGAACCGCACAGGCCGTCGTTTGCAAACCGACAAGCCCGAATTCGGTGCTATCGGCGCGCAGCGCCTCGGTGATGCCATCTGTGTAGGCCACCAGCACATCGCCTGCTTGAAGCGTGACCTGTTTGCCTTCCAGCGTGATCTTGTCGATGACGCCGAGCGCGATCCCGTGTGATACCAGTTGATCGGTGTGCCCGTCGGCGTGAATGAGCAGCGGCGGATTGTGCCCGGCGCTGGCGTACCGGAGTTCGCCGCTGGCGGGGTCCCACACGCCAAACCAGGCCGTCACGAACAAGTCGGACCGGCTGTCGGAGAGCAGCAGTTCGTTGACACGCACCAGCGTCTCCACCGGGTCGTCGCGGCTGAAGGCTGCCGCCCGAATCAATGTGCGGCTCAGGGCCATGAACAACGCTGCTGGCACGCCCTTATCAGCCACGTCGGCGATGACGATCCCCCACTTGCCATTTTTGAGCGGCATAAAGTCGTAGAAGTCGCCCCCGACCTGCCGCGCCGCGCGATACGATGCGGACAGATCCCAGCCGGGCAGTGCCGGTAGCTGCTGCGGCAGAAAGCTGCGCTGGATGCCCTGCGCCACTTCCAACTCGCGCTCCATGCGCTGGCGCTCGGTGGCCTGGGCCTGCAAGCGGGCCGTCTCCAATGCCAGCCCAACCTGCTGGGCAATCCCGGTCAGAATCTTGGTGCGGCGCTGGTCGATAGCCTGCCCCGCCCAGGGATTATCCACGATCATGGCCCCCACCAGTGTACCCTGCGAGATCAGCGGCAGGCCGAGCAGCGACAGCGAGCCAAAAAGCTGACAGAGGACATCCGGCGCTTCCTGCGGCGATTCACGCCCACAGGCGATCATTTCTGACGAAGCCGCCAGCAGCGATATAAAGGGATGATCTTCAGGCGATAAACAGAGCGCGCCGAAATCCCGCTCGGCTTCGGGCGAAAGGCCCCATACAGCTCCGCCAAAGAAGTAGCGCCCTTCCGGTTCCCACTGCATGATAGCGCAGCGCGTCACGCCGACCAGCATAGGCGTCAGACGTACCACCGTCTCAAGCGTTGGTTGCAGCCCCAACGTGCTGTTGACTGACTCGGCAACGGACAGCAAGGCCGCCGTCACCCAGGCTTCTTCCTGCTGTGCCGCGAACAACAGCGCGCTCTCGATGGCAAGCGCCGCCTGGTTGGCGATCCCGCTCACCAGCTCAATCTTGCGGCTGGTCAGCAGTTCGGCGTCGGTGCGTTGGCCGATCAGCAGCGCGCCCATCACGTCGCCCTTTGCAAAGAGCGGCAGCAGCACCGCCTGGCGGTTTCGGGGTAGTTGGACGGGCAGATTGGTGGGCGAGGGCGTCTCTTCGGTGATGATAATGGGCTTACCTTCAGCCCGCAGGCGGGCGAATGGTTCCCAATCGGTATCGTAAAATACGAAGCCTTTGAGGGCGTTGACGATCTCTGGCTCCATCCCTTCAATCTCGACCACACGGAAGGTTGCACTGTCCGCCAGAAAGACGCTGCACCACTCGACTCCTACCAGCAAGGGTGTAATGCGGGCCACCGTTGCCAGCACTTCATCCAGGTTGGTCGATTGGGCCGTTGCCTCGGCTACCTGAAGCAGCGCCGTCGATACCCAGGCTTCTTCCTTTTGGGCCGTATAGAGTTGCGCGTTGGCGATGGCAACGGCGGCCTGGTTGGCAAAGGTGTTGATGATCTCCACGTCTTCCGGGTTGAAGTGATCCGGGCCAGCCCGATCCACCGCCAATATGCCGATGTCCTGACCCCCCACCTGCAAGCCCACATACAGGTGATCGTGCTGCGCGCCGTTGCGGGCCACTTCGGGCGCTTCCAGCCTGTGCATAAGCGCCTCAATCCGGGCGGTCAGGTTCTCGCCGTCGGGAATTATCTCGTTCAGCACGTCAGCCACGCCCGTCGTGCCATGTGCTGCGCTGATGGTGTAACAGCATTCGTCGTCCGAGCGCAGTAAGATGAGCGCTGCATCGGAATTGACGACTCGTTCAAGCCCCAGCAGTATTCCATCCAGCACGCTGGGCAGATCGAGCGAGGACGCCAGCACGGTGCTGATTTCGCGCAGTGTCTCGGCCAGCACGCGCCGTCGTGTCTCGGTGGCGAACAAACCCGCGTTGCGCAACCCGACGGCCACCGTATCGGCCATCGCCTGTACCAGCCGCACGTCCTCCGCATTGAAAGCGTTTGGATGCGTGCTCTGGATGTCGAAAACGCCCAGCACCCGCTGGCCCATGATGATCGGCACGGTCATTTCGCTCCGGCTGTCCTCCAGGCCAGGGGCAGCCCGGTAGCGCTCGTCGTGCTGTACGTCGCCGCTGCACAGGGGTTGGGCGTTGCGCGCGACCCAGGGGATAAAGCCCTCATCCTCGATGTCGTAGGCCAGGTGCTCGATAGCCCATTTGCCGCTGTGGACACCGCTGCCGCTGCGGAAGACGACCTGTGTCCCGGAGCGCAGAAACAGGTGAACCCGATCATAGCCGAAATAATCTGCCACCAGGTCAACTACTTCGTCGAGCAGGTCGTGGATGTCCAGGATGGACACCACCGCGCGCGAGGCTTCGGCCATCGCATTATTGCGCTCGGCCTGCCGCCGCTCGGCCTCGTAGACCTGCGCCTCGTTGATCGCCAACGCAAGCTGCCCGGCCAGCGACTCCAGGATCGGCACGCTTTCCGGCTTGAAGGCGTTGGGCTGGTCGCTCTGCACGTCCAGGATGCCCAGGACTCGCTTTTCAATAATCAGCGGCACGGCAATTTCGGATCGGGTGTGCTCCAGCACCGACAGATGGATGTAGTGCGGATCGCTGCGCACGTCTGGCGCGTTAACGGTCTGTGCGTGCAAGTATGCCCATCCGATCAGCCCTTCGCCGGGTTTGAGCGAGAGGCTGCGCTTCCCGAACTCCTGGTGGCTGCTGGCGCGGAGTTTGATCTCGCCCGTGCTCTCGTCACAGGTCAAGATACTGACAGCATAATAGTGGAACGTGTCGTGCACCAGCGTCACGATCTGCCGGAACAGGTCGGGTATGGGCTGGACGGCGGTAATCTGGCGCACCACCTCGTTGATCACGTGAAGCTGGTCAGCGCGCGCTCGTTCCTGCTCATAAAGCTGCGCGTTACGGATCGCCCCCGCCGCCTGGCTGGACAGCACGTTGAGCAGCCGCAGTGCCTCTTCGGGAAAGGCATCGGGCACATCGCTGTGCACGGCAATGATGCCGATCACTTCACCCCCTGCGATGAGGGGCGCAAAGACCGAGGATCGGGGAGGATGCGCAGAGTCGTATATGGGACGCGCGGGCAGTTCCTCCCATTCGCGCTGGTAGTCGCCGACCCGTATACTTTGCGCTGTGCTGTGTATCCAGCCGATCAGCCCGGTGCTGGCCGCGCCGCAGAAACACGCTTCCGGCTGGCGCTCGCCATCGCGCACCCAGATTTTGATCAGGTAGTCGTCGCCATCGAACAGGCCGAGTTGAAAGTGGCGCGCATCCATGATCCGCGCCGCCTGCTCGTAGACGATTTCGCACAGCGCATCCAGCCGCAGTTCGGCGCTGAGGATGGCACGGCCCACGCCCGCCAGTTTATCCAGGCTGCCTTTGCCATTGGCCCCAGACGCTTGCTGCTGTGCGCGGCGGTAGCCGCGCCAGTAACCCACAGCCAGCCCGGCCAGAAGCGCTCCCACACTGAGGAGGCTCACCAGAACGATGAGGCCAGCCAGAGGAAAGGCTACCGCGTCCACCTTCAGCTTCTGCTCTGGGCCAGACTGATGCTTTTTATGGCATCGTCAACTGTATGAGTGATAGTAAATAATGCATCGAAACCGGCGATTGCAAACACCTCGCGCACGCGCGCAGACAGGCCGCTCAAGACCAGTATGCCGCCGCGTTTCTGCGCTTTGCGCCAGGCCGAAACCAGCACACGCAAACCGCTGCTGGATATATAGACGACGCCGCTCATCTCCACAATCAGGCGCACGTGGTTAGCCTCCAACTGGGCTGTGAGGGCCGCGTCAAGGACGGGTGAAGTCGTGGAGTCCAGGCGCCCCGCAGGCATGATCACCCAGATACCCGGTTGCCATTCCCTGGACGGGATTGTATTCGTGTTCAAGTCGTCCCGCGTTCGTAGCTGTGCACCATCTTTGATCATCGTCAAGTGGTTACGGCCATCCTTGTACTCGTAGTACACTTGATCCATCAACTTGCGAATAAAAAACCACCCCAGCCCGCCTGGTTCGCGTTCTTCCAGGGGTTTGTTCGGGTCTACTTCGGCCAGCTCTGTCGGGTCGAATCGCACCCCATCGTCAATGATGCTGATTGTAAACTTGCCCCCTCGGTTCAGACAGCCGATCCGGATTCGGTGCTCTTCGGCAGGCAAATCGCAGCACCCGTACTCGATCACGTTTGTAATCCACTCGTCAACGGCCATCTGGCAGTGATAGACGGCCCGTTCGTCCAGGCCCGCCGCCTCGGCCTGTTGCACGACGAAATTGCAAACTTCGGGGATTTTGCTCAAGTCACCGGGAATGGTCAGGTGCTGCTCCACTGGCATACCGTTCTACTCTTTGATCGTATGATCAATTACGCAATGTGTCAAGCGAGACAATCTGTACAATTGTTCCAGGTGTCCGGCCTAGCGATCAATGCCCTCGGCATCGTCGTGTTGCCGATTCAATAGCTGCCTACCGCATCGACCTGAGTCGGGAAAATCTGGAAGATGGCACTCAGGCCGGCCAGGTCGAGCACCTCACGGACGCGCTCGGAAGGCGTGGCGATGCGTAGATCGCCGTTGTACTGCCGCACTTTCTTGACCGCTGCGACCATCTCTCGCAGCCCGGCGCTGCTCATGTAGGACACGCGGCTCAAGTCGATCACAAGCTGGTAGCGACCTGCGTCGATCTGGCTCATGAGCGTCTCACCAAGCTGTGAGGCATTGGTGCTGTCGACTCGCCCGGACACCTCCAGCAAGGTCACACGGCGCATTTCAGATATGGTAACGTCCATGCTGCATTTCTCCACGGCAGGTGAGGCCCTGCGCGTATTATAACATGCCGCATCCCAGACCTCATGAATTGACGATGAATGAGGGCCGATTGCTATAATCGTCACAGCTTCGAACGAACCCAATGCCACATCAGGAGTCTATGTTGAACACAAGCGGCTGGTTGCTGCTTACCGCTTTATACAGTATCGCTCTGCTGCTCATCCAGCGATCCGAACGCAAACGGCGCATCGTGTCGGCGGTCATTGTGTCATTCTTCATGCTGCTGGTCTGGCGCTACGCCATCTATCGCATTTCCACCGAATGCGAGGCTGCTATCAAGCTGATTTGCAGTTTTGACTGGATGCGCCAGCGCATGACGGCCATTGCCATCACCACCGTGAACTGGTCGATTATCTCCGCGATTATCTTTAATGTGTTGTTCTGGGTGCTGATCGGGCGCAGCAACCCGCCCGGATCAAGCGATTCGATCAAAGTGTTGGGTATGAATGACTAGAATCGGCCTCATCCGTTGGCGTGCCATTTGGCCCTGTGCTACACTGCCTGTATCCGCACTTTGGGGTCACAACCTATGGCTGTCGAACCGATTGCGCTGCTCCAACAGGTATTCCCCGGCATGGCCGAAGACGCGCTGATGCAGATGGCGCAGGTTCGCACCTACCCGCCCGATACGCTGCTGTGCCAGGAAGGCGCAGAAGAAGAGGTCTTTTACATCATCGGGGAGGGCCAGGTCGTCGTTACACAGCGGCTTGGCAAGGACGAGCGCTTCCTGCGCTACAGCGGCCCCGGCGAGCATTTTGGCGAGATGGCGCTGATCGGCAACACGCCACGCAACGCCAGCGTCCGCACCGTGACCACGACCACCGTGCTGGAAGTGGACAAGGCCACTTTCATCGAAATGATCCGGCAGAACCCGATCATCGCCCTGACAATGTTCCGCACAGCGGTGGGCTGGCTGCGCGCCAACGACGCGGCCTCCCTTGCCGCCCTACAGCAGCAGAAGCAGGAAATTGAGGACGCCTACACCCAACTGCGCATTCAGGAGCAACGCCGCAGCGAATTTCTTTCCACGCTGGCCCACGAACTGCGCACGCCGCTGACCACCGCCAACGGTTTTATGCAGTTGATCCGCAGCGGTAACATGATGGGGCCGGCTCTGCAAATGGGATTGGATAAAGTTGCCAGCGGTCTTGAACAGATCGTGAGCCTGGTCAACGATCTGATGTTCGTGCAGGAGATGGACTTGCTGGAACCTACGGTGCGGCCCGTTAACCTGTCCGAACTGCTGGCTAACCTCATCGACGAGATGGAAGACCGAGCAGCCAGCCGCGATCTGAGAGTCCGGGTGCTGATTCCGCCTTTCTTGCCAGAGCTTCAGGCCGACGTGGACGCCCTGACACGGGCTTTTCGTGCCCTGCTCGACAATGCCATCAAGTTCAGCCTGGACGGCGGAGAAATCCGTGTCGAGGTGTCGGTTTCCGACGATCACCTCAACGTGGCCTTCATCGATCCCGGCATCGGCATCGAGCCGGTCTTTATGCCCCACATTTTTGAGCGCTTCCAGCGCACCGAAAAATACGGCGACAACCTGTTTGGCGGAATCGGCCTGGGTTTGCCGATTGCCAAACACCTCGTGGAAAGTTTTGGTGGCAGTATCTCTGTCAAATCTGAAGTGCGGCGCGGCAGCACCTTCACCGTCCATCTGCCCGTCATCAACACCAGCCGGCTCACCGATGGACCGGGTGCGCGCGACTCGGCCTTTGACGTTCCGCAGCCAAACGCCACCGCCTGATCAGCGGTTCCGCATTCGCCAGACGCTGATCTCGCGGCTCAACTCATAGGCCGGGCGAGGCAGCAGGCCATGATGGCGCTGCATGTAGGCCAGGTAATCGCTTTCGCTCACGCCACGCAGCAGTTCGCCGTAGAACGCCCAGGCGTCTTCCAGGTCAGCCTCCAGTTCGCTCAGAGTCCAGTCATAGCGGCTGCGGATGGCTTCCAGATGCCACAGTGTATCATCGTCCATAGGCGGGTCGAACTGCTGCCCGGCTTGATGGGCCAGCACTTCTCCTTCGCGGTAATAGTGTGCCGCCACCAGAGCCAGCCGTTCAGCGAGCGTGCTTTCCGTATCAAAGCTGGGATCGACAAGCTGGTTCTGCGTCAGGCCAACCAGCGAGTCCCGTAGCGCCTGGGTATCGCGCTGAAACTGGTTGAGAAAAACAATCCGTGCGAGCGACATGCTTCGACTGCTCCTGAAACCTACAGCTGGCTGGCAAAGGTCATGATCATCTGGTCGGCCTGATCGTACCGCACATGAGCGAAAAACGGCGTGTCGGACGCCCCGCTGCCAAACAGTCGCGGCAGCAGCACGGGCAAATCTTCGACCAGCGGCAGCGCGTTGGCCTCCGCGATGGATATCCAATGCAGCGATCCCTCGTCGCACTCGACGACCTGGCGCGAGTCCGAGATCGCCGTGAACACAAAGAGCAGAACGCCCGCATCCTGCCCGGCGTCGATGTGTGAGATGCCCCGCAGGCGTGCATCACGCACCGTCAGACCGGTTTCCTCCACAATCTCGCGCAGCGCGCCGGTCAGTGGGTCTTCGCCGCGTTCCAGGTGTCCGCCGATCCCATCGTAGCGACCTGGAAAGGCACGCTTGTGCAGACCGCGTTTGATCAGCAGCACGTCACCGCCGTTGGTTACAAATGATAGGGTGCGTGGGATTGCCACCCAGCGCCCGGACGAAAGGTCGATACCCTGATCGTGTGCACCCACGAAACTCACTTCCTACACAGTCTGCCGACTTTTCCCCGTCTTTACGCGGTTAGGGCCAATCGTAGCCTAAAGGCCGCGTCCAGACAAGCATTTTGTTGCATTGTACAGGCAGATTCGTTTACGTAGATCATCTGATTTCCACGGCTTCGGTGCACAAGCAGCACCGTCCGGCAAGGGGTCAGCCATTCAGCCGCTCGAAATCCTGTGCGACTTCCTCGTTATAGAATTTCAGGCACAGCGTTTTGGCGTTTTCCGACAGGCTCACTCGAAGCCCGGCCACGTATTCAACGTTCCCGAAGAACTGGACGGCCATCAGCGGCGCATAGTACAGCGCCCAGCCCAGGAACGGGATGAACAGGACTTTGGCAACGGCTTCCAGCAGGAATCCGGCGGCCATGCCTATCAGAAAGGACGTGCCGCCGAGCAGGATAAAATCGGCGTTGAGGTGGCCCGGCACGTTGTTTATGCCGAGGCTTTCCAGGGTGCGCGTTTTCCCTTCCCAGATGAACAAGAGAACAAAACAGGCGACCCCCACCCCGACCAGCCCAGACACAAAGGCAAACAGACTTGACAGAAAGACACGCTGGTCAGATTTCTTGCAGCGCAGGCACAGCGGAACTATGAGCGACACAGATCGTTTCTGGCGATTGATCGTCATGGGTATCTCGGCCTCGCTTGGCTTCCCACAGCACACGCAGCGTTCTGGAAAGGTCAATTCGCGTTTTAACGGAAATTCAAACACCTTTGCCATGTGACGGGTCTCCCTCGGATAGGCGCCCTTTTGGGCCTGGAACAAAGCCCGAATAATTTCCGTAGTATAATACACCTGTTCTACGATTCCGGTTTAGGATCAATACCTTTTAGATAGGGCTGTGAGGGGCAGTCGTTTACCTCACCCCCAACCCCTCTCCACAAGGTGGAGAGGGGAGTCTGGGCCGGTCGGTTCCCCCTCTCTGCGCAGCGGAGAGGGGGTCAGGGGGGAGGTATATCGCCTTAACTTAAAGGGATTGGGTTTAGGATAACATTGTTCGATGCCCACAATTGATTGTGGAGAGGAACAGGGAAGAACGGTGAGCGCTCACAAGGCCGGGCGTTCTCAGACGCTTTGGAGCTACCAGCCTTCAAATTAAGCGGTATACTATGCCTATTCGGACGGCCCACTGCCGTCGAGGTATTTTCCGCACATTGGGGACGTGTCATGAGGCAAATTCGCATCCTGGTCGCCGACGATCACGAAGTGGTACGTATGGGCATCAAGGCGCTGCTACAACAACGCCCCAACCTGCGCGTCGTTGCCGAAGCGTCAACGGGCGAAGAAGCGGTACAGCAAGCGTTGACGCACCAGCCCGATGTGGTGGTCATGGATATTCGTATGCCTGGTCTGTCCGGCGTCGATGCCTGTGCCCAGATCGTGCGCCAGCTTCCAGAGACGCGCGTCGTCATGCTGACTTCTTTCGCCGAGGACGAGTTACTGTTTGCTGCGATCCGGGCCGGTGCATCGGGCTATGTGTTGAAGCGGATTGGCAGCGACGACCTGCTGCGGACGATTGAAACTGTATCGCGCGGCGAGTCGGCCCTCGACCCGGCCATGACCGAAGCGGTCTTCCGCGAAGTGCGCCAGGCCGAAAAGAGCAAGGACGCCGCTGTGTTCGCGGATCTGTCCGCGCAGGAAATGCGCGTGCTGGCGCTGATTGCGGACGGGCTGACCAACCGTGAGATTGCCGGGCGGCTGTTTCTGGGCGAAGGAACAGTCCGCAATTACGTCAGCAACCTGTTGAGCAAGCTGCACCTGGCGAATCGCGCCGAAGCTGCCGCCTTCGCCGTCCAGCACCGGATCAAAGATCACCTGACGTGATGGTGGGGATAGCCCGCCCGTCAGAGGTGATAAATTATGGATGAGTTTGTGGTAAGGAAATGCTCAGAGCTATCGCCTGAAGGCGAAAGGAGGGTTAAACTTCCGTGCCTGAACCCGGTTGGCAGGCCGATTATTTGAATAGAGCTTGCAAGTGTGCTTCCTTTTATGAACCCGAAGGGATTTGCAAAGAATGGAACCTACGGAACGCCGTCCAGATGTGGACATTGAAGAGGAGATAGAATTATTGATACGCAGCTTCGCGCCATTGAAAGCCTCTCGTGGTTACTTTTCGGTAAAATGCACCGATGGACACGTGGTCGTCGAAGGCAATATTCGTTCGCCGCAGGCCCGGCGCGTGCTGCTGGATAACCTGCCGCACATTCGTGGGGTTGTCAGTGTTGACAGCACCAATTTATACGACGATGAAATGGTGCGTTTATCAGTCGGGCAGCTTCTGCCAGCGGGAGTACTGGCAAGCGTCCATTACGGGGCAGTCGCGCTGACGGGCCAATTGCCCGACGGCGTTTCTGCCGACCTGATCGTGGACACGGTGCGGGGCGTGAAGGGAGTGCGGCGCGTCGGCGCACAGTTTGGGACGAATGCCATAGAAACGCCACCAGAGAGAATCGAACCTAAATAACAATCAGGCGACGAGTGCGGCGCGACTGGTCGCCTGACTACGCGGGTCACTGCCCGGTTACGTTGACTGGCGTTTCGCCGCTGACCAGCAGGTAGTTGCCATCGATCCCCACCACGACGATCCGCAGTTTGTACGTACCGGGCTGTAACCCTTCCGCGCCAAAATGGTCAAGCGGCCCGTTGATCACCGGGGTATTGTGGGTTTCCCCGAAGGTCGTCCAGTTCGGGAACTGCGGCCCCTGGATCTCCATCTTGTAGTAGGCGGCCTGCCCCGACTGCCAGTTGGCAATGCCACTGACCTGCACCATGCCCGTGACGGTCTGCCCCGCGCGGGGTGAGATGATGCGCGCCGTTGCGCCTGGCGTCTGCGGCCCGGCCACCAGCATTTCCGGCGTACAGGGAAGGTCCGGCAGGATCGGAAAGCCGTTGTTCTGCGCGTAAATGCGGGCGTAAATAGCATCGTCCGGGAATGGCGGCGGCTTGATGAAGTATTGCACAGACGCCGTCGGAATCTGGTCTTTGACCTCGTTGGGCACAAGGCAATACAGCGGCGGCGGCGATACCGGCATTCCGGGGTTATGCACCACCAGCGACGCAGCCAGCCCCGGATCGAGCGGCTGCACGATTGTCTCCACGATGCCCGGCTCCACATCCACGAAGATCGGCCCGTTCACGTTGTCGGGGATGCTGGTCGGCGGCGCGGAGCGCTGGCCCGGCTGGATGTTCAGTTTGCCATCGGCATCGGGCACAGCCACCGGGCTGTCCAGGAACCACTCGGAGCGCCCCGGCGGGCAAGACGTGGCCGGTTCGCGCAGCGCGTTCAGGTTACAAAGCTGCCGCTTGTAGACCCCCGGCGGTGGGTTAAGCTGGTCGGGAACCAGGTTGCCCCCATGCTTGAGGGCTTCCAGCATCGCCGGGTCAGCGTAAATGCCGGTGATGATGTCGTGCCAGATGGGAGCGGCCCCGGTCAGGCCAGAGGTGTTGATCATGGGCTTGTTGTCAGTGTTGCCGACCCACACGCCCACCGCGACGTTGTGCGTATAGCCCACCGTCCAGTTGTCCCGGTAATCGTTGGTCGTTCCGGTCTTGACGGACGTCACCAGCCCGTCGGTGCGCAGCGGGGAATTGGCCCCCATGGCCGGGGTGCGCGCCGCGTTGTCCGCCAGGATGTCACTGATGATGAAGGCCACACGTGGATCGAGCACCGCCGGGCCGCTGGCAGCGGCGCTGATCGTTTTGGCGTCGGGCGTGCCCTTCCCGTTGCAGCCCCCTTCGTACTGGTAGACGATGCTGCCCGCATTGTTGACAATACACAGGATCGAAGTGGCAGGTATCAGCACGCCGCCGTTGGCGTAAGCGGCATACGCCTGGGTCAGTTCGAGCGGAGTCAGGTAGCCGCCGCCGAGCGTCAGCGACAGGCCGTACTGTGAGGCGTCTGTACCCAGGCTGTAGATGTGCAGCCGTTGAGCAAAGGCCAGCAGATACTCCACCGACACACTGCGCAACGTTTGCACCGCCGGGATATTGTACGAGTTGGCGAGCGCATCCCGCATCCGTACCGGGCCGTGAAAGCGGCCATCATAGTTTCGCGGTACATAGTCCTTGATGTGCGTTTCCACGTCCCATAATATCGACGCAGGGCTGAAACCCCGTTCCATCGCAGCGGCGTAGGTCAGCGGCTTCATGGCGCTGCCCGGCTGCTTGGGCGAGATCGCCACGTTCACACGGCCCTGGATCGAGTTGTCTTTGTAATCGACGCTGCCCATCATTGCCAGGATTTCGCCCGTCGTCGGCTTGAGGATGACGACGGCGGCATTATGGGCGTTGTGCTGGTCACGGATGGCGGCGATCTGCTGGCGTGCGGTGTTTTCGGCGAGGGCCTGGATGCGCGGGTCGAGCGTCGTGTACACTTTCAGCCCGCCCGTCGTCAGGTAAGAGGGCGGCAGCTTCAAACTTTCCAGCAGGTTTTTCAATTCCTGCTCGGCGTACAGCGTGAAATGTGCCGAGCGCAGGTTGACGTTCGGATCGGCGTAGTTCAGCGGTTGGGCCAGCACTTTCACCGCCTCGTCCTTACTGATCTTGCCCTTGTCCACCATCAAATCCAGCACGACCTTGCGCCGGGCAAAGACCGCTTCCTGCACCTTCGGGTCAGGGTTGAAGGGGTCAAGTTCGGCGGGCGTCTGGGGCAGTCCGGCCAGCAGCGTCGCTTCGGCCAGATTCAGGTCTTTGGCGCGCTTGCCGAAATAGGTTTGCGCGGCGGCCTCAATGCCGTAGGCCAGGTTGCCGTAGTAAATCTGGTTGAGATATAGCTCCAGGATTTCGTCTTTGGACTTTTCCCGCGTCAGGATCAGCGCCATGATCACTTCTTCGATCTTGCGCCGCGCCGAGCGTTCCAGGCGGTACTCGTAATCGAAGGCAATGTTGCGCACCAACTGCTGCGTGATGGTGCTGGCGCCGCCCGCTGGCCCACCCGCCCGGAAGTATTGCAGCCCGGCCCGTGCGATGGCAGGCCAGTCCACGCCGGGATTGTCGTAAAAGGTGCTGTCCTCGACGGCGATGGTGGCGTCGATCAGCGACTTGGGAATGTCTGCCAGTTTGACATTCGTGCGGCGACCCACGTCAAACAACTGGTGCAGTTCGTTGCCCTGGCGATCATAGATGTGCGTCGTCTGGAACGTCTGCTGTTCAAGCTGCTGCTGCGCTTTGTCCAGCCGATCCGTCAACGTGTTGCGCAGGCTGACCCAGGCAATTGTCACGCCGAAGATCGTGATACAACTCAGGATGCCGAACACGCCGAGCAGGGCCAGCAGGCAGCCCAGGCAGGCCGGGTGCAGCCGCCGGCGGCGCTTCGGAGGGCGCGGCGCATACTGCCCGCCGTAAAGCGCAGTGGGTGGTGGTGGCACAGGGGTGGGCGCTGGGCTGGCGGGCGGCATCGCCGGGGGTGGGGGGACCCTCTCGAAGTTTTCATCGTAACGGCTGTTCATGGCGTTCCCTGGAAACATCACATCTGAAGTCAGTTACACAACCCAACGAGGATGCTTTGATCTTACCGCCTGGCGCGGCGTATAAGAAGGGCGTTCATTGGTCGCCTTCCCTACGTATGGTCGCCGCCGGGTTGTTGCGGAAATAAGCCGCAATCGAAATGGTCAGCGCCGTGAACATCAACCCGATCACGAGGCCAACCAGCAGCGCCTGCAGGAACATGTTACCCCGTGCCAGTGAGTACATCATAAATAGCAGCGGGTTGGCGATGCAGCCGATGACGATGCTCGGCCCGATGCGCATCCAGCCCCGCCGCACGGCCAGGTACAGATACACGGTGACAATGGCGAACAAGATCAGGAAGAGAGTAGCCCCAAAGTTCTCCATGAGTCGCTCCTATCGAGTGCAATACGAGTACATTGCCTGCGTGCTTCCAGGTGGAGCGGGAAGGCTGTCCTAACACTATACATCAAGTGACACGGAGACGTTGAGCCGGTAGGCGACGTGTAGTGCCTCGAAAAAGCCCTTGAGCGCCATGATTGATTCGTCGTCTTCGGGATCAGATTGCATTAAGAACGGCGCGTCGCGGCTGACGTTGCCGTTGTTGGCAGGCTGTGTCAACTTCATCAGCGATTCGGCATCCATGTCGCGTGGGATCGCGCCGAAGAACAGCATGAGCAGAACGCCATGCGCAGGTTGGATCAGGTTGGGCAGGAACAACATCTCGAAGACCTGATCCGTGCTGATCTGTACATCTTCAATGCGCCGTGCGAAGCGCTCCGAGGTCTCGAAAATCGTGCCGGGCGATTGGCGCATCCGGGCGATCTCCTGGCTGCGGAAAACGTAGTCGATCAATGTTTGGCGAAGCAGCAGCAAGATGAGCGGGTCATCCGGGCCAGGCAACTGCTTGAGCAGCCACAACTCGGCGGCGCGCGAGATCGGGTAGCCGACGAAGCCGTAGCAGCCGAACGACTCACCGGTGCGGTTGGCCGGGCAACCGACACAGTGGGTGGACAATGCTTCGAGCGGCGCGGCCTCATTCAGCAGATCGTTGACCATGACGATCTGTGTTTCCTCGTTGCCGTCCGGGGTGCGCCGCACCATCTCGAAGCCCATCTCGGATGGTGGGCGGTTATCGTTGTGATCGCGGTACAACTTGATGATCGCGTCGGCTCGGTTGCGGGACTTGATGCGCGCCAGCAGTCCGGCGCTGGTGAGCGCCTGCTTGGGCACGCAGTCCAGATCGATCACATGGTCAATCGCCATCAGGCATTTCCCTCATCCTGCTCCCTCCGCACAGCATCACCCGGTAATCTTGTAACTCAACAGCAGCGTGTTGAACTTCGGCGTCAGAGCCTGTACAGCCGCCGCATCCTTGCCCTGCACGCCGACAAAGTAGAGTGTGCCCTTCTGGATCGTCGCCACGACGGCCAACACCTGATTTTGCGGCAACTGGTAGAGGTACTGAGTCCAATCCAGGCCGTTCAGCGGGATCGGGCGGATGTTAGTCGGCTCAAGGTTAAAAGAGGGATCGATTTTCTTCAGCAGCGCCGTGACGTTGGTTTTCAGGTCACCCTCAACGGCTTTTGTCGCCCCCGCGAAGAACGCGCCCGCTGGGTCGGTAGAGGGGATCACCGCCATGTCGCCGGCTGGCTGCGCCACCAGTCCTTCCGGCACGGTGAACGTGAAACGGCCTTTGGGGTCTGTGTAATCGACCACTTTCACGTCTTTGCCCAACTTCTGTGCGTACTGCTGCCCTTCGATGAAGAGCGTGATCGTGCCGTTCTGGTCGATCTTGAAGTTGTAGTGTGCGCCTGCCGAGAGCGGCGCATTGCTCAGGAAGCCGTTCGGCTCGTACTGCACCAGTTCCAAATCCTGATCGGCGCGGCCATTCATCTGCAAATGCAGGCGGCCATCGCGCACAACAGCCGTGATCTTCCCGCCAGGGATGGTGTAGTCTCCGGTCAGCCTGTCCAGTTCTGCCGGGTCGGATTGGTAAGCCCGCGCCCTGTCCCACTCGGTCTTGCGAGAGACCGGATCGAGGTAGTGAAACAGCGGGTTGCCCTGGCTTTCGCGCATCCGTGTGTTCAGCACGTCGGCAATGTCCTGCTCTGGCTTCAGCCCAAGCAGAATCTCGACCAGCCGCAGCCGCACCGCTTCGATAAACAGATTAACGCCGCTGGTGTTGGTCAGTACCACGACGCCCACCCTTGCCGAAGGCACAAGTGTGATGCTGCCCATGAAGCCGTTGATCACGCCGTCGTGTTGCACCAGGTCGTAGCCCCGATATTTTTCCGTAAACCAGCCCAGCCCGTAACCGTGATCGGTGGTCAGGGTCAATTTGGGGATCAATTCGGCGTCAGGGCCAGTCGTCAGCGCGATGTGCTGGCGGTGCATCTCCTTGAGCATGGCTTCGGACACGATCCGCTTGCCGTCGATGGTACCGTCGCCCAGTTGGAAGCGGACGAACTGCGCCATGTCGAGCGCGCTGGCGGCAATCGAACCTGCCGGGCCGACCACGTCCAGGTGCTCAAAGAAAGGGATCACCTGCTGGCCGCTGAGGATGGTCAGGCCGTGTGGCAGGGCATAGTCGGGCTGCTGTTTCATGTCGGCCTCGGCAAACCCGGCGGTCTTCATACCCAGCGGCTCAAAGATGTGCTGCCGCGTGTAGTCTTCCCAGGACTGGCCGCTGACCTTCTCGACCAGGTAGCCCGCCAGCACAAAGTTGTGGTTGCTGTACTGCCATAGCTTGCCGGGCTTATCTGTCAGCGGAATGGAGGCGATGTCGTTGATGACCTGCTGGCGCGTGGTGTTGCGCCTGCCGTACCAATCCTGGTCGGCACGCGGCAGCCCACTGGACATCGACAAGACTTGCCGGACGGTGATCTGCGGTGTTGCCGCCGGGTCAGAGAACTTGAAGTCGGGCAGATACTTCACGATGGGCGCATCCAGATCGAGCTTGCCCGCATCCACCAACTGCGCTACATCCAGCGCGGTGAAGGGCTTGGTCACGGAGCCGATCTCAAACACTGTGTCTTTGGTTACAGGCGCCTGGGTGGATACATCGCGCTGACCATAGCCTTTGGCGTAGACGATCTGGCCGTCCTGTACCAGCGCGATGCCTGTACCGGGCACGTCATAGAGCGCCATTAACCTGGAGATATACGCATCGACCTGGCTCCAATCGGTCTGCTGGGCCTGAACAGACAGAGTGCCCGCCATCAAAGCGGCGACCAGAGCACAGGTCAACACTCGCATCAGTCGGGACATGGCATAGTACCTCGAAACCGCTTACTAAAAGAGCGACAACTGCACCGGCGGCGCAGGCGGTTCGTCTCGTCTGGGGGGCACTGCCCTTGCCTCATCGTCACTTCGCGTATCCGGCTCCGGTACAGTTGTCGCTGCGGGCGTAGAGGGCGCTTCAACGGGGGGTTCGGCAGCACTCTCCGCAACAACCTCCGTGATCGTCTCTTCCACCTCCGGGTACAGGCCAAGCGCGATCAGAGCCTGTGTACGCAGGGCCGAGATTTCATCTTCGGTGAACCCTGTTTGCAAAAGCACCGAGATCAGGCTGTGCTCGTTGCGGGTGTCCCGCTCGCGGAGCACGTGGAAGAGGTGTGCTCGCAGGCAGTCGCGCCAATCCTCCTCGAAGATATTCGGGGCCGACATAGAGCGCCTCTACACGCTGAAACTCTGGTGCAGGTCGGGGATTTCGACTCGTTCCAGGTTGACTTCTTTTCGCAAGCCATCCGCCAGTGCGTTGAGGGCCGGATCTTCGCCATGCACCAGGAAGGTGCGCACCGGTTTCTTCTTGATCGCGCCCGCCCAACCCAGGAGACCGTTGCGGTCTGCGTGCGCCGAAAAGCCGGTGATGACCTCGACCTGGGCGCGCAGGTGATATGTATCGCCGAAGATGCGCACCGTAGGGCGCTTTTCCTGGATGTAACGCCCCAATGTGTTTTCCGCCTGGTAGCCTGCAATCAGGATCGTGTTGCGTGGGTCTTCAATGTTGTTGGCGAGATGGTGCTGGATGCGCCCCGCCTCAGCCATGCCGCTGGCGGAGATGATCACGATGGGGTCACGGACGAAGTTCAGCTCCTTGCTCTCCTGCACAGAGCGCGTGTAATGCAGGTCGGAGAAGCCAAACGGATCGGCGTTGGACTGTTTCATAAACTGGCGCGTCTGCTCGTCGTAGGCTTCCGGGTGATGGGCGAAGACCGCCGTCACGTTGACCGCCAGCGGGCTGTCCACGTAGATCGGCATCCGGGGAATCTTGCGCGCTTCCCACATCTGGTGGAGTGCATAGACGATCTCCTGGGTGCGCCCAACGGCAAAAGCCGGAACAATCAGCTTGCCGCCACGCCTGTAGGTATCGATGACAATTCGTTCCAGTTCTTTCTCGCTGTCTTTGTAGGCACTGTGCAGGCGATCTCCGTAGGTACTTTCCAGAATCAGCACGTCGGCGCGATCCACGTTGGTCGGGTCGCGCAGGATGGGCAAACCGGGCTGACCCAGGTCACCGCTGAAGACGAGCACCACGTCGCGGTTCGCATCCCGATCTTCGATGTTAAGGACGATAATGCTGCTGCCCAGCATGTGCCCGGCGTCGAAAAAGCTCAACGTGACGCCAGGAATGATCTGTGTAGACCGCTCGTAGTCGATGGCGTGGAAGTTGCGGAGCGAGTTCATGGCGTCGGCCTGGGTGTAGAGCGGCTCAACAGGCGGCTCACCCTTCCGGCTGCGCTTCTTGTTGACGAACTCCACGTCACTTTCCTGGATGTGCGCGCTGTCCAGCAGCATCACGCTGCACAGGTCGCGCGTGGCGAAGGTCGCGTAGATGTCACCCTTGAAACCGCCCTTGACCAGATTCGGAATGTTGCCGGAATGATCGATGTGCGCGTGCGACAGCACCATCACGTCTACTCGTCCCGCATCGAATGGCAGCGTCCGGTTGCGCTGGAAGGCTTCCTCGCGCTTGCCCTGGTACAGGCCGCAGTCCAGGAGAATCTGCCGCCCGTTCACTTCCACCAGGTGCTGCGAACCTGTCACTGTGCGAGCCGCGCCGTGAAAGGTGATTTTCATGATGTCCCCCCATCAGGATGATTGCAGGACCCATCTGGCTTGATTGTAGCATCAAGCTGAACGAACCCTAAATAACGTGTGAGAGTACCAGGAATAATGCTTGACGCTGCCGGGTGGCCTGTCTAGAATGCGCCCCGTAAGGCCATACCCGATGGTTTTCGAGAACAAACGGAGGAAAAGCTCATGTCTATGCCGAGAACAGGTGGCGTGTGGGATCAGATCGTGGGCAGTTGGAAGCAGGTCAAGGGCGAAGTTCGCAAGCAGTGGGGTAAGCTGACAGACGACGACCTGGAGCAGATCCGCGGCCAGCGCGACATCCTGGTCGGTAAGATTCAGCAGCGCTATGGTATCGCCAAGGAAGAGGCCAATCGCCAGATCGACGATTGGGCCAACCGGCTCAAGTTCTGAACACCGTTTGTCCCCCGCCAGGAAGAACCCCGCGCTATGCAGTGCGGGGTCTTCGTTTCAGGGTGCGGCTACGGCCAGCGCAAAGGCCCGCCGGAACACCGCATTGTTGACTGCCGACCAGGTGGCGGGCAGGCCATCAGCCAGCGTGTTGAGGGCCTCAAGCTGCGTCATGCGAAGTGCCTCGACGGCGGCATCGACGGGCGGCTGGATGACCTTGCGGCCCCGCTTGACGGGCCTGGGCGGTTCCAGGTGCATGACAATCGCCTGCGTGGTGCGGATAGCGGACAGATAGCCCTCGAAGGGGGACAGCATATCCAGCACCTGGGACACTTCCCGGCCCAGCAGATCGCGGAAAGCGATCAGGTGATCCTGCAAACGGCGGGCGGCTTCGAGCGCTTCGTTGACACTTGTACCGTTCTCCATGATGTCGCGCAGCGCTGCCAACTGGCTCCATAGAATCGAGCCGACATGGAAGGCGATCAGGGATCGCTCATTGACTTCCACGTCTTCAGTCAGGGCCATGCGCAGGTCGGCGGCCAGTTTGGTGTAGCGGCGCACATCGATGGCGCGCACGGCGGCTTGCGCCTGGGCCTGCCACTCCGAGATTTTTTGCGCGACGGCAGGCGCGGCGGGTTCGTCGGGATCATCGGCGAAAATCAGCGCACGCTCGGTGAGCGCTGCCGCCAGCCGCGCCTCCTCGACAGTTTCCATCAGCCAGCGTGTTTCCTTGCGGAAATCTTTGGCGTCGGCCAGGGCAATCGCTTCGTTCAGCCGGCTGGCTTCGCGCGACAATGAGGGCAGCAATCCCATATCGCCGCTGTGGACATGCTTCATCAACACGTCCATGCGCTCAAGCGTGTGGAGCGCGAAGGTACGTCCGGCGCGGGTCACGCTCATGGCCGTGTTCAGGCCCGGCGAGAGGATGGGCATCGACTCGACGGGCGAGGTCACGCTGGCCTCGGTGACAACCCGAATACGGGTCGTAAAAATCTGGTTCCACAGGTCGGCTTTGGCCTGCGACTGCCGGGCGTTAGTCTGCGCATCCGGGCCGTTGACCAGCAGCACCACTTCTTCCGGCTTCACCTGAACGCTGGCAATGGCCGTGCTCTGAGTCTGCGTGCTGTCCAGGCCGTCGGCCACGCGCAGGATCGCGGAAAGCGCCAGGGCATCGTGGCGCAGTTCGGTAGGCAACTGGGCATAAACAGCCTCTCGATCCGCGTGAACCTTCTTGCGATGAAAGGCGACCGTGCAGGCCAGGACACGCCGTTCATCCTCGCTGAAGCCGCGTATAGGCTGCGTCAGCAAAATGTCCCGCCCATGCTGATCGTGATGCGCCGGGTCACTGGCGTAGGCGATGTTGTGCACCAGCGCCGCCGCTTCCAGCAAAGGCCGGGCATCGGGAGACAGACGATGGACGCTGGTGGTCGCGTCAAAAAGCGTTACAGCCTGCGCCGCGATGTGCCTGGCGTGCGCCATGTCCACCTGATAACTGCTGCACAGCGCTTCCAGCGTGATCTCGTTCTCGGCCTGCGGTTCAGGTTGGGCAGCGGGTGCCGGCGCAGCAGACGCAGCGTTCTCAGCCGGAGCCGCCTCTTCCACAATAAACAGGTCCAGGCCCTTCTGTCGGTACTGCCGCAGCAAATAGCGAACCTGATTTTCACTCAGGCCCAGGTGCTGGGCCGACTCCGTGGCAGTTAGTCCTTCGTGCCAGTCCAGGATAACCTGGGCACGCCGCCGGAGTGTTTCAGTGCCATTGGCAGCGAGTTGTTGCAAATGTTGTTCGTCTTCGGGCGGCAGCAGTGCGCGTTGCCCCTTAGCCATTCCATTGCCCCTGGTGAGTTAAAGCCCGGTTAGACAAGAGGAGTATAGCACGCGGGCCGGACGCGGTACAATCCAATGTCGCGTAGGCACTGTACAGTGCCGTTGGACTGGCGAATCGGAAGTCTCCAAGAGGAATGCATCATGGCTCGTATCAACCATCTGGCGATTGTGGTGGAGCATATCGAACCGGCCCTCAAGTTCTGGCGCGACGCGCTGGGCCTGGAAGTCGGGCAGGTGCAGCGCAACGAGGCCGAGGAGGTCGAGATCGCCTTTCTGCCCCTGGGGGAAAGTGAGATCGAACTGCTGGCTCCCCTCAACGAGACGAGCGGCGTTGCCAAATTTCTCGCCAGGCGCGGGCCGGGGATGCATCACATCTGCCTTGAGGTGGAGCACATCGAGGCTGTGATGCAGCGTCTGCGTGCACACGGCGTTGAATTACTTAACGAAACCCCCAAAGAAAACGAAGCGGGGACTAAATACTGCTTCATCCACCCCAAGAGCGCCTTTGGCGTCCTGGTGGAGTTGTACGAGCCGGGACAACGCGGGAGGTAGCCCCAGCCAGCGATGAAGCCGGCGTGGTGGCGGGGCGCAAGTCAGCCAGGCGGGCCAGCCCGGCCTGTCTACAATTTGTGCGATGTTTACCGAGCCTGGCCGCTGCTTATAACCCTTACTGCGGCAAGCTCACGCTCATGTCTGGGCAATAGGTTTGCACCGCTTCTTTCAAGGTCAGGTTTTTCCAGTCACCATAGGCAAGCGCCGGGCCACCCTCCTTCTTGCGGCAAAAGCCTGTGCCGGCTTGAGATAAATATAGGGCAACAGCGATACTCAATCGAGGCGCAGCAAACGAGGTGCCCATGATGATCCCATAGTCTGCACTGGAATATTCTCCCGGCATCATGACTTCACCATAATTTGAAATTCGCGTGCCTTTCTTGCCTTTTTCTTCGACATTTGCGCCCAGGAGCGGCGAATTGTTCTTTTTGTCCCAAGGGCTCGGAGCACTAAACCCTTCGCCCGTACTGGCGCTTACGCTGATCACCTGGCCCCAAGCAGCCGGCCAAAACGGATAATCCAGCCCAAAGTTGCCTGCCGACGCAATGGGCACGATTTTGTCTGAATGAGCGGCAAAAAAATCCTGGAGTGGGTCCAACCCCGTTTGTTCTTGATATTTCTTGGAGTTCACCGGAAACACGGTGCCATCATAGAACAGGGCTGCTCGCTGCACGATTCCCTTGTATTTTGTGTTGTCTTTCGCTTTGCGGGCATCGTTCAATTGGCGTTCAAAGTCCGCAAACGCACCGGTGAACTGGCATGGTAGGAGAACAAAGCTCATGTTCGCAACGTAGAAATCGGCGGGCTGTTTGGTCATAGCTTGTTGGATTTCATCGACAATCGCAGCCGTATCGAAGCTCCGAATATCGACTTTGACCAGCTTGACAAAACCCTCCACACGAAGTGTTGTCACCAGGTCTTGCAGTTCCGTGTACACAAGATCGCCGTGAGGAGCTGTGATCGGCGCTCCCGCTGATGCACCGCGACCAACGAAGGCCTGGCTTTCCAGGTTGACCGCACAAGTATCCTGGTTGGGGGGTGCCTGGATCGATGAGAGGTCATTGCCTGTGAAATCATCTACGACCAGGATAGCCACAGCATTGTTGGTCTGTGCGCGGATAGGCGCAACCTGCTGAACTATCGTGGACAGAATTACGAGACTGATGAGCCAAATTACTTTGGGCTGTCTAGACATAGCTTCATCCTTTTTATCAAAAACACCAACTCATGCAGGTGGGTAATTTGCTTCTTGCATGTACGTCATGACTTCAGCGATCTTGGCTTTCATGCCCCCTTCACGGAACAGGGCTAACGCCTCTCTAAAAGCCTGCTGTGCCTCCGCGTGTGCACCTAAGTGATGCTGATCTTCGGCGATAGACTGTAGAGCATAAGCTACCCACATTCGATTGTCCTGGCTGCGCGCGATCCCCAGGGCCTGGACGTGATGGTCGAGCGCCATCGAGAATTCGCCTAATTTGTTTTCGGCAGAGCCAAGATTCACCAGCGCAAAGAACAGCGTTTCATTATCTTCAATGCGTCTCGCCAGCTCGACTTCTTGGGCATAAATTTGCCGTGTGGCTTCGTAATCCCCCACTGCCTGGGCATGATATCCCTGGCTATCCAACACAAACCCAATCAGGAATTCGTCTTGAAGGTTTGAGGCAATCTGGTATGCCTGATTCAATGTATTAGTTGCGTTCGGGCTGCCCTGATCGGACTGAACACGGCCAATGACGCTCATCAGGATGACCTCGCGGGCTGGCAGCTTCAGGTGGCGGGAGATCCGTAGCGCCTCCTCATAGCACTTGAGCGCATCCGCCAGCGCACCGCGATCATAGTAAGCATTGCCACGCTTGCTCAACAAATAGTGACGGGTTTCGTCCTGTTCAGGCCCAATCTGTTCGGTAGCGCTGATGGCCGCGTCCAGCAGTTCCAGGAAGCGTGAATTATGCCCGCGTGCCGAGAGATAACGCCCAATGAGCGCCCGCACGATATCGATCAGGACTACGTGGTTGTGAACATCGCGCGCCGCTTCTGCAGCTCCAAAAATGTTGCCTAGTTCAGCCTCCAATAATTCCAGATCGTTTTCATGGGCGATGGCGAACTCACGGCATACCTGGCAGATGTCTCCACGGCGCGTACCGAGATTCGCAGACAATGTTCGCGCATAGCTGAAAGCCAGATCATGAATGCGGTAATAAGCGCCACTTTCACCGAACGGTTTCACCTGTTCGGCTAGGCCGCGCCTCTGTAGCGTGACAAGGGCCTCGCCGACCACACCTTTCTCTAACTCCATATACCGCGCCAGAAGTTCAGGTGTGGCACT
Source organism: Chloroflexota bacterium (assembly GCA_021325095.1). Classification (GTDB taxonomy): domain Bacteria; phylum Chloroflexota; class Anaerolineae; order Aggregatilineales; family UBA2796; genus JAJPHV01. The sequence continues at coordinate 24,634 of JAJPHV010000106.1, read as the reverse complement.
CGGAACAAAGAGCGTGCCAAAGGCAAGGAACACGCTGCGAGACACGTGATCCAGTGCATTCAGACTGGCGTCGAGCAGTTCCTTAATGCTGGTACGCCCTTCTTCCGCAAAGTCTTCAGGCATGGCGATGTCGTGTGGAGTTCCCGCAATGCGCCGCAGCAGATCCAGTGGTGTGATCTTATCGACCTTGATGGTCTTGCCGGCAATCTCCAGCGCGAAAGCATGATAGCCGACTTGGCGACACAATTCGCGGGCATTATCGTCGTCGCTGTAATTCTGCCGCGCGTAGTGGCCCAACAGCCGCAGCGCATCTTGTTCGTCCAATTTGCCGATTTCGAGGATCTCATCCAGCGCATAGCGCTGCCGCGAAGTGACCAGTAAGGCGAGATCGCGTGGAATTGCCCTGAGCACTTGATTGAGCGAGGTCCCATCCCACACATCGTCTAGCACAAGCAAAGTAGCACCAGACTCTGTGAGCATGGAGCGCACCGCTGTAGCCCGCGCATTGCCTGTCGCGCTGGCAATCGCCTGTCGTGCGTTGAAGGGCGAGGCGAGCGCTTCAAAGATAGTGCTGGCATTTTCAGTGCCGGTCCTTAACCAAAGGACGCTGCCTTTGCCATCGTCAATCCACCGGGCAGCCAGCGCTGCGGCCAGGGCCGTCTTGCCCATTCCACCAAAGCCCTGTAGCAATACCCGCGAATGCTCCTCCAACAAAGAACGGGCTTCCGCCAACAGCGCGTCGCGCCCGACGAGTTTGGTAGGCTGCTCCGGAATATCGTCTGAGATCTCAGCAAATATTGCGCTGGTGTCGCCAGGGCGTTTCAGGAGCCAGTCCTGTAACCACACCTGGATAGACTTTTTGACCTGTTCACACAGTTCTTCGGAGGTGCTGAACCACTTGGGTGTGATACCTGAAATGACATGGCTTTGCTGGTTGAGGAATTCGGATAGTCTCTGGTCGCGCTTTTGCGAGTCAACGTCCTTAACGTAGATGTGGCGGTCGATGCCCCATTCCGTGGCGTGCTCGAATTCGTCGATTGTCCACGCGCCGTATTCGTTCCAGAACAGGCCAATGTAAAGTGCCGAGTTCTTGAGCGCATTCAGATAGACTTGACGGATCGGAACGTTACTGGCGGGCGCGTCCTGCTCAAAGACCCAGGTACTGAGCTTTACCATACCTGCGTCCAGCGTCGGAATGAGCGCTTGTAATACTTTGCGTTCGGGTGCAAGTTCCTGCATCTTCGAACTGATGAAGATGCTAAGTTGTTTCGAACTCATGGTACCATCTGCCAGCCAGCAAAATGAATTGGAAGAGATTATATCTCATCCGGGTACGCAATCGATTTGCGCGCCAATCACGACTCCACGCTGACAAGTAGGAACTGGCGGGCTATAGACAGCGACGAACGGGTGTATTTCAACTTATTGCATGAGTCAAGCGGCATTTGCCCAGCGGGTATCAAAGGAACCATAATTCACTGAATAGAGTGAGAGTGTGACCTGGTGCCTTCACGCAGTCTTTCAAGCACCCGACGGCTCTGCGCAATGATTTTACCGCTGACTTCATATGGTGAGCCGGGCGGAGCGCTTGCCAGTAGAAACAGGTCACGCTAGACATTCAGGTCGCTACCAGATGGCTGGGCATACAGGACATCGACCAGCACTTCCTCAGGTTGCAGGTCCGGTTACGGAATTTCAGCCATGTTGACGTCTCGAAGCCAGGAGAAAAGTCCGCTCTCGTGCTATTTGTCTGCCCATCGAGAAAGCCGGTCGCTGAACGCGATTGCTAACACGATGATCAGCCCCTTGGCGATCAATTGTTGTTCTATGCTGACATTGAGCATACTCAGTCCGTTATTGATTTCACCAATGAGCAGCGCCCCGATGACAGTATGTAGTACCGAGCCACTACCACCCCGCAGGCTCGTTCCTCCCAGGACAATGGCCGCAATCACATCAAGCTCAATGCCGTTGCCATACGTCGCGGCTCCCGTACTGACCTGTGACGAAAGCACAATTCCGCCGATGGCCGCGCCGATGCCCGAAATCAGATACACAAGCAGACGTGTTCTGGCGACAGGTAAACCACAGAGCCGTGCTGCTTCTGCATTCTCGCCGGTGGCAAAGACAGTGAGGCCAAATCGTGTGCGGGTCTGGAGAAAGTACATAACGAGCGTCATCCCCACAAAGATGAAGATCGGAAAGGGGATAAAGCCTGCAACGCGCCCGCTGCCAATGTAGAGAAACGATTCTGGGCCACGTACTTGATGCAACACACTGCCACCGATCAGGAGTGCAGCGCCTCGGTAGATGCTCACCGTTGCCAGCGTGACAACAATGGCAGGCAGACGGAAAGCTGCAACTGCAATACCGTTAAGTACACCGCAGATCAGTCCGGTCAATAGCCCGGCAAACAGCGCCGGCACCAAGACCTGACCATTATCACGCAGACTGAAAACCGCGGCCAGGCCGGCCAGGGCGACCACTGGCCCCACGGAAAGATCAATCCCGCCGGTAATGATGACGAACGTTGAAGAGACAGCCATCGTGCCGATCAGGGACACCTGATAGAGGATCCCAATGACGTTTTCAGGTTGGATGAATGCCGGTTGGATGGCCGTGAACAGCGCTGTCACTACGACAAGCATCAGCGCGAGGCTATAGGCACGTAGAAAACGTCTGCCAGAGAGAGTAGAGGTAGCGGGTTGAAGCCGCGCATTGTCCGTTATCATTGGCTCACCTCGCCGCTGGCGGCTCTCAAAATCATTTCCTGCGAAAGCTGCGCCCCCTCAAAGGTTCCGGTAATCCGGCCCTGGGCCATCACGATAACCCGATCAGCGATGGTCATCACTTCTTCCATATCAGAGGAAACCAGCAAAATGGCCCGTCCCGCCGATGCCAACTTCCGCAGGAGGCTGTAGATATTTGCTTTCGTGCCAACATCGATTCCAACGGTTGGCTCATCCAGGATGAGGATTCGGGCGTCACCGGCAAGCCAGCGTCCCAGCAGGGCTTTTTGCTGATTGCCGCCACTGAGGGCGCGTGGGGAAAGATCAAGTCGAGGTGGTACGATATCCAGATCTTCGATCTGCTTCTTCCCAATAACGCGCATCAATCGCTGCGATAGCATTCCTAAGTGCGTAACTTTCGCCAGATAGGCCATCACGGTATTGGCGCTGATGGGCAGACCCATGAATAGCCCATCCTGCCTTCGATCCTCTGGAACGAAGCCAATACCTAGCCGAATAGCATCCAGAGGATTCCGTATTTTCACCGGATGTCCGTATACCAATATCTCACCGCGCTCTGCAGGTTCAGCGCCAAATAGGGCGCGAACCAGTTCGGATCGTTTGGCGCCAACCAGACCGGTAATGCAAACGATCTCACCGTTGTGAACGCACAGGTCAATATCCTCGAAATATCCGCTTTTGCTGAGACCCCGGCATTCGAGGGCTACTTGCTGCGAGCTACGTGCGTGCTGATGGGTGGCAGTGACTTCAGTGGCAAGTTGATGGCCGAGCATCGTATCAACCAGCGTCTTTTTCGTGATCTCGGCAATGGGCGTTGAGAGGTGCACTCTGCCATCACGGATAACAGTTACCCGGTCTGCAATGCTGAAGATTTCATCCAGAACATGCGAAATATATAAGATTGCCACTCCTTGCTCACGCAGGCCGCGAATCGAACGGAACAGCTTCTCCACTTCGGCGTGCGACAGTGAAGCGGTCGGTTCGTCCATCAAGATCACACGCGCATTCAGAGAGAGCGCTTTGGCGATCTCGACTTCTTTTTGTTGCACCGGCGGAAGGGCTTGAACCGGAATATCCAGGTCAAGCTGGAGATTGTGCCGGGAGAGCAACGCCACAACGGTCTCACGCTGTGCTTTGCGGTTCAAGAACCCCAACCGATTGGTCGGATGCCTTCCCAACACAATATTATCGATGACCGGCAGGGCCGGGACAAGTTGCGACTCCTGGTATATGCAAGCCAGACCGGCATCAAGGGCCGCCTTAGTGTCGCCCCCAGCAAACACCTTTCCGTTCAGAGTGAGGTTGCCCCTGTCCGGAACGACAGCCCCGGTCAGGATTTTCACCAGCGTCGATTTCCCGGCCCCATTGCTGCCCACCAGCGCATGGACTTCGCCCCCACACAGGTCCAAATCGACATTATCCAGCGCCTGGACTGTGCCATACTGCTTGGATAGACCCCGCGCTTTCAGCACCACATTATTCGAAAAACTAGTCATTACTGGCTCCCTGAGGAGCAATTTCATCCACGTTCGCGAGCTGGTGGGCAAATTGTTGCCCATATTGCCGTCTGAGCCACTTCCGCACGCGGCGGCCTGCAAGCAGCCTGTCGTAACCTACTGCGATAAGCAAAATGATGCCGATCACGACCTGGGGCGCATAGCCTGTCACGCCGATCAAGGTCAGACCAGTTGACAGGGTGCCGATCATGAACGCACCTAACGCTGCGCCAAACGTGCTACCCACACCACCATTCAGGCTCACCCCGCCGATAATTGCGGCGGCGATAGCGGACAATTCCAGGCTTTGCCCCAACCCTTCCTGGGTCGAACGCATCCGTGAGGTCAGGATCAGGGCGGCTATCGCTGTACAGAGTCCGGACATCGCATAGCCCACGAGGGTCGTGCGGCTAATGCTGATTCCTGCTAGACGGGCGGCTGTCTGGTTGCCGCCGACTGCGTAGAAATCTATACCGAGCTTGGTCTTGCGCAGCAGCACCATCGTCACCACGACGATGACAACCAGATATAAAAACGCGTAGGGAATCTGCCACAGTGCTCGGTCGGCGGTGCGAAACATGATCGAGCCGTCAAGCGCTTGAACCATGCTATCTTTGATCGCCACGACCGTCAGTTCAGGGTTGATCTGCCGTCCAGAAATTGCATAAGTGACGCCCCGGTACGCGACAAGGGTCGCCAGCGTCGCAATGAACGGCTGAATTTTTAACCGGTTAATCAGCGAAGCGTTAATCAGTCCTGCCAAGGCTCCTGTAAGCAATGCGATCAGGATGGCGGTCCAACCGGGCAGGCGGAACAGCAATACGGCATCAAAGATGACCATAGCCACCATGCCCATCATCGAGCCAACACTCAGATCGATGCCACCGAGAAGTAGCGGAAAGGTCATCCCAACGGCGACAATGGCGATATGCGAATAGCCAGAGAGGATATTGCCCAGCGTGCCCGGTTTACGGAAGTCCGGCGAGACTATCCAGAAAAACAGGATGATGACAAGATACAACCAAACCAATCCCAAATTTGTTGATCCAAAGCTTTTCCGGATCGCACGAAGCATTTTTGTAACTCGCCTTACGCATGAGGTTGTTGGCCTCACGCCCTATCCTCCTCTCCACCCTGTCCAGAGGAGGCAACAAATAGTGGGATGATGAATCCGGCTCTCCCCTCTACGAAGCGGGGCCAGGGGTTAAGGTTCGTGTCACGTTAGTGCCGAACTATCGCGCGGGACCGCCGTTGATTGGCGGATCACAAGCTTCGGTTGCAGCACAATGTCCTCCACGTTCGCGCTTTCGAGCCTCTGTTCAATCATATTCAGCAGTAGCTCGGCAGCCAAACGGCCCGTTTCAGAGGGAGACTGGTTGATCGTCGTCAGCGGAGGCGTCAGGAATTGCGCAAATTCGAGGTTGTCATAGCCGACGATGGAAACCTGATCCGGCACTGCAACCTTTGACCGAGAGGCTGCCTGCAGCACTCCCATTGCGATTCTGTCAGTCAACGCATAGATTGCAGTGGGGCAGTCCGACAAGGCCAGAAGGCTGAGGCCTACCTCGAAAGCGGCCTGAGGTGATTGCCGCGTCTGGAAAATATGGATATGGTCATCCAGCCCATGCTCCCGCATCCATTCGACATAAGTCTGAGCGCGCAATCGGCGATCACAGCCGCCATATTCGGAAACACAGGCGATGCGCCGATGTCCTAAGCTCCAGAGGTGATCAAGTGCCAGCCGAGTGCCTGCCGCGCTGTCGGTATACACGCCCGGATATTGCCGGCGCATCACACGATCCACCACGCCAACTACATACCGGTGCTTGCTTGTCAAGAACGTGACAGCCTGTTCGTCCTCTTTGAGATCGCCCAGAATTAGGATGCCGTTGGCATGATAATGCTCGAACATCATCCCATAATCAATAGCCATATTGGCCTGTTCGACGTTGCCCAGGAAAAGCCGATGGCCCCGTTTGACGGCGACCTCGTTGATGCCCTTCAAAGTTTCCATCATAAAGGGATCGGCCATGTCGCGCACGAGAACGCCAATTAGGGAGCTACGACTGCCGCGCAACCCCCGTGCCAGGAGATTGGGCTTGTAGCCTAGCTCAACCGCCGTAGCGAATATTCGCTGGCGCGTTTCTTCGCTGATAAATCCCCCGGCTTCACGCCCATTTAGCACGCGCGATACGGTTGCGATGGAGACCCCGACCTGCTCAGAAATATCCTTGAGTCTGACTGCCATAGTACCTTTGTTGATATGTCGACCTGCTGGAACATGTATATTGCTATCTCAGGTTACGCAGGAGATAGTTTGCCTCTCCCTCTGATCCCCTCTCCACAGGATGGAGAGGGGGCGGGGGAAAGGTCTGCATAAGGTGAGTTAGCAATCCTCGAACAATCGGGTCAGGAGCATTTGGAACCCTCCCCCTGATTTCGGGAACCTTCGCAGTTACCAGCGCTGGTTGTCTTGAATCTGGCCGACGTTCTCCTTCGTCAGGATGAAATATGGCATTAACAGATGGCCTTGATTCTGAAATGCCTGGGCCGATACACCGCCTGTTGCTAACGCAGTGGCAATCGAAGCAGCAAAACGTCCCTGCTGATACACATCGGTATATTGTGTACCCGTCAGTTCGCCAGCGGCTATCGACTCAAGGGCATCTTTCTCGCCATCATTGCCAAAAACGATCACCTTGCCGATCTGTCCAGCCGCCTTCAGCACATCCACTGCACCCAGGGCCATCGAGTCGTTGACCCCATAGACCCCTTGAATGTCTTTATTGGCGGCCATCAATGCCGATAACACATCTTGGGCTTTCTTGCGATCCCAGTCCGCTGCCTGATCAGCCACGATCTTGATATTCGGGTAGTTCTTCAGCCCATCCTTGAAGCCATTGGTGCGCTGGTCACGAATGATGATGCCAGGCGGTGCATTGAGGATGACCACGTTGCCCTTGCCACCCAGCATCTCGCCCATCTTCTTGCCGATGTCGATGGCGCCATAGTAATGGTTCATTTCCACGTGCGCAGCGTGTGGCTCGGTGGAATCGATATTTAACGTGATGACGGGGATACCGGCATCCTTAGCCTTCTTGATGGATGGGCCAACCGCCACGCTGTCGACAGGTTGCAGGAAGATGGCGTCGACTGCCTGGTTGATAGCAGTGTCCATCAACGTGATTTGCGTGTCGACTTTGGCCTGCCCATCCAGCAACTGGTAATCAACATTGGCCTGGACTTTCAAAACATCTTCAATGCCTTTGCTCCAGGCGGCGGGCACGGTGTGCGGCATGAACTGGATGAAGACCATCTTATAGGAGTCTTTTGCCATCGCCCGTGCCGGACGGACACCCGGTTGGTGAACATCAAACGTCGGCACGACAGGGGCAACGGCGGCGACTGTTGCGCTTTTTAGAAAAGTGCGGCGAGTCACTTGATTTGACATTTTTTAACCTCGACTTCCTTAAAAAAGCTTGTGGACAAACGGTCAACTAACGAGCTTTTGCCAGCCGACCTCCTTTCCTTCTTTTGTTCCCTCTCAGGTTGCCAATAGAAGCCGTCGGCGAAGCCTGCCGGTCTAGACGGGCAAGTGAACGTGCATGGGCAAATGCCAGGTGATCGTCCATTGCGGCAATAGCCGAATCAACATCATGGGCCAATAGCGCATCAAGAATCTTCAGATGCTCGTCAGCAGTCGTCGCCAGAGGGCGATGCAGGCTTCCGCCGCTGTACTGCCAGCGTCGGATGAGGGATGCAAGCGAAACAACTTTGTCTAGCGCATTCTTTAGCAGGAGATTCTGACTCATCTCGGCGATGCTCTGGTGTAACTCATTGTCTGCTTCCACGTGACGATCCAAGAAGCCAGGCTCGGTGTCATCGACCACTTTCAGAAGTTCCCATGTGTTGTACAATGCCAGAACCCGCTCCTTGTTGGGGTTCTGGCCGCAGAGCCGGACAGCAGCGAGTTCGAGCGCTCGTCTTAACACGAAGACATCATCGATGTATTTGCGATTGAATTGAATGACCTGATAAGCACCGGATGGCATCGTCTCTACAATGCCCTCCGCTATAAGCATGAGGAAAGCGTCGCGCACCGGACTTCGACTTACGCCAAGTTCGTCGGCGACTTCTCCAACACCCAGGCGTGTACCTGGCTCAATTTCCATGCGATAAATCCGCTCACGCAGGTGTTCAAAGACTTGCTGTCCAAGATTGGCGCGTATTGGCGCAAAATCAGTCAATGATTGATCAAACCTCTTTTGGGGTCTGTAACATTTAACATTTTACATACGGTATGTGAAATATCGTAAGGGATATCCCGGATTTGTCAAGCGGATCCTGTTCGAGTATTCGTTAGAGCAGGCGTCAGAATCGGCTGAGTCGCATGAATTGCACTCTGATCGTCAACCAACGACAATTCTCGCTGAGGGCGACTTCCAGTGCATAGAATCTATGCGGCCCGATGGACACGACGCAATCGATCCAGATACACTGCCAAAACTATAATGAATCCCGTCACCACGTTTTGCCAGAACGCTTCTATGCCGACAATGTTCAAGCCGTTGCGTATGGTTGCGATCAACAGCGCACCAACCAGCGTAGCCAGAATATTGCCCTCGCCACCGAAGAGGCTTGTCCCGCCAATGACTACCGCGCCAATGGCATCCAGTTCAAGACCAACCCCACCCGCCGGTTGAGCACTGCTAAGGCGAGAGGCTTCCGTCATGCCTGCCAGGCCAGCCAGCGTACCACACAGGACATAGATGCCGATAGTCTGGCGCACCATACCGACACCGGCCAGGCGTGCGGCTTCAGGATTGCTGCCGATAGCATAGGTGAAGCGTCCAAATGGTGTTTGGCGCAATATGAACCAGCACAAAATATATACGCCCAGCACGATCAGCGAGGGCACGGGGAGCAGGTCAAAGACGCGCCCCTGACCCAGAAAAGCGAAATCGGGATTCGCGCCAAAAATGGGAATGCCCTTGTTGACGAGCAGCGCAAATCCCCGCAATATGCTCATCGAGCCCAGCGTGACAATGAATGGCGGCAGTTGAAGTTTGCTTACACCCAATCCGTTGGCGAATCCGCAAAGTGCGCCGGTGAGCAATCCGGCGGCGAGCACGACAGGAACGGGCATCTGGGCTTGCATGACCAGCCCGGCTGCCATGGCACTCATCGCAAAAATCGATCCAACAGATAGATCAATGCCGCCAGATAAAATGACAAAGGTCTCGCCCGCAGCAATCATCGCCACCACAGCGGCTTGTAAGGTAATTTCCAGGACATTGCCCAGCGTAAAAAAGTATGGTGACAACCGAGAAAGGATAAGCCACATTAAAAGCAAAATGGCAGTCAAAGAAACGGCTGGATGTTGCTGAAATTCACGCAACCAATGATGAGAGCGCCTGATAGGGCTACTTTTGCTCAATTGCTCATTTTGCAGCATTTCTGTCATGGGAATTAGCCTCTAATTGTTTGTAATGAATGGCCCATAACGATTTCTTCAGTTGCCTCGATGCGCTGTAACTCTTTGACCAATCGTCCTTCAGCCATAACAAGTATCCGGTCACTGAGCTTCAACACTTCTGGTAAGTCGGACGAAATCATGATGACAGTTCCACCTTCCTGGCGCGCAAAGTGGATGAGCAGGCGGTGGACTTCTTCCTTCGCGCCGATGTCAATACCGGCAGTTGGCTCATCCACAATCAGAATAGAGCAACGAGCAATTAGCCACTTTGCCAGAACAACCTTCTGTTGGTTGCCGCCGCTCAAGTACCGGACAGGCAGGCTCATGGTTGCTGCACGAACATTCAAGCGGCGTCCGTAATCGTCGCTAAGTTGGCGCTCCTTGCGCCTATTCAGGAACAAACCATATGCATAACCCTGCCCGCTGGCCCACATTGGCAACGACATGTTTTCCCGAATGCTCATGCTGGCACCGAGACCGTCACCAAGCCGATCTTCGGTTAAAAACCCAATCCCCAGCTTTACGGCGTCGCCAGGGATGCGAATGTTGACGCGCTGTCCGCGAACATAGATTTCGCCGGAGTCAGGGACGTGGACGCCAAAGATTGATTGTGCCAACTCTGTTCGTCCGGAACCCATCAGGCCTGATATCCCGACAATCTCCCCCCGTCGTACCGAGAAGCTGACGGACTCAAATTGGCCGCGTCTGGTTAGCTTTTCAACGCGCAGCGTTTCGGGCGTATCGGCTGGCAATGGAGTTAGGTGTGTCTGATGTAGGTCTCGCCCGATCATCAAACGTACCAAACTGTCGAGGCCAACTTCCGCAATTTTGTGGGTGCCCATGTTTCGACCGTCACGCAGCACAGTCACCCGATCCCCTACGCTTTGGAGTTCTTCCAGGCGATGCGAGATATAGATGATGCCAACGCCTCGCTCAGTCAGGCTATGAATCAGCTCAAACAAGCGCTGGACTTCCTGTTCACTCAGGGCCGCTGTGGGTTCATCCATCACCAGAATACGCGTGCGGCGACTGATGGCGGAAACTATCTCGACCACCTGGCGTGACGCAACGCTCAACGTTCCAATTCTCATACGTGGATCAAGATTGGTGCTGACGTTGGACAAGGCTACCCTGGCATCGTGGTTCATTTTCTGCCAATTGATGAGGCCAAAGCGTGTGCGTGGTGGTCGCCCTAGGAATATATTCTCTGCAACGGTCAAATGGGGACATTGATTGAAATGCTGATAGATGGTGCTAATGCCTGCTTTCTGGGCATCTGCGGGAACTCGATAATGCTGTTCCTGACCATCAATGATGATCTGCCCAGCATCGAGCCGATAAGCGGCGCTCAAAATCTTCATCAGCGTCGATTTACCAGCACCGTTCTCACCCAATAGGATGTGTACCTCGCCGGGATACAGGTCAAAGTTGACGTCCTGTAGGACAGGAATCCCAAAGAATGATTTGCGGATGTTGCGCATTTCAAGCAAGGGAACACGTTTTTCGTCCACCGCGGGAAATGACCCTCATTGTGCTTGATATAGAGATGACAATTTGTGTACCTTGAAACATGAGTCGCCCACGCCGTTGCATCTTGGATTGCCGGTGCAGATTGACTAACTCCCCAACCCGCTCTTCGTGAAGCGCGGGAGTCGAGCATGGCGAGATGGGGAGGAAGGGGTTTCCGCATGACTCATATTTCAAGGTTGCGGAGCGCGCTTATCCAGCTTATGGATTGAGCAATTTCTGAACAGCAGGCGACTTGTAGTTGTCCTTCGTGATGACCGTCACGCCGATACCGACCTTGGTGTCAGGCAGCTTAACTCCGTGAATGACCGCGTCGATGACGGTAGCACCGCAATAGCCCATCTGGAAGGGATCCTGAGCGACCATTGCCGTGATTGTGCCGTCCTCGAACAAGGGCAGTGATTCCGTAATGGCATCGAAGGTCACGATCTTGACTTTGCCCTCCAGCTTTTTGGCCTTAACTGCTTGCGCGATACCCAGAGCACAGGGGCCGCCTGCGCTGTAGAATCCGACCAGATCAGGGTTTGCCGTCAGGATGTCGGTTGCCGTATTAAGCGCCGTTGCTGGATCGCAGCCTTTGGTGTACTGGACAGGTACGACTGTGATGTTGGGATGATTCTTCTGCATGGCATCCACAAAGCCCTGCTCACGTTCGATACCAGTCTGGGAGCCAGCGTCTAATCCCAGGTCTCCGACTTTACCCTTATCACCAACCAGTTTAGCCAGGGTATCGGCTGCCACCCCGGCGGCGGCCACATTATCGGTAGCAATATAAGCAAGTGCGTCATTTCCCTCAATGCCGGCATCAACCGTGACAAGTGGGACACCGGCTTTGGCCGCAGCTTTAGCTGGGGCAACCAGTGCTTTTGTGTCACTGGCGGACAACAAAATTCCCGCGGGCTTGCTGGTAATCAGGTTGGTAACGAGATTCACCTGACCCGCAATATCCGCTGCTTTAGCAGGCCCCTGATAGTCGGATTTGTAGCCTAGTTCCTTAGCCCGCGTGTCGACGCCCTTTCGGACAGCAAGCCAATAGCTCGCATCAGTAGACTTTGGCACGTAGACAATTGGCCCTCTAGAAGCATTCGCTGGATCAGGGGTAGCAGGAATGACAACTAGCGATGCAAGTGGGCCGCAAAGTGGAGCAGCGGTTTCGGTGGCTGCCATTGTTGCTGCCGGTGTGCTATCTTGAGCCTGTGCGGTATTGCCGGTTGCCCACATTGCGATGACAAGGACCGCGCAGCCCATAAAGGTGGCTAAACTTAGTTTTTTGAACATCTTAATCCTCCATAAACCTGAATAGATGAAGTGCCAGACCGAATTCGCTGTGACTTCTTGTGAAATAATGCGTAATGGATTTGCGTCACCTCCTGGTGAGTAGACAACAATTAATCAGGCCAACGCGGCATATTTTGGACAAGGCCAGAACTTGCTGGTTTAGCTCCATTTGGCGCGATGAAATGTTGTGACCTACGAAGGTTACAAAACCACTATGGTGGCTGTGTTGTAATATTTTTCATTTTACATCTAGGATGTTACATGTTGCATGCTGCATTTAACAGAATAGAAGGTTTCTGCTCTGCTGTCAAGCGTTTGTTGGAAGGTCTGCTCAAATGGTGTGGGCTGGCTGGGAGGCTGTGTATAGCCGCCATTCGGCGCTGGCACCGGTTGTCCTCTAACTCACGGGAGGCATAAGGTGGCCTCATCCGTCGCAGGATCAGCAACGTTTCATGAGTTGCAGGTTATCTAGCCAGCGGAGGTGGTGGGCGAAATCAGAAGTTGCCTGGGCAGGACGGATTAGGCAGCGCGCCTCATAGATTTTCGTGGAGTTCTAGCGTCTTGAGAACGCCAACCCTGCTCTTTTCAAGATGGATAGACTGAGCCAGGCGGACTTTTTCAACGTCACGGGATTCGTATGCCCGTACAATGTTTTCGTGCTCGATTTGGGTCTCCCGACTGCGTTTTAGTGCCGCAAGTGATAAGACCCGCACGATCTGAACATGGCTGTTCATGGACGCGTAGAAATTGATAATGTAAGAATTTCCACATAGCTTAATAAGAGATAGGTGAAAAATGCCGTCATATTCGCTGAATCGCTGGTAATCGAACGTATCCTCTGAAACGTTCTCCAGAAGTAGCCGGGTCTGTTCCAATACACGCCAAAGTCCAGAAATATCTTCATCCGAAATCCGTTCAATGATCGGTTTGGCGGCCCACTGTTCGATCATCTCACGAGCTGCATAGATTTCTTCATAGCGGATGCGGTCCATGGGCGTTACAAATGTCCCTACGCGGTTGCGCCGTTCAACGAGGCCCTCCGTCTCCAGGCGTGTGAGCGCGTCCACCACGGGCATTCGGCTGACGCCGAGTTCGTCAGCCAGCGCATTGATGTCCAACTTGGCCCCAGCAGGGAAGCGACGTTCAATGATTCGTCTTTTGACGATGGTGTATACCTGCTCGTTAATTGATGTGTAATGAACGGTTTCAGATTCTGTGTTTTCGTAGGGTTTTGCCATATTGCTGGCCCACAATTTCTAAGTAATGACCGAGCGAAGCGCGTCTAGCGATTCTTAAGCAGCCGACCATAAAGACTGCCGCGATCATAATATTTGACATGTTAGATGTCAAATGTGGTTGTCCGGCCTCTCCCTGGCGATCCTTTTTCGCACCTTGCTGAAGATCTTGATAGATACCCCTTGACATGTAAATATCACATGTAATATATTACATGTTATTGCCCGGCTGGTGTTGAAAGAGTACTGTCGATTCAACGTTCGACAGTGAATAATCTCTGATCCCAGCTTCTGACTTTCCAGGACATCAACTCAATCAACAACCTGTGCCATCCGTAAGAGGTGTTGAATCAACCATCTGCAGTTGAGTCTTGCTCCGTAATCGATAGCGAGCAAGTCGAAAACAGATAGAACGCTGTAAATTTCGGGTGACGTCGGGAGAGCAAACCAAGTGAAATCTATCATCCTCGTTGAACCAGGAGTACTGCGCCTAGAAGATACACCACCACCGAATGCGCCCGGCGTAGATGAGGTACAGGTACGCATTCGACAGGTAGGAATTTGTGGTACCGACCTACATGCTTTCCAGGGTAATCAGCCCTTCTTTAAGTATCCGCGCATATTGGGACATGAATTAGCCGCTGAAATTGTGCAGATTGGGCCGACGCAGCAATCCTGTACGCTTCTAGTCGGCGACAGATGTTGTATTCAGCCGTACCTCAACTGTGGAAAATGCGGTGCTTGTCAGCGGGGCTTCGAAAACTGCTGCGAGCATATGCAAGTTATCGGCGTGCATCAGGACGGCGGAATGCAAGAACTGATCAACGTTCCACTCGATAAGGTACGTAAATCCAACCTTGATGACGATGCACTGGCATTGGTCGAAATGTTGAGCATTGGTGCCCATGCCGTTCGTCGCGCCCAAATTATCCCGGGCGAGTACGTGATGGTGGTTGGGGTGGGACCGATTGGCCTGGGCGTAAGCTTATTTGCTCAACAGGCAGGAGCGCAGGTAATCGTCGCCGATCTTAGTGACCAGCGTCTTGACTTCGCACGGCGATATCTGGGCATTGAACATACTATCCGGGCTGAACAAAATCTGCTTGAACGCCTGAATGCGATAGTGCCTGACAGCCTCCCCGCAGTGGTCTTCGATGCAACAGGAAGCCTCCAATCCATGAAGCAGTCTTTCAGCTATGTCGCTCATGGTGGCCGCCTCGTGTTCGTAGGATTAGTAAACGGGGATGTCACATTTAGCGACCCGGAATTTCACAGGCGTGAGATTACACTGCTTGCGAGTAGAAACGCCACGTCACAGGATTTTGATCAGGTAATGATGTTACTGGATAGTGCGATGGTGGATGTCTTACCCTGGATCACCCATCGAGTTTCGGCCCAGCAGTTGGTTCAGGATTTCCGCCACTGGGTTGAGCCAGGAGCGAATGTTGTCAAGGCAATGATGAGGTTCTAGCAACAAACCTATCGCTTTTGTATAGTTACTTCAAAAGCAAAGGGTAACAGCTTAATTGGGGCCAGCGGAAGCATTAACCGCATCTGAGGAAGATTTCGCGATCCACGCGGCGATTGCCCGCCTTTTCGGCCCTTACAAGCTGAGTTTACATTCAGGTTCCGACAAGTTTAGCGCCTATCCCATCGCTGCCCGCCAGACAGATGGGTCGATCCACCTCAAGACGGCTGGCACAAGTTGGCTAGAAGCATTGTGGACAGCGGCAGCTTTGGATCCCGCCTTCGCGCGTGAACTCTACAGATTTGCACGCAGTCAGTCTGACACCGGCAAAGCGACTTACCTTGTTTCAGGACGGCTAGACCGTGCGCCAGACCCTGACAAGGTTGTCGACCGCGACATGGTAACTTTGCTGGATCAGTTCGATGCCCGGCAGATTTTGCACGTTACCTTTGGAGCGTGTTGGTTGCCCAAACATTAGATAGCAAATCACTACCACGCAAAGGCATGAGGCGCTTCGCTGGATCGCAGTGGTCGCCCACGATTGATGTTGAATATCGTATCCAGTTTTGCCAGGTGCGAAGGATCAATTTTCAAGGACGCCGCGCGATCCAATCCATCCAGTTGCCCAACGGTTCGGACGCCTACGATGGCCGATGAAACCGCCGGGTTCGCCAGAACCCAGGCAATGGCGACGATGGTTTCCGGTTCTCCGATCTCCTGGCACAGCGCAGAAAAGTCCTCAAGCTGTTTGTTGCCATCAAGTTTCATTTCGTACTCGCGTTCAACCTGCTGTGTGCGTGAGTCTTGCGGTGCTTGCTTTTTCCCGGTCAGTACCCCGCCCGCCAATGGCATATAGGGAATCAGGCCAATGCCGAATTCGCGTGCCGCGGGAATAACTTCCAGTTCAGGGTAGCGGCTTAACAGGTTGTACTGCGGCTGTTCGGAGACGAAGCCAAGCATTCCCCGCTGCCAGGCCGCCATCTGGTATTTGGCAAGTCCCCAGCCAGGAAAGTTGCTTGTTCCCATATACAAAACATCGCCTTGATAGATCAAACGATCAAACGTCGTCCAGAATTCTTCAAGGCTGATTCGACGATCAATGTGATGAATTTGATACAGATCAATGTGGTCCGTTTGCAACCGCCTGAGCGAATCGGCCACATGCTTACGTACCTTATACGCAGAAATACCTTGCTCATCGTTGGGTGTCGAGTCGTTCGCCATTGACCCATAGACTTTCGTGGCAAGCACCACGCGATCCCGCTTCGAGCCGTCTTGCTTGAACCAGCGCCCAATGATCTCTTCCGTAGCACCACGACCGGATTTGCCGCCGTAGACATTGGCCGTATCAAAGAAATTGATGCCCATGTCCAGGGCTTTGTCCATAATGCGGAAGGCTTCGTCCGCCGTCGTGTAGTGCCCAAAGTGCATCGTTCCCAAACAGATCTTGCTGACTGTCAGGTTGGATCGGCCTAATTTCGCGTATTCCATTCGTGATTTCTCCAAATGCGGCTCAAGCCAAGCCGGTAAATCGTAATTCCCTGCTTTCACCCCTTGCCAGATTTCATCGTGAGGTGCTTTTCAGGATGATTTTAAAGGTGTAGGCGTGCTCGCAAGGGCGCTGAGATGGAGGCTTGATGTGCAGCCCGTCTTCCTCCTGCGACCATGTGAGCGGTTCTGCCGAACCGAGCATCCGGATTTGCTCAATCCTGCCTGTTCCCAGTGGGGAGCTGCTTCCCAATGACCTTATCTTCGTGGCTTCACCCGGCCATCCCAGGCAAATTGCGTAGAGGGTATTATCCTTCGTCGTGAAGCGAATATCTTCTGCGCTGAACGGTTTATCTTCGCGCTCACGCATGTGCCCCTCGCCAACCGCGGTGCTGCCTTCGCCAAAGGTGATCCAGTGGCGTGCCCCGTAGATTGCCTCACCGTTGACGTTGAGCCATTCACCCAGGCCAAGCAGTAGCTTTGCCGCTTCGTCGGGGATTGTGCCGTCCGGCTTTGGCCCCACGTTCAACAGCAGATTTCCATTCTTGCTAACAATGTCCACCAGGTCGTGAACGATGGTTGTTGTGCTCTTGAACTCATCATCTTCGACATAGCACCATGATTTGTAGCTCACCGATGTATCCGTTTGCCAGTAGAGTGGGCGGATATTATTCAACTTGCCCCTCTCGATGTCGTAAAGCGCCGTCCCCTCAGGGAATGCCTCGTGCTTGTACTGGATAACGACCCCTTTGTTCCACTCGGCAGCCCGGCTGTAGTAATAAGCGGCAAACTTCTGCAAATATGGCTCGAAAACGGCCTGTTCGATCCACCAATCAAACCAGAAGACCTGCGGCTGATATTTGTCCACCAACTCGCAGCACCGGGCCAGCCAGTCGTCGAGGAATTTAGCATTGGGTCGTGGACGCCAGTCTTTGCTTGTCCATGCTGTCGAGTCGTGACTCGCCGTCGGTGATGCTGTCACTGCCGGCCCGTAAAGCCCATCGTTGCGCGGGTCTTGCACATCCGAATCGAATTTCCGACCACCATCGAAAAACCACCAGTGTTCGGCCCGGTGACTCGACACGCCCGGAATGAGGCCGTGCCTGCGAGCCGCTTGCACCAGTTCACCCACAACATCCCGTTTCGGCCCCATCCTGGCAGCGTTCCAGTCGGACAGCCGCGTATCATACATAGGAAAGCCGTCGTGGTGTTCCGCTACGGGGACGACATATCGCGCGCCAGCCTTTTTGAACAAGTCAAGCCAGGCATCCGGCTCAAAATTCTCGGCCTTGAACAGTGGAATGAAGTCTTTGTAGCCGAACTTGGTATGGTCTCCCCATTTTTTTCGATGGTGTTCGTATTCCGGGCTGCCCTTCTGATACATATTGCGCGGATACCATTCGTTGGCGAATGCCGGGACTGAATAGACACCCCAGTGGATGAAGATGCCGAGTTTGGCATCCACGAACCACTGTGGTACAGAATATTGCTTCAAGGATTCCCAGGTTGGTTCAAAACGAACAGGGATGTTTGATGAAGGCTCCATACGTTCTCCCAAAGCTAAGATTTACCAAGCTTTACGGCTCAGTGTGCGCGCTGGCTTTCCACTGGACTTGCGCACGATGATCTCGACTGGCAGGACGATCTCCTGATGCCCCTTTGGCCCCTCCCCTGCCAGACGGGACAAAAGCAGCTCGGTGGCCTGCTTGCCCATCTCATAGGCGGGCTGGGCAGCGACAGTGAAAAATGGATCAATGGTGATCGCTGCCGGGAGGTCATCGAACGCTACCACTGACATATCCTTCGGCACTCGTATCCTGGCCTCGCGCAACGCACGCATTGTGCCGATGGCGAGGAAATTGTTGGCTGCAAAAATGGCCGTCGGGCGCGGCTCTGCTTGAAGCAACTGTTTTGTGTGAATATAGCCAGACTCTTGGTTGAATTCACCCCAGTACACCTGTGGCCGTTCGCTCAAGCCTGCGACCTCGATTGCTTGAAGCGCGCCCATCACCCGGTCGTAAGCTGTTGATTGATCTTGCCGACCTGTGACAATAGCCAAATGGCGGTGCCCAAGCCCTAACAGGTGTTTTGTCAATTCGTAGGCACCTTTTACAGAATCGCCGCGAACAGAATCGATCTCTTCGTCGGGGATATTCCGATCCAGCACGACGAAGGGTACCCGGTGCTTCTGAAGCATCTTTAGTGAACCTGACGACGCGGGCACAATCAAAAACCCATCGACCTGTTTCTTCATCAGAAAAAGCAGGTAATCCTCCTGCTTATCAGGGGACTCATCTGTATTGCCAATGATGACATGGTAGCCTTGCAGGTTGGCCGCGTCCTCGACCCCTCGTGCCACGGTAGTCCAGAAGGGGTTAGTAATATCGGACAAGACCAGCGCCAGTGTCTGTGTCCGCTTGAAACGCAGGCTTGGCCCCAGGGCGTTAGGGATATAGTCAAGCTCTCGAATGGCGGCCTCAACGCGCCGGCGCGTTTCATCGCTCACATAGCCGTTATTATTAACGACCCGCGACACTGTGATTGGCGCAACGCCGGCCCGTTTGGCGACCTCGTGAATGGCAGACATGGATAAAAATTGCCCCCGATTCGATAGACTCAACGAATCAGAGGTTACACGATCCTTTGGCTTGACAAAAATGTTTCAGATATCATATGATAGTATGGTAAGCTTACCACATCCATATATAAAAGATACCTGTGACATGGTAAGCTTACCATACTGGTGCTGCTAATGCAAGTGCCATTCGCGGTAGTCGGGCTGGACCTGATGTGCCAGCCGAGAGGAGGTGGGCCAGGCTCGCAAAGAGGTGACTCGAATCTAGCAAATTAATCGCTGGAAAGTGAACGTGGCTAGTGAAAGGAACCCTAAGTTGAATACAAATTCTTTATCAAGACGCGATTTCTTGAAGGCCGCTGCTGCGGCTGGTGGAAGTATTTTTGTGCTGGGCATTGCCCCTGAGTTGGCCCGCAAGGTGGCGCTGGCAGCAGATCAAATTACCCTGACGGTTGCCCACGCCTGGGAAACTGCCTTTATGCCCCATCAAGAAGAATGGGACAAGCAGTTCATGGCGAAAAACTCGGACATCACGCTTAAGGACATCAACAATACCTGGGCCGATCACCAGACCATCGTACCCACCTGGGCGGCTGCTGGGCAATTGCCAGATGTCCTGTACGTGCATGGCAGCCGGGCATTCCCCTGGTCGAAAGAAGGGATTCTCATCGACATCCAGTCCTATGCGGATGCTGATAAGGCGTTCAATGTGGCTGGCATCTGGGAAGAGGCACTCCGCCTGTATCGCTACCAGGGCAAACTTCACAGCATCCCCTATGATCACGGTCCAGTCATCCTGGGCTACAATAAGACCTTGTTTGACAAGGTTGGAGTGCCCTACCCAACCCCTGACTGGACGATGGATGACCTGCACCAGGCAGCTTTGAAGTTCGTTGTGCCCGGCAAACAGTGGGGCTACGGCGGCTATTACGGCAGCGTCGGCTTCGGAAACGAGGCAGGCGGCGCGCATCTCTTCCCCTGGGGTGCGAAGCTCTTTACTGACGATGAATCGGGGCTGGCAATCGACTCGAAGGAAGCGCGTACCGCTATCAGTTTCTGGTACGATATGATCCACAAGGAACATGCCGGCCTCAGTCAATCAGAAGCCGATTCCTTCCCCGGTGGCGCCTGGTTAAGCGGTCAGGTGGCGATGTTCGGGCTGGCCACCTGGGGTGCTCCACAGATGCACGACCAGGCGAAATTCGAGTGGGATGTGGCCCCGTGGCCGAAAGGCCCTGCCGGGCAGCACACGGGTTCGTTCGGCAGCGGCTACGGCGTCACCCGTGATTCCAAGCATCCCGAAGCAGGCTGGCGCTATCTGAGTGCGTATCTGTCTGTCGAGGGGATGCAGTTTATGTGGGGATCGTCGGGACGCGGCAGCCCGGCGCGCGAGGCAGCTTACCAGAGCTACCTTGACTCACCACTGGCACCGAAGCACGGCCAATATTTCCTCGACGCACTGAAGAATTATGCGGTGACAGGCCGCCCGTACCAGTCCGCAACCGGGCCACAGGTTATGGATGTCGTCAACCAGAACCAAACCCTGCTGGCGACGGGTGACATCGACGTCGAAACGTTCATCAGCAACGTGCTAGAGCAAACGAAGCCTATTTTCGCCCAGAAAAGTTAATCGCGGGGCCGAATCGTTGCGTGGGCGCTTTCTGATCTGCGGTCAGAAGGCGCTCCACGTTCTTAGTTTCCGAACGATTTGAGAGGCTAATAATGTCTATTTTACCGAAACGCCTGACCCAACTGACCCTGCGGCAGCGTGAAGAAAGAGACTTTTATTTCTGCATTGCCCTATGGCTGATCGGGTTTGTGCTGTTCACGGGTGGCCCGGTGGTCTACTCCTTTTTGATGAGCCTGACGAACTGGACCGGGCTGACGAATCGGGAATGGGTTGGGTTCCAAAACTATATCCAGCTTTTCACCACTGACCCGCTGTTTGGAACAGTGTTGAAAAACACTTTTGTGTATGGAATTTTCAGTGTGCTGCTGGGCACCCTGCTGGCCCTCGGCGTCGCGCTGTTGATGAATCAGAAGGTTCCGGGTATCAGCATTTTTCGCACCATTTATTATCTGCCTTCAGTGACCAGCGGTGTTGCGGTTGCCATCATGTGGGCGTGGATGTTTAACCCGCGCGCCGGCCTGGTCAATTACTTGTTGTCTCTGGTGGGTATTCAGGGGCCAGCCTGGTTTTCCAGCACCCAGTGGGCCATGCCAGGTCTCATCCTGGTCAGTCTATGGGGTATTGGCCCCAACATGCTCGTCCTATTGGCCGGGCTTCAGGGCATCCCAACGCATCTCTACGAGGCGGCGCGCATCGACGGCGCAAACCCGAGGGACGAATTTGTACACATTACCATCCCCATGCTCTCGCCAGCGCTGTTTTACGTGATCGTCATCTCGATGATCACCTCATTCCAGATTTTCGAGAACGTCTACATCCTCAGCAGCGCTACCGGCGCGCCCGGAACATTGGGAGGCCCTGGCACCGCCTTGCGCGTCTATGTGATTGACCTCTACCAGAACGCTTTCGTGAATCTGCGGATGGGCTATGCATCGGCACAAGCCTGGATTCTATGCGTCATCATCATGCTGCTGACGTGGTTAATGTTCAGAATCAACAGACGAACGGTTCATTACGAGGCTGCCGAATAAGGAGATAGAGGTCATGGGTACCGTAGTCGATTCGAAAGCCACGCCTGAACATCGCGTCGCACGTCGAGCAGAAATTGGCAGCTTCTTCAAAACAAAAACATTTCGCAATGTTACCCACGTGGTGCTCGTTTATGGTCTGGCAGTCCCCACTGCGATCATATTCGTGCTGCCTTTCTTGTGGATGCTTTCGACCTCGTTCAAGGCGCCGAATGAGGTTTTCGATTTTCCACCTAAATGGATTCCAGGGACTTTTCACTTCGAGAACTATTCGCAAGCCCTGGCGCTGGCTCCATTTGGTCAGTATGTTTTGAATACACTCTTTGTCACTCTGAACAATGTGATTGGCAATCTGGTGTCATGCACCCTGGCGGCCTATGGCTTTGCTCGCTTGCGTGCGCGTGGCAAGAATGTGCTATTTCTCCTGATGCTTGCGACGCTGATGCTGCCCATCTGGGTTACGTTAATCCCGCAGTACGTGCTTTTTAACGCGATAGGCTGGGGCAACTCATTCGCACCGCTGATGGTTCCGCCCTGGTTTGGTTGGCCGTTCTTCATCTTCCTGCTGCGCCAGTTCTTCATGACGATACCGAAAGAACTTGAAGAAGCGGCGCGCCTGGATGGAGCCACAACACTCGGCATTCTCTGGCATATCATATTGCCCATCTCGACCCCAGCGTTGGCAACCGTCGCCGTTCTGGCCTTTATTGGCAACTGGAATAACTTTTTCGCCCCGCTCATATATCTGCGGGATCCCAACATGTATACCCTGGCAATCGCGGTGCAACGTTTCCGGGGCCAATTCGGCAACCAGTATATTCACTACATGATGGCCGTTTCGGTTCTGATGGTCATCCCGATCATCATTATCTTCTTCTTTGCACAACGCTATCTCATCAAGGGCATCGTCATGACTGGGTTGAAGACCTGACAGCCTGAAAGGTGGTCAACCGTGAACTTTGAACCCACTTACGAGTCCGTAGCACGGCATCGAGTGCCCGATTGGTTTCACGATGCCAAGTTCGGGATCTTCATCCATTGGGGCTTGTACTCCGTTCCCGGCTGGGCGCCACACGGAGCAGATATTGACAAGCAAGTCGCCGATAAAGGCTGGGAGGCGATGTTTGCCAATAATCCCTACGCCGAATGGTATTTGAACACGTTGCGTGTCGGCGACACAGCCACACGCCGTCACCACATCGCCACTTACGGCCCGAATTTCAGCTACGATGACTTTGCGCCGATGTTTAATCAGGCTGTCGAGAAATGGAACCCGGATGACTGGGCCGCACTCTTTCAGAAGGTCGGTGCGCGTTACGTCGTACTGACCTCCAAACACCACGAAGGCTTCCTGTTGTGGCCGAGCAAGCGCACCAGTCCGCACAAGGCTGGCAGCTATGCCACCCGACGTGATCTGGTCGGAGAACTGACCGATGCCGTGCGGCGGCGCAACATGCGGATGGGCCTGTACTATTCGGGCGGGCTGGATTGGTCGTTCAACGACACGCCAGTACGCACCCAGAAAGACGTTCATGGGACAATTGTCCAGAGTCCCGATTTTGTCGAATATGCCAATGCCCACTGGCGAGAACTGATCGATTGCTATGCGCCGTCGGTCCTCTGGAACGACATCGGCTATCCTGCCGCCGCGAATGTACCTGAACTGTTCGCCTATTACTACAACGCCGTTCCCGACGGGGTGATCAATGACCGTTGGCGGCAGCAGCCTCAGGAACGCGAGATGAATTTCGCCGAAATGGCGGACGCCCCGACCATTGAGCACTGTGATTTTACGACGCCCGAATACGCCACGCATGATCGCATTACGGAGAAGAAGTGGGAAGCCTGCCGCGGAATTGGTCACTCGTTCGGCTACAACCAGAATGAGGGGCCTGACGATTATCTATCCGTAGAAGAACTCGTGCGAACTTTGGTCGATATTGTCAGTAAGAATGGTAATCTTCTGCTGGACGTTGGCCCGATGGCCGACGGCACGATTCCCGAACTTCAGCGCGAGCGTCTGCTTGGACTGGGCGCGTGGCTTGCCGTAAATGGCGAGGCTATCTTTGGCACACGTCCCTGGGTCACAGCGCAGGGCCAGGCCAGCGGCGGTATCCCCGTGCGCTTTACGCAAAATGACGAGTCGCTCTACGCCATTCTTCTCGGCACTCCCGAAGCTGGGCTGATAGCCATCGAACAACTTCAGATCAGAGAAGGAACAACAGTGAGCGTGCTAGGGCGTTCGGAGCCGTTGGCGTGTACTCAAGAGAGCAGTCGCTTAGTGCTGTCGCTTCCTTCGCTGGCCGCGGCTCCAGCACATACGCTCAAGATCACGCCCAAACCACAGCAGGCTTTCTAGCATGGTTCGACAGGGTTCAGCGGCAAAGTTGGCATTGTCCCACCAGGGCCGTAAACCGGGCCTGGTCTTTCAGCCCCGTGCCTACGACGGGATGCAAAAAGGCATTAATATCATTGCCGAGGCAGTTCGTCCAACGCTAGGACCGCTTCCGCGCCGCGTTGCAATCGATCCCGTCTCCCGTGGAAACACCCCACCCGAACTGCTTGATCACGGCGCACTACTGACGCAAACAAAAAGAAATAAAGGGGCGGCAGGATGGGATAAAATGGCAGGATGGGAAACAAAAGAGAACGTACAGATTGGCGAGAACAGCGGCGGTTACGG
>JAJPHV010000059.1 GCA_021325095.1 Chloroflexota bacterium | reverse complement strand
TCTGTTTTGTGACACACTTCTCTGTGCTCCTGCTGGGTTCAATTGTTGGCTGGTACCCTCAATTTTACCTACCAGGAGCACCTTCCCTATTTTTCAAACACGCTCTAAAGCGCCCATATCCGAAAGGTGCACGAAACTGTTGTCACGCCTGCTGTACTCCACTCCTTGGCGCCTCTTTGTTAGCGGCAATCTTCCCCACCTGCGAAACCTGTTGGGAGGGCCAGTGCGCATTTGAGTCATCGAAAAACGCACATTTGTGCACACACATTTTACCAGAGTCATGCTATGCTTATATCGTCGCTAATACCTCAATTGTTGTGCGAACGAAAACCGCGGATGAATGAGAGATACCTCTGCGGTTTCTCCACATCTCGTGCGCCTGCACAGGTGAGTTTACCCGTCTCTCCGAGCTAACGTCTATCGGGGCGAAGGATATTTCCATAGCTGTCTCATTCGAAAAGTTTGCATATTACTCACAGACGAACCCAAAACCGCATAAAAGTAGGCTTTGAATGACTTGCTGGATGGGGGTAGTCGCATGGCACACATCGTCTCAAGTTTGATCGAAAGTGCGCCCGAACCGCTGACCAGCCGCGAGCTTGAGATATTGGCTTGCCTGGCCGAACACCTGTCGAATCAGGAGATTGCCAAACGCCTATTTTTGGCGGAGAAGACTGTCCGCTGGTACAACACGCAAATCTATAGCAAGCTGGGGGTTGGCAGCCGCCAGGAGGCAGCCGAATGGGCAAAGTCCCTTGGCTTGCTGGACACACCTTCCGATGCCCCGCCTGCCTCTGCGAAACACAATCTGCCCACTCAAGCCACCCCTTTCGTCGGGCGGCGACAGGAACTTGATGACCTTGCCGCTTTGCTGCGCGACCCGAACACGGCGCTGATCACGATCCTCGCGCCGGGCGGCATGGGCAAGACGCGCCTGGCGCTCGAAGCCGCGCGAACTCAGATTGGCCGCTATGCCGATGGTGTGTTTTTTGTATCGCTTGCGCCTTTGAGTGCTGCCGGCGACATCATCACAATCATCGCCGAGAACATTGGGTTCAACTTCTACGGTGAAAATACGCCTGCGCAGCAGTTGATCGATTTCCTGAAAGAGCGCTCGATGTTGCTGGTGCTGGATAACTTCGAGCATCTGCTCGATGGCGGGCCGTTGGTCGCCAACATGATCCAGGCCGCACCTAACATTCGAGTGCTGACAACCTCCCGTGAACGACTGAATCTGCGTGGCGAGATGGTTTACAGCCTTCGTGGACTGGATTTCCCGATCTGGGAAACGCCGGAAGACGCGCTGGATTACGATGCGGCCAAACTGTTCATGCAGAGCGCCCGTCGTGTTCGGCCCGATTTTGAGCTTCAAGCCCACGACCTTGCGGTTCTAGCGCGCATCTGCCGCTTGATTGCCGGGATGCCGCTGGGGATCGAACTCGCGGCGGGTTGGGTGGACGTGCTATCGTTGGCACAGATCGCTGCTGAGATTCAACAGGGGATCGATATACTCGAAACCGAATTGCGCGATGTGCCTGAGCGCCAGCGCAGTGTCCGCACCACCTTTGAACATCTCTGGAGTCGCTTGAGTGCTGACGAAAGGGCGATCTTGGGGCGGATGTCGGTCTTTCGCGGCGGGTTTACGATGGAAGCAGCACAGGCCGTCACTGGCGCGAACGCTCGTCATCTACGCGGGCTGGCGCACAAGGCACTCATCCAGACCGAGAGCAGCGAGCGGTTTGCGATCCATGAACTTCTGCGGCGGTTTGCGGCGGGCAAATTGGCCGAGACGGGCGAACAGCCTGCGATCCAGACCCAGCACGCTGCCTTCTTTGCCAATTTCATGCAAGCACGGCGGGGCGAGATCTTCACCTACCAACAATTCGAGGCGCTGGCCCGAATCGAAGCTGACTTTGAGAATGTGCGCACTGCCTGGCATGTACTGGTCGATCAGCAAGCCTTCGACGAACTGCCGAAATTCCTCGACAGTCTCTGGTTCTTCTTCGATGTGCGCACGCGCTGCCAGGAAGGAGTTGGGCTGTTCGAAACAGCCACCCACTCTTTACAGTCGCTTCCCGAATCGGACGTGACCGAGGTGGCATTAGCGCGGCTTTGGGCACGGCTAGCCTGGTTCTATAACGATGTCGGCTTGTCGGAGAAAGCGAAAAGCACCGTAGAAGCCGCTATCCGCCTGCTCGAGCGGCACAACAGCCCTGAGGATTTGGTCGCCGCCTATCGAAGCCTGTGCCTGGTTTCAATGTTCCTTAAGGACCGTGAGAGCTGGCGACGGGTGGCTGAAGCAGGCTATGAACTGGCGTGCCAATTGGGCGACCGCAGTCACGAAGCGCTTTATCTACTGTGGTCTGGTGGTGCCGCCAGCATGTGCAACGATGACCAAGATGCCGTCCGGCGTCCGATGCAGCAGGCCAGAGCCATCTGCGAGGCCCTGGGTAACCAATGGGGTTTGCTGGGGTGCTACACCGTGGAGGCCAACAGTGCATTTCGCCTGGGAGACTATGAACAGACTAAATACTGGTCGAAACAGCGCCTGGCGTTGGCGAAAGCATTTGGCAGTGCGTTTTATATCGCAGACAGCGCGCTGTTTCTTGGCGTTGTCGCCCTGCATCAAGGGGACTACAGCCAGGCCTGGGACTTGCTGCGTCAATCGCTGCGCACGTTTTGGGATGCCGGTTACGCTGACCTCGCGCTTGTACCTGTACTCTGGTTCGCCCAGCTCCTGCTTCACGAAGGCAGAATGGAAGCTGCTACCGAGATTCTAGCACTGGTGGACGGCCATCGTGTGCATCATCCCACATTTGAGTTAGGCCCCGATGCAGTTGAGAAACTGCGCGAAGAACTCAGAGCCAGATTGGATTCAGATCGCTTCGCCGCCGCCTGGACACGTGGTCAAGGATGGGAAGTAAGCGCTCTCGTCGCCAAACTGCTCACGGAAGCAGCCGACAAATAGGCAATGATGTCGCGTGGAGCGTCTCACGGCCAGAGGACGCTCCACGCGACTGGTGAACAGTGAGACACTATTGCGGCTGTGGTGAGACAACCTCAATGATGCCGAACTGGGTGGGGTGAATCGCGCAGTAGTAGGCATACACGCCCGGCTTGGTGAACTTGAGCGTGAAGCTCGCGCCAGGGTCAAGGGGGCCACTCCTAGCTATGCCATCGGCGGGCAGTTCCGCGCCGCTTTTCACATTGGCATTCCCCGCCTCACCCAGCACCAAATGCAGGCTCTTCTTGGCATCGACTAGAGGGAGGAAAGCGTCGACGCGGCCTTCTCTTGACAGCGGGATATTGACGGTGTGCGGGTCGAAGCCTTTCGTCACAGTCCAGCTCACGCTTTGGCCGACCTGGATGGTGGCAATCTCAGGGAAGAAGCGCGTGACGGCGATATTGTTGGTTTGCAAGCCCACCGCGACTTGAAGGGTGTTGCCTTCTATCGGTGCAGCCGACTTTTTCACAGCCGCCAGGATAGCCAGGTCGGCATCAGCGATGGCCTTGTCCAGATCAGCCTGGGCCACCTTGTCCACATCAGTTGGGGAAGGGATAGCGGTCTGGTCATCGACCACGATGAGCGTGCCGACCATGCCGGGATGGACATCGCACAGGTAACTGTATGTGCCTGGCGCAGTGTCCATCACCAGCGAAAAGGCCGGGTTATCAGGATTAACGGCTAACTGCACACCCGAATTGATCCCTGGTTTGAAGGTATCACCGCTCCTGGCATTGGGGTTGAATATCTGCGGATTGAATTCGGGTTGCGGCTTGCCGTCAATGTCGTTCACGACAACGGCATCGAGGGTTTTCTGGTCAAAACGCATGTCATGAAAGCCGCGAAATTGCCAGGTCACCGTATCGCCCTTGTGGACTTTAAGCGTTTGCGGGAAAAAGGCCAGGCTTTCAATGCCGTAGGAGGTATCCGTTCCGACAATCACGGTATAAGTGGCCTTGGCGGCGGCATGGGCACTCGTTAAGTGGCTGGTCAGGGTAGCCAGTGTCGCTAAAGCTATCACCACGAGAAGCAGCCTGAACATCATGTGCAGCGCTGTCCGTTTGAACATAGTTGACTTTCTCCTTAGAACAGTATCGGTCAGGCATTCGCAGTCACGAGGCTCCCAATCGGCTTGCTTTCCTCCTTTCCAGGGTCTGAGGGGTCAGTTGAGCCATCCCAAGAGCAACAATCCAGTCCATACAATCCTAAAATCGCGGTCCGCCGGCAGTGACAAACCCATGCCAGGCAAGCTGATCCTGCAGCAGGTCGGTAGGGTCCAGGTAAGTAATGGTATCGACCGGGCTGGCAGGACTGAGCGGAACCGACACCCAGACCACTTTCTCAGCCCAACAGACGCGAACCCAGCCAAAATGATCCGAATAGCAAGTCGGGGTTCCCCAGGCCAGGATCAGGTCGCCGACGGTGACGCCTTCCCCAGCGAGCGAAGCGCTGCTAATGACTTGCTTGCGCCGGTCATAGATAAAGCGGACCAGCTTCCCTCCCGCCTGAAATGCCATGCAGTACCGAAAATTGCGGAAACCAGGTTCACCGTTGTCGCATGAGGCCCCCTGGGGCAATGCGTGACCAGGCAAGAGATAGTCGACGATTTGCGGCCCAGGAGCGGACATTCCAGTTCTCGATGCAGCGATACTCAGAAAGATTACAAAGGCGACAGCCGGACACAGCCCGAAAGCCAGGCGCCACAGCCAGCCTGTGCGCTTGTTCTCCATAGGTATTTCCCTTTGTGTGCGATGCCACAATATTCGAGATGTGCTATTCGATGGGATTCACTGTCGCCTTACGGCGTATGATGTGGATAGCCGCGATCAGGATGGCGTACAGTGGCAAGACGGTCTTGGCATTGCGTTGAGCAGCCTCGATATTTCGACCAACCTTGGCCTGCTGTGCCTCGCGGATCATTTGCTGAAGATGCTGACGGCTGCCTCGCCCATTAAGCATGTGGTCTAGCTCGTACATGAGCTTCCCCTATTTCGTGGTTAAACGTAAAAGGGTGGTGAATACGGGTCGTATCCACCATTTGGGTCGACGCCATTTTCTGCTCCTGCGCTCCGCTACTTGGTAGCCATGCTCAGGAACAGGGCGGAGTGACCGGGCCAACAGTTCGTGTTCCGCTCTCGCCAGCATGTGCAAGCTATAATCCATTGTCCGCTCCTCTCAATGAGCTTGTTCAATGTTTCGTCGCTTGTCTTCACTCTAGGGCGGCAGATGTTTGACTGTCACCAGACGGGGAGTTAGATGCCTGTCGGGGAAACGTCTGATGGTGTTTGAAACAGCCGTGAAGTTTGGCTTATATAGCAGCGATGATGTGGTACGCGGTAGGCAGGTCAGGCCGATGGTGGCCTATCCTTTGGAGCGATGTTATTGCGGAGTTCGTCGAGGAAAGTGTCCAATTCCAGGTGATAGGTTCTCGCGGCTTCGGCCAGGCTGTGGAAAGGACTGAGCACGCAGCCTACGCAGGCCATTGCATGAGCGACGAAGACGGCGGCGGTCTGCGGGTAAGCACTCAGCACGTCGTCAACGCTCATATCCGAGGTGATCGGGCTATCGTCGGGCATTGGGCGGGTTTCCTCATCCTTCTATGGACGAGTCTAAGCCTCGCTCGCCGAACTGTCTTTGATGTGGATCAAAGCCGACTGCCCGCCCCTATCCGTTGGAGGAGCGATATGGACTGTATGTGCAGGCGTTGTAGGATGCGCCCAGAATGATTCGGAAATCGACCTTTCGATCCGGGTTGGGCGCAGCGATAATGTCGTCCTTGCGCACATTCAGAATGCGCTGAAGCGTCTTCAGGCTGGACGGCTTGGCGTCGCCCGTGTAGTCATAGATGAGCGTGCGCGGGAAATCGGTGGTCTCGGCCTCGCCCGCTTCCGCTGGTACGAAGCCTTCCCAGGCCAGGCGCGAAGCAGCTATCTTGTCCCAGGCTTTGTGTTTGGTTCCATTGAGAATCTCAAGTGAGGGCTGCTCCGTAACGAGCCGGTTTTCGGTGGGTGGAATGTAGAACTGGGTGACGAGGTTACGGATCGCATTGGGCTGTGGCAGGAGCACCTGACCCCCTTCGGGCGTTGTCCAGCCGGTGACCTGGCCGGGGCCGAGAAAGTAGCTGTGGAGGCGGGTCGCGTCGATGTCGAGCGCGATAGGCAGCAAGCTGGCCGCGTCCACCAGCGTCAGGTTCGTATCCACGATCTTCGTGACCTGATCCCACAAAGAAGGCAGGTTATCCAGCAAGTTTTGTTCCAGCGCCTTGTGCCAGATAGCGCGCAGCACCATCTGCTGCCTGCGGTTGCGGTCAAAATCGCTGGTCGTCTCGCGGGAGCGGGCAAACCACAGCGCCAGTGCACCGTCCATATGGTGGTAGCCAATGGGCAAGGTAAACATCTTGTAATTAGCTTCGTTATTCGGGTCAAGTTTTGGCGAGGCCAGCCGGTAATCCGTTAGCGGGCAATCCACCGGCACATCGATCCCATCCAGCGCATCCACGATCTGCTTAAAACCGTCGAAGTTGATCCGGGCGTAGCGGTCAACACGGATACCCAGATTGTAGCTGATCGTATAGGCCAGAAGCGCCGCACCGCCCCCCTTCCACCTGGCAAGGTCGCCATGAATGGCTGCCGTATTGATGCGATCCTGTCCATAGCCGGGGATATAGACGTACAGATCGCGCGGAATGGACAGCATATTGACGGTGTTCGTCGTGCGGTTGACCGAGACGACGATGATCGTGTCCGTGCGGTAAGCCTGATCGCCAGGCCGCTGATCGCTGCCCAGCAGCAGGATATTGAGAATGTCGTAATCACCGGTTGGAACCATCGGCACAGCGGCAGGCGCGCCGGATAGTCTGGGCGTGGCCGTCGGCGTCGCCACAGGTGTTTCCGTCGCGCTGGGAATGGGCGTGGGTGTGGTGGTCGGCGTGAGCGTGGCCGTTGAGGATGCCGTTGGAGTCAGGGTTTGCGTGGGTGTTGGTGTGGTGGTGGATGTCATCGTGGCGGTGAAGGTCGGTGTATGGGTGAAGGTGTGGGTGAATGTCGGCGTTGAGGTGGCTGTAGGCGTTGAAGTCAGGGTAGCGGTGGCTGTAGCTGTCGGCAGCGGCGTTGCCGTCGGGACAAAAGCCACGACGGTTTGTGACGGAAGCAAGGTGTGAGTTGGCGATGGTGTGAGCGTCAACGTGTCAGTCGCGGTGGGAGTGGACGTTGGCGTGGCAGTAGCCGTGTCCGTCGGCGTGTCCGTCGGGGGCAGTGTGCCAGTGGGCGTCATGGACGGCGTGAAGGTCTGTGTAGGTGTCTGGCTTGGGGTGGCGCTCGGTGTTGCCGTTGCGCTGGGCACAGGCGTTGAGGTGGGTCGGCGAGTGGCCGTCGGGATCATCGCCAGGGCCATCTGTGTGCCTGTTTGCTGGGCTGCAATGGCTGTGCTCTGCACGCGAGCACGCTCTTGATTTTGTGTTTGAATAAACGAAACGATGATAACCAGTCCGATTCCGGTCAATAACAACGTCACAAATGCGATTACCGCGTACAGGGTGGTCTCTGACCGCCTGCCAGGCTGCATAGCTTTCTCCGGTAACAGACAACGCCAATCGCCCCTAGAGTATAGTACAGTTTGCCGAAGCGCACCGGGCGATTAGCCTGCGCTTGCCGGGCAAAGGAGGCTAACTGTCCCTCATTCGCTGGTAAACATCGGGATGAGTGATCGCCATCAGACGGGTCGAACCTTCCACTGCCTCAAAGCCAAACTGCCGGTACAGCCCGTGCGCATCGCGTGTCGCCAGCATCCAGCGCCGTAAGCCTTGCAGCTCCGGGTGCGCCAGGATGCAGCTTATCAGCCACTTGGAGAGGCCCTTGCCCCGGTGCGGCTCCAGGATAAACACGTCGGCCAGGTAGGCAAAGGTGGCGTAGTCGGTGATGGCCCGCGCAAAGCCAATCTGTTGAACGGCGGACGTGGTGTCATAGACGCCGAAACACAGGGAGTTCTCAATCGATTTCTGTACCACGCTGACCGGGACGCCCTTTGCCCAGTACGATTCCGTCAGGAAACCATGAATGACCCCGATGTCGAGTCGGGATCGGTCTGTGCTGATCAGGAAATTGTCCCGTCGATATTCTACAGGCTGCATAGCTTTCCCTCTGCGGTGAGCGCGTCATTGCCTCGGATTCTAATGACTGACTGTAGGGCCGTCGAGAGACAATGAGAAGCGTTTGTTACCCTCGCGTCCGGGCAACCGGGTAAAATTGCGACTCATGGCAACAGGCTACGCGAAGAATCTGGCGATCCGCGACGCAACGGAGAGCGACGTGGATGCGTGCATCCAGATCGATGTCTCCTACGAAACGGACTATGTCTGGCAAATGGATGCGCGCGACGAGGCGGGCGCGATTTCCATTGGCTTCCGGACGGTGCGCCTGCCCCGGCTGATGCGCGTCGTCTACCCACGCGACCCTGACTGGCTGGCACAGGCCATTGGGCGGCGCGAAGTGTTCCTGGTTGCCGAGACTTCGGGCGTTGTGCGCGGGTATTTAAGGATGCGCTTCGATGCAGGGCCGCGCAATGCCTGGGTGACGGACCTGGCCGTCGGGCGCTTGTGGCGGCGGCAGCGAATAGGCAGTGCGCTGCTCGACGAAGCGTATAACCGGGCACGCCATCAGCGGATGCAGTGGCTGACCGTCGAAACGCAGACCAAAAACTATCCGGCGATCTGCTTTCTGCAGAAGCACGGGCTGAGTTTTTGTGGCTTCAATGACCGCTATTATCCCAACCACGATATTGCCCTGTTCTTCGGGCAAAATGTACGAGTGTGAGCAGGTAACCAACCTTTTACCACAGCGGGTGCTCACGGATGAAGGGTCGTTATGTCCAGTGAATTGTTGATCCTGGCGCTCAGGCAGTTCAACGAGGCCATTTCAGCGGCGACGGTGATCATTGCCGCCTCTATGCTGCTCTACAACCTGACACGCGGGCTGCATGACCGCGTGGTGCGCGCGGCCAGCGTGCTGCTGGCCTGTGTGACGGCGGTCTATGTCGGCGACGTGTTCATTGCCATTGCCAAATCGTCCTTTTCCGTGCAGACCTGGCTGCGCTTCCAATGGATCGGGATCGCCTTTGCGCCCGCCGCGCTCTTTCACCTGTCCGATGCACTGCTGTCCACGACGGGCCTCCTTTCGCGCGGGCGGCGGCGGCGCGTGGTGCGCATCCTCTACCTGTACGGTGTTGTGTTCCTGTTGACTGCCACCGGAACTGACCTGATCGTCCGCGATCTGATCATCAGCCCGATGGCGATGATGCGGGCCGGGCCGCTCTTCGGCCTGTACCTGATCTACTTTACAGCCGCCACAGTCTTTGCCGTGCGCAACGTGCTGCGCGCGCGGCGGCGCTGCCTGACGGCAGCCACCCATCGCCGCATGACCTACCTGCTGCTGGTGTTCCTGACGCCTGCGGCGGGCATTTTCCCCTACTCGCTGCTTTTTCCTGAACCAGTGCCGAGCAATACCCTGTGGCTGTGGATCGTGATCAACGTGAGCAATCTGGGCATTGCAGCCATGCTGGCTTTTATGTCCTACCCGCTGTCGTTTTTTGGCTCCAACAAGCCAGATCGGGTCATCAAGGCTGAACTGCTGCGCTTCATGCTGCGTGGGCCAGTTCTGGCCGTGATCGTGCTGCTGGTGATCCTGTTTGTGCCGGCCTCCCGCCTGTTGGGGCTGCCCGGCGTGGAGTTCCTACCTTTTGCCGCCGTCGCAACGGTGCTGTGCGCACAGTGGGGTTTTGCGTTGATCATTCCCAGGTTGGAGCGGCTCCTGATCTATACCCGCGACCAGGATCAGGCACGGCAGATTCAGGAGTTCAGCGAACGGCTGCTGACCGAAGCCGACGCCCGGCAGTTGATTGAGGCGACGCTGGCGGCGATCTGCGACTATTTGCGGGTTCCGAGTGCGTTTGTGGCCTCGATAGGCCCTAACGGGACTCAGTTGGTGCAGGTGGTTGGCTCGCTGCTGCCCTCGCAAACCTGGCTCTCGTCGCCGGAATTCCTGGCCGTTGCTGCCGGAGACGGCACGCCGCCCGAAGGGTTACAGGTTCACGGCAACATGCTGGTCTGGCAGTCTTTCTGGCTGGTTCCGCTGCGCAGCACGCGGCCCAACGGCCACAGCGGGAATTTGATCGGCGTGGTGGGCATCTGGGCACGCTCGCCGCAGCCTGACCTGCTGCCCGAAGAGCAAACCATCTTCGACGCGCTCACCCTGCGCGTGGCACGGGTGCTGGACGATATGCAGCTTCAGGCAGAACTGTTTGCCAAACTGGAAGGGGTGATGGCCGAGACGAACACGGTCCGGCAAACGCCCGATCCGGTGCGCTATGGCAACGCAGCAGCGCTCGCCCGTTCCACCCAGGCCATTGTCGAACACCCCGAGTTCGCCGATCTGATCAAGGATGCGCTGCGCGATTACTGGGGCGGGCCACGACTGACCGAAAGCCGTCTCCTGCAACTGAGCGTCGTGTCCCGCGCGCTTGAGGAGAATGAGAACAACCCGGCCCGTGCCGTTCGCTCCGTGCTGTCCCGTGCCATCGAGAGCCTGAAGCCAGAAGGCCAGCGCAGCATGACCACCGCGGAGTGGGTTCTGTACAACATCCTTGAGATGCGCTTCGTCCAGGGCCGCAAAGTGCGGGATGTGGCGCACCGGCTGGCGATGAGCGAGGCTGACCTGTACCGTAAGCAGCGCGTTGCCATTGAGCAGGTGGCGCGCAAGATTGCGGAGATGGAGCAGGGAGCACAGAACGGCAGGGGCGAACTGGGCACACAACTGGACTGACCAGCACGCATTCGGAATGCGGGTGAAGTCACTTCTCACCAGATGCTCAGGCGCACATCTTTGAAATTCATCCGAATCGGCAGGCCGCGCGTTACAATTACGTCTGGTCGGTAGCAGTAAGTTGCATCAGGATGCTGGACAGTACAGGCAGTCAGGAGGAACGCTTGAACCGTCTACGAATGCCAGAGTATCCATCCCAGGCTGAAGTTCGCGCCAGGCATCGCCGCGCCGTGTGGCAGCAGATCGTTGGCCCGGTGGCGCTGGCTGCCGGGGTGATGATTGTGGTGCTGGTGCTCATGGTTCTTGCTTTCTCCCCGCGCCAGTTTGGGATTATCGCCAATTTTATGTCCCTGTTGATCCTGGTTCCCGCCGTGCTGATCTGCCTGGTGCCTTACGTGGCGCTCGTGGTGTTGTTCGCTGGAACGCGCAAGTTGTACCTGTGGATACCATCCAGGCTGCGGGCTGCGCGCGCCGTCATTCACCAGTCGGATGTTGTGGCCCATCGCGTTTCACGGGCCATTACGAACCCGATCATTGCCATCAGCCAGCGCCTGGCCTGGATCGAGCGAGTGGTGGGCCGCAAACAACGATTCTTGCCGATGGAGCGCAAATGACGACAGTGACCACTCTGTCAGCTAAAACAGACAGCTTCATAGAAGAAGGTTCTGCTTTTAAGCAACAGCTTCTCAGGCTACGCATGAGCGACTGCTCTACGTTGACGCCTGA
>JAJPHV010000062.1 GCA_021325095.1 Chloroflexota bacterium | reverse complement strand
TCTGTTTTGTGACACACTTCTCTGTGCTCCTGCTGGGTTCAATTGTTGGCTGGTACCCTCAATTTTACCTACCAGGAGCACCTTCCCTATTTTTCAAACACGCTCTAGGAATAGGCAGCCGCAGAAAACACACATCCCCGAAACCAGGAACCGCGTTGAGAAGTTCGTGGTTGGTCTGGACACTGTGGAAAGTGATCGTGAGCCGACAGCTGTCTTCCGAGAGATGGGCCATGCGCCTTACCTGGTTGCGAAATATTCCCTGATGAATTGGCGGAGAAGCAACCCGCTCCAATTCTTCAACGCTTCGGCGATAATTCACAGCAGCCACGTCTCTTACCCACCCTACTTGTTGTCACTGCTCAGGCGTTCATATTCACGGTGTAGCGCTCGGCGTGGGCGTCTCAGCGGCCAGTGCGAAGGTCTGCGCCGCGCCAGCCGGAACGCGCACCCGTCCCGATTTCACCGCCACGCATCGGTAATCGTCGGCGGTGCGGCCCGCAGACGTGAAATCGACGATGTACTCGTAGAACACGTCCGGCTTGACGACGACCTCGACTCGCTGGTCAATCGGTACGTCCACCTGCTTGACATCGCCTGTCACGGTATCCGTCAGCGTGGCGCGGATCGTGCCGCAGGCCGATTTATTGTCGAAAATGATCCGGGCATTGTTATCCCGGCAGCCCACCACAAGCAGGCACAGGGCCATAAGAATCCACCACTTGCCCCAGAGGTTGCGCAAGATCGGAGATAATATCTGCCGGTTCCCCCTCTCTGCTGGCGGAGCGGGGATCAGCGGGTGAGGTAAACTCGCCACATCCTACCCTCGGCCCAGCGGCTCGGCCAGCAGCGTACCG
This sequence comes from Chloroflexota bacterium, assembly GCA_021325095.1. Classification (GTDB taxonomy): domain Bacteria; phylum Chloroflexota; class Anaerolineae; order Aggregatilineales; family UBA2796; genus JAJPHV01. Next base: position 35,775 of record JAJPHV010000062.1, on the reverse strand, counting down.
AGAAGGCCAGCGAAGACAGCAAGGTGCAGCAGCGAGAAGCCACAGATGGCGATCAGCGTGCTGCCGCTGATGGCTGCGATGAGATGGACGATCAGGCTGATCACCGTCAGAAAGATCGCGCCGAGAACCGGAAGTCCGCGCCGGGAGGCCAGGCTGGTCGATAACCACTTGATGAGCGACTTGACGCGCTCGGAGCGATCCAGTTGTCTCATGATGATTTGTGTTCCTCTGATGTCTGCGGTTCATCATCCAGGCCGGATAAACGGGCGATGAGGCGCGGCGGCACGTGCGCCCGGATGGTGACACCATCCTCGGTGTGTTTTTCGGCATCCACGACCCCGTACTTGTGAATCAACGAAAGCAGATCACCCCGCTGGTGGGGCAGGGTCAGCTTGATCTCAACCATCGCTTCGGCCAGGATGCGCTCGACTTCGGCTTTCAACGTCTCGATGCCTTCACCCGTCAGCGCCGAGAGCGGCACGACAGCAGCATAGCGTTTCGGCGCGATCTCCGGCAGCGGCTTGCCGCCCAACCGGTCAATCTTGTTCAGGGCCAGGATGCGCGGGATACGCGGCATGTCGATCTCGGCCAGCGTATCCTCTACAGTTTCGATCTGGGCGCTGGCGTTTGGGTGTGAAGCGTCCACGACGTGAATCAGAATATCCGCTTCCAGCACCTCCTCAAGGGTGGCGCGGAAAGCCGCGATCAGGGTCGTCGGTAGCTTCTGGATGAAACCAACCGTATCCGAGAACAGGGCCGACTTGCCACCGGGCAAAGTCAGCAGGCGCGTCGTCGGGTCGAGCGTGGCAAAAAGCTGATCGGCGGCGTAGACGTTGGCCCCCGTCAGCACGTTAAGCAGCGTCGATTTCCCAGCGTTGGTGTAGCCGACCAGCGCCACGACAGGCAACCCCATCCGGCTGCGCTGCGCCCGCTGGCGACCTCGGTGGGCGCGCACCGCTTCAAGCTCCTGTTTCAGCTTGCTGATCCTGCGCCCGATCTCGCGGCGGTCCACTTCAAGCTGGGTCTCGCCGGGGCCGCGCAGCCCGACGCCCGCCGATCCACCGCGCCCACCGCCGCCGCCCGTCTGGCGGGCCAGGTGTGTCCACTGGCGGGTCAGGCGCGGCAGCAGATATTCGTACTGAGCCAGTTCGACTTGCAGCGCTCCCTCGCGGGTATGCGCGTGCTGCGCGAAAATGTCCAGAATCAGCGCCGAGCGATCCAGGATTTTGATGTCCTCACCGAACGCCTTCTCCAACTCGCGCTGATGGCGCGGCGAGAGTTCGTCGTCAAAAATGACCACTTCGGCGCCACATTGGGCCACCAGATCGCGTACTTCTTCGACCTTACCCGCTCCAATGTACGTGGCCGGATCAATGCGCTGCATTCGTTGTGTGGCTCGACCCACCACCTTGATTCCGGCGGTTTCGGCTAGCAGTGCCAGTTCGTCCAGCGAGTCCTCGATGCTGATCAGCGGACGTGAACTGCGCACACTGGCCCCGACCAGAAAACCATGCTCAACCGGGCGCGTCGTCCACCCATCATCCCGTCCAGACAATGTGCTATTCCCTTCAAACTTTGACGCGATACCACTCGTGCAGGCGCGCCAGTGCTTGCTCCAGGCGATCCTCGCCCACGCTCAGGCTGATACGGACATAGCCGCGCCCGCCTGGGCCGTAAACCTCACCGGGCGTCAGGGCCACCAGCGCCTCATTGAGCGCGTGCTGGCAGTAGTGCTGTGAATCGCCGCCTTTGACCCGCGCCCACACGTACAGCGAAGCGGGCGATCTGGACGCTTCCAGCCCGATCTCCGGCAACACTTCGAGTATCCGGTCACGCCGCCGTTGGTAGCGCTGGTTACGCTGTTCCAGCCACGTGTCCGGGGTCGTCTCGAAAGCGACCACCCCCGCGTCAAAAATCGGGCGGAAGTGACCGCTGTCGATGTTGCTCTTGACTGTCAGCAGATTCTCGATCACATCCCGATTGCCAACGCAGGCGCCCAGCCGCCAACCTGCCATGTTGAAGGTCTTTGACATGGAAATGAACTCGACGGTGCAATCTTTCGCGCCTGCCACCTGAAGCGCACTCGGCGCCTGGTAGCCGTCGAAGACGATCTCGCAGTAGGGGTTGTCCGAGGCCAACAACAGGTTATGTGTCTTGCAGAAAGCAATTGCTTTCTCGTAGAAGGTCAGGTCTGCAATGGAACCTGTCGGATTGTTCGGGTAATTTATCCACAGCAGTTTGGCCCGCGCCAGATCAGGCGGCTTAATGGCGTTCAAGTCAGGCAGGTAGCCACGCGCCGGGTCGAGCGGCACCTCGATCACGTCTGCCCCGGCCAGCAGCGCACCCATGTGGTAGGCGGGGTAGGAAATGTCTGGCACCAGGGCAGCGTCGCCGCGATCCAGATAGGCTATTGATAGGTTGACCAACCCTTCCTTTGAGCCGATCAGCGGTAACACTTCCTTCTCCGGATCGAGGGTGACGCCAAAGCGCCGCGCGTAATAATTTGCCACCGCACGCCGGAAGGCCGGATCGCCTCGGTAACTGCCATACGAGTGGCGTTTGGGATCGGACGCCGACATTTGCAGGGCCTCGATCACTGCGGCGGGCGGCGGCATATCCGGGCTGCCAATATCCAGCCGGATCACGTCCTTCCCCTCGGCGGTCATTGCCTGAATACGCTGGCCGATGACGGCAAATTCATAAGGCGGAAGCCGATCCAACCGATGCGCACGCTTGGGCAACTGGCTCATTCCTACACCTGTACCTATCTTCTCTCCATTTGGCACAACAAGTGTAGCGCATTTTGTGCTGGTCGGCGCAGCCTGTATCGTGCCAGGAAGATTGAACCGCACGCGCTTCTGTCCGCAGTGATAATGACGAATGACGACACCGCCTTGTGACTCCCCCCTTTTTGCGGTAAACTACCCTGTCGCTTGACGGCAGAGCCGAACATCTGTACACTAGTCAGACCTGTAGAACGCGCGTTCACCGCTTGACTGTAAACTGCCGGATTTCTTCGCTCGATCTCAGAAAGAAACAACTGCGCTTGAATGTTTTTGCCTGTGCCAATGAATCGCCAGCCGGTCTTGACTCACGGCGGTTCGGAACAGTGGGGTGGCTATGACTCAGGACAAGATCATTGTGCGTGGCGCGCGGGAACACAACCTCAAGAACATCGACGTCGACATCCCGCGCGACAAGCTGGTGGTCATCACCGGGTTGTCGGGTAGCGGCAAGTCGTCGCTGGCTTTCGACACCATTTTCGCGGAGGGCCAGCGTCGTTACGTCGAGTCGCTCTCGGCCTACGCGCGGCAGTTTGTCGGGCAGATGGAAAAGCCCGACGTGGATCAGATCGAGGGCCTCTCGCCTGCTGTGTCGATTGACCAAAAAGGTGTGAGCAGCAATCCGCGCTCCACCGTTGGAACCGTCACCGAAATCTACGACTACCTGCGTCTGCTCTATGCGCGGGTTGGCATCCCACACTGCCCGGTCTGCGGCTCGGTAGTACAGGCGCAGAGCGCGCAACAGATCGTCGAGGCTGTGGAAAGAATGCCGAACGGCTCGCGTATCCAGGTGCTTGCCCCGCTCATCAAGGATCGCAAGGGCCGCCACGAGAAAGTCTTCGAGGACGTGCGCAAGGCCGGTTTTGTGCGCGTGCGGGTCAATGGCACGATCCACGACGTGGACGAAGAAATCGAGCTGGAACGCTACGAGAGCCACACCATCGAAGTGGTGGTAGATCGGCTGGTGGTACGGCACTTTGACGATCCGGAAAGCGACGAGGCCCGCGCCGCCCGTACCCGGCTGACCGACTCGATTGAGACGGCGCTGGAAATGGGCGAGGGCGTGGTCATCATCAACGACGTGACCGATCCTGCCAACCCCAAAGACGATCTGTACAGCGAGAAACTGGCCTGCGTCTATGGACACGGCTCGATCCCGGAGATCGAACCGCGCACGTTCAGTTTCAACAACCCGCACGGTGCTTGCCCGACCTGCCAGGGGCTTGGCGTGCGCCTGGAACTCGACCCCGATCTGGTCGTCCCCAACCCGGAGTTGAGCCTGGAAGGGGGCGCCATCAGCGAGGATGCCTGGCCGACAGGCACGGACAGCGCCAGCATGACGCTGCTGTTGAAGGTGGCTGAAACGAACAAGATTCCACGAGACAAGCCCTGGCGCGAACTGACCGAGGCGCAGCGCAAGATCATCCTGTACGGCACCGGCGAGAAGCGCTATCCGGTGGACTATGAGGCCAGCAGTGGAGATCGACGCACCTACAACGCCACCTGGGAAGGCGTGATCAACACCGTGCAGCGCCGCTATGAGCAGACAACCTCCGACTACATGCGAGAAAAGTACCAGAGCCTGATGACTGAGCGCCCCTGCCAGACCTGCAAGGGGATGCGGCTGCGACCCGAAGCGATGGCCGTGACGGTGGGCGGCGTGCCGATCCACGAGGTGAGCCGGATGCCCGTCCTCAAGCTGCGCGATTGGGTCAATTCCCTGTCCGGCGTGAACGGCACGGCTCCTGTACTCAATGAACGTGACCGGACGATTGCCCACCAGGTCATCAAGGAATTGCAGGCGCGGATCGGCTTCCTGGCCGATGTGGGCCTGGATTACCTGACGATGGCTCGCTCGTCCGGCTCCCTGAGCGGCGGCGAGGCGCAGCGCATCCGGCTGGCAACCCAGATCGGCAGCCAGTTGACCGGCGTGTTGTACGTGCTGGACGAGCCGTCCATCGGCCTGCACCAGCGCGACAACGCCCGGCTGATCCGCACCCTGGAGCGGATGCGCGACCTGGGCAACACGCTGCTGGTCGTCGAACACGACGACGAGACCATGCTGGCCGCCGACTGGATCATTGATCTCGGCCCCGGCGCGGGCGAACATGGCGGGTACGTCATCGCGGAGGGCACGCCACAGCAGATCATGGAGCACCCGCACAGCATTACCGGCGCTTTCCTTTCCGGGCGGCGGCGCATCCCCATGCCGGAGCGGCGGCGCGACGGCAACGGGCAGGTGATCACGATCCGGGGCGCGCGCGAGAACAACCTGAAGAACATTGACGTGGAGATTCCGCTCGGCAAGTTGGTGGTCATCACCGGCGTGAGCGGCAGCGGCAAATCGACCCTGCTCGTTGAAATCCTCTACAAGCGGCTGGCGCAAATCCTGAACGGGGCGCGGGAACGGGCTGGCGAACACGACTCGATTGAGGGGCTGGATGCCATCGATAAGGTGATCAACATCGATCAGACGCCTATCGGACGCACGCCCCGCAGCAACCCGGCCACCTACACCAAGATGTTCGACCAGATTCGACAGTTGTACGCCGATCTGCCGGAGAGCAAGGTGCGCGGCTACGGGCCGGGCCGCTTCAGCTTCAACGTCAAGGGCGGGCGCTGCGAGAACTGCGAGGGGCAGGGCCAGTTGCAGATCGAGATGCAGTTCCTCCCCGACATTTTTGTGCCGTGCGATGTCTGTCACGGGGCGCGCTACAACCGCGAGACGCTGCAAGTCAGGTACAAGGGCAAGAGCATTGCCGATGTGCTGGAAATGACCGTCACCGAGGGCCTGGAGTTTTTCCAGAACTTCCAGCCGATCTATCGGGCACTGCTGACGCTGGATGCGGTGGGTCTGGGCTACATCCGCATCGGGCAGCCCGCCACCACCCTTTCGGGCGGCGAGGCGCAGCGCATCAAGTTGAGCCGCGAACTGTCTAAGCGGAGCACAGGGCGCACCCTGTACGTGCTGGACGAACCCTCGGTGGGCCTGCACGCCGCCGACGTGGAACGCCTGATCAGTGTGCTGCAGGCGCTGGTCGAGCAGGGCAACACGGTGGTCATCATCGAGCACAACCCGGACATCATCAAGGTCGCGGACTGGCTGATCGACATCGGCCCCGAAGGTGGGGATCGCGGCGGCGAGGTCGTGGCCGTCGGCACGCCGGAACAGGTCGCGCAGGTAGCCGAAAGCTACACCGGGCAGTTCCTGGCGAACTATTTGATGGCGGTGCGGTAAAGAACCTCACCCCTCTCCACCGCGCAGAGAGGGGGAGGCGACGGGCAGTGTTATCGGTGCCGGCTCCCCGACCCTGTTGGAGAGGGCGAGCGTAAATACTACTTCAAGCCGACTTTTGCCGCGGCCTCGTGGAAAATCTCGATGATCCGATCACAGGTCTGTTCCGAAAGCTGGGGCGGGACGGTGATCAGGTTGCTGCGCTCGATCAGGTCGTCCATGCGTGGGAGCGCGCCTTTGGCGTAGCTGATGTCTCTGGCCCATTCATTAAGCGGATCGCTCCAGGGACGCCCGGCAGAATTCACGCCGTGCTTCTCCACCAGGCTGATGTTGTGATAGTAGATGTGCATCCCCCAATCGGTCATACGGATGTTGCCGATGCCATCTGGCCCGGGGCGCACACCTGCCGCGCGGGTCAGCTCGACCATCTTCGCGCAGATCTCGCCGCTCGGCCAAGTCATGATGACGAATGGGCCGCTGTCACCTGCCGGGTCGATGATGCGGCGCGGCTTCGCACCGGGAATCTTTGACAGCCCTGCGTAGAGGCGCTGGTTGCGGGCCCGCATTGTGCCCGTGATCAGGTCGAGCTTTTGCACCTGTGCGTACAGCAGCGCCGCCGACAGTTCGCTCATGTGGACGCACTGTCCCCAACTCTGCACCGGGCCGTGCGGATCGACGCGCCCTGCTGCATTGCGGGCGTATCCCACGTCGTGATAGGCGAAGACACGGTTGCCCAGTTCGTCCTTGTCGCAGACCACCAGACCGCCCTCGCCAGCCGTGACGTTCTTGTTGTATTGGAAGCTGTAGATCGCCATGTCACCGAAGCTGCCGAGCGGTTTGCCCCGGAAGCTCGCACCATTGGCCTGCGCTGTATCCTCGATGAGCAAGACGCTGTGTTTGCGGCAGATCTCGACGATGCGCTCCACGTCGCCGCACGCGCCGCTCATGTGGACGAGCAGGACGGCCTTCGTGCGCGGGCTGATCTTACGTTCCAGGTCGTCCGGGTCCATCGTGAAGGTGTCGTCAATCTCCACCAGCCGGGGGATACCGCCCGCGCGCACGACAGCCGACACGCAGGCCACCCAGAAGTAGCCGGGCATTAAGACCTCGTCGCCGGGGCCAACGTCGGCGGCAGCCATCGCCACCGAGAGCGCCCCCGTGCCGCTGTTGACGAGCGTGGCGTATTTGCGGCCCAGGCGCTTGCGGTAAAAATCCTCCACTTTGTCGGCAAAATGCTGCAAATCGTGACCGTAATAACGATAGGGGCTGCGCGCCAACAAAACTTTTGTGACGTTCTCTATTTCTTCTTCGCCAATAAAGTAACTGCCGGGCCATTCGTAAGGAAGCAGGACTTCCTCGGTGGCGATTGGGGTCGTCATTTTTCGCTCCTTGCAAGATAAAGTGCGTTTAATTTAGCACGAAACCGGGCAAGTTGGGAAATTCGACACTGAATATTTGTTACATGCCTGTGATTGCATGCGACCCGATCCGGTGTAATATGCTTACCAACGTGGTCAATCGAGATACCGTACACCATCCCTAGCCGACATTCCCGCACTACCGTACCACAGCCCAACCTGGCCTCATCCTTTTGACATTGCAGCCAGACCACGCAAAAATTAGCAGAAACCGGGTAATTTGCCCGGTTTTTGTTTTCAGTGGCGAACCTGCCGCTTTATCCGTCCGACAAGGCGTGGCGATTTCCAGCGCACCGATCAATAATCATGCAATTTCTCCGTCAGACCAGAAAGGATCATCGATACCATGCTTCAGCCGGAACGGACAGTTGCCGAACTCAAGGAATTGCGCAGCCTGACCGCCGACGAGAAGGGCGCACAGCGGCTGTGCTGGAGTCCTGTATGGGCCAAAGCGCGGGCATGGATGGCCGAAAAGCTGGCTGCACTGCCTGTCGAGGTTGTGGTGGACGAGGCGGGCAATCGTTGGGCGACGCTGCGCGGTCAGTCCCCACGCGAAGTCTGGATCGGCAGCCACATCGATTCAGTGCCGAATGGCGGCTGGCTGGATGGCTGCCTGGGCGTGCTGGCCGCGCTGGAAGTGCTGCGCCGCATTGCCGCTGAGGGTACGCCGCCCGTCACCGTGCGCCTGGTGGACTGGGCGGATGAGGAAGGCGCACGTTTTGGCTACAGCCTGATGGGATCGCGCGCAGCGGCGGGTAGCCTCAATTTGGACGACATACGCCACCTGAAAGACAAGGAAGGCAACCCACTGCCCGACGTACTGAAAGCACAGGGTGTGGACATCAACCGGATGCTTGAAGCGCACCAGCAGTTTGCCAACGGCGCGGCCTACCTGGAACTGCACATCGAGCAGGGGCCGGTGCTGGAAAGTCTGAATCTGCCGCTGGCCGTCGTGACCGGGACGAAGGGCGTGAACCGTAAGCTGATCCGCTTCACCGGGCAGGCAGCACACGCCGGCTCCACGCCCATGAATCTGCGGCGCGATGCCTTTGCGGCAGCGGCACGCTGGGCGCTCGAAGTGCGCGAAATTGGCAGGCGCCACGATGGCGTGTGCACGACGGGCAACGTCACCAACACGCCCGGCATCTATACAGCGGTGGCCGGGCAGACTGACATCACGCTGGATCAGCGCCACCTCGACCCGAAGGTGCTGGCAACGATGCTGGCCGAGGCGCAGGAAGCCAGCCAGCGCGTCGCCGCCGAAGAAAAGGTCGGGGTGGAGTGGATCGACGTGTTTGGCACGCCCCCGGTCCCGTTCCACCCAACGTTGATCGAGCTTGGCGCGGAAGCGATCAGAGAGGTGAGCGGCACGGAACAGCGCCTGCCGAGTGGCCCGCTCCACGACGCGACTTCGGTGGCAGCGGCAGGCGTGCCAACGGTTATGCTGTTTGTCCAGAGTTTGCGCGGCCTTTCGCACACCAACGACGAGGACACCAAAATTGAACACGTCGAGATGAGCGTGCGCGCCCTGGATCGGCTGGCGAGCAAGACCATTGAATGGGTCAGGCAGCAGGGCTAAATCCGTTTAGCTTCGGCGGCTACGTTGATGAGTCTTCTGCCAACTCATCGGCGCTAGACCGGTGGGGTACTCGCACATGAACGAGTGTTCCCCACCGGCTGATCGCCCGGGAAAGGAGCAGACTGCGTGAAATCGTGCTTTAACGGTTCGGTTCGAGTGCCGGCGCGATATTCTGGTTAAGCCGGAATACGTTCGCCGGGTCGTACTTAGTCTTAATCGCTACAAGCCGATCCCAGGTTGCCCCCGGATAGGCGTCGCGGATACGGTCTTTGCCATCCACGCCGAGGAAATTGACATATGCGCCGAAATCCCCCTGGCGCAGCGCTGCTGCGAAATCAATGGCCCAGGTCTCGTGTTTGGTTGCCTCAGCAGGATTTCCATACAACGCGGCAACATTCACCATGATCCGGCGATGACGGTGGGCAAACGCCGTCGCTTCGTTCGGGACACGGGCCATTGCCCCACCCAGCACCCGAATCTGTGCCACAGCCATTTGCGCGGTTGAACTGCGGAGATGTTCGAGAATCACCTCTGCGGTATGCTGATCAACGCTGTCAATGAACATCGTGCGCGATGCTGCCGTTGGATGATAGCCCGCTTGCTCTGGCGGGTACATCTCCACGTAGCGCATGGGCCGGATCATATCAGCAACTGGCGTAGCCAGCGCACGAAACGGCCCTACAGCACGCAGCCCTGCTTCAATATCGCCCGCGTAGACCATGATTGCCATGACGATCAATTTGCCATGATATTCGGCAGGGAGGAACGGCATCGGCGGCGCGACCATCACATTGAGGATAGTCGATAGCTCTTCCGGCGCGGCTTCGGCTTCTGCCACGAACGAACGCACCACATCGGGTGTGGCCGGCAAAACGAGCATTCCGCCGACCACCCTATCCACAGGGTGAAGCCGGAACTGGAAACGAGTCACAACCCCAAAATTACCGCCACCACCTCGGATTGCCCAGAAGAGATCCGGGTGCGTGTTCGCATCGATATACAGCAGTTCGCCGTTCGCGGTGACGATCTCAGCCGCCAGCAAATCATCAATGGTCATGCCATATTTGCGGACCAGGAATCCGACACCGCCGCCCAGCGTGATCCCGCCAATCCCAACCGAGCCAGTATCGCCGAACCCGGTTGCCAGGCCATGTGCGCCTGCTGCTACTGTGAATTCAGCGGCAGTCAGACCCGTCTCCGCCCACGCGGTACGTCCTTGTGGATCAATCCGCAACGCCTTCATCTGCGAGAGATCGAGTACAATTCCACCCTCCGAAGCGCTGTGGCCTGGAATACTGTGCCCACCGCTGCGAACCGCCAGCTCGATCCCCGTCTCACGAGCCAGCGAGACCACATGCGCGACGTCGTTCGCATTGGCGACTCGTACAATCGCCAGTGGTCGGCGGTCAATGCCACCGTAGAATACGGTGCGCGCCTGATCGTAATCCGCATCATCGGGTGTAATCACGCGACCAGTGACGGCAGTGCGGAGACGTGGGATCGAGATTTCTGCCGGATATGCGACATTCTGCTTTTGTAGAGCCATGTTTGGTTTTCCTCATCGGGGACAATCGACCATATCAACTTGAAGGCCAGCTCCCGCAGGTTTTGGGCTTACTGGCAATCTACTGATAAACCCTGCGACCCAGGCCAGCACAGGCTATATTTTGCAGCCTGTCATGCCTATCTGCGTTGGCCTTTTGATCCATACTCACCTGTACTTTCGATCAGCGTCTCATTCTGCCTTCCTCCGCAGCCTGGCTGCCAACATAACCGGTTAAGGTTGAGGGCAAGCCCCATAGAACTTATGTTCCATATTCTACCGTAGACTGGCGGAGATAGCAAACTGCGCAAGGTGAGCGAGTCATTTGCCGCGTCTGATCTGGCCCTCGGTTTCGTGATCACGAAAACCAGAACCACAGGCCAGACTCTTGAGCTTGTCTGGATTGCGCACCTGGTAAATGGCGTGAATCTTGCCCTCTCGCACGTCGAAGGTGGTAACACTCACGGGCTTTTCGTCTTCGCAAGCCAGCAATGCGGGCTGCCCGTTGATGGTCACGATGTAATGCCTCAAAGGCGGCGACCATCGGCGAAAGACGCCGAGGAACAAACGAGCGGTTCTGTCTGCCCCAACGACGATGTTCCGTATCGCACTGACTTTGCCCCCGCTATCGTTAGTCACCGTGACATCGGGCGCCAGTAGCGCCAGCAATTCGGCCATGTCGTCCCCGGCACAGGCCCGCAAGAATTGCTGGACGATTTCTTCAACCGTCTCGGTCTTGACTTCAAAACGTGGACGGCCCTTAATCAGTTGCTGGCGAGCGCGGTGGCCGATCTGACGGCAGTCCGCCGGGCTTCTATCGACGATGGCAGCGATTTCGGCATAGGTGTAGTTGAATACCTCATGCAGCAGATACACCGCTCGGTCGAGTGGAGCCAGGCTTTCCAGCAGCACCAGAAAGGCCGTCGAGATCGACTCATCCTGTTCGACCCGTCGTGCCGGGTCGCTCTCTGACGATTGGAGCAGTGGTTCGGGCAGCCACGCGCCGACATACTCTTCCCGCTGAACACGAGCCAGACGAAGTTGATCAACACACAGCCGCGTCACAATCGTCATCAGGTAGGCCCTGGGAGAACGGACGTCAGCTTCCGGTGCATTCTGCCAACGCAGGAATGCTTCTTGCAGAATGTCCTCGGCATCCATTACGCTGCCCAGCATCCGGTACGCCAGCCCAAATAGTGCCGGACGGTGTTGGTCAAATTCGTCTGTCGTTGGCATGATTAGTTACCCCTCACCTAACTGTTGGCGGACACAGCATCCAGGGTGGGCGTGGGCCTGCGTTGAGATTGATAGTTCCCTGGGACCGTGCGGAAGCTGACATTAAGGCGATTCCAGCTATTGATGCTGATAACCGCCATCGTCAGGCTGACCAGTTCGGCTTCGCTAAACTGCTGCCGCGCCTGTTCATAAACCTCATCTGGCACAAAGCCTTCGGTGAGAAGTGTCACCGCCTCAGTCCAGGCCAGGGCAGCCCGTTCACGGTCGCTATAGAATGGCGCTTCACGCCAGGCATCCAGGCTGTAGAGCCGCTGCTCGGTCTCGCCACTGGCCCGTGCGTCCTTAAAGTGCATGTCGATACAGTAAGCACAGCGATTGATCTGTGAAGCGCGCAGCACGACCAGATCAAGTAGCGACTGCTCAAGGCCACTTTTCTTCACGTACTGTTCCAGACCATGCAGTGTCTTGATCACTTCCGGATCAACCTGCGCATACCTAATGCGAGCGTCCATCGCTCATATCTCCCTTTCAGTACTCACTTGCCGTACCATCAATATAGACGGACAGGCACAAAAGAGTGTGACACTTCTGGACAAATCCACATCGAAAAGAGCCGCATAGTTCAGCTTGGCGGGTGATGTCTGTAAACTTCTGTAAAAAGGGAGGGCGTGTAGTGCGGTCAGCTAATTGGACAGGAAGAAGCACGACTTGACAAAGGGGCAGGGCAACCCGATATTGCTGCTGCACTGCCCCATTGCAGTTGGCAAGGCTTGTGTCAGAAAATAACCGCCCTGCGCGGCAAGGAATTCAAAGTCCCAGGCCCGAGACCAATGGAGGACAATGAAGCCTTCATTGAGTACGCTGAACGGAATCCGTCAGCCGCAGAGTCGATGGCTTTCCTAATTTCAAAGAATTTACTACGACACTCACACTGCTGAAGGCCATCGCAAAGGCGGCCAGCATCGGGTTCAACTGCCGCAAGAACTCCGGCCCCCAGTTCAGCGCCGCCAGCACGCCCATCGCAATCGGAATCAGCGCCACGTTGTAGCCGAACGCCCACACCAGGTTTTGCCGGATCGTGTTCATCGTTGCCCGCGAGAGCCAGATAGCGCGCGGGACGCCGCGCAGGTCACCGCTCATCAATGTCACGTCGGCGGCTTCCATGGCCACGTCCGTGCCTGTGCCGATGGCGATCCCCACGTCGGCCTGGGCCAGCGCCGGTGAGTCGTTGATGCCGTCCCCGACCATCGCTACCACCAGCCCCTCGGCCTGCAAGCGCTTGACGGCTTCGGCCTTATCCGCAGGCAGCACGTCGGCCATGACGCGATCAATGCCGACTTCCCTGGCGATGGCGTTGGCCGTCGCCGCATTGTCGCCCGTGATCATGATCACCTGCAAACCAAGCGCGTGCATCTGGCGCACTGCTTCCGCCGAACCGTCTTTGACGGTATCGGCGACGGCCACCAGCCCCACCGCCTGCTGATCAACGGCCACCCACAAAGCGGTCTTGGCTTCGCTTTGCAGCCGATCCGCGTCCGGCTCCAGCCCGTTCAGGTGGATGTGCTGCTCGATCATCAACCGCCGGCTGCCGATGAGCAGGTTGCTGCCGTTCACCTGGGCGCGAATGCCGTGCCCGGAGATCGCCTCGAAGCGCGTCGGTTCGCTCAATTTCAGGCTGGCTTCCTGAGCCGCGCGCACCACTGCCGCGCCCAGCGGGTGCTCGCTGCCACGCTCTGCCGAGGCAGCCAGTTGCAGCAGCCTGTCGCTTGGGCGCTCACCACCTGCCCACGTTTTGCTGGCAATCACGTCTGTCACGGTTGGTTCGCCGCGCGTCACCGTACCGGTCTTATCCAGCACCACCGCGTTGATGCGCAGCGCCTGTTCCAGCGCCTCGCTGTTCTTGAACAGGATGCCGTTCTCCGCGCCCTTGCCGACGCCGACCATGATCGCCGTCGGGGTCGCCAATCCCATCGCGCACGGGCAGGCGATGACCAGCACCGCAACCATGCGGATCATGCTGGTCGTGAAGTCGTTTCCGCCGAGCATCCAGAGAGCAAAGGTCAATACCGCGATGGCGATCACGGCAGGCACAAAGACCGCCGCCACCTTGTCCACCAGGCGTTGAATGGGCGCTTTCGACCCCTGCGCCTGCTCCACAAGCCGGATGATCTGCGCCAGTGCCGTCTCACGGCCCACGTGGGTTGCCTGGAACTTGATCAGGCCCTGCTTGTTCAGCGTCGCGCCGATCACTTCGTCACCCACGCCGCGTTCGATAGGCAGGCTCTCACCCGTGATCATGCTCTGGTCAATGGTTGTTGACCCTTCCAGCACCATGCCATCCACCGGGATTTTCTCGCCGGGCCGGACAATGATCACGTCGCCGACCATCACCTGCTCCACCGGAATATCGGCTTCAACGCCGTTCCGCACCACACGGGCCGTTTTAGCGCGCATCCCCATCAGTTTTTTGATGGCGGCACTGGTCTGGCCTTTGGCGCGCACCTCAAGCAGCTTGCCCAGCACAATCAGCGTGATGATGACGGCGGCGGTCTCGAAGTACACGTGATAACCGCTGCCCATGCCCTCCATCGTATTTCCCAGCAGGCCGAGCGTCACGGGGATGCTATATAGATACGCGGTGGACGATCCGAGCGCCACCAGTACGTCCATGTTGGCGCTGCCCGCACGGATCGAACGGTACGCGCCGACGTAATAATCCCACCCGACATAAAACTGCACCGGGGTCGCCAGCGCCCACAACAGATAATTGAACCAGGGTGCGCTGGCCCAACTGCCCAGTACGCCCAGGTCACGGGCCATGCTCAGGGCCAGCAGCGGAATGGTGAAGACCGCCCCAACGATCAGGCGACGCCACTGGTGCGCGATCTCGGCCTGGCGGGCTTTGGCCTCCGCGTCTTCCAGTTCTTCACTGGCGGTTACTTCCGGCACGTCGTAGCCAGCCTTGCGCACCCGTGCCACAATGTCGTCGTGCGTCAATACGCTTGGGTCATAAGCCACCGTCAGCCGCTCATTCGCCAGGTTGACGTTGGCCTCCTGGATACCGGGCAGCTTGCGCACGTTGCGCTCAATGGTGGCGGCGCAGTTGGCGCAGGTCATGCCGATGATAGGCAGGCTCTCTTGTTTCTGCATCGATTCGCTCCCCCGAAAAAACAGCCCCGGCTGTGGAGTCGGGGCTGCGGTCTGTCGCTAGGCTTTGGCGGGCGGGTAATTGATCTCCGTCAGCACTTTCTCGATTTCGCCCCAGTTGGCCGGATCGTCCCATTTGACGGTGACTTTCTTGGTCTGCTGGTCAGCCTTGACCTCCTGGACACCCTTTAGCTCACCCAACTCGCTTTCGATGGTGTGGACGCAGTGCCCACAGCTGATGTTGGGGACGGTAAACGTTCTGGTTTCCATGCCTTCGTCTCCTCTATCGGTTCGTGACCGAAAATACGTCGCTGATTTCCGCCAGCACGCGCTCGCGCTCGTCGGGGTCATCGCCGCGCACCGCCGTCGTCAGGCACGTGTGCAGGTGCTTGTCCAGGATGATCTGGCTGACCTTTGCCAGCGCTGCCTCGGCAGCCTGTATCTGCTTGATGACGTCGATGCAGTACCGATCCTGCTCGACCATCGCCGCGATGCCGTTGACATGCCCGGCAATGCTCTTCAGCCGGTTGACAGTGGCGGCCTTATCCCCGTGATCCATATCTTTCTCCCTATCCCTCCCCCTGGGGGGCGGGGTATATATGAAGAGTATACCACTGCTATCCCAGATTGCAAGAGGATTTTGGATGAACCGGAGGATTGTCAGTCGGGATCGATGAGGAATGTCAGGAACAATACGCCGCTAAAATATCCGCTGCCCAAGCAGGCTCGCTGCCAGTTCCACCGCCAGCGCTGCCGTCCGGTTGCTGTGATCGAGGATCGGGTTGATCTCTACGATGTCCATCGAACGCACCTTGCCGGATGTCGCCAGCAGTTCCATCAGCAGATGGGCCTCGCGGTAGGTCAGGCCGCCGGGCACAGGCGTGCCGACGCCGGGCGCATAGTCGGGATCAAGCGCGTCCATGTCCAGGCTGACGTGAATCGAATCGAGGTGGCTCAGGCGGCTGAGGGCCTGCCGCGTGATGGCCGCCATGCCCTGCTCGTCGATGTCGGTCATCGTGAACACCGATATTCGGCTCCGCGCCAGTCTGCGACGCTCTTCGGCATCCAGGTTGCGGATGCCGATCATGACCACCTGCGACGGCTGCAATTTGGGGCCGGGATAGCCGATATCGACCAGGGCGCGCGGTCCGTCGCCCAGCAGCGCTGCCACCGACATGCCGTGTACGTTGCCCGACGGCGAGGTTTCCGGCGTGTTGAAGTCGGCGTGCGCGTCCACCCAGATCACCCCGACAGGGCCGCGCCCATCCAGGCCCGCCACGCTCCCCACGCTGATGCTGTGATCGCCGCCCAGAAAGATAGCAAATTCATGTTCCTGCGAGCAGCACTTCATTTGCTCGTAGATGGACTGGCAGGCCGCCACCACCGCCCCCAGGTGGCGCGCGCGATGTGCGTCGGGGGCGTATGGCTGGTCGATCTCTTCGACCACCGGCACGGCAATGTTGCCGCCGTCGCGGACGGTGTAGCCCAGACCCTTCAGCCGTTCTTGCAGCCCCGCGTAGCGCACCGCACTCGGCCCCATATCCACGCCGCGCCGCTGCTGGCCCAGGTCCATCGGCACGCCAATGATGCGGGCCACACGCGGCCCCTTCGCCCGTTCTTCCGACAAGGCACTTACCCCTTGATGTGCTTGACCAACGCTCGCCACGCTTGCTCGATATGCTGGCGCATGGCTCGTTCGGCTGCCTCCGAGTCGTGGGCTTCCAAGGCCCGCAGGATTTCCGCGTGTTCGGCGTTGTCCTCTTCGGCGCGCTCGTCGTCCGGCATTCCGGGCACGTGGGCAAACTGGCTCCATAACATGGCGGGCGACCACATCCACACCGCTTTCAGGGTGCGGATCAGGTAGGTGCGGCCCGAAGCCTCGATGATGATCTGGTGAAACCGGCGGTTCCACTCCCGCACCCGTTCGATATCGCCGGGATGTGCGCTCATCTGCTCGTGCAGCGCACATAGCTCGGCCAACTGCTCGCCGGTCAGGCGCCCGGCAGCGCTGGCCGCCGCTAACCCTTCCAGCACACTGCGGATCGTGTAGATGTCCTCTACGTCGTCAGCGCTGAACTGCACGACGCGCGCCCCACGATAGGGCACGTGCTCGACCAGCCCTTCGGCCTCCAACTGCTTGAGCGCCTCGCGGATGGGTGTGTAGCTCGTGCCAAGCTCGGCGGCCAGGCGCTCCTGGCGCAGCCATTCGCCCGGCAGGAGTTTGCCTGCCGAAATCTGAGCGCGTAGCCGCTCGACGACAAGGTCTTGCAACTGTTTGTGTTCGCTCAACTCGGAACGGATCATCTTATGGCGTTTTAGTAAACCGTCCATTCTATATATTATATATAATGCACAGAGTGCCGACTAGACAGACTTGGGATTGGGTCAGCAGCAGAACAAAATCGCCCTTCACGACTCCTTGCATTTCGCGGTACACTCAAAATGTACAGAAGCCGCCGGATATCTCACGATCAGCCAGAGACCAGCGCTCGCCATACCCCGGCCTTAAATCGAGAGGATCACGATGACTCAGCAGCGGAAAGTCCCCGGAACGAAATATGTCTATCATGACAACGCGATCAATCCGATTCCAGGTCAATATGGAGCAGTCAAACTCTATGCGGGTTCGGCATCCCGGGAACTGGGCCAGGAAGTCGCTGCATACCTCAACATGGAACTCAGCACGCAGGACGTTCAGCGCTTTTCCAACGAGAATATTTTCGTGCGGCTCCAAAGCTCGGTGCGTGGGCAGGATGTCTACTTGATCCAGACAATGGCCTCCCCCGTCAGTGACAACATTATGGAATTGTTGATCACACTGGATACGCTCAAGCGCGACTCGGCAGGGCGCATCACGGCGGTGATCCCCTATTTCAGCTACGGGCGCAGCGACAAGAAAGATCAGCCCCGCGTGCCCATCACGGCCCGCCTGCTGGCCGACATGATTCAGGTTGCCGGGGCGGATCGGTATATCACCCTGGACCTGCACGCCGGACAGATTCAAGGTTTTTTCAGTATCCCCGGCGATGTCTTGACCACCTTCCATCTGATCGGCGATTACTTCCTGGAAAAGCAGCTTGAGAATGCCGTTGTGGTCACGGCGGACCTGGGCTTCGCCAAAAAGGGCCGCAACTACGCGGAAAAGCTCAATATGCCGCTGGCCTTCGTTGAGAAGCGGCGTACCGGCAACCGGGGCGGCAGCCAGGTGATGAGCCTGATCGGCGACGTGCGGGGCATGGACGTGATCATTATCGACGACGAATGTGATACGGCGGGCAGCGTCGTCAATGCCGTCAACACCGTCCGCGAGCAGGGGGCGCGGGATGTCTACGTAGCCTTTACGCATCCTGTCCTCAGCGGCCCGGCGGTGGAACGCCTGCGCGAAGCCAACATCAAGGAGATTGTGACGACGAATACCCTGCCCGTGCCGGAAAGCAAAAGATTGCCCAACATGCGCGTCCTGAGTGTGGCTCCCCTGATCGCTGAAGTGATCTTGCGCGCCCATGAAGGCCGTAGTGTCGGCGAATTGTTCAACGAGTAGAAGGAGGCCGCCCCTTGCCGCAGCGAATCCTGATTGTGGAAGATGACAACGAACTGCGCGCCCTTCTCAGCATCGTGTTACGTGAAGAGGGCTTTGAAGTCCAGACCTGCCCCGATGGGCAGGCCGCCCTGGACAGGCTGGCAGAGGCCAAGCAAACCCGCGACTTTCCAAGTATGGTCATTCTTGATCTATCCATGCCGGTGGTCAACGGCTGGGACGTGGCGAAATGGCTGAATGCCGACCCCGAACTGGACGAAATCCCGGTCATCGTCACCTCGGCGACGCGCGAGCAGGGCGAGAAGGCAAAAGCGCTCCACGCCGATGCTTACCTGGTCAAACCCTTCACAACCGATGAGATTCTCGGCGTCGTCGAATTATTCTCCCTTCTGAGTTGACTGAGGGCGCAGGTGCGCCCTGGCGAAATTCACCAACCCGCTACTCACGTCACGAATCGAGGTAAAATTCCCGCCGGGAATTCGCTCCGCAAGGGTTCCCTGGCTGATCGAATTGTTGCCCTAATTGCTGCATTGAGAGGCGCATGTACCCGTCAGAAATTCTCGACAAGTTGAGCAACATTTCACGGCAGGCGCTCAAGTCCAATCGGGCCAGAAACGAGCCGGACGTTTTCCTGCGTGAAGTGCTGCGCGAGGCCCGGAACGCTCACCTCAACGATGTGATGCCCACCGAGCACATCGAGGGCCTGGCCGCCGAGCACTGGCTCCGGCAGCACGTCCGGTCACGTGCCCAGTACCCGCTCGACGTGCTGGAAGTCGCCGCGCAGCGCCGCAACCACCGGCTGATGCTCACGCTGCTGCGCCACCCCGACGACGCCATGCGCGCTTACGCTGCCGAGCAGTTCCAGATTCTGTTTGCCATGCTCGATGGCTACTACGACGAAGCATCCTCGCTGGTCAACCAGGTCTTGCTGATCCCGACGGAGATCCCCGCCGTCAAATACAACCTGTTGAGCGACCTGGGGCGTTCCTCGCGGCGCGGCCTGCCCGCCGGAATCGCGGACTCGGCCCGCAAGCTCATCCACGACGTGGATCAGATCGTGTCGTACCATGCCCTGCGGCTGCTGGCGTTGCTCTACGACGTGCGCGACTGGCGCACCGTGCTGGATCGGATGGTCTCGCTGGTCGGCGAAGACGACGAGGCTTCACAGTACTTCCTCTCAGCCGGCGTCGAGTACCTGCAAATCCTCATCCCGCATGAGCCGGAGGTCGTCGATTGGGTCAAATCCCTGGTCGAGACCTACCCGCCCGATCACCTGGCAATCCGCGCCCTGAACACGTGGGTGCGCCGCAATCTGGACGCTGCGCTCGAAGTGGGGCTGATCAACAAACGGGAATACCGCGAGATCAAAGGGGCGTGACAATCGTCACCGCTGAAATGTTCAGTCTTTCGTGGTCTCTGGACGTCCCGGCGCTATAATCAGCGCGTCTTAGTGGACTCTGGCCTGGAACAGAAATCATGCCCAGGATTTATACGTGGCGGTTTGAAGTGCGCAGTTATGAGCTGGATACAAGTGGCTGGGTCAGGCCATCCACCTACCTGAATTATCTCGAAGAAGTGGCCTGGAACGCCAGCGCTGCGGCGGGCTATACCCCGGCCTGGTACAACGCCCATAACCGTATCTGGGTGCTGCGCACCATGAACGTGCGCTACTTCACCCCGGTCACGATGGGCGAACAGTTGGAACTGAGCACCTGGGTCTCCGATTTCCGCCGTGTGCAGTCGCACCGTGAGTATGACCTGCGCCGGGTCAGGGACGGCCAGCGCGTGCTGCGTGCACGTGGCAACTGGGCGTTTCTGGACGCCCAGACCTTGCAGCCGCAGCGCCTCCCCGACCAGGTCATCCTGGATTTCGCGCCGGATAACATCCAGGAAGACCTGGACTCGCGGGTGATCGACCCGGTGACGGTTGAGCAGCCCGTCGTCCACACCAGCCAGCGGCGCGTCGAACGGCGTGACCTGGATTCGCTCGGCCACGTCAACAATGGGACCTACCTGGCCTGGGCCGATCAGGCGCTAGCCGATGCACTCAGGGCAGCAGGCTGGCCGCCGCAGCGCCTCGCCAGCAGCGATTTCAGCATCATCCCTATCGCCGACGAGATCGAGTACGTTCAGAGCGCCCACGACGATGATCCGATCTGCGTGACCACCCGGCTGGCACAGGTGGGCCGGGATCGCGCCGCCTGGCTGCACGAAATCACTCATGGCGCGACAGGCGAATTGATGACCAGAGTCCTCTCGGTGCGTGCCTTCCGTGACGCCAACGGCTCACGCTCCATCCCCGACGCGCTGCACCTCTCCCTGGTTGCGCGCGCTTGAAAGGATGCCGAATGCTTGACACGTTTTTCGCGCCGAAATCCGTCGCCATCGTCGGCGCCAGTGCCAGCCTGGACAAACTCGGCCACATCATCCTGAAAAACGCCCTCGACAGTGGTTATCCGGGCAAACTGTACCCGATCAACCCCAAAGGCGGCGAGATTCTGGGCCTGCCCGTCTATCCCTCGGTTTCTGCCCTGCCCGAAACGCCCGATCTGGCGGTGATCGTCATCCCCTACCCGCTCGTACCGGCTTCGATCCAGGATTGCGGCGAGAAGGGCGTGCCCTCGGTGGTCGTCATCAGCGCCGGGTTCCGCGAGGCGGGCATTGAGGGCATGAACCGTGAGGTCGAGGTCATAAAGCTGGCAAAGCAGTACAACATCCGGCTGATCGGTCCCAATTGCCTGGGCGTGATCGACACCTTCACGCCCATGAATGTCACCTTTGCTGCCGGGACGCCTCCGCAGGGGCCAATTGGCTTTATGTCGCAGTCGGGCGCGCTGGGCACAGCTATCCTGGATTGGAGCCTGGCCGGTTCGCGCATTGGCTTCAGCAAATTCGTCAGCCTGGGCAACAAGGCCGACGTGTCCGAGATCGACCTGATGGACGCCTGGGTGGACGATCCCAACACGCGCGTCATCCTGGCCTACATCGAAGGGCTGCCCGACGGCCAGCGCTTTATGGAGGTAGCTCGCCGTGTCAGCCGCCAGAAGCCCGTCGTCATCGTCAAGAGCGGCGTCACCTCGGCGGGGTCGCGGGCTGTGTCCAGCCATACCGGGTCGCTGGCCGGGTCGGAGCAGGCTTACGCGGCGGCCTTCCGGCAGTCGGGCGTGCTGCGTGCCGAAACCATGCAAGACCTGTTCGACTATGCACTCGGCTTTGCCTACCAGCCCCTGCTGAACGGGGATCGGATTGCCATTATCACCAATGCGGGCGGGCCGGGCATCCTCTGCACCGATGCGCTGGAGCGCGCGGGCCTGTCGCTGGCCCGGCTGGAAACCGAAACGACGCGCCAACTGCAAGCATTCCTGCCGGACGCCGCCAGCGCCGCCAACCCGGTGGACGTGCTTGGCGACGCGATGGCAGATCGCTATCGTTTCGCCCTTCAGCACGTGGCTGGCGACCCGAATGTGGATGGCCTGATCGTGATCGTCACGCCGCAGGCCATGACCGAGATCGAGGCGACGGCGCGCGCCATCGGCGAAATGGCGCAGCAGAGCGCCAAACCCATTCTGGGCTGCATGATGGGCGAGTTCCGCATCGAGACGGGCGTGCAAATTCTGGCCGAACACGGCGTGCCCAATTACCCCTTCCCGGAACGTGCCGCCAAAGCCTTCGCCGCCATGCGCGATTACCGCCAACTGCGCGCCCAGCCCGATCCGAAGATCGAGCGCTTTGACGTGGATACGGACAAAGTGCGGCAGATTTTCCGCAAGGTGCGCGAAGAAGGGCGTGTTGCCATCGGCGACGCCGAGAGCCGCGAAATCCTGAAAGCCTACCGGATGCGCATTCCGGCCAGCGAACTGGCCGCGACGGCGGACGAGGCGGTGGCCCTCGCTGACCGCATCGGCTACCCCGTCGTGCTGAAGATCGCCAGCCCGGACATCCTACACAAGACCGACGTAGGTGGCGTGCGCGTCGGCCTGCAAACGGCCACCGACGTGCGGGATGCCTTCGACCTGATCGTGTACCGGGCGCAGCGCTACGTGCCCGATGCCCGCATCTGGGGCTGTCTGGTGCAGGAAATGGTTCCGCAGGGCACGGAAATCCTGATCGGCATGAGCCGTGACCCGCAGTTTGGGCCGCTGGTCACGTTTGGTCTGGGTGGCATCTATGTCGAAGCGCTCAAGGACGTGACGTTCCGCGTTGCGCCCTTTGACCGAACCGAGGCGATGGCGATGCTGGGCGAGATCCGCTCGCACGCGCTGATCGAGGGCGTGCGTGGTCAGAAGCCGCTCGACAAAGACGCCATCGTGGACGCCCTGCTGCGTATCAGTCAGCTTGTCACCGATTTTCCCAACATTGTCGAACTGGACATCAACCCCTTGATGGTCTACGAACAGGGCCGGGGCGCAAATTCATTGGATATGCGCCTGGTGCTTTCCGCGAAGTGAGAACGGGTGCTACAGGAAGCAGTGTGAGCTATGCAAAAACTATACATCACGGCGGTGGTCACTTTTTCGGGCAAGACGGCGCTGGCCCTGGGCATCGGCCTGAAGCTGCAAGCCGCCGGGCACAAGGTCGGCTATTTCAAGCCCGTCAGTACACAGCCGTATATGGCTGAGGGGCGTCTGGCCGACGAGGATGTGGTCTTCGTCCGCCGCATGCTCGGCATTGACACCCCGGCCTGGGAATTGTCGCCCGTGATCATCGACGAAGCCCTGTTCCAGAGCTTGATCAGCGGCAGCAGCACGCGCGATTTCGTCAAGGAGATCAAGGACGCCTACCAGCGCATCGGCCAGGGCAAGGATGTGCTGCTGGTCGAGGGCGGGGCCAGTATGCGCGAGGGCTACGCCATTGGCCTGAACACGACCATGATGGCCGAAACTCTCGAACTGCCCACGCTCGGCGTCGTCCGTTACCGGAGCGGCCTGATGCTGATCGACGACATCCTGGCTTTGCAGTTCCGTATGAAGGAGCGGTTGCTGGGGGTGGTCATCAACAGCGTCCCTGCCGAGATGATGGAACAGACCAGAGGCCAGGTCGTGCCCTACCTGCAAAAGCACGGCATCAAGGTGTACGGTGTGCTGCCGCACCAGCAGGAATTGATGGCGATCAGCGTCGGCGAACTGATGCAAACCCTGAGCGCGAAAGTGCTCACCGGGGCCAACCGCACCGACGCGCTGGTCGAAAACCTGTCCGTTGGCGCGATGAGCGTCGAGTCGGCTTTGCCACGCTTCCGCCGCACCCTGAACAAAGCCGTCATCACCGGCGGTGATCGTGCCGACATCCAGGCCGCCGCGCTCGAAACGTCCACCGTCGCGCTCATCCTGACCGGCAATTTGCAGCCGAGTTCTACCGTCGTTAAGCGCGCCGAAGAACTGGGCGTGGCCGTCCTGGTTGTGCCGGGCAATACGATGGAGACGGTGGAGGCCGTCGAGCGGGTCTTTGGCAAAACCCGGCTTAACCTGCCCGAAAAGATGAATCGCTTCCAGGCCATGCTGGACGCCCACTTCGACTGGAAGGGCCTGTTCGCGGACATGGGGCTGTAGTCCACTCATGTTGCATCGAACCTCACCCCTCTCCGCAAGCAGAGAGGGGAACAAATTCATAGCCACGCCAACCGATTCCCCCTCGCCAGTTGGAGAGGGGGGCAGGGGTGAGGTCAACCGCAACTCATATCGCCAGACTTCTGGAACACGAGGCAGACCATTGTACGCAGATTGAAACGCTCCGGCGTTATATCGTCGATTACGGAATGTGGTCTCAACAAGGAGAACATAATGCTGATTATTGATTCAATTCTTGGGCGCGAAGTCCTGGACTCGCGTGGCAACCCGACTGTCGAGGTGGAGGTCTCGCTGCTCGATGGCGGTGTGGGGCGGGCCATCGTGCCGAGCGGCGCCAGCACGGGGCAGCGTGAAGCACTCGAACTGCGCGACAACGACAAGAAGCGCTATGGCGGTAAGGGAGTCCTGAAAGCCGTCGAAGCCGTCAACGAAACGATTGCCGAGGCGATCATCGGCATGGATGCGCTCGATCAGAAGGGCATCGACGACGCCATGATCGAGCTGGACGGCACGCCCACCAAATCCAACCTGGGCGCGAACGCCATCCTGGGTGTGTCGCTGGCCGTCGCCAGGGCGGCGGCGGACAGCCTGCAAATGCCGCTCTACAAGTACCTGGGTGGCGTCTATGCTCACGTCCTGCCCGTGCCGATGATGAACATCCTGAATGGCGGCAAGCACGCCGAGAACAGCACTGACTTTCAGGAGTTCCTGGTCATGCCCGTTGGCGCGGAAACCTTCGCGGAAGGGCTGCGTTGGGGTGTGGAAATTTACCAGGCCCTCAAGAAGGTGCTGCACGACAAAGGCAAGGCCACGACAGTGGGCGACGAGGGCGGCTTTGCGCCGAGCGACCTGAAACGCAACGAAGAGGCTATCGAGTTCATTTTGGAAGCCATCCAGAAGGCGGGCTACCGCGCCGGCGAGCAGGTCATGCTGGCAATTGACCCGGCAGCCAGCGAATTCTACAAGGATGGCAAGTATGTCTTGGCCCGCGAGAAGCGCAGCCTGTCTTCCCAAGAACTGATCGATCTCTGGGCCGGGTGGGTTGAGAAATACCCGATCATTTCCCTCGAAGACGGGCTGGCCGAGGACGACTGGGCGCACTGGCCGCTGCTCACCGAACGGATCGGCAAGAGGGTCCAGATTGTCGCCGATGACCTGGTTGTGACCAACGTGGAGTACATCCAGCGCGCCATCCGTGAGAAATCCGCCAACAGCCTGCTCTGCAAGGTCAACCAGATTGGTACGCTGACGGAAGCCATCGCTGCCGCGCAGATGAGTATGCGCGCCGGTTGGACGGTGGTCGTCAGCCACCGCAGCGGCGAAACCGAAGACAGCACCATCGCCGATCTGGTCGTTGGCATGAACGCCGGGCAGATCAAGACAGGTGCACCGGCTCGTTCGGATCGCGTGGCAAAGTATAATCAACTGCTGCGCATCGAGGAAGAACTGGGCGAAGCGGCCCGCTACGCAGGCTGGAACGCCTTTGCCCATTTGCAGCGCTAGAAGAACTTGACCTCGTCCCACCCCTCTCCGCTTCACCGAGAACGGAGTACAATACGGAATCAGTTGCCGCCTGGTTCCCCCTCTCCTGTTGGAGAGGGGGGCCAGGGGGCGAGGTCATCATGGTTGCCGACGGGGGATTGATCTTTGGTCAGGAAATTTGACGTTAAACGCACCAAAATTGTGTGCACGATTGGGCCGGCCTCCTCCGATGAAGACGTGCTGCGCGAGATGATTCGGGCCGGGATGGACGTGGCCCGCATCAACTTCAGTCACGGCGAATACGAGACGCACGCCCGCAATATCCGTACCATCCGCCGCATTGCCGAAGAGGAAGATGCCGTCGTTGCCATCCTGGCCGACCTGCAAGGCCCCAAGATTCGCCTCGGCAAGATCGCCAACGAGCCGGTCACGCTCAAAAAGGGCGACAGGCTGACGCTGACTACGCGCCCCGCAGATGGTACGGACATGGTCTTCCCACTGCCCCACCCCGAATTCGTCAAGGATGTGAAGGCCGGACACCGGCTGCTGCTGGACGACGGACAGCTAGAATTCAAAGTCATCAGCAAGCAGCTTGACGACTTGTACTGCGAGGTCGTCGTGGGCGGGCCGCTCAGTTCGCGCAAGGGCGTCAGCGCGCCCGAATCGCACCTGACGCTCTCCGCTATCACCGAGAAAGACCGGGCCGACGTGGAGTTCGCCCTCAAGGAAAAGGTCGATTACATTGCCATGTCCTTCGTGCGCAGTGGGGACGATATGCGCGAATTGCGCTGGCTGTGCCGCCACCTGGAAGGCGACGCCGCGCTCATCGCCAAGATCGAAAAGAAAGAAGCGCTGGATGCTTTCGCGGATGTGCTGGAAGCCTCGGATGGCATTATGGTGGCCCGCGGCGACCTGGGCGTGGAGACTCCCGCCGAAGCTGTGCCCATCCACCAGAAGGAAATCATCCGGCGCTGCAATGCCGTTGGCAAGCCCGTCATCACCGCCACCCAGATGTTGAACTCGATGATCGTCAGCCCGCGCCCCACGCGCGCCGAGGCCAGCGACGTCGCCAACGCCATCTTCGACGGTTCCGATGCAGTCATGCTCTCCGGCGAAACCGCCGCAGGCAAATACCCGGTCATCGCCGTCGAGACGATGGCGACCATTGCCTCCATCGCCGAAGCGCACCTCAAGGTCGATGCGCACCAGAATTTCAGCCAGCGCCAGTTCAACGTCAAGGGCTACGAAATCATTTCGGACGCGACCAGCCACGCCGCCAGCCAGATCGCCGAAGAACTCAACGCCAAGATGATCGTCACCACGACCTGGACGGGCTACACGGCCCGGCAGGTGGCGCGCGCCCGCCCCATGACGCCCATCCTGTGCGTCACGCCCAACGAGTCCACCCTGCGACGCATGGCGCTGGTCTGGGGCGTCTTGCCGATCCTGGTTCCAGAGTTCCAGACCATCGACGAGATGATCCAGAAGATCGTCACCACCGCCTACGAGGCCAGGCTGGTCGAATATGGTGACCTGCTGGTGATCATCGCCGGGGTGCCCTTCGGCGCAGGCGGTCATACCAATTTCCTGAAAATCCATACCGTCGGGGAATCGGGCGAAGTCCCCGAACGGCTGATCCCAGCCGAGCAATCTCGAAAAGACTGAGGAAAGACTCGCTTCCTGAGACGCCGGCCCGTAATTGCTCAGTCCGCCGATTTCCCGCCGCTTGACAAGATTGCGCGCTTGGGAGTAGTATGCAGTCGTAATGTACTTTGCAACGGTTCGAGTTCGGTCCTCAGTGTCCGGGTCGATGACCCGTATACTACTCCTCCCCCACGAGAGTTGCCGCCGACCTCACGCCTGAGCTAGACAACCGCTTTAAGGAGCATTTTTTCGATGAACAAGAAGTTATATGTCGGCAATCTGCCCTACAGTGTGACAGAAGAAGAACTGCGCGCCTTGTTTGAGCAGGTGGGCGTGGTGGCAGATGCCGCTGTCATCACGGATCGGGAGACAGGGCGCTCCAAAGGCTTTGGCTTCGTCGAAATGGATACGCCAGAAGAAGCCTCGAAGGCGATCAGCCAGTTCAACGGCCACACCCTCAACAACCGCCAGATTCAGGTTAGCGAGGCCCGCCCCCGCGAAGATCGCGGCCCGCGCCGCACTGATCGTGGAGACCGGGGCGGGGATCGCGGCTTTGGGGATCGCGGTGGCGGAGAGCATCGCAGCCGTTTCTAGTCAGTTAACCGCCAACAGGTAACGCATGGGCGCTCCGGTGAGCGCCCATTTTTATTGGTCAGCCGTAGATAAACACGAAAGGCCCATTAGCCCCAATACCTCTTCGTTAAGGGCGAGTAGCCTGTTGCAGCCCTCATCCCCTGGCCCTTCCCCTGTAAGGGGAAGGGGAAAAGCCCCTCGCTCTGCGGGAGAGGGGTTGGGGGTGAGGGCTTATCTATGTCTTGACGCCCGTAAACGGTGCAGTCTGGCTCGTGACTTTGGCCTCGCGGTTGCGGAACATCAGGCCAAAGCCGCGCCGCGTGATTACATATTCGTGTTCGGGGTCGGCTTCTTCCAGCCGCTTGCGGAGCCTGCTCACCAGCGCGTCAATCGTCTGGTCGGTCACTTCTTCGTGCGGCCCCCAGACGTATTTGCGCAAATCCTCGCGGGTGACGACTCGGCCTTCGTTCTTGACCAGCAGCGATAGCAGCATGAACTGGCCTGGACTGAGCGCCGGGTCAAGCCGCGTGCCATTGACCGTGACCTGTGCGCCGTCTTCGTCCAGCACCAGCCCCACCGTCGGCAGCCGCACCGGGGCCATCTGCACCGTTGTGCCCGGATCGTCGAACTCGACGGTGCACACCTGACCGAGATTAACCTTATCTCCTGCCCGCAGCCGTCGTGGTTCACCAGGCGGCAGCCGTTCGCCGTTGATATACGTGCCGTTGGTGCTGTTCAGGTCCGTGATCACGATCTGCTCGTGGTCAAGTTCCAGGCGAGCGTGCAGCCGCGATACCTGGCTGTGGTCGATCACCAGGTGGCATTCGCGGGCACGGCCCATCGTAAACGGAAAAGTTTCCAGGGGCAGCGCTTGGCGGCTGGTCGAGAACCCATCCAGCAGTACAAGGCGGGGATCAGCAGGCATAGCTCAACCTCGTGCGGCATTTATCCTCATTATTATAAAAAAGTGGTAAACGAACTTTACGCCTTCCTGACGCTTAACCGACTGTTGACCTCGCCGGGGCAGCCGTTACAGAATCAACTTTGCCCGGCGCTGAAGCACCGGGCTGAGATTACAAAGCCCCGACGGGGCTAAAGGCAATCCAATCGGAGCCACCAATGAGTCGGCTTCAGCCGACTTCGTAATCTCAGCCCTGCGGCTTTAGCCCAGGGCGTCTCCCTCCTCACCCTCCCAATCGCCATCCAGGGCCTCTTCAGCCTCCCCGCCGACAAGGCCCTCTTCCTCGTCTTCGGCGAGGCTGACCTCGGCATCCACCTCCAGTTCGGACGGCAAGTCGAGGACGTTTTCCACATCCGGGTTATGGCCGTTGTCCTCTTGCTCCGTCGTTTCGATCTCATCCATGACGGGCGACCCCTCGACTACCGCCACACTGACCACCTGATCGTGCCGCGCCAGGTTGATCACGCGCACACCCTGTGTGGCCCGCCCCACCAGCCGGATCGTGCTGGCGCGCGTGCGTAGCGCCATGCCATCGCGGGTGATCACGGTGATGTCGTCGTCGTCGCGCAGGGTGTGGGCGCTGACAATTGTGCCCAGTTTTTCGGTGGCATTCATGGCAATCGTCCGCACCCCCAGGCCAAACCGCCCCCGCAGCGGATATTCGGTGATTGGCGTGCGCTTGCCGTAGCCCTTCGACGTGACGACGAGCAGCGATGTCACGCCCGGTTTGATCACGTCCAGCCCGGCCAGGTGGTCGCCCTCCCGCAGCCGGATGGCATTCACGCCGATGGCCGGGCGGCCCATCACCCGCACTTCGCTCTCGCGGAAGCGAATCGATTGCCCCTGCTCCGTGACCAGAATAATGTGATCCTCGCCCGAAGTGCGCTTGACCCACCGCAGTTGATCGTCGCCGTCCAGCCCCATCGCAATCAGGCCGTTGGAGCGCACCGAAGCAAATTCGGAGATGTGGACGCGCTTGATCTTGGCCCGCCGCGTGCACAGCACAAAATAGCCGCTCTCGAAATCCTCCACGCGGGCCATCGCCGTGATCTTTTCGTCCGGCTCCAATGCCAGGATGCTGTTGATGAGCGTGCCCTTGCCATTGCGATCCGCATCCGGCACCTGGAAGCTGCGCTCGGCGTAGACCTTGCCCTTGTTGGTGAAGAACAGCAGGTGGTCGAGCGAGTTGGCGCTCATCAGGTGTTCGACCACATCCTCTTCGCGGGTCGTCATGCCCGTCACGCCACGTCCGCCGCGATGCTGCGCCCGGTAAAGCGCTGACGGCGTGCGCTTGATGTACCCCCGCTGCGTGATCGAGATCAGCACTTCCTCATCACGGATCAGATCGTACTCGTTGAAGCTCGTGCCGGTCTCAAAGTCCAGGCGGGTGCGCCGCTCGTCGCCGTATTTCTCGGCCACTTCGTTCAGGTCGGCCTTGATCAGCGCCAGAATCTTGTACTCGTGCGCCAGCAGGTCTTCCAGGTAGGCGATCTGCTCCTGCACCTGCGTGTATTCTTCCTCGATCTTGAGCCGTTCCAACGCCGCAATGCGCCGCAGTTGCAGGTCGAGGATAGCCTGGGCCTGCGCTTCGCTCAGGTCAAACAGGATCATCAACTGCTCGCGGGCATCGTTCGTATCCTGCGCCCCTCGGATAGTATTGATAATGTCGTCGATATTGGCGAGCGCCTTCAAATAGCCTTCCAGGATGTGGCCGCGTGCCCGCGCCCGCTCAAGCTCGAACCGTGAGCGTCGTGTGATCACGTCGCGCCGGTGGTCGATGTAGATTTGCAGCGCTCGCTTCAGACTGATGGTGCGCGGTTCGCCATCGACCAGCGCCAGCATTTGCACGCCGAAGGTGCTCTGCAACTGCGTGTACTTGTAAATCTGGTTGAGCACCTTCTTGGGCTGCGCACTGCGCTTCAGTTCAATCACAATCCGCAGACCCTGCCGATCCGACTCGTCGCGCAGGTCGCTGATCGCTTCCAGGCGACCTTCCTTGACCAGTTGCGCCAGCCGTTCAATCGTGGCGACCTTGTTGGTCTGGTAGGGGATTTCGGTCACGACGATGCGGTGGCGCTCGCCGCCCTTCATCTCCTCGATCTCGGCAGCCGCACGCACCACCAACCGCCCGCGCCCGGTGGCGTACACTTCGCGCAGCCCTTCGCCGCCGATGATCACTGCACCGGTGGGGAAGTCCGGCGCGATGACGAACTGCATCAACTCGTCCACGCTGATGTCGTCCAGGCGATCATAGTTGTCGATCATGAACGCGACGGCGGCAGCGATTTCCCGCAGGTTGTGGGGTGGGATATTGGTCGCCATGCCCACCGCGATACCGCTGGCCCCGTTGAGCAGCAAATTGGGCAGGCGGGCCGGCAGCACTTCTGGCTCTTGCAGCGTCCCGTCGAAGTTGTCCGTCCAATCGACGGTGTCCATGTTCAGATCGGCCAGCATTTCCTCGGCGATGACGGCCAGCCGCGCTTCCGTGTAACGCATGGCCGCCGGGCTGTCGCCGTCGATGCTACCGAAGTTGCCCTGACCATCGACCAGCGGGTAACGCATCGAGAAGTCCTGCGCCATGCGGGCCATCGCGTCGTAGACGGCTGAGTCGCCGTGCGGGTGGTATTTCCCCAGCACCTCGCCCACGATACGCGCGCTCTTCTTGTAAGCGGTGTTGGAGCGCAGACCCATGTCGTACATGGCGTACAGGATGCGGCGGTGAACGGGTTTCAGGCCGTCCCGTGCATCGGGCAAGGCGCGCGCCACGATCACGCTCATCGCGTAATCGAGGTAGCTGCCCCTCATTTCCTCGTCGATGTTTACCGGGCGGACAGTACCAATATCCATAGAAGTTATCCCAACCCAACCAGGGCAATCGCCGCGAACGTGTTCATGAAAATTTACTCATTAATTATACCCCGCCCCGACCACCTTTGCGACAAGGCGAATCTGCGCTCAGAATCTAAATTTTCGGCCTGTCCGAGGCAGGCTGTTGGTTGCATTCTGGGTGGTCGCCTTGACGTACTTCACCCTTGACTGATTAGAACATATGTGCTATTCTCTTGTCCATCTTTCGGACGAAAACGTGGAAACCGGAAACAGAATTATTTATCTGAAAGCTACACCTGTTTTCTTCACCTGTTTAACAGGTGATCAGGTGGAATCCCACACAAACCCACGTGGGATACTTGGGATAACTTGGGAAATCAGGTGTGGGATAACGGAGCGTACAGCGCGATGTGCTGGATTGTGAAGTGGGAAACCGACGATTTCCCACCGATGACCTGTACGTGTGCACGTTCTGCTCCCGGCACAGGGCCGCGCCAGGCAATTTCATCGTTGATCCGTAATATTCCCTGGCCGTCTGCGCTGACGGACAGTGCGACGCGGTTGGGCTGGCCGGGCGGACGAATGTGGAGAAACGGCGTCGAATCGGGTCGTGAGGGCGGTACTGCAAAAAATCCGTACCCGTCAAGCGCGATTCGGAAGCCGCCCGGTGCAGGGTCGTTATCCCACACGATTTCCCACCGTGCCGCCTGGTCACTGTCGGTGGAAAACATGGCAGTCACTTCCAGCGTGTAAGGCGTAGATGGCAGTGAAAGAGTCGGCTCGGCGGTTATGCTATAATCGGACGGGACAGCAAGGGTCGTCAGTGGCCCTTTGGCCCAGATGAGCGGCCCGGCGCGCGGCGGATCGGCCAGGCCGCCGGCCAGCAGCGCGACGCACACCCCGCCGATCCCGATCACGCTGCCCAGGGCGATCCACACGCTGCGCCACAGCCAGCGCGGAACCGTGCCGGGAACGAATCCCTCGGCTGCTGCTCCCCTTCTCCGCGCAGCGGAGAGGGGGGCCGG
Source organism: Chloroflexota bacterium (assembly GCA_021325095.1). Lineage (GTDB taxonomy): Bacteria > Chloroflexota > Anaerolineae > Aggregatilineales > UBA2796 > JAJPHV01. Next base: position 3,218 of record JAJPHV010000062.1, on the reverse strand, counting down.
GGGTGAGGTAAATCGTTGTGCCATCCGTAGTTGTTAACAGTAATCCGGGAATCGTATGAAGCCGAAACTGAGCAGTATTGTAATCCTCTTGTTCGCCATCGGTATGGTTCTTCTGGTTGGTGTTTCGCGCTCGAACGCCGGATTGCCGGAGAGCGTGCCAGACGGCACACTGCGCCGTTTGCGCGTGCCCATCGTGATGTACCACTACATCAGCCTGCCGCCCGCCGGAGCGGATAGCGTGCGCCTCGATCTTTCGGTCTCGCCAGCAAACTTCCGACAGCAGATGGCCTGGCTCAAGGAGAAAGGCTTCACCACCATTACGCCCGACGACCTGTACGCGGCCCTGACCAGGGGCAAACGCCTGCCCGCCCATCCCGTGCTGCTGACCTTCGACGATGGCTACCGGGATGCCTACACCAACGCTTTTCCCATCCTCAAGGAATTTGGCTTTACGGGCACGTTTTTCGTCGTCAGCGGTTTCATCGATAGTGGCAGCAGCGAGTACCTGACCTGGGAGCAGGTCAAAACGATGGCAAAGGCGGGTATGTCCATTCAGAACCACAGCCGCACTCACAAAAGCATGGAGGGCCGCGATCACGACTGGCTGGTCGATCAGATCGTTGCGCCGGGCCAGCGGATCGAGGCCATGACAGGCATCCGGCCCCGCTTCTTCTGCTATCCGTCCGGCTACTACGACGACAACACTATCCGTGAATTACAGGAAGCCGGGTACGTCGCAGCCTTCACCACGTCCGATGGGACGTTCGCCTATACCGACGATATGATGCGCCTGCGGCGTGTGCGAATGCACGGCTCAACCACGCTGGCGCAGTTCGCCCACCTGATGACCTGGGTGCGCTGAGGGCAAACAAAAAGAGCCGGAGGTCCGGCCCTTTCGTTCGTGACGGAGTGCGATTCAGTCAACGACGATCTTGGTTCCCATGAAGTAGTCCAGCCAGATCATGAAGAAGAAGCCCATCGGCAGCGTGGCGATAGGCCACAGAGGAACCTCCACCGAGCTGATCGGGAACGTGGCGTCCAGGCCAGTTCTCAGGTAGAAAATGATGCCAAGCGCCACCACAATCGCGCCCAGTGCGAAAGAGAGCACAACCACTAGGGCGCGCCGTGCGGTCAGTGTGCGATCCTGTGTTGGTTCTGCCGTACCGTTTCCGGGCTGAACGTCGGTCATAGTCGGGACTCCTCAATTGTCGTTTTTCACCGGGTGTCAAATTCACTGAGCCAGATTGTACCGGGAAGAACAATGCCCGTCAAACTGGACAATAGCACGCACCTGCGGCTCGCTTTGCCCTGCTTATGCCAGCCGTCGCAGCCGCTCTGCAGCCGCTTGCAGCGTTTCGTCCTTCTTGCAGACGGCAAAACGTGCCAGGTGATGCGCCAGGTGCTTATCGGCTTCCCGATAGAACGCACTGGGCGGGATGCACGCCACACCCACCTCGGTGATCAGCCAGCGCGCAAACTGTACGTCGTCCTGGACACTGGCCGGAACGCCTTTCGCGCCGCGCCAATCGATCATGACGAAGTACGCACCCTGCGGTTTGAGCACCTTGAAACCCGCTGCTTTCAGCGCACCCATCAGAAAGTCGCGCTTGGCCTGGAAAGTGGCTTGCAGTTCTTCAAAATAGGTTGAGGGCAGGCTCAGGGCCGCCGCCGCTGCCGCCTGCAAAGGCGACGCCACCGCAAACGTGATGAACTGGTGAGCGCCGTTCACGCCCTCCACCAGCCCGCGCGGCCCCATCACCCAGCCGATCTTCCAGCCCGTCACGCTGAACGTCTTGCCCAGGCTGCTGATCGTGAGCGTGCGCTCGGCCATGCCCGGCAGCGTTGCCATGCGGTTGTGCGTCGCGCCGTCATACGTGATGTGCTCGTACACTTCGTCGGTGATGGCAATCACGTCGTGTTTCTGGCACAATTCCGCGATGATCTGCAATTCGTCGCGGGAGTAGATTTTGCCCGTCGGGTTATGCGGCGTGTTGATGATGATCGCGCGCGTTCGCTCGTTAAAGGCTGCGGCCAGTTCGTCCGGGTCGAAAGTCCAGTCCGGGTCGCGCAGGGTGACGTAGCGTGGCGTCACGCCTGCCATGATCATATTCGGCACGTAGCTGTCGTACACCGGCTCAAACACGATCACTTCGTCGCCAGGGTCAGTCAGCCCCAGGATGGCGGCAAACATGGCCTCGGTAGCCCCAGCGGTGATCGCCACCTCTGTCGCCGGGTCAAGTCGCTGGCCGTAAAACCGTTCCGCGTGCAGCGCCACCGCCTCGCGCAGCCTGGGCATACCCAGCCCCGGCGCGTACTGGTTTAGCTGGCCGTTGATGGCGCTGACCGCAGCAGCCAGGACGGGCGGCGGGCCGTCGAAATCCGGCGCACCCTGGCCGAGATTGACTGCGCCGTGTTCCCGCGCCAGGGCATTGATCTCGGAAAAGATGGTCGTTCCAAACTGAGCGACGCGCTGTGCCATTCCGGGCATAACTGGCTGTATCCTGTTCTGGGTAAAGAGCGCTATGGCTACTAGCATAACGCGCCTTGAGCGCCTCCCCCAAGAAAAATTCCCTGCGGATTGACCTGGGAACCGCGAATAGGGGGCAGGGATGGGCGTAGTCAGGTATAGTAATGTTGCAACTTTTGTCCAGAGATCAGGAACGTCCATGCTCAGAAATGCGACCCCCTCCGACATCCCGAATATCCAGAAATTGATCAACGCGAACCTTGACAAGCTGCTGCCGCGCACCGACCAGGAATTGCTGGAACTGATCGATACCTGCTGGGTCATCGAGGAAAACGGTGAGGTCGTCGGCTGCTGCTGCCTGGAACAGTACAGCTCGAAGATCGCCGAACTACGCTCGCTGGCGGTGCGCCACGACTGCCGGGGCAAGGGCTACGGCCAGCAGCTTGTCCGCGTGGCGGTGGACGAGGCCAAACGCCGTAACATCCGCCAGATACTCGTCGTCACGTCCTCCCGCGAATTCTTCGAGAAAATGAACTTTGGCCTGTGTCTGAACGAGAAATATGCGCTGTTCTGGAATGGAACGAACCCGGAAACGGCGCGAGAGAGGGAAAATCTTACGGCCCAACCGAATCTTTCCTCGAAATGATGGGCAAAAAGGGGAACGTTAACCGAATTCTATCGGAACTATAAGGGTACTAAAGCGGGCGACAGATACCATCGTTGTGCCAATTCCTCTATAATGCAAGCACAT